>JAFLRR010000020.1 GCA_022511345.1 Alistipes sp.
TGCGAACGGACTCAGCCTCACGTTCTCCGTCGACGGTGAGGATGTCGAGGCCTACAGCACCGTAAGCCTTGCCAAGGGCGACTCGGTAGAGATTGAAATCGAGGTCGAGGGTGCAAGCGAAAACGCCGTTGTCAAGGCCGAGCTTCAGAACCCCGACTATGGCTTCAAGGCCTTTGTCGACGGCTACACCATCACCGTCAATGCTATCGAGGCTGCAGTCAACAAGCTGCTTGTCGAGGTTCAGGATGGCGCCAACTGCTACCACTCGTGGCTCAGCCTCAAGTCTATGCCCAACGCTTCGATAAGCATTGCCGAGGTTGACGACTACGATTACATGCCCGTTGCATTCGGCGACGGCTACGAGTCGCTCAATAGCGTATCCGTTAATCCTACCGTATTGCTGACTCTCGATGCTCCTGCACCCGAGAATCTGACGTTCACCATCTCTGTCGACGAGGTAGAAGGTGATGAGTTCATCGACGACCTTGTAGTTGACAACACCGTAACGGTTAACAAGGGAGAGTCGTCTGTAGTTATTCCGGCATCGATTGCAACCCGTACGAACCTTGTGAGCGATTCGGGTGTCTACATCTCCGCAACTGCAGAGGGTATTGCTGAGACCGGCGCATATTTCTACATCGCAAACAACTTCTCCATTAAGGCAGATCTTACTGCGAACGATCTTTCGTGCCAGTGGTCACATGGAGGTCCTTCGGTTTCTCTGGAAAAGCTTGTAGACGGAAGTACGGAGCAGGATTCTTACTGGGAGAGCTATTGGTCGGTAGGTTCAGAAATGTATACAAATGCCGATTATCACATCTACATAGATATTAATCTGCCCATGAAAGCATCGGCTGTTAAGTTCAGACATTATCCGAGAAATACTGGTGTTGCTCCTGCCAGTCTTAAGTATGCTGCTATTATAGGAGGTCAACCTGAAGAGATAGGAACTAAAACGTTCGATACTACCGTAGCTTGGCAGGAGTCCGAATTCTATCCTATATCGACTCCGACGGACAATGTATGGTTCGGCATGATGGAGTCAGCACAGGGAGACTTGTACTATCTTGAACCGAGCCCGGCATACTGCCACTGCGTAGGTCTGCGCGAGCTCGAGGTACACATTATGTACTAATCTCAAGCGATAACAACAAAAGAGGAGGGTTGCAAAGCCCTCCTCTTTTGTTGTTTACGATACATTGCAATTAGTAGAGTACCTCTATGCCCAGCTCGGCAAGAGCCATAAAACGCTCGGTGAAATTGTCGGCAAAGTTACCGGCTCAAGCAATAATCCAGGTACTGGTTCTGCCGCTGTAGCTGAACTTAAACTGCAGGTAAGATATTAATATATACCTATAAACAGAAAAAGCCGCCGCACAAATGTGCGACGGCTTTTTCTGTTGTTATCGCCTAAGATTAGTACATCATGTACACCTCGAGCTCTCCTACGCATATCGAAACCCAAGGATACTGCCTTGCGTCTACGACGTCGTCTTCTGCCTGAGCTGACAGAGATGCCGCGAAAGCACCGGTAGCGCCGAAACGAACGGACGAAATCAGCGAACCGTTTGCCATACCCTTAGAAACCCAGTGGCTGTCGCTCGAACCGGTAGTAGGCAGATTGTCACCGGTCAACGTAGCGGTGCCTATCTCAACGTAATCGCCGTTCTGCTCTGCACCGAAACGAATACCGCGAATCTCGCCATTCGTATTGCCGATACTACGGTGAACATAACCGAATTTAACGGCATATACCTCTTTCGGAAGGTCTATATCGGTATATATACCCCACTCGCGAATCGTAGGCCAATAGTTGCTGTATGCTGCTCCGGACTCGGCGAAATTACCCTGACTCCAGCTGGTCTCTGCG
Organism: Alistipes sp.; assembly: GCA_022511345.1. Lineage (GTDB taxonomy): Bacteria > Bacteroidota > Bacteroidia > Bacteroidales > Rikenellaceae > Alistipes. Next base: position 1,871 of record JAFLRR010000020.1, read on the forward strand.
GTCGTGGTATAGTTGCCATCGCACAGATTTCCAACGCTGGAACCGAAGTAGAAGTGGATGTCATCGGCCGTAAGCGTGAGCTGCTCGCCGAAGTTGTTTGCGATAGACAGCTCATAACCCTCAGCCTCGATATCACCCGAAGTAGCCTGGAAATAGGTGTAAGCCCAGTCAGGCTCGAGCGACTTCATCTTCGCACGGTCAGCCGTGAAGGTAACGGCCGCCGAAGTCTGACCTGCCGAGATGGTAACGGTGCTCGAACCGAGCTGACCGTCGATGTAATAGGAGCTTCCCTCCTCGTAGAAGTCGCTTACCGAAACATCGAAGGTAAGATCGTGATCCACTGCGAAATCGATATTGAGCGTTACAACGGGAGCGAACGGAACAGCGTCCAGAGCTGCGAAATCCTCACCGTAAGCAACCGGCATATAGCCATAATCATCGACGCCTTCAACCTCGAACCATGCATTGGGTATGTCGGCAACAACTTCGAAATATGCGTGCTTGCAGGTACCGTTCTGCTCGATTACCTCGACAGCAATCTTGCCCTTAGCGCCGCCCTGCACTGCGGTAACGGCGATAACGCTCTTCGACTCGTCGACCTCGGCATAGAATGCGTCGTCGCTCTTCCACCACTCTGCACGGATGATGTACTCATCGGCGCCCTCTACGGTGTAGGAGTACTCCTTGGTCTCGCCCACAGCGAAGTGGGTATCCTCAGCCTCAATGGTAATCTTTATGCCATTGTTG
>JAFLRR010000021.1 GCA_022511345.1 Alistipes sp.
GAAGCCGCCCGAAAGTGAGCGATAGTTTCTGCAATCGGTTGATTTTCAATATCCGTTTAGCAGGCATGTTCTCGCAGAAACGGCGGCTTGCAATGGTTGGGGTGGTTAAATCATAACCTTTTTTGAGAGTCTAAGGCGCTGACGGGCGGATTTTTGCAGCCGCACGGGCGTTTTTTACGGGTAACTAAAACGTAACCCTTTTTGGGCATTTTGTCACATAACCTAAAAATTATTTAACATGAGGAACACATTCCGAATCCTGTTTTACATCAAGCGCAGCGCCATGCGGCGCGACGGACGGGCACCAGTAATGGTGCGCATAACGGTCAACGGCGAACGCACGCAGCTGACGACCCGCCACGCAGTGGCTCCGGCCAAGTGGGATGCGCTGCAGGGCCGCATGGCGGGCCGCTCGGCCGAAGCCCGGCTCACAAACGGCTCGCTGGAGCTAATCCGCGCGCGCATAGGCGGTTGCTACGACCGTCTGACGGCCTCGGGCGAGCCGGCGACCCCCGCACGCATCAAAGATATGTATCTGGGAGGCGACGGCCGGCGGCAGATGCTGCTGGCGTTCTTCAGAGACCACAACGAAGAGTTCGCCCAAATGGTGGGCGTGTCGCGCAGCGCCAACACCTTATATAAATATAGGTGCGTATACACCCACCTTGCGCGCTTCGTATGTGAGCGTTACGGCAGCGACGACGTGCCCTTCTACCGCCTCGACAGCAGCTTCGTCACGGCCTTCCACAGCTACATCATGCGGACCGGCGCCCTCAAGCCCAACACGGCGTGGGTCTACATGACCGCGCTCAAGCACATCCTCATGCTGGCCCGCGGCCGGGGCTGTCTCTCTCGCGACATATTCCTCAACTACCGCATGCGCAGCGTCTATGTGCCGCGCGGATATCTTACAACCGACGAAATCAGGCGCGTGGCTCAGCTGCCGCTGCCCGAGGGCGGCATGCGGCTGGTGCGCGACCTGTTTCTGTTCAGCTGCTTCACGGGTCTGTCCTACATCGACATACGCAACATGCGCTTCGACAACATACGCACCCTCGACGGCGAGCTGTGGATAGACATCTCGCGCCGCAAGACGGGCACCTCGGTGAGCGTGCGGCTGTTCGACGTCCCGCAGCTGATTCTGGCGCGATACTCCTCCGCAGCGCGCTCGGGAACCGTTTTCGCCGTTCCGAGCAACGGCTGGTGCAACTCGTGCCTGCGGCGCATAATGCTCACGGCCGGCATCGAGCGTCGAATCACCTTCCATTCGGCGCGCCACACCTTCGCCACGAGCATCACTCTGTCGCAGGGAGTGGCCATCGAGTCGATAAGCAAACTTTTGGGCCACAAAAACATACGCACAACCCAAATCTACGCCGAAGTGACCCGCAGCCGCCTGCGCAATGAGATGAACTTACTATCTAAAAGACTCGAGAAGATGGATTGTGCGCCGAGCGCAACGGCCTGAATATCTGTCTGCTAATGCTTGAATGCAGAATTGGGCAATAAACACGGCCCTCATGTTTTCTCAATGAAATATTACGATTCGTAACGCTATACTCCGCATATCATGCCGGATTGTAATTGCGCCGCGCCAGCACGACAACGATTTATAGGCAATTTAGTGCTTTATTAAATTTTTTTAGAAAAATAATTTGTTCGTTTGGATTTCGAATCGTAACTTTGCGGCGT
>JAFLRR010000003.1 GCA_022511345.1 Alistipes sp.
CCGATAACGGGAGTAGTACCGGGCTCGCCCTGCTCACCGGCACCGGGTTCACCCTTGTCACCCTTAGCGCCGTCCCAGACGGTGTAGTCCTTAGTACCCTCGGCAGTGGTGATGGTCAGCTTCCAACTGGTGCCGCTTCGCGGACGGCGGAGCGGCACCAGGGTAGTCGCATTTTTTTCGGGAAATTCACCGACCCGCAAGCAGCTGCGCATTGATGCAATGCCGCGCATTTCGCCGGCAGAGAGATAAAAAAAACAGGTTGCACAAATGGTGCAACCTGTCTGTTTCTGTGGGCCCAGAGGGGCATGATCCCCCGACCTTCGGATTATGAGTCCGCTGCTCTAACCGACTGAGCTATGGGCCCTGATAACTCCCCGAGGGGATTATCGTGGTGCAAAGATATACAAAAATTCAAAATTAGGGCTTCAAAAACCGATTTTTTTCGTTTTCAGCCCCGAAAAACTAATTTTCGCTGCCGTGAGCCGCAGCAAGACCGCGCCGCAGGAACTCGGCAAAGGCCTGCGGGTCGAGGTTGCGGCCCGAAGGCTGGGTCAGAAGATGGCAGTCGTTGGGGTCCAGAAGCACGTAGTAGGGTTGTGCGTTGACGCCGTAGGTGGTCAGCGCGTAGTGCGAATTTATCTTGCCCAGACTCTTGAGGACCTTGCCCGACGGGGTAGTGACATGCTCCGACGCCGGCAGCACGGTTTTGTCGTCGACATAGAGCGCCGCGATGACGAACTCGTCGCGCAGCAGCTGCAGAACCTCGGGCGCCGACCACACGCGCTCCTCCATCTCGCGGCAGTTGACGCAGCCGTGGCCCGTGAAGTCGACGAAGACGGGCTTGCCCGTGGCGCGCGCATACTCCTGAGCCTCCGAAAGATCGAAGAAGCCCTTAAGACCGTGGGGCAGGTGCAGAAAATCGCTGTATTTGCCCTCGCCCGGAGCGGTCACGCCGGCAGGCGCGGCGGTCGAAGGTGCGGGTGCGGCGGAATATCCTCCGGCGATGAAGTCCTGGGTGTGCATGGGCGGCAGATAGCCCGACAGTGCCTTGAGCGGCGCGCCCCACATGCCCGGAAGCATGTAGACCACGAACGAGAGACTGGCGATGGCCAGCGCGAGGCGGCCGACGCCGATGTGCGTGGTCTGGCTGTCGTGTGCGAAGTGCAGCTTGCCCAGCAGGTAGAGCGTCAGAAGCGTGAAGACGGCAATCCAGATTGCAAGGTAGACCTCGCGGTCGAGCAGCCCCCAGTGGTAGGTCTGGTCGGCAACGGACAGGAACTTGAAGCCGAGCGCGACCTCGAGAAAACCTATTACGACCTTGACCGAGTTGAGCCATCCGCCGCTCTTGGGCAGCGACTTGAGCATCGACGGGAAGAGTGCGAAGAGCGTGAACGGCAGCGCAAAGGCCAGCGAGAAGGCCAGCATGGTGATAATCGGCGACCAGAACTCGCCCGAAGTCGACTTGATGAGCACCGACCCGACGATGGGTCCCGTGCACGAGAACGACACCAGCACCAACGTCAGGGCAAGGAAGAAGATGCCGCCCAGGCCCTTGGTGTCGGCCTTGCTGTCGCTCTTGTTGACTAAACGCGAGGGCAGCGTGATCTCGAAGGCCCCGAAAAACGAGGCGGCGAAAATCATGAACACCGCAAAGAAGACGATGTTGGGAAGCCAGTGCGTAGCCAGCCAGTTGAATATGTCGGCCGTGACGGCGTCGCCGCCGACAACCCTCGTTATCAATATGATGGCCGCAACGGGCACGGTGTAGAGCAGCACGATGAAGAGCCCGTAGAGAGCTGCGCGCATGCGTCCGCGCGCCGGGCCGCCCTCGCCCTTGAGAAAGAACGATACGGTCATGGGAACCATCGGGAAGACGCATGGAGTGAGCAGCGCGGCGAAGCCCCACAGCACAGCCTCGATGATGAGCGCCCACAGCGAGCCGCGGCCCGTGGCCGGCGGCAGGGTAGCAGCATAGTCATCTGAAGGTCCGGCCAAAGAGGCGGTTTGTGCGGCAGCTCCGGACAGGGGTGCCGTCTGGTTCTGTGCGGCAGGTTCGCCGCCGGCAAGGCTGAGCTCGAGCTCGGCATCCTCGGGCGGCGTGCAGCTTGTCTCGTCGCACGTCATCCACTCGATGGAGATTGTCGCCGAAGCGTCGGGTGATGCGATGCGCACCCTCTGGGCGAACTGCGCACGGCCCGAGAACGAGCCTATCTCAGTGCCGAAGGTCTTGTCGTAGTGACGCTCGGGACGGGTCAGCATCTCGATGCCGCCCTCGGGCTCGGCACCCTCGAAGCTGAACGTTATGACGGTGGGGTTGGGGCCCGAGGTGTAGGGGCCGAAGTCGTACATGTGGCGGCCTGCGGCTATGTCGGCCGTCAGTACTATGCGCTGTACGCCGTCGGACACGGTCTCGGTGTCGGCGCTCCACTTCACGCTCGGGGCGTTGAGTCCGCCTCCAGGCAGCTGAGCCGCCAGGGCTGCGCTCCACATGATTGCGCAAATAAGCGCTATGGTTCGAATCGCTTTCATGGTCGATGTTGCATATATTTTGGATTGTTGCAAAAATAGGAATAATTTGCATTATCCGGGCCGCCGAGACTAAAAAATAGAAAATAGTTTTGCGATTGCGAATATTTGTATTATCTTTGCATCGTGAATGCGGCAGATGCCGCGGACACAGCCAATATCGCGAGGTGGAGCAGTTGGCAGCTCGTCGGGCTCATAACCCGAAGGTCGGAGGTTCGAGTCCTTCCCTCGCTACCACAGGACGAAGTTTTTGACTTCGTCCTTTTTTTGTGCGGCCGCGCTAAGTCTGCACCGCAGGGCTAAAAGAGTCTGAGCTCTTGCATGCTGTCGTATTAAATCGTATCTTTGTTTTGGTGAAGAGGCCTTACGGTGATGTGTAAAGCTGTGAAAGTGATATTGTGGACGGGAATGCTTGTCATCTCGCAGGCGGTGTGTGCGCAGTCGCGGTTCGACGACAGCGGCTATCCCTTCACGCACATCGAAAGCGACTATGCCCCCGTTGTCCGCACCGACACCACGCTCTTCTACCGGGCCGTGCAGCAAGCCGACGATCTGTATGCACGGTTAGCCGACTACTCGCTCTCGTTCGTCGCGGGTTCGCGCCGCGGCACCGATTATACCGACCATGCCATAACGTATGCCGGCCTGCGGCTGCCGTCGCGTCATGCCGCAGCTTTCAGACTGCTGCGCGCCGACCGTCAGCGCATAGCTCCGTTCGGCTCGGCCGGCGATGTCATGATGCCGCTGTCGGGCGGCGAGTCCTTCTCGTTTGCGGCGATTCATCCCGACCAGCCGACATCGGTGTCGGTCAACTTCACCGACCGCGGCTATACGGCCGGTGCGAGGGCGCTGGCAGCCTTCACCATGCCGCACGGCTGGAGTCTCGACCTGGCTGTCGAGGGCCGCACGGGCCGCGATATGCATGTAGACGGAGTCTTCACCTCGTCGTGCGGGGTCTCGTTCCGTCTTGCGCGGCAGCTATCCGAGAGCCGGGTCCTGTCGCTGCTGGCCTCGTTCCGCCCCTCGATGCGCGGTATGCGCACGGCCTCGGTGCGCGAGGCCTTCGTGCTGCGTGACGACAATCTCTACAACCCCTCGTGGGGCATGGACAACGGCCGTGTACGCAATTCGCGCGTGCGACGCGAAGCCACGCCGCTGTTCGTGATTTCGTATGAAGACCGTCTGAGCGACAACACCGCTCTGACGGCATCGCTTGCCGCCGAGTTCGGCACGCGCCGCTATTCGTCGCTCGGGTGGTACGATGCCCGCACTCCCATGCCCGACAACTATCGCTATCTGCCGAGCTATATGACCGACGATGTGTCGGCCGGAGTCGTGGCCGACTCGTGGCGGACCGATGACAGACGCTATACGCAAATCGACTGGGACGAACTGCGGGCCGAGAACCGCATGGCCTCGGGCGAAGCGGTCTATGCCGTCGAGGACTGCGTTACGGCCATTGCCGACATCAGGGCGGCGGTCGGTGCGCGAACCGATTTCGGTGACGGCCTTGCTGTCAGCTACGGCGCTGCAGCCACTGTGTCGTCGCACCGCAGCTATCGGCAGATGCGCGACCTGCTGGGGGCATCCTACTTGACCGACATAGACCTCTATCTTGTCGATGACGACACCTTCTCCAATGCCCTGCAGAACGACTTGCGCCATCCAGGCCGCCGTGTCGGCGAGGGCGGACGTTTCGGTTACGACTACTCCCTGCGGCGTTTCGATGCCGGATTGTATGCCGCCGTCGACTATCGCTCGGGTCGTTTCAATCTCGACTTCGCGGCACGACTGGCCGAGACCTCAGTAAGCCGCCGCGGATTTTTCGAGAAGGAGCTCTTTCCCGGCGAAGGTTCATTCGGCGCCTCGCCGTCGGTGCGCTTTACAACCTATGCGGCGCGTCTGACCGTTGGCTATGCCTTCACCACGTCGAAATATGTCGGCATGTCCGTCTCGGCAGCCGGCGATGCACCCGAGGCCGAGGATCTGTTTTGGAATCCGCAGTACAACAACCTGACCGTCGGTGGCCATCCGCTGCGCAAACGCCTGGGCTGGGAGGCCGTGGGCCGCATTTCAACGCGGTCGCTGCAGCTGCAGGCCTCGCTGTTTGCCTCGATCTGGTCGGGCGAAATCATGACCATGCGTTACTACGACGATTTGAGCTCGTCGTTCTGCGATATGTACGTCAAGGATATAGGCCGCCTGTGCTATGGTGCCGAGGCTGCCGCTTCGCTACGGCTGTCGAGGCGTTGGCGGCTGGAGGCGACACTGACAGCCGCACGCTGCAAGTATTCGTCCAATCCCGTTGTCGAGATTATAACCGATGCAGGCAACACACCGGTCGCAGCCGCGTCGCGCAGCTACCTCGGCGGCTGCACGCTCGGCAATACTCCGCAGCTTGCAGCATCGTTTTCTGCAGCATACTACTCGCCGCGCGGCTGGTCGTTCGACATATCTGCCGGCTGGGCCGGGGCACGCTATGTCGAACCGTCGCTGCTGCGCCGCACCGAGAGGGTAGCCTACCAGAGCTCCTCCTCGCACGAGGACTTCGACCGCCTGACTAATCAGGAGCGTCTGGACGATGCTGTCGATGTAGGTCTCACGGTGGCCAAGCGCTGGCGTTTGGGTTCCGGTTCGAACATATCGGTGATGCTTGCCGTGCACAACCTTGCCGGCATGCGCGACATGGTCTACGCCGGTTATGAGTCGCAGCGTGTCAGAAGAGTCTCGTCCGGCGCGGCGGTCTACCTTCCGCTGCCGTCGCGCTATCTGTATTCATATCCGCGCACGGCTTGGCTTTCGGTCAACTACACTTTTTGACGCGATTATATACTTTATCGACGGCGCTTTCAGTCCTCCCTTTTATTCGATAATCCGGACGGCAATGTGGGCGCATGCCTCGGCATCGGCCAGGGCGTGATGGTGGTTTTTCAGGTCGAAGCCGACGTGTGCCGCCACGGTGTGCAGCTGGTGATTGGGCAGCGTCTTGCCGAAAATGCGCCGTGCTGCGCGGCATGTGCACTTGAACTCATATCCGGGGTATTCCATGCCGTACTTTTCGAATGCAGCCTTCAGACACCCTTCGTCGAATACGCTGTTGTGCGCGGCAAGCGTCAGACCCTCGATGCGGGGCGCTATCTCGGCCCATACGGTCGGAAAGTCGGGCGACTGTGCGGTATCCGCAGCCGTGAGGCCGTGAATGCGCGTGTTCATGTAGCTGTAGTAGTTGGGTGAGGGCTTGACGAGTCTGTAGATGCGTTCGCGTATCTCTCCGTCGACTACTATGACTATGCCGATGCTGCAGATGCTTGTCCGCTCGCGGTTTGCAGTCTCGAAATCTATGGCGGCAAAGTTACGCATCGCCTTGAGCCGCTTCTGCTGCGCGGTCTTCGAATTTCCACCTCTTGTGCGACCAAAGCCAGTATTCAGGTGCGCGGCGTATGGTTTGCTCGAGGTGGCGCATGTAGCATATCGTATAGGGATATTCGCTGCGCATCTCCTCCTCTGTGGGGTGCAATTCGGTGAATGTCATAGTGTAGCGGCCGCGGGCGCGCTTCTCGATGTCCAGGTACAGATATCCGGCATCGATTCTGCGGCCTATCTCCTCGCCGCCTGCAGCATACGAGGTCATGCGGCCCATGAACATGGTGCTGTGGTGGGCCTGCGGGCCGCGCGGACGCTGGTCGGAGAGGAATCCTATGAGGAATGTGCCCTTGTCGCGCCGCAACCGCAGCAGTTCGCGAAAAGCCCGCTGCTGGGGTATCTGGAGCGTGTTGAAATGTGAGCGTATGCTGTGCATCACGCGGTTCATGACCTCGTTCGACAGCGGGCGGAATATCTCGCCCGTAATCTCCGGCATGCTGTATCCGCGCGCTGCTGCCGGCACCCACTCCCAACATCCGTAGTGGCCGATGAACAGAACCACGGGACGACCTTCGCGGGCTATGCGCTCCACAGCCTGGCCGTTGACTACTTCGACCCTTCGGTTGAGCGCCTTATCGCTGATGCACAGCAGTTTGACCGATTCGACAATACAATCGCACAGATGCAGATAGAAGCGGCGCTCGATTCTGCGGCGCTCGGCCTCGCTCAACTCGGGCAGAGCGTTGCGCAGGTTCTTTCTGACGACCTTGACTCTGTATCGCAGCACGCTGTAGATTATGAAACGCAATATGCGTGAAAGGCCGTGCAGCACCGGCAGCGGAAGCATAGCCGGAAGCATGAACAGCCCTTTCACCAACAGATATTTCAGTTTGTCGAACATCCCTCTTTCAGCCGCAGTTTTTTCGGGTCCGTGCGGTAGGCAAAAATAGTGAAAATATTTTTATTTCCCTTTACCCGTCCGCATGCGGCATATTTTGCTCCGCAAGCGCTACTTGAGCCACTTGTCGAAGAACTCGAGCGTCTTTTGCTGCATCTGCTTGCTGAAGAAGTGTTTCTCATCCCAGATGCGAGTCTCGAGCCGGTCGCCGGCCCCCTGACTCTCCCATACTTCGCGCATGGTGCTGTAAGCCTGCTCCACGCCCTCGACGGGGAAGAGTTTGTCGCGGGTTCCGTTGTAGAAGAGCGTCGGCTTCGGACAGGCTATGCTGGCCGTGTGGGCGTAGTCCATATACCGGCGCAGGTTGGGCGTGAGCATGGAGTATGCCGAGCCGCCTTTGTTCTGGTTGTTGTCGAGCGACATCAGACGGTCGGTGGTGTTCATCCAGCATATCGACGCCGAGGCTTTCACTCGGTCGGTTATGGCCGACATCATCCACGAACGGTAGGCGCCCATCGAGAAGCCGAGGCATCCTATCTTCTCGCCGTCGACAAAAGGCAGCGAGGCAAGAAAATCGGCGCTGTAGACGTCGTCCATGTTGATGAACGCGCCCCACGAGCCGCCCATCTGCAGGAAGTTCGAAGCCAGCGCCTGCTGGCCGTCGTAGTCGATGCCCTCCATGCGGCCGCGTTCGCCCCAGAACAGGGCGTCGGCCGAGAGGACGACATATCCTGCCGCGGCGAAGTAGTCGCCCGCGAACTGGTTGTCGTAGCACCCTTCGGCCCATTTTTCGGCATCCTCCATAATCTGCTGCGAGACACCGAACGGACGTACCATCTTCTCCTTGCCTATGGAGAAATGCGCTCCGTGGTCGTGCAGCATGACGATGGCCGGGAAGGGCCCCTCGCCGTCGGGCACAAGCAGATAGGCCGGTATGCGGCACCAGGCCGAGATGTTGAACTCAATCTTCAGCGCTTCGTAGCCATCGCGATGCTCGCGTGCCACAATCTCCATGTCGTAGCTTTCGGCTGCCGGCTGAATGTTCTGCATGCTCTCCATCAGCACCTCGCGGGCTGCGGTGCGCCACTCGTCGAAATCCGTCTGCGGAGCATTTCCCCACGCCATGGGCCATGTCAGCTGCGCCTTCATCTGCTCGAAGAATGCAGGCATGTTCTTCACTACGCCGTATCTTTGAGCATCCTGCTGCTGTGCGGAAGCGGCGGCCGACATTATTGTCAGCGCCGCTATTATTGCCACTCTTTTCATCGGATTAGCGATTTTCATCCGAAGCCAGCGTTGCGATCAGACGGGTCATGTTGTCGAGGAATGTGCGCGTGGAGATTCCGAGCACCTCCTGCTCTGGAGTGTAGGGCGAGGTGTCGTATTCGTCGCCGCACATTGTCTGCATGTACTTGGTCTCGTTGCTCGCTTCCATCTGAGGAATAGACTTGTATGGATTCGAAATCTGACGTATGGGCGAGAGCCAGTATCCCTCGGAGGTCAGCGATGATACCAGAGCCTCGACGCCCTGCGGCTCCTGCTCTCCGGGATATCCGCGGAATGCGCGGGGCTTGTGATAGTATTTGTCCAGCGCCACAGCCTCCGTAATGAGCAGAGGCGAACCGGCGGTTGCCTCCTCGCGCGGCATGGCCAGAATATCCTCATAGGCTTTGCGCAGCGCCTTGATGTTGATGTATGCAGCCGAGCTGTAGTGGCCTATCGTATTTTCGATGTTCTGGTCGGTGTAGTAGGTTCCGTTGACTACGTTCGAACCCTTGCGGTGTACGTAGAGTGGCTTGCCGTCATCGGGGTCGATGAATCGCGGCACGAGTATGGCATCCGGATCGCGTGAGGGGCGTCCCCAGCGCTCGACCTCCGACTGCGGCAGCTTCATCGACTCGAGGAAGTCGATTGCCGCGGGTATTCCCAACAGATATTTCGTGTCGCCGGTCAGACGGTAGTACTCTATGAGCTTGCGGACCATCTGTCCCGTGGTTGCGGTGTTGATGGCGCGCGGCTCGTAGGAGCGGGCGTGTGCCGGTTTGAGGTCGTTCACGGTATACTGGTCGCCCCAGCCTGCGTAGGGAGCACCCTGCTGGAGAACCTTCACGCAGTTCATGGCGCGGATGATGGGCTCCTTGAGGTTCTGCATGCCGAGCACCTGATAGCACTGAATCAGAAAGTCGATGTTCTCGGGTATCACGTCGTCGTTGAGCGTTATGAACGACGAGTAGTCGGGCAGACCCATGAACGGATGGTCGAACATGAGAGGGTAGCGCTGCGGCCAGCCACCTATAGGATACTGGCTCGTGAGCACGAGGTTTATGCACTTCTCGAGCGGCTGGCGGTATGCCGGGTCGTACTTCTCGACATAGATGCGCAGCAGGAATTTGGCAGCTTCCATTGTTCCGGAATCGTCGAATGTGGCATTGCCGTAGTAGTGCTGAAACTCCTCGAGGCGCCATGCGCTCTTGCCGACGGTGGCATACCACTCGCGCGTGGAGTTCTCGCCCGCAAAGTCGAACATGTAGTTCCAGCCTCCGCATGGCAGCTGCCCCCAGATGAGGGCTGCGGCAATCTTCTGCGCGCACTCGTAATAGTATTCATCGCCGGTGGCGTGGTAGGCATCCAGCATGAGGTGTCCCACCGCGGGTGTTCCGGGAGGCTGAATCCATACCATGGTACGCTTGGCCTCCATCTCGCCCCACTGACGCGACAAGTCGGGCAGATAGCTCCACACGAAGCCGCCGTTGTAGCTCGCCACGTCCATCATGTAGTGCGTGGCCTTTTTCATAGTCTCTCTGATTTGCTGGTCCGGGGCCGGTTTGGTTTTGCCGCAGACCGTTGCTGCCGTAGCAAGCAGCAGACACAGTACAGTAAGTTTTTTCATAGCTGTGTTATTTTTTGTTGTCTATTATTCCAGTACTTTGAATTTGAACTCCTCGAAGCGAGCCTGGCCATCGCCGTAGACATATACGCCCGGCAGCACGCTCTGGAATTCATAGAGCGTATTGTGGTGATAGCCTGATATGTCCATTCCCCAGGTCTCGCGGTGCCATGTGGCTCCGTCGTCGTAGCTGTACTGACCGGTCACAACGTGGCGGTCGTTGCGCAGCCGCAGCCGCATGGTTTGCGGAGCTTCGACTTCGTGGCGACCCGTGCCGCGCTCCTCGCCCATGCGGTGGCGCACGCGGCGCATCCGGTTGAATCCGGTGCCCATGAAGAAGCGGTCGTTGTAGAAGAGCGTCAGTCCGGCCGTGACATCGCCGATGAGGGTTATGCGGGCCTCTATCTCATAGGAGTGCACGCCGGCAACGAAGAGCATCGGCGGCGAGTCGGGCATATCCTTGCCTGCGGATTTGAGTGTCAGCGCGCCATCCTCGACCTGCACGCGCGAGGGGTCGTGCGCCTTGTAGAACTTCCACTCCAGACCGGTGCGGAACAGTCCGACCTTGTCATGGCGCGGACCGATGCTGCCGTCAACGGGCAGCGGCATGGCTGTCTCGCCCTCGATGTCGGTGTCGGGACATGTTCTGAACCATCCGTCGGGCGTCATCTCCACCGGCTCGAGCAGCGTCTGCCGGCCGAGGTTGTAGAATCCGTTTTCGTAGGAGTGGTATACCACATACCACCGGCCGTCGGGGGTGTCGATTAGCGAACCGTGACCCTTCGACCACCAGCGGTCGCTATTGTTATAGGTGTGCACCAGCGGATTGCATGGCGCATTCTCCCACGGGCCGTTTATCGACTTGGAACGGGCCATGGTTATCATGTGGCTGGTCGGAGGTCCGGCCGTGCCGCCCTCGGCGTTGAGATAATAGTAGTATTCGCCGATTCTGCGCAGTTTCGGACCTTCGAGACAGAATCCTTCGGTGAGCCACTCTTCGGGATACTGCCATCCCTCATATACGGTCTCTTCGGTCCCGGGCACTATGGCCAGTCCGTCGTCTGTCAGCCGGGCCCGTTTGCCGGCACTCATGAAGAGCCAGCGCGAGCCGTCCTCGCCAACTACGTGGCAGGGGTCTATGTTGGCTATGTGCAGGTCGATGGGTTCGCTCCAGGGTCCGTAGGGCGACGAGGCGTATGTGACGTAGTTTTTGCGTCCGTTTTTCAGCGCCACGGTGAAATAGATGTAGTATTTGTCGCCGTGCTTCGATATGTCGGGCGCCCATATCGAGCCGAGGTAGGTGTTGAGCGCGCAGCTTATTGGCTCCCAATGGACCAAATCGCGCGAGTGGAAAACCGTCAGTCCAGGCTGATAGTCGAATGCCGAATGCGTCATGTAGTAATCCTCGCCCTCGCGCATTATGGTAGGGTCGGGATAGTCGCCTCCCAGAATGGGATTGCGGTACGTGGGGGTCTGTGCGAACAACTGCCCCAACAGCATCGCTGCCGAGAGCATGGTGATAAGTTTTTTGTTCATTGCGGTTAATTTAGTTACGACAAATTTAACGAGTTTTTTGTTCTGTCGCAAGCGGCCAAGGCCCGTATTTGCTATGATATTTGTCCTCTGCGTTGAAATTTGTGTCCGTTAAAGCGTGCGTTTCGGTTTTTTGTCCGTATATTTGTACATATCGTAAAAACTTATTGCTATGGAAAAGACGGGAAGTGCACCGTTCGTATTTGCGGCCGAGACTCCGTGGGAGGAGCTGGGCGGCGGCGTGAAGCGCCAGATTATGGGTTATGACGGCCAGCTGATGATGGTCAAGGTGGTATTCGAGAAGGGGGCCGTCGGCGCGCTCCACCACCATTACCACAGCCAGAGCACCTATGTTGCCAAGGGCCGCTTCGAGTTTACAATCGACGGCGTTACCAAGGTCGTCAGCGAGGGCGACTGCCTGTTCAAGACTCCCGACGTGCCTCACGGCTGCGTATGTCTCGAGCCCGGCATTCTCATCGATACGTTCAGCCCCGTGAGGGCCGATTTCCTGAAGAAATAGGCGGATGAGACTACTCGATATTCTGCGTGCGGCGGTGCTTGTGTGCCTGCCGCCGCTTGTTGCATGCTCCGGCGGAGGATTCGCCACGCACTCCGGACTCTCGTCCGACAACTTCATATCGGTCACCGACGGCAAACCGACAGGTTTGTATGTGTTGCGCAACTCGGCAGGCGTCGAGGTCTGCATCACCAACTACGGGGCGCGCATCGTGTCGATTCTGACTCCCGACCGCGACGGCCGCCTGGCCGACATAGTCTGCGGTTTCGAATATGTGCGCGACTACCGAGTCATACGACAGAACTTCGGCGCGCTCGTCGGACGCTACATCGGTCGCATACAGGGCGCATCGTTCGAAATAGACGGCCGGCGCTATGAGCTGCCGGCGGCCGGCAACGGCCATTGCACCCACGGAGGCTATCCCGGTTTTGCCGACCGGGTGTGGGATGTCGAGAGCTGCGACGGCCGCAGCGTGAGCATGCGCTATCTGTCGGTCGACGGCGAGAACGGTTTCCCCGGCAATCTCGACGTGAAGGTTACCTACTCGCTCGGCGAAGACAACGGACTGGAGATACTCTACCAGGCCGAAACCGACCGCGCCACCGTGCTCAATCTGTCGAACCATTCGTTCTTCAACCTCTCGGGCGACCTCTCGTCCGCTGTGCTCGGACACCAGCTGCGCGTGGCCTCAGACAGCATTGCCGAGTACGATTCGCGAAAGTGCGTCACTGGCCGCTTCCTGCCGGTGGAGGGTACTCCGTTCGACTTTGCGGAGTTTCATGCCATAGGCGAGCGCATCGAGGCCGACGACTCTCAGATTGCGGCCGGCAACGGATATGACCACACCTGGCAGCTGAACCATCCTGACGGCGAGATGTTCGAGGCGGCTTTTGTCGTGGAGCCGGCAAGCGGCCGCACGATGAGCATTGTCACCGACCAGCCGGGAGTGCACATCTACACGGCCAACGGCCTGAACGGCCAAATCGCCGGCAAGGGAGGCATTCTCTATCCGCGCCGCAATTCGGTTTGCTTCGAGACCATGCACTTCGCCGACAGCCCCAACAAGCCGCAATTCCCATCGACGCTGTTGCGCCCTGGCGAGAAGTTCTGTTCGCGCACTGTCTTCCGCTTCGGCACCGACGCGGCGCTGTGACGCCGGATTTGGTTATGCGGTGCGGTTGCATTATATTTGTGCCCCGAAACACTCTATTATGGCAGGTTCCAATTTCGTAGACTACGTGAAGATATTCGCCCGCTCGGGTCACGGCGGTGCAGGCTCGGCGCATTTCCGCCGCGAGAAGTTCGTCGCTTTCGGCGGACCCGACGGCGGCGACGGCGGCAAGGGCGGCAGCATCATCCTGCAGGGCGACAGCCAGTACTGGACGTTGATACACCTCAAGTACCAGCGCCACCAGTTCGCCGAAGACGGCCAGAACGGCTCGGGCGGCCGCTCCTCGGGCAAGGATGCCAAGGATATCGTGATACCGGTGCCGCTCGGTACGGTGGCGCGCCGCGTGGTGCAGAACGAGGATGGAACCGAGTCGATAGAGTATGCCGGCGAGGTCACGGGCCACGGCGACCGTCTGGTGCTTCTCAAGGGCGGCCGCGGAGGTCTCGGCAACTGGAACTTCAAGAGCGCAACCAACCAGACTCCGCGCTATGCGCAGCCCGGCGAAGAGGGCGACGAGGGGGCTTTCATTCTCGAGCTGAAGATTTTGGCCGATGTGGGACTGGTGGGCTTCCCCAATGCCGGCAAGAGCACTCTGCTGTCGGTCGTCTCGGCCGCCAAGCCCAAGATTGCCGACTATGCCTTCACCACGCTCGAGCCCAACCTCGGCATCGTCGAGGTGCGCGACGGCCGTTCGTTCGTCATGGCCGACATTCCCGGCATTATCGAGGGGGCGCACGAGGGCCGCGGACTGGGAACCCGCTTTCTGCGACACATCGAGCGCAACTCGGTGCTGCTGTTCATGATACCCGCCGACAGCGACGACATAAGCCGGGACTATGAGATTCTTCTGGGCGAATTGCAGCAGTACAACTCCGAACTTATGGACAAACGCCGTCTGCTGGCCGTGACCAAATGCGACATGCTCGACGACGAGCTGATGGAGGAGTTGCGCGCAAATCTTCCCGAGGGCATACCCACGCTGTTCATATCCTCTGTGTCGGGCTTGAACATCGCGCAGCTGAAGGACATGCTGTGGCATGCGCTGAATGATTAGCGCCGCTCTGCTCTGCCTTGCGCATGCATCTGCCGGGATTACTGCTCCCGCACCTCTTCTATTCCGCGGTTGGTGATTCGCAGGGTGTATTCTGCTGAATGATATTCTACTATGCCGGTTAGTGAAAACTCGCCTGCGGGCATCGGCTCATGAGCGTATAATGCATTTGCGCTGATGCTGACCGCTATGCTCCGCCCGTCTGCATCGACTACCCGTCTCTGCGTGTCGACATAGCGGCCCTCGTAGTCGGTGTCGGCCCAACATAATCCCGGCACGGCGGCATGCAGACAGCCGATTCTTACTGTGCGGCCTATGTGGCTGTCATCGAGCAATGCTATCTGAACATTCTGCGGCTCGACGGGAGCCGAAGCCTCGGTGCGCAGGGTTATGTATTTCATTATGTCGCCATAGGCGATGCGGTCCGACGGATATTCGCCCGCAGGAGGCGCGCCGAGCTCGAGCATGCGTCCGTAGCGGCCGATGGCAAGGCCCTGGCAGTGGACGGTCACCTCGGCATATAGCGGCAGCATGGCATAGAGCGCATAGGCGTCGAGTTCTATCTCTATGCCTCCGCTCGCATCCTCTATGACCACGGCTTTATAATACTCACCGTAGGCGTCGTTGGCCGTCACGCGGCCGCGCACCGATATGTCGTCGCGAATTATCGTCGACACCCCGACAGCCTCGGCTCTCAGACGCGCGATGCTTATCTCTGACGGGCGCTGCTCCTGGTAGTCGAGCTTGGAGGCTCTGTCGCATGCGCACAGAGCCGCGAGGCTAATCATAAGACATGAAATCCCTCTCATCTCTCGGTTTTATGATGAACATATCCTCGCCGGCGACTCTGCCGTGCAGCAGGATGCCCGTGACGGCTGTGCTTCCCTCTGGCACGGGCATCTCCGCAAAATCGGCATACGGCCTCACATAGACCGCTATCCGCATCCCGTCGTCGTGGTTGAAAACGGTATATCCGGCAATACTCTCCGCCTCCTCTTCCGGGCTGTGGAGCAGCCCCGTTATGCGAACCAGACGTCCGCACATATCCTCCCGCAGCTCTTCGGGTCGGCAGGCATGCGGGCCGGGTTCGCCCGGGCCCTCGCTGCGCGATATGTGGAGGTCGAGCTGCTGCCGCGAGGGGATGTAGTCGACAGGGTAGTAGCCGTAGTCGGCCGGCGGCATGCCTATCTGCTTCACGCCGTCGGTCTGCCCGAGAGCGAGCCCGCGCAGCCTGACTGCCGTGCGGCAACCCTTGGGGTATATGTTGTGCAGGTCGCTCTGCCGGGCCAGTATCTCCACGGCGGCGCCATCCTGTTCGATGGTGAACGAGTATCTGAAATTGCCGGCCTTGTCGCTCGAAGTTACCGTGCCGGCTATGGTCAGCTCCTGAGTGATGACCACGGTGCCGTCGCGGTAGAGCGAGTTCAGCTCGGCGATGGTTATGTTGGCATTCTCGGGGTCCGTATCGCGCACGGGAGGATTGTCGAAGCTGTCGTAGCAGCCCGATGCGAACAGCATTGCCGATATGATAGCAACAATCCTGCGCATGGTCTTATTCTATCCACGAGTCTTTGAGTCCGAGGAAGTAGAGTATGCCGTCCAGTCCGGTCGTCGAAATCGACTGCTGGGCCGTAGCCTTCACCTTAGGCTTGGCGTGGAAAGCTATGCCCAGACCGGCGAGGTTGAGCATCGGCAGGTCGTTGGCTCCGTCTCCCACGGCTATCGACTGGGCTATGTTGATGTTTTCGAACTGACACAGCAGCCGCAGCAGTTCGGCCTTGCGGCGCCCGTCGACCAGCTCGCCCGTGTAGCGTCCGGTCAGGCGGCCATCCTCGACCTCGAGTTCGTTGGCATATACGTAGTCGAAGCCGTAGAGCTGCTTCAGATAGTTGCCGAAGTAGGTGAAACCTCCAGAGAGTATGGCCGTCTTGTAACCCACGCGCTTGAGTATGGTCATGAGTCTCTCCAGACCCTCGGTTATGGGGAGATTCTCGGCAATATCCTGCATCACGCTCACATCGAGACCCTTGAGCAGAGCCACTCGCTGCGTGAAGCTCTCGCGGAAATCTATCTCTCCGCGCATGGCGCGCTCGGTAATCTCGCGTACCTGGCTGCCCACGCCGGCCCTGTCGGCCAGCTCGTCGATAACCTCGGTTCTGATGAGCGTCGAGTCCATATCGAAGCAAATCAGGCGGCGGCTGCGGCGGTATATGTCATCCTTCTGGAACGATACGTCGACGCCCGTCTCCGAGAGCTCCATGAATCTCTCGTGCATCAGGTCGCGGTCCTCGGGCGTGCCGCGCACCGACAGCTCGATGCACGACTTGGGCACGCGGTCGTCCTCCTCCAGAGGCATGCGGCCCGTGAGTCGCTTGATGGCATCGATGTTCAGCCCCTGCTCGCACACGGCGCTGGTCGCCACGGCTATGTGGCGCGCCGTGACCTGCTTGCCGAGCAGTGTGACTATGTATCGGTTCTTGCCCTGGCGGCTGACCCAGGCATTGTAATCGTCGGGGTTGATGGGCGTGAAACGAATCATGACCCCCAGCTCCGAGGCCTTGAACAGCAGCTCCTTCATGATGAATCCCGACTTTTCGGCCGTAGTCTTGAATAGTATGCCGAGTGTCAGCGAGCGGTGTATGTTGGCCTGTCCGATATCGAGGATGAAGGCGTCGTAGCGGGCGAGTATCGCCGTCAGCGACGAGGTCATTCCGGGCTTGTCTTCGCCGGCTATGTTTATCTGAATGATTTCGACGTTGGGTTCCATTAAAGGGTCTTTTATTAATATTGTATTTTTACAAAGTTAGAAAAAAATCTTTATATTTGTCGTCGCATAAGCTATATCGAGATAACCGTATGTTAGGTTTTTTTCTGGATAACGAGGCACCGGCAGGTCTGATCCTTCCCGACAGCGTGCAGAAGGCCAATGCCAAAGAGTTTGTAGAAAGGGTGTCCAACTTAGCCGATATGGACTATACTCAGCTGCTTAACACCCTTGTCGGCGAATTGGTATGGATTGGCGTGAAAATCATGGCCACGATGGCTGTGTGGATTGTCGGCCGCTGGATTATCCGCCGAATCATCCGCATAGCTCGTGCAGCTTTCGAGCGCCGCAATGTCGAGGCGTCGCTGCGCATATTCCTCGACAACATGATTCGCGTGGTTCTCTCGACTCTGCTTATCCTCACCGTGGTGCAGATGCTCGGCGTGAACATGACCACCATTGTGGCACTCTTCGCTTCGGCTACTCTGGCCATAGGCATGGCCTTGAGCGGTACGTTCCAGAATTTTGCAGGCGGAGTTATGATTCTGCTGCTCAAGCCATACCGTGTAGGCGACTACATCACCGCGCAGGGGCAGTCGGGTACGGTGACGCAAATCAAACTCTTTTCAACCCAGATTCGCACGACCGACAACCGCACCATCTATATCCCCAACAGTTCGATCTCGACCTCCATCATCGACAACTACTCCGAGGCGCCCGTGCGCCGTGTCGATATTACGGTCGGCATCCCTTACGGCACCGATATAGATGTTGCCCGCACTGAGATTCTGGCCATCTGCAACGCCGACGAACGCGTTCTTGCGGAGCCGGCCGCTCCCGTAGTGCTGGTAGCGGAGCTGGCCGACAGCTCAGTGAAGCTGTTTGTGCGCGTGTGGGTCAATACGGCCGACTATTGGGATGTATTCTACTCGCTCAACGAACGAATCTATACCATTCTGCCGCAGAAGGGCATCGAGTTCCCGTTCCCGCAGCTGGATGTAACCATCAAGAAATAACAATTTAACACAACTTATTGACAATGAAAAAAATCATTTATCTGTTTGCAGCCATGGCCATAGCCGGCGCTGCAGCTTCGTGTAACGAGAACCTGGGTCCCGAGTACACCTACACCCCGCAACTGTCCAACTTCTCCGTATCGCCTGCTGTCGAGCCTTTCGTCGAGCCCGGAGCATCGGTAGAGAAGGTAATAGAGTATCAGCCTGTCTCTTTCACCGGCAACTTCACCAACCTCTACGGAACCTCGAACGTATATGTCGTATGGCGCTACGCTGAGGCGTATGAGCTTGAGGACAAGAGCAGCAGCGAGATCAGCGAAATATGGCTCAAGAAGTGGCGCGAGACCTCCGAGGCCGAGGCCAAGAATCTGCAGCGTCTCTACACGTGGGAATATGCTCCCGTCGATGCCGCTCCCTTCTCGCTGTCCATTCCCGGCTATGCCGAGGGTACCGTCGTTCAGTACACCTTCGGTTATGCCAACAGCTATAACCGCGGCTATGATATTTCGTTCGGCAATGGCGGCAATCCCTATGAGTACACCGTCGTAGCGGCTGAACCCATACTTCCCGAGGAGTAACAGCCATGGAACTCAAGGATATACTCGTAATTTCGGGACAACCGGGCCTCTACAAATACGTAGCCCGTTCGGTCCGCGGCGTGATTGTCGAGTCGCTGGCCGACGGCAAGCGTTCGAATGCCGCATCGGCTTCGAGAATGATGAGCTCGCTGACCGAGATATCGATTTACACCGAGGGCGAGGATGTGCCTTTAGCCAATGTCCTCACCTCGCTCTACGAGCATGCCTCCGGCAAGGAGACCATCTCTCACAAGGAGTCGCCCGAGACACTCAAGGCTCTCTTCGCCGAGGTGCTTCCCGACTATGACCGCGAGCGCGTGCATGTTTCGGACATCCGCAAGGTCGTGGCGTGGTACAATATCCTCGTTAAGGCCGGCATGACCGAATTCAAACTGCCCGACGAAAACGAAGAGGAGTAAACCTTTTATGTGACTATGATAAACGGGGCGACCGCAAGGCCGCCCCGTTTGTTTGTTCACAGAAACGAGTCGCTACATCCGTTCCGGCACCTCTATGCCCAGCAGCGACATGGCCTGGCGTATGGTCGCTGCCACCTGCTCGGATAGTTGCAGGCGCAGCTGGCGCACTGCGGAATTCTCTTCGCGCAAAATGGGGGTGTCGTGATAGTATCCGTTGTAGCTCTTGGCCAGCTCGTAGGCATAGGCGCCGATAATCGAAGGCGCGAAGTTGGCTGCAGCAGCCGCCACGGTGTCGGGATACTCGGTCAGTTTCTTTATCAGCTCTATTTCGGCAGGAAGACAAGTCGCCGTGCTTGCCGAAACAGTGCCTGCACCGCTTTCGGCGGCTTTGCGCAGCACGGAGCGTATACGTGCATGGGTGTACTGGATGAAGGGGCCCGTGTTGCCGTTGAAGTCTATCGACTCGCGCGGGTTGAAGAGCATGGTCTTCTTGGGGTCGACCTTGAGTATGAAATATTTAAGTGCTCCGAGTCCCACCATTCGTGCTGTTTCGGCAGCCTCCTCAGGGGTGTATTCGGCCTGCTTGCCTGCCTCCTCGGCAATCTCGCGGGCTGTCTTTATCATCTCCTCAATGAGGTCGTCGGCATCGACTACGGTGCCCTCGCGCGACTTCATCTTGCCCTCGGGCAGCTCAACCATTCCGTATGAGAGGTGGAATATGTTGTCGCTCCACTCGTATCCGAGCTTCTTGAGCACGAGCTTCAAGACCTGGAAGTGGTAGTTCTGCTCGTTGCCGACCACATAAATCATGTCGTCGAGCGAGTTCTCCTCGAATCGGCGCAGGGCTGTGCCCAGGTCCTGTGTCATATAGACCGAAGTTCCGTCGCCGCGCAGCAGCAGCTTCTGGTCCAGTCCGTCGGCCGTAAGGTCTATCCACACCGAGTTGTCATCCTTGCGGAAGAATATGCCTTTGGCCAGACCCTCCTCCACGATGCTCTTGCCGAGAAGATAGGTCTGCGATTCGTAGTAGATCTTGTCGAAGTCGACGCCCATGGCCTTGTACGTGGCCTCGAATCCTTCATAGACCCAGCCATTCATCCGCTCCCACAGTGCATACACCTCGGGGTCTTTGGCCTCCCATTTGCGCAACATCTCCTGCGCGGCAGCCATTATCGGAGCGCTTTTCTTGGCCTCCTCCTCGCTCTTGCCTGCGGCTACGAGCTCGGCAATCTGAGCCTTGTAGTGCTTGTCGAACTCGACATAGTATTTACCCACCAGATGGTCGCCCTTCATGCCCGAACTTTCGGGCGTCTCGCCGTTGCCGTAGAGCTGCCAGGCCAGCATAGACTTGCAGATGTGTATTCCGCGGTCGTTGACCAGGTTGACCTTGATGACTCTGTTGCCGGCAGCCTCGAGTATGCGAGCCACCGAGTAACCGAGCAGGTTGTTGCGTATGTGTCCTAAGTGCAGGGGCTTGTTGGTGTTGGGCGACGAGTACTCAATCATTATCGTGCGGCCGGTCGAAGGAGCCTGGCCGAAATCGCCCGCGGCATACATCTGCTCGAAGCGCGCAGCCCAGAATGCGGGCGAGAGCGTCAGGTTCAGGAAGCCCTTGATTACGTTGAAGCTCTCGATTTCGGGTACGTCGGCCGCGAGCTTTTCGCCCATCTCCATGGCTGTCGCCTCGGGTGACTTGCGGCTGCGGCGCAGCAGCGGGAATACCACCAGCGTGTAGTCGCCTTCGAACTCCTTGCGTGTCTTCTGAATCTGTAAAAGCTCGTCTCCGGCTTTGCCGTAGAGCGAGTCGGCCGCGCGAGTGGCCGCTTCCGAAATAAAGGCTTCGATATTCATCATAGCAAACTCGTCTCAAAAATATCTGCAAATTTAGCGTTTTCTTGCGGAATTACAACTAACTTTGCTGCCGTAAACCGCGCTAAGATGAAAATCGGCAACATAGATCTCGGCGACAAGCCGCTGTTCCTGGCTCCCATGGACGATGTGACTGACCCGTCGTTCCGCTACATGTGCAAACGTTTCGGCGCCGACATGGTCTATACCGAATTCATATCATCCGACGGTTTGATGCACGACGCTGCCAAGAGCATCGCCAAGATGCGCATCAACGACTTCGAACGTCCCGTGGGAATACAGATCTACGGCAACCAGATCGAACCCATGGTCGAAGCGGCCCGCATGGCCGAGGCCGCCGGACCGGACCTTGTCGACATAAATTTCGGCTGTCCGATGAAGAAGATTGCCGGACGCGGAGCAGGCTCGGGCATGATGCGCGACGTGCCGCTCATGGTCGAGATGACGCGCCGCATAGTCGATGCGGTCCATATACCGGTGACGGTCAAAACCCGTCTTGGCTGGGACGACGAGTCGAAGAATATCGAGGAGATAGCCCTGCGCCTGCAGGATACGGGCATTGCCGCCCTGACGATTCACGGGCGCACGCGCGCGCAGATTTACAAAGGGGCTGCCGACTGGACCCTGATAGGCAAGGTGCGCAACAATCCCGCTATCCGCATACCCATCATAGGCAACGGCGATGTCGACTCGGGCCCTCGCGCGGCCGAGATGTTCGACCGCTATGGTGTCGACGGCGTGATGATAGGCCGTGCGACCTATGGCCGTCCGTGGATATTCCGCGAGGCGCGCCACTTCATCCAGACGGGCGAACTGCTGCCGCAGCCCGACGTTCGCGAGCGCGTGGCCATAGCCCGCGAGCATCTATCCAAGTCGCTGGAAGTCAAGGGTGAACGCGTGGGCGTGCTGGAGATGCGCCGCCATCTTACCAACTATTTCAAGGGCCTGCCCGATTTTAAGCCCGTGCGCCAGCGACTGGTTACGGAGGATAACCCTGCGGAGCTCTTTGCGCTGCTCGATCTCATCGCCGAGCAGTGGGGCGACTACGATGCTGCGGCTATGGTGCCCTCGCCCCTGTCGCACGATATCTGATTCGAATCTCTTGGCGTGATTGTTGCGGATTCGCAGCGGTAAGTATAAATTTTAACCGCTATGAATTTTCAACGAATTACACTCCCTTTAATTGCCATGAGCATTGCAGTCGCAGCCTCGGCGCGGACTCACTGTTCGGATGAGAACCCTGTCGGCGGCCGCGATGCCCGCACGGCAAAAACAGCATCGGCACAGACCGGTACAACACAGACCTGCCAGGCCGATACGGTGATGCTGTCGAAGTATACCGACGGCGATTATACCGTTTGCCGCATGCTCGTGCACGACGGCACGCCGCACTCGTCGCAGCACGATGTGATGTATGCCATCGGCAAGTCGGACGTGGTGCGCAATATGAAGGACAACGCAGCCGAACTCAATGATATAGCAAGTTATGTCGATGCGCATCCCGCCGATTCGCTGTGCCACGTGCAGTCGATAATCATCATAGGCTACGCCTCGCCCGACGGTCCCGAGACTTTCAACCGTACGCTTGCTGCGGCGCGTGCCCGCAATTTTGCAACCTATCTGGTCAAGAATTATCCCGACTCCAAGCGCTACAAAACTACCGTCGACTCGCGTCCGCTGGCATGGACCGCATGCCGCAGTGCTGTGGCTTCGTCGGCCGTGCCCATGCGCAACGAGGTTCTGGCTGTCATCGACGGCAACATTCCCGATGCCGAGAAGGAGCGCCGACTTAAGCGCATGCCCGAGGCGTGGAACTATCTTGCTGCCAACATATTGCCTGCCATGCGGCGTGTCGACGTGACGATGAACTACGACCGCGACAGGGTAGTGACCTCGCGCACGCTCAACGCCCGCCGGCCCGATGCCGTATTCATCGAGGTGATCGAGCGCGACCAGGTTGACGAGTGCGCACAGAACAACCAGTGCTGCTGCGAGCCTGTCGAGGCGCAGTACGACGGCATCATCGTGGAGCTGTTCGGCAATCCTGACGAATGATGCCCCTTTGGAGAGTGAAAAAATATGATAATCGAAAATGATTTCTTATCTTTGTAGTCGGAAAAACCGTAAACATAAACCGATATGGCAAATTTAAGAAATCTTAAGAAGGAGATAGACTACCGTCTCGAAGAGGTTGTTTTCGACTGCGACATGGCCATCTGTTTCCAGCCCTCGAAAGAGGAGACCATTTTCGCAATCATGCAGGAGGCTGTAGCAGTGCGCAACGCCCTCTACATCAAGGCCAACAATCCTGCTGAGCCTCACAATCGTTCGCTTGTGCGCAAGCACTATGCAGCTCTGCGCACCGAGATGGTCGAGGCTTACGAGAAGCTCTGCGAGAAGCTGAGCGCCGTTAACGGCGAGAACAAGTAGGGTAGAGCGCTCCGCTCTTTACAGCATCGGCTGCTGAACACCGTTCAGCAGCCGATATTTTATTGTCCTTGAGCACGTGTCAGTGCTTGTGCAACACTGTGTGAGGGATATCGCCGTGCGAGATGATTTGCAGCGGGCAGTCGTAGTTCTGCAGCTGCTCCTCGGTTATTACATTCGAGTCGTGACGATGCACGTGTCTGTTCACGCATACTATGCTGCGCACTACACTGGTTATCGTGCCCAGGTCGTGCGACACCATCACTATGGCCATGCGGCTGCTGAGCTCCTGAAGCAGAGCGTAGAGCTCTTTCTCGAACTTGTTGTCTACGTAGGTGGTAGGCTCGTCGAGAATAAGCAGGCGCGGTTCGGATATTATGGCGCGGCAGAGCATCGCGCGCTGCATCTGTCCGCCCGAAATTTCGCCTATGGGCTTGTCGGCCGTGTCGGCTATGCCGGCCGATTCGAGCAGTTCATGCGCGAGCTTCATATCCTTGCGGGTGTACCGGTGAAGAAATCCGTGCGATGACTGCAGCCCCGACAATACCGTCTCGAGCACCGATATGGGAAAGGCTCTGTCGAAGGTCGAAATTTGGGGCATGTAACCAATCAGCCTCTCCCCGTCACGGTACAACTCGGGCGAGAGCCGCACCTGTCCGGTGAAGGGTACATTGCCGAGCATGGCATTGACCAGCGTAGTCTTGCCTCCGCCATTGGGGCCTATGATGCCGATGAAATCGTCATGGCGAATGTCGAGGTCGACATCCTCCAGCGCCGTGCGGCCGTCGTATGCCACCGATACGCCGCGCATCTCTATCAAATTGCCGCTCATTCGGTTATCAATCGTGTTATCTCTCTTATGTTGTCCGATAGGGCAGGCGCCAGCGGGTCGAACTCGACACATTCGGCGCCTATGTCGTCTGCGATTATTTCAACGGACGACTTAGGGAACTGCGACTGGTAGAATACTCGGCGTACGCCGTTCTCGCGGGCACGTTCGATAACCTCGCCCAGATGCTTTGCCGCAGGCTCCTTGCCGTCGTGCTCGACTGCAATCTGCTCCATGCCGTAGTCGCGGGCGAAGTAGGTCAGGGCAGGGTGGAAGACCACGAAGCATTTGCGAGCGCTCGCCGCACAGGCCGCTGCGCACTCCTCGTCCAGCTGTCGCAGCTTGTCGGCATATGCGTCGTAGCGAATTTCGTATTTCACCGAATCGGGGTAGCGGGCCATTATGGCTTCGAATGCATTGCGCGCCATCGTGGCCAGCTCGCGCGGAGCGGTCCATACATGAGGGTCTGCACCGTGTGCATGGGCGTGATGATGGCCTTCGTGAACATGCGAGCAGGTTCCCTCTATCAGCTCTATGCCGCAGCTGAGGTCAACGACCTTTTCGGGATTGTCGACACGCGAAACCAGTGAGTTCTCAAAATCTATAAGACCTGTCGAGAGTATGAATTGCGCGCGGTTCAGTGCTATAAACTGCCGTGGCGTGGGCTCGAATGTCTCGGGGCTTGCGCCGGCCGGTACGAGCACCTCCACCGGAAAGTCGTCACCGGTTATGGCGTATACGATCTCCGCCAGCGGGGCTATAGTGACATATATAGTCCCGTCGGTGTCTGCGCTGCGGTCTGCTGCGCATCCTGCTGCAAGCGCTGCCGCCAGTATGATAGATGCAAGGCGTTTCATGACACAAAGATAACTCATGCCGTGCGCAAAACAAAATTTTTTCGCCAGCACGACACCGCATCACCCGCCTGTGCATCGTCAGAGTTTCGAACCTGACGCAGGATAACTGTTCCGGTATTCGTATCCGTAGTTGAAACAGAAATCTCTGATTTCATCTCTGCGGGCCAGCCTTACGAGATTGTAATCGTCCGTCAGTCGGACGCAATACATTATCTTCGGGCTGGATCCGATGAACTGGGCCGCTTCGAGAATTGCGGTGCGCCCGTCGAAGATGTCGAGTATTCCGATTATTATCTCCTCGTCGTCGGGGCGACGTGAGAATACATACACCTCTCCGGGTATGAGTTCGATGTCCGGGGAGTAGATGGAGAGGAATTCCTCTCTGTCGTATTGCAGACTCTCTGCGCCGCTCTGCTCTGTTGCGGAGAAGGGCTGCTCTGTTTCGGGGGTGGATATCGCCGTGGCAACGGTTGTCGTCTCTTCAGTTTGACTGTAGTTGCTTGGGCTCACGCCGTCATCTGCGGCATGGATGTCAATCTTGTTTCGCATTATTGTTGGGTTGTCGGTTTTGTAGTGGCGCAATATCGCACAAATTATGTTACTGTGCAACCCGTTTGTCGTTCCGGACAGACTTTTTTATGCAACAATCGGACTTTTTTGCACCTGACAAGGCATGCGAACGGCTTTATACGGTTATGCAAAGCGGTTTTTCATCGAGCTTTGCCGATGTGTGGAAATGGCGATGACAGAATTTTTTTCGTCCGTGGGGTAGTGCTGCAGCTGCAAATACGACCTGCCGGCCGCCTCTCGGACGTATTACGCATACGTACCGGCATTTTAGGAGTCTGCCGGCTCGAACTGATTTCATGTTGACGGGAAGCTGTTAAATATAGCCAGAGATATTCGCATAGCTCCGGCCGCCATGCATTCGGTTGCACAACGACGATACCAAGCTCCAAGCTCAGAACCCTGAACCCTGAACCTGAACCTGAACCTGAACCTGAACCTGAACCTGAACCTGAACCTGAGCCGAAGCCGAAGCCTTGGGTACGCAGAGTCTATTGTTTCGTTTTGTAAGTTTCTCGGCCGAGGATGATTCCGTCTTGAATCCGTTGCGTATACCTAATATATAATAAGCAGTAGGATTTGCCTCTTGACTGCATTCGGGATATTCTGCACTATATATTATTTAACATAATATAAATATTACATCATTTATCCGTGCCATTTTTTTGAGAGTGCTCCGAATTTTTAACCCCGCGAGAATTCGATGAACGGTTTTGCTCTGTGCCGTTGTTCACAATATTCGATTCTCGCACAACATCAATTTGCCGAACCATTGCCGTCGGGTTGTCGTCAGAGCTTCGGTGCGAATGTTTCGCATGTCCCGTCGTCGTACAGAATCACGACGCGGCGAATTGCCGGCGAAGCGCTCATCATGTCTCTTTCCGGAGTCTCTTTTTTGGACGCGGCATTTTCCGACCCCGATGTCGCTTCCTGCTTGACGCCGGCAAAACCTGACGAGCGAGCGAACAGACCCTCTGCCGGGTTGTTCGATATTGCGTCATCGGAATTATTGACAGCATGCGACGATGCCGGCTCCGAATCATTGCCCGGCTCAAAATCTCTCTTCGGCAATCCTGAAGGTGTCAGAGATTCGTCGCGCAGCATGGAGCCTTTGTCGAGCAGCAGCCAGTCCGGGTTGATGTTCGGAAATCGCTGAAGGATTTTTTGAATCAAATCGAATCCCGGTTTGTTGCGTCCGCTTATGATGTGCGATATGGTGGCCGGTTGAGTTTCGAGCAATTCGGCAAACCGGCTCCGCGTCAGATTTTCTTCGGCTCGGAGCAAATTCTCTAATTTTTCCTTCATTTCGCGTATTTTTTACAAAAATATACATTTTTCGTTTGTAAAGCAAGAATTTTTAACAATTATAAAATGTTAATAACTTTTAACTTTGTTTACAATTGTTAAGCCATTTATTTTGTTAAATAATGATCCAGTGAAACATATCGTGTACAACTTAATATACATTATTTTTAAATATTGATTATTAGTATTTTGCAATATTAGTATAGTGATGTTGCGCGCCTTTGCCCATGATATCCGCCTCCTTACGCATGTTACTTATCTTATAATGTATATAATAATCGTAAATCGCTGATAATCTGTGTTTATATATTATGATTGTACAGCATTTTAACCTATGAAAACCAGCCTTGCCGGCTGTTAAAATACCCGTTTACAAATGTATAGCCATACTCTACCCTGATCGAACTTTTCAACACTGTTTGGATATACATTTGTATATATAAATGTAAAAACACGACGCTTTACATGTTAACAAAAATAAAACACCCTACCCCTCAGGTTGATTTTTTGTTGAAAAATTAGTTTTCGGATTTCTATAGATGCTCGATTTCGGCCTTTGCCTCTCCTCGTAAATATTATGTTAAATTATATATGCTTATAGATGTAAAAATGGCGGGATATATTATTGATACCCCGCCATTTATATATTTGTTAACAATACCCTACTGCTGGATTTTTGCCGCTGTTTTTGCGAACTCTTCTGGAGTGAATTTGAGCTTTTCGCGGCCGAAATCTACGTCTTTTTCGCTGTTCATCGGTATCAGATGGATATGTGCATGCGGTACTTCCATGCCTAAAACGACCACTGCTACCCTCTTGCACTCTATATTTCTTTTGATTCCGGCTGCAACTCTCTTGGCGAAGAGCATCATGCCGGCCAGCGTGTCGTCGTCAAGGTCGAAAATGTAGTCTGTCTCCTGCTTCGGAACCACAAGCGTATGACCCTCGTTTAGCGGGTTTATGTCCAGAAATGCGAAATATTTGTCATCCTCCGCTACCTTGTAGCACGGTATTTCGCCGTTGATGATGCGTGTGAAAATTGAGGCCATATTCAATGTTTTATCGTTGATGTCTGTCTCTTGATCGGATGTTACTCCTCGAATTTAGGCTTGAGAATCTCGGAGTATATAACCGCTGCGCGCGGGTCGAAATTGGCAGCGTTAATCTCTGCCTCCGACTCCTTTTGCGGCTCGGTCGGTTCTGCTGACTCTATCGAGGCCTTTGCGCGCATGTCACCGTTGTACATGGCGAATGCCATGGCCTCGGCTTCGTCGGGATTGGCTGCGGTGCCGGTGTCGTACGTAGCATATGTATGCGGCGTGTAATTCTCTGCCGGTGCGCCTGGCATAACGCGATGCTTGCGCTTGGCTACGGTGCGACGCATCTCTGTCAGAGTTTCTGTTCTGGCGTCGATATCGCCTCCTGCAGGCATCTGAGGCGCTTGCTTCTCAGTCGCTTCGCTGCGCGGCTTCCTGGACAGCTTGCTTAGCAGCACCGCCGCGATTATTATTATGGTCAGAAGATGTTCATAACTGAAATCTTCTGCATTTAACCACTCTATGCTGTCGAATATTCCGCCCATGGCCTGCTTAGTTGATTTCGCGTTTTACGCTGTCTATACCCTTTATTTTGCGAATTTTGTCCAGCAGCGCATTCAGACTGTCGGCATCGCTCACATAGACTCCCAGTCGGCCTTCGAATACGCCGTCGTGGCTGTGTATGCCTATTTCGCGGATATTGGTGCTGAAGTCGCCCGTGACGACCTGTGCCAGGTCGAGCAGCAGACCGATGCGGTCGATTCCGCGCAGCTCGATATTGGCCAGGAACGACATCTTTTTGTGCTGCGACCACTTGATTTCGTCCTTTATTATGTTTTTGCCGAACTGCGCCGCTAAGCGGTTCAGCTCGTTGCAGCTCGCCTTGTGGACGATGATTTTGCCTGTGGCGGCGTCGCGGAATCCCACGACGCTGTCGCCTGGTATGGGGTTGCAACAGTCCGCTATGACGAACTCGGGTTCCGATTCGCTGTGACGCACCGCGGGCGTCTCTTCGCTGTCGGAGGTCTGGGCTGTTTCGTCGTCCGCCTCGCGCTCCTTGATGAAGAGAGTCCAGAACTTGAGAATCTTGTTCTTGGAGTTCGATTTGATGATTTTCTCGAGGTCGTGCAGGTTGATTATGCCTGCGCCTATTTTGCTGTAAAGCTCATCTTTGCTGCGGCATTCATAGGCCGGCATTATCTTTCGCAATATCCTGCCGCTAAGGTTGTTGATGTTAAACTCCTTAAGTCTTTGTTCAAGCATTGCCATGCCTCGCTCGATATTGTTCTGCTGCTCGCGCTTGAGGAAAGCCTGTATTGCCTGACGTGCCTTTGCTGTGGTGACGGCCTCGAGCCATTCGGCTTTCGGCCGGGCCGTGTCGGATGTGATTATTTCGATCTGGTCGCCGCTGTGAAGTTCCGTAGTTACGGATGCTATTTTGTGGTTTATCTTGGCGCCTATCGCTCCGTTGCCCACCTTGGTGTGGATGTCGTATGCAAAATCCAACGCTGTTGCGCCGTTGGGTAACTTGCGAGACTCGCCTTTTGGGGTAAATACCACTATTTCGGATATATACAGCGATAACTTAAAGTTGTCGAGGAAGTCTATTGCGTTCTCTGTCGGCGAGTTCAGCGCCGTGCGAATCTTCTTCAACCACTTGTCGAACTCATCCTCGTTCTGCGATATGGTAGCCTTCTTGTATTTCCAGTGTGCGGCAAATCCCCTCTCGGCTATATCCTCCATCCGCTGCGTGCGAATCTGTACCTCGACCCACACTCCGTCCGGTCCCATCACGGTCGAGTGAAGAGCTTCGTAGCCGTTGTCCTTGGGGATGCTTATCCAGTCGCGCAGACGGTCGGGCTTGGGTGTGTAGATGTCGGTAATCGACGAATATATCTGCCAACACTGCGTCTTTTCGGGCGGGAACGGCAGCGCCTGGAATACTATTCTGATGGCGAACAGGTCGTAGATCTCCTCGAATGGAATCTGCTTGCGCTGCATCTTCGACCATATCGAATAGACGCTCTTCACTCGGCCCGATATCTCGAACTGTATTCCGTCCCGCTTCAGGGCTTCGATAATCGGAGCGTTGAAGCGATTGATGAAATCCTGGCGTTCTATTTCGGTCTCGTTGAGCTTCTGTGTAATCTCGGCGTACTGCTGCGGGAATCTGTACTTCATGCACAGGTCCTCCAATTCGCTCTTGATGGCGTATAATCCGAGGCGGTACGCCAGCGGCGCGAACAGATAGATGGTCTCGCCCGTAATCTTTATCTGCTTGTGCAGAGGCATGGCGCCCAACGTGCGCATGTTGTGCAGGCGGTCGGCTATCTTGATTAGTATCACCCGAACATCGTCCGAGAGCGTCAGCAGCACCTTGCGGAAATATTCGGCCTGCTGCGACGTGTCGCTTTTGAACACTCCCGACATCTTGGTCAGGCCGTCGACCATCGAAGCTATCTTGGGGCCGAACAGCTGCTCCATATCCTCGACCGTGTAGTCCGTATCTTCGACAACGTCGTGCAGCAGGGCTGCCACTACCGATTTTACCCCCAGACCTATCTCGTCGACCACGATCTTGGCCACAGCTATCGGGTGGAGCATGTAGGGCTCTCCCGAGCGGCGTCTGACACCGGCATGGGCCTCCTTGGCG
This sequence comes from Alistipes sp., assembly GCA_022511345.1. Lineage (GTDB taxonomy): Bacteria > Bacteroidota > Bacteroidia > Bacteroidales > Rikenellaceae > Alistipes. The sequence goes on from JAFLRR010000003.1 coordinate 30,268, forward strand.
AGGAAGAACGCACGGTTTATGAACTCGCGGTCGGCCTCGCTCCTGCAAATCTTTTCGCAGGAGCGCATCAAATCGTCGCGATGCTTCCGTATCAGTATCTCATCCTCTTCGGTGTAGCCCATGGCTGTGAGTTTTTATTACTCGTTCTTCATCGCTTCGCGGACCTTCGCTTCGATTTCGTCGCGCAGGGCCTCGTCATTGAGAAGCAAATCCCTTACGGCGTCGCGTCCCTGGCCGATTTTGCGCTCTCCGTAGGAGAACCACGAACCCGACTTCTTGATTATGCCGTAGTCCACGCCGAGGTCTATTATCTCGCCTATTTTCGAGATTCCCTCGCCGAACATGATGTCGAACTCGGCCTTCTTGAACGGGGGCGCCACCTTGTTCTTTACGACCTTCACGCGCGTGCGTGTTCCGAGCTGCTCCTCGCCATCCTTGATGACCGACACACGGCGGATGTCTATGCGCACGCTGGCGTAGAACTTCAGCGCGTTGCCGCCGGTGGTTGTCTCGGGGTTGCCGTAAACTACGCCTATCTTGTCGCGCAGCTGGTTGATGAATATGCAGACAGTCTTGGTCTTCGATATGCTGGCCGTAAGCTTGCGCAGCGCCTGCGACATGAGACGCGCCTGCAGACCCATCTTCGAGTCGCCCATCTCGCCTTCGATTTCGGCTTTGGGCGTGAGCGCTGCCACCGAGTCGATGACGATGATGTCTATTGCGCTCGAGCGAATCAGCGAGTCAGCTATCTCGAGAGCCTGCTCGCCGTTGTCGGGCTGCGAAATGAGCAGGTTGTCGACATCTACTCCCAGCTTCTGGGCGTAGTAGCTGTCGAAGGCATGCTCGGCGTCGATGAAGGCAGCTATGCCGCCGGCCTTCTGAGCCTCGGCTATGGCGTGAATCGCCAGCGTGGTTTTACCCGACGATTCGGGTCCGTAAATCTCTATTACGCGACCCTTGGGGTATCCACCCACGCCGAGAGCCATGTCGAGCGTTATCGAGCCCGTGGGAATCACTGGCACGTCGGTCACTTCGGCGCTGCTCATGCGCATGATCGAGCCTTTGCCGAAATCCTTCTCTATCTTCTCCATTACGGCGGACAGCACCTTCAGCTTGTCCGCATTAGCCTGTACTTTTTCTGCCATATCTGTTTCGTTTTTTGTTCTTCTATCCGTTTGCGTCGAGCGTGTCGATAATCTGCTGATAGTGGTTTTTGGTGTCCACCTTGTCGAATACGTGGGTTATTCTGCCGTCGGGGCCTATCAGAAACGTGGTCCGCAGCACACCCATGTACTTGCGCCCGTACATCGACTTCTCGGCCCACACTCCGAATGCCTCGCAGAGCGAGTGGTCGGTGTCGGCCAGCAGAGTGAAGCCGAGTTCGTGCTTGTTGCAGAAATTCTCGTGCGACTTCACGCTGTCGGGGCTTACTCCCACTATCCTGTAGCCGCGCGCTTTCAGCGCCTCACGTCCGTCGCGCAGGCTCTTGGCCTCGAGCGTGCATCCCGAAGTGTTGTCCTTGGGATAGAAATAGAGCACAGTCAAGCCTCCTTCTATCTCCTTTGACGAGAACTCGCGGCCCTCCTGCGTCGTGGAGGTGAATGCGGGTATCATATCCCCTACCTTGGGTTTTGCCATAGTCTGAAAATTAGCGTTCGTTCGACACTCAAAGTTAGTGCTTTTTCACCGAAAATACAACACCGCACGCGCGAATGTTTCATTACTGTCGGTTATGCGAAAAACGGGCCGCCCTGGCGACCCGTAATCTTCTGCGGCGTGCGGCCTTGCAGCTGTCTGCGGCCGGCGCCGGTCAAGCTATTTACCCAGCAGCACCTTCTCTATGTCCTCGACCTGCGCGCGGAACGATTTGTCGGTGTCTATCATGTTCTGCACCGTCTTGCACGAGTGCAGCACCGTGGCGTGGTTGCGGCCGCCTATGGCCGAGCCGATTTGCGTGAGCGGGGCCTTGGTGTGGCGCTTGGCAAGGAACATCGCTATCTGCCGTGCCTGAGCTATCTCTCGGGTGCGCTCGGTCGAGTTGAATCTGTCGAGCGGTATACTCAGGTTGCCGCACACGGTGTCGATAATCGACTCGAGGGTTATCTCCTTGCGGCACATCTGCACATAAACCTTCAGCACCTCCTTGGCCAGCGAGACGGTGATTCTGCGTCCGAGGAACGAAGCGTTTGCCGCCAGCGACGATATCGCGCCCTCGATTTCGCGCACGTTGGCCGAGATATTCTCCGCCAGGTATGCAGCCACCTCCTCGGGAATCTCAACGCCCGACTTCTCGCACTTGGCGCGTATGATTCGCAGCTTGGTCTGGTAGTCTGGCAGCTGCAACGATGCAGCCATACCCCACTTGAAGCGCGTCAGCAGTCTCTGCTCGATGTCTTTAAGCTCTACGGGCGGCTTGTCCGAGGTGAGCACTATCTGCTTGCCCAAAAGCTGCAGGTGGTTGAATATGTTGAAAAACGCGGTCTGCGTTCCGGGTTTTCCGGACAGCTCCTGTATGTCGTCGATTATCAACAGGTCTATCATCTGATAGAAGTGTATGAAATCGGGGAGTTCTCCGTTCTTGTTGGCTATCTGGTACTGCGCCTGGAACTTGTTCGTCGAGACGTAGAGTACCTGCAACTCGGGGTGGCGCTGTCTGACCTCGTGTCCTATGGCCTGCACTATGTGGGTCTTGCCCAGGCCCGAGTCGCCATATATATATAACGGGTTGAACGGCGTGTTTCCGGGATTCACGGCTACCGACATTCCGGCCGACCTTGCCAGACGGTTGCAGTCGCCCTCGATGAATGTCGAGAAAGTGTAGCCGGGGTTGAGTCGCGGGTCGATAATCATCTTGCGCATGCCCGGAATTACGTAAGGATTGTATATCTTTGCGGTATCCGTTCCGGTCACGTGGCGCGAGATGTCGGTCATGTCGGTCTCGACCGATACGGTTGAAACCTGTTCGTCGGGTATTCTGACGGCGTAGCAGAGCTTGGTCTTCGGGCCGTACATCATCAGAATCACGGGCTTGAGAATCTGCATGTAGCAGTTGTCGATGCGTGTTGCGTACGAACGGTTGGGCACGCGCAGACTGAGCGTGGTGCCGTCGAAAACGGGCTCAATGGGGCTGAACCATTTGGCGAACTCCTCCTCGCTGATTCTCGGTTTGATTCTTGCGAGGCAGTTCTCCCATGTTTCGCCGTATGTATGCGTTGTCGTCAGCATTGTTTGCTCTGTAGCGTGTGCGGTGTTTCAACTCTTGTTGTCAGGCTGTCTCTCTCGGGCCGGCGCTCTCCGTTTCGGGATTCGACGTCACACCCCGGGGTCTTGCGAACGCCCGGGGCCGGCCTGCGGAGTGGTTCTCCTTTTGACACGGCAAAGTTGTAAATAAATTTGCGAAAATAAATTCCCGAAACGGTTGCAATTTCAGTTTTATTTTATATAGAGCATAAAGGCTTTTCGCGGGGCTCTGTTTTAACTCGCTGATATTGAATAATTGTAAAAAAAAGTGTATATTTGCATATAAATTTTTAGATAGCTGAATTTACAGAACTATAACTAAAACTAATAACTGCTATGGAAAACGAACTGGAAAAAACTGTGCTTGCCAAAGCTCAGTCGTGGCTTGACGGAGACTATGACGAGGCGACCAAAGAACAGGTGCGTCTGATGATTCAGAACGACCGCAAGGAGTTGATAGAGAGCTTCTACAAAGATCTCGAATTCGGTACGGGCGGTCTGCGCGGCATCATGGGTGCAGGCTCCAACCGCATGAATATCTACACCGTGGGCGCCGCTACGCAGGGTCTGGCCAACTATCTGAAGAAAAATTTCGCGGGCGAACAGATTCGCGTAGCCATAGGTCACGACAGCCGCAACAATTCGCGTCTGTTTTCGGAGCATGTGGCCGACATCTTCGCTTCGAACGGATTCACCGTCTATCTGTTCGACTCGCTCCGCCCCACTCCCGAGCTGAGCTTCGCCATTCGCGAGCTGAAATGCCACTCGGGCGTAGTGGTCACGGCGTCGCACAACCCCAAGGAGTATAACGGCTACAAGGCCTACTGGACCGACGGTTCGCAGGTAACCGAACCCCACGACAAGAACATCATCGAGGAGGTCTCGAAGATTACGGCTACGAGTCAGGTGCTGCGCGGTAAGAATCCCGAGAACATAACCATTCTCGGCGAGGAGTTCGACGAGATATATCTCAACAGCATCCACGAGCTTTCGCTCTCGCCCGAGTGCGTGGCAAAGCACAAGGATATGAAGATTGTCTACACCCCGCTGCACGGCTCGGGCGTGCGTCTTGTGCCCGCTTCGCTCAAGAAGTTCGGATTCGCCAACGTCAAGCTGGTTCCCGAGCAGGCCGTAGTCGACGGCAACTTCCCCACTGTCGAGTCGCCCAACCCCGAGGAGCGCAAGACCATGTCTATGGCTATCGAGATGGCGGCACGCGAGGGTGCCGAACTGGTGCTTGCCACCGACCCCGATTCGGACCGCATCGGCGTTGCGCTGCGCAATGCCAAGGGCGAGTATGTGCTGCTTAACGGCAACCAGACCCTGGTGCTGCTGATGAGCTATCAGCTTACCCGCTGGGCCGAGCTGGGCAAGCTCGACGGCAACCAGTTCGTCGTGAAGACCATCGTAACCTCGCAGATGGCCAACGCCGTTGCCGAGCACTTCGGCGTGAAGTGCTACGACTGTCTGACGGGCTTCAAGTATATCGCCAAGATTATCCGCGAGAACGAGGGCAAGGCCAAGTACATAGGCGGCGGCGAGGAGTCGTTCGGCTATCTGGCCGGCGACTACGTTCGCGACAAGGATGCCGTGTCGGCCTGCTCGCTGGCGGCCGAGGCTGCGGCATGGGCCAAGGAGACGATGGGCCTGACTCTGTACGAGTGGCTGCAGGAGCTCTACGTGAAGTACGGATTCTACCGCGAAGGCCTGGTGTCGGTTGTCCGCAAGGGCAAGGAGGGTGCCGAGCTGATTCAGAAGATGATGGTAGACTTCCGTGCCAACCCGCCCAAGACCATCCTCGGCTCTCCCGTTGTCAAAATCAACGACTTCAAGACGCTCGAGACGCTCGATGTCCTTACTGGCGAAAAGAGCCGCATCGAACAGGATTCGAGCAACGTGCTGCAGTGGTTCACCCAGGACGGCACCAAGGTTTCGGTGCGTCCGTCGGGCACGGAGCCCAAAATCAAGTTCTACTTCGGCGTTTGCGAGCCGCTGGCTTCGGTCGCTGACTACGAGAAGACTCTCGCGGCGCTCGATGCGAAGATCGAGGCGGTGAAAAAAGATCTCAAACTCGAGTAATCATCCCTTCGGGCCGTCGATGGCCTGAACCTGCCGGGCTGCCATTTAAGGCAGCCCGGTTTTTTGCGGTTGGAAGCCGACTGCCCCGCTGCTATCTGTCACGGGGCTTTCGCTTGCCGTCGAGTATGGCAATCAGGCTCCGGTTGGCATTGTCTATTATCGAGGCTTCGAGCGAGGCGAGGTATATCTGCGTAGTCCGCTCGGAAGTGTGGCCCATTCCGGCGCTTATGACCGATATCGGTATGCGGTGGTTGCGCGCCGTCGTGGCCCACGTGTGCCGCGAGGCGTACGACGAGAGCTTCGGTTCCAGCCCGAGCAGCTCCGACAGCCTTCTCAGGCCGTTGTTGTACCGGCTCAGTGCGGCCTGGTACTGGGCATACGCCTTGCCAGGCTCCTCGGAGACGATGAGCGGAAAGACATACTGCGACTTATCGTCGCAGCTCCAATACCGCTCGATAATCTCTCGTATGCAGGGCTCGACCTTCACGCTCAGCGGCTGTCCCGTCTTGCGGCGCACGTAGTGAATCGTGTCGCCCATGATGTCGCACTTGCGCAGATAGGCCATGTCGACGAACGACATGCCGCGCATGCAGTAGCTGAATATGAATATGTCGCGTGTCATCGCCAGCTGCGACTTGGGCTCGAGCTTCATGTTTTTCAGCCGCAGCAGAGCCTGTTCGGTCATGGCCCGCTTCTGCGTGCGGTCGACGCCCGTGTAGACGTTGCGGAAGGGATATGTCTGCTCGGTAATGTGCTGCAGCACCGCCTTGTTGTATATTGAGCGCAGTATGCGCATGTAGAACGATATGGTGTTGCGCATCACGCCGCGCACCTGCAGCCAGTAGTTGTACGACTCGACTATGCGGTAGTCGAATGTCGACATGGGCACGTCGGCTCCTTTCAGAAAATTGTTGATGCTGTTGAGTGTGCGCCGGTAGTTGCGTGCCGTGCCGAGGCGGTTGCGCGCAGCCAGCTGTGTTATCAGCTGGTTGGCATAGCCGGTTAACGAAACCCGTTTTTCGGGCGAGCGGAACATCATGGCTATGTCGTCTATGCCGTAGTCGGCGCCTGAGTTGTCGAGCATCTGCACAATCTGGCGGAAGAGCTCCTTGTCGCAGTTGATTCTCATCAGCATGTGCTGCATCTGCTCATCGGGAAAGTTGGCCTGATGATCGTTTAGCCTCTCCCACTGCCACGGATGTAGCTTCATGTGAGTGGTGATTTGCATGGCTCTGCGGCCGTGGCTGATTTGATAGTAGATCGAGCCCTGTTTGCCCGGGACCGTCGAGGGGCGGAATTTAACGGTTACTTTTGCCATAAATAAATTGGGTTATGTTAATAAAACAAAACCCTAACCGCTGTCCCTCTCCGCCGAATGCGGAGCCACTCCTCAATCTATTTCACCCTGATAAGAGTCAGACCGTCCCGCAGCGGCAGAATTACGTTCTCTACCCTATGATCGGCGGCCACCATGTCGTTGAACTCCTGCAGCGCTCTTGTGTGTCGGTCGTTGCGAGCTGCAGGCTGCAGCACCTTCCCCGACCATAGCACATTGTCGGCCGCTATGACCGAGCCGCTGTGCACGAGCGGGCGGCCTCCGTCGTCGCCCATGAGCATGCGGTAGTAATCGGGATACTCGCGCTTGTCGCCGTCGACGAATACGAAGTCGAACTCCGTTCCCAGGCCGCGTGCGAGGTCGAGCGCCGAGCCTATGTGAGCCTTGATTTTATCCCTGTGGGGGCTGCGGGCAAAGAACGGCTCGGCTATGGCTGCCGTCTCGTCCTCGACCTCGAAGGTGTGCAGTACGGCCCCCTCGTCGAGGCCGGCGGCCATCGACAGCGCCGAATAACCTGTGAACATGCCTATTTCGAGCACCGTGCGCGGCTTGAGCATGCGAATGAGCATCTCCAGCAGCCGTCCCTGCACGCGTCCCGAGAGCATGCGCGGCTGCACTACGCGCAGATTGGTCTCGCGGTCGAGTTCGTGCAGCAGCTCGTCTTCGGGCGTGGTTCTGTCGTTGATGTATCGTTCGAGCGCATCCATGGTTTTCTATTTATAAGTAAGACGCGACATTCCGGTGAGCACCTCGCCGGCCGTTTCTACGAGCTGGCCTGCCGTTACGGCGTCGATTTTCCGGCAGACCTCCTCGAATGTGTCGACCCGTCCGTGCGCAAGAAGGCTGCGGCCCGCACCGAGCATATAACCCTCATTGCTCTCCATCGATATGGCCAGCTGGGCTATGAACTGCTTCTTGGCCATCGACAGCCTGCGCGCTGTCAGCGGCTCGCGGCGCAGACGCTCTATCTCGGCATCAACGAGCTCCATGCAGCGCTGGGCATTGATTTTGTCCGAGCTGAAATATATGGCGGCCATGCCGCTGTCGCAGTAAGGCGTGTAGCTCGCCTCGATGTTGTACGAAAGTCCGTATTTTTCACGCACGGTGACATTGAGTCTCGAGTTGGCCGACGGTCCGCCGAGTATGTTTATCAGCAGCGCCAGCTGCAGCCGCCTTTTGTCCGAGGTGCCGTAGGCACGGCAGCCGGTTATGCAGTGCACCTGGTGGGTGTGTTTGTTCAGGCATTTGTCGAAAGGCTCGTTCAGGGGCGGCACGGTGCGGTCGAAAGCCCTCTGCGACGGTGCTGCCGTACCTAAATAGCGCATGGCCGTTCTCTCGGCTGCCTCGGGCGATATGTTGCCCACTGACGAGAAGACCATCCTGTCGGTAGTATATGTGCGGCGCATGAAGGTTCTTATGTCATCGCCGGTGAAATGCATCACCGACCGCTTGTCGCCGAGTATGTTGTGGCCAATCTCCGAACCCTCGAACAGCAACTCCTCGAAGGAGTCGTAGATGGCATCTGCCGGCGAATCCTTGTAGGTGTTTATTTCGTCGCATATCACCTCGCGCTCCTTCTCCATCTCGCGGTCGGGAAAGACCGAGCCGAAGGCCACGTCGGCAATCAGCTCGGCGGCCTTGGCGAAGTCGCTGCGAAGCACCGTGGCGTGCAGCGTCGTCTCCTCCTTGGTGGTAAAGGCGTTCAGCTCTCCTCCCAGATTCTCCAGGCGGCAGTTGACCTGGTAGGCGCGCCGCTTGCCGGTGCCTTTGAAGAATCCGTGCTCGGTGAAGTGCGCCAGGCCGTACTCTCCGGCCAGCTCGTCGCGGCTGCCTGCCCCCGTTGTCAGTGCGCAGTGTACCACGTTGCCGCGCACCTGGCGGTGTATGCCGCGTATTCCGTTCGGAAGCGTATATATATGAAACTCTGACTTCTGCACTTTTGTAGCTCTATAATTTGTTCAGCCTTCGCAGACATTCGCCCGTGTGACTTGCGGCGCACTGCTCCACCTCGGCGGGAGTGCCGCTGCACACCACATATCCGCCCTGGTCGCCGGCTTCGGGACCGAGGTCTATGACGTGGTCGGCGCACTTTATCACGTCTGGGCTGTGCTCTACCACTACCACCGAATGCCCACGCTCTATGAGGGCCGAGAAGGCGTCGAGCAACTTCTTTATGTCGTGGAAATGCAGGCCTGTCGTGGGCTCGTCGAAGATGAACATCACATTGCCCTCAGACGAATCCTTCTGCAGAAACGACGCCAGCTTCACCCTCTGACTCTCGCCGCCCGAGAGTGTCGACGACGACTGCCCGAGCCTAACATAACCCAGACCCACGCTCTGCAGCGGTATGAGCCTTTCGACTATTCGGCGGCATACGGCGTCCGACGGCGCATCGGCGCCGAAGAACTCTATGGCCTCGTCGACGGTCATCTCGAGCACGTCGCATATGTTTTTGTCGCGGTATTTGACCTCGAGTATATCGTCCTTGAACCGTTTGCCGCCGCAGGCGTCGCACACCAGCTCCACATCGGCCATGAACTGCATGCCGACCTTTATGATACCCTCGCCCTGGCACTCCTCGCAGCGGCCTCCGGCCACGTTGAACGAGAAGTGCGAGGCGTTCAAACCCGTGTGCCGGGCATAGGGCTGCTCTGAGAACAGACGCCGTATCTCGTCATAGGCCTTGATGTATGTCACCGGATTTGAACGTGTCGACTTGCCGATGGGATTCTGGTCTATCATCTCCACCGAACGGAGCATCGACGTGTCGCCCTTCAGACCGTCGAAGTCGCCTGGCTTGATGCCCGTGTCGAGCAGCATGCGCCGCAGCGCCGGATAGAGTATTCCCTTTACCAGCGACGATTTGCCCGAACCGCTGACGCCCGTTACGCAGACCATCACTCCGAGCGGTATGTCGACATCGATATTCTTGAGATTGTTCTCCCTTGCTCCGCATATCTTTATCTTTCCGCTGGGATGCCGCACCGACTTGGGTACGGCTATGCTCTTGCGGCCGGTAAGATAGTCGGCCGTGAGGCTCTGTCGACATTCGGACAACTCCCCTGCCGCTCCTGCGAATACTATCTCGCCGCCGTTCTCGCCGGCCTCGGGGCCCATGTCGATGATATAGTCGGCCGCGCGGATTATCTCCTCTTCGTGCTCGACGGTTATGACCGTGTTGCCCAAGTCGCGCAGCTGTTTGAGCACCTTGACCAGCCGCTGCGTGTCGCGCGGATGCAGACCTATGCTCGGTTCGTCGAGTATGTAAAGCGAGCCGGTGAGATTGCTGCCGAGCGACGTGGCGAGATTTATGCGCTGGCTCTCGCCTCCCGACAGAGTCGACGACAGACGGTCGAGCGTCAGATAGCCGAGCCCTACGTCGCGCATGTACTGCAGACGCGTGCGAATCTCGACGAGTATGCGAGCCGTCTTCTCCCTGTCGCGCGCATCCAGATTCAGGTTGTCGAAGAACTCGGTCAGCGAATCGATGTTCATGGCTGCAAGGTCGGCAGCCGTCTTGCCGCCAACACGGACATATAGAGACTCTTTGCGCAGGCGGGTGCCGTTGCACAGCGGGCATATGGTTTTGCCCGTATAGCGCGCCTTCATCACGCGGAACTGTATCTTGTGCCGCTGGCCGTCGATGTAGTCGAAGAAGTCGTTCAGACCGCTGAAATAGTCGTTGCCGCACCACAGCAGCCGTTTCTGTTCAGGCGTGAGGGCGTGGAAGGGCGTGTGTATCGGGAATCCGAATCTGTGCGCATTGTTGACCAGCTGCTCCTTCCAGCGGCGCATGGTATCGCCGCGCCAGCAGGCTATGGCATCCTCGTATATCGTGCGGCTCTTGTCGGGTATGACCAAATCCTCGTCTATGCCCGTAATCTTGCCGTAGCCCTCACATCGGGGACATGCACCCACGGGGTTGTTGTAGCTGAACATGTGCTCGTTGGGCTGCTCGAAAGTCATCCCGTCGGCCTCGAAGCGAGTCGAGAATTCGCGCTCCTCGTCGTCAGTGATTATGCGGCACACCCCGTCGCCGCAGGCGAGTGCGCGGGCTACCGAGTCGCGTATGCGCGTGGGCAGGTCGCTGTCTTCGCTGCCGCTTTTCAGTCGGTCTATTACGGCCAGCACCTTGCTTTGGTCCGTATTGGCGTCTGCCTGCTGGAGGAGATCCTCGGTGAGCATGGTGCGGCCATCGTATCTGACGCGCGGAATGCCGTCCGAGATGAGATTCATGAGCCTCTCGACCAGCGTCTGGCTGCTGTCAGGGACAAGCGGCGCCGCGATTGTCACGCGCACGCCCTCGCCGAGCGAGAGTATGTATTCGGCTATCTCGTCGGTGGACATGCACTTCACCTCGCGGCCCGATATGGGCGAGAAGGTGTGTCCGGCGCGAGCGAACAGAAGGCGTATGTAGTCGTAAATTTCGGTCGAGGAGCCGACTGTCGACCGCGGGTTGCGGGTGTTGACCTTCTGTTCTATGGCGATGGCCGGAGCTATGCCGGTTATCGAGTCGACGTCGGGCTTGGTTATCTTGCCCAGAAACAGACGCGCATATGCCGACAGACTCTCGACATAGCGTCGCTGTCCCTCGGCGAATATCGTATCGAACGCCAGCGTCGACTTGCCCGAGCCCGAAAGACCCGTCACCACCACGAGTTTGTTGTGCGGAATCTCGACCGAGATATTCTTGAGGTTGTGGACACGGGCGCCCGTTATGCGTATGTATCTCTTTTCGTCGCTCATTCTTCAGTTTCGAGGGTCAGCCCCCCGATTTTTTCGAGTTTTCCGGACAGGGCCTCCGCACGGCCGCTGCGTATCGACAGCTGCATCGAGCAGATGTTGTCGAACAGCTGCGAGAGTATTGCCGGCTGCTCCTCCTTTATGCACTTCATCACCTCGTTCAGAGCTTCATACGGGAAGCTGACCGTGAACTTCACGTCGACGGTCCGCTCCACTATCTGGCTCGCCGCTATGGCCTCTTCGGCCGCCTCGCGGTAGGCGGCTATCAACCCGGGTACACCGAGTTTCGTGCCGCCGAAATAGCGGACCACGACCACCAGACAGTCTGTCAGCGAGTGAGAGAGCAGCTGTCCGAGTATAGGCCTTCCGGCGGTGCCGGAGGGCTCGCCGTCGTCATTGGCGCGGTAGCTCTCCCCTTTTGGCCCGAGCCGCCAGGCGTAGCAGCGGTGCGTGGCGTCGTAGTATCTCTTGCGCAGGGCGTCGAGGTGCTCGCGTATGGCCTGTTCGCCGTCGACAGGGTATGCGAATGCGAGGAACTTGCTGCTTCGCTCCCTTAAGGCTGCCTCGGCTGGTGCGGCTATGGTCAGATAGGTATCCTCTCCTGCGCTCATGGTCGTAGACTATCTCACCTTGCGGAAGATTCTGTCCCAGCGTATGTTGCCCGGGAATTTCTTCGATTTGTCCAGCGACAGCCAAATGAACGATGCCTTGCCCACGATGTGGTCCTCGGGCACGAATCCCCAGAAGCGCGAGTCGGCCGAGTTGTGGCGGTTGTCGCCGGCCATGAAGTAGTAGTCCATGCCGAAAGTGTAGCTGTCGGCCGGCTCGGAATCGATGCTGATTATGCCGTCGTCGCCGACACTGAGCCGGTGACCCTCATAGACGGTTATTATGCGCTCGTATAACGGCAGGTTGTCGGCCGTAAGCTCCACCTTGTCGCCCTTCCGGGGAACATAAAGCGGGCCGAAGTTGTCCTGCGTCCAGCGATATTCGTCGCTGTGGGGGAATACGTCGTCGGAACCTATGTACCGGCGTATTGCTGTCACGTTGTCCATCTCCGAGACACGGGCCGCGGTTTCGGCGGTCATGGTCATGAAGTAGATAGAACCGCCGTTGGAGCCGTATTCGGTTATGCCGAGCCTATCTATGGCATAAGGCGTTATCGGAGTCGATGTCTCGACTATATAGGTATACTGCTTTCCGGGAATCTCCTCCTGCGGCTCTCCGTTGATGAACATGTCGCCGTCGACGATGCGTATGGTGTCGCCGGGAATGGCCACGCAGCGCTTGATATAGTTCTCGCGCTTGTCCGTGGGACGGGTTATTACGGTGTAGTCGGCATTCAGGCGCCTGCGGCCCTCTTCCTTGCCGTAGATGCGCTCGTAGTCGCGCACCACGTCGTAATAGGTGACCGACTGATTCTCCAGCAGCACGCTGTCGCCGGCCGGGAAGGTGAATACAACCACGTCGTTGCGCTCTATGCCGCGCAGTCCTTTCAGACGGTGATAATCCCAGTGTATGGCCTCGGAGAACGACTTGCGGTTGCCGGAGCCGGGCATAGTGTGGTGTACGAACGGGAATGCCAGCGGAGTCTGCGGCATCAGGGGGCCGTATGTCACCTTGCTGACGTAGAGATAGTCGCCTATGAGCAGCGACTTCTCCATCGACGAGGTGGGTATTACATAGGGCTGGAAGATGAATATGTGCACCAGCGAAGCCACCACCGTGGCGAAAATTATGGCGTTTACCCACTCGTAGACGGTCTTGTACAGCTTGCTGCGCTTGCACAGAGCCTCGTTGCGGCTGCCGATATAGCGCTTGAAGAGTTTCGATATGTAGAAGTCGTAGATTATAGGCAGTCCGAGCAGCATCCACGGATTGCCCGTCCAGACCACGAACCACAGCGTGTATATGGTTGCCGCTATTGCGAACCGCAGCCAGCGGTTTGCGAGTATTTCGCGTATCTTCTTCATTGGCTTGTCGTTGTTACTTTCTACTTCAACATATCCTCCATGCCGAATACACCCTTGCGGCCGCACAGGAATTCGCCTGCCGCCACGGCTCCTGCCGCCAGCGTGCGGCGGTTCTTGATGGTGTGGCTGAGTACGAGGCGCTCGTCTTCGGACTCGTAGGTGACGGTGTGGATGCCTGCTATTTCGCCCTCGCGAATCGATTCTACGGCTATCATCCGTGCGTCGTCTGTCTGGCCGCTGGCATATCCATCCTTGCGGTCGAGGCCGGCAGCTATCTGCTCGGCGAGCGTTATGGCCGTGCCGCTCGGAGCATCCTTCTTGTGGATGTGGTGCGTCTCGGAGAGCGAGACGTCGAAACTGTCGAAGCGGTTCATCATCTCGGCCAGCATTTTGTTCAGGCGGAACATGATGTTCACTCCGGGCGAGTAGTTCGAGGCATAGAAGAGCGCTCCGCCCCGCTCACGGCACAGACGCTCCATCTCTGCCAGATGTTCGGTCCAGCCTGTGGTGCCGCTCACGACTGCGCAGCCGCACTCCAGGCAGGTGCGTATGTTGCGCTCGGCCGTAGCCGGCGTGGTGAACTCGAAAGCTACGTCTGCGCTCTCGAGATTGGCTGCGTTGAGGTCGGCAGCGTTGGCTTCGTCGACCTTGAGAACAATCTGGTGACCGCGCTGAACGAGTATGCGCTCTATTTCGCGTCCCATCTTACCGTAACCTATTATAGCGGCTTTCATAATTCGTGCAATTGATTCCGACAAAGATACTAAATCGCTGCCGAAATAAAAAACGTTTTGCAGGCAGTTCGTACACGATGGGCCATGTTTTGACGTTGGCGCCAAAAGAGCTATCTTTGTATCGAGAAAAACGCTATTGGCAGATGAGATACTTCGCGGAACTGAGATACGACGGTGCTGCCTACTGCGGCTGGCAGCGGCAGCCCGATGCCCCGTCGGTGCAGGAGACGCTCGAGCGAGCCCTCTCCGCTCTGCTGCGCGCACCGGTCGAGACCGTAGGCGCCGGCCGCACCGATACGGGAGTCAACGCGTCGTACTATGTGGCCCATTTCGACTGCGCCGAGCCCGTCGCCGACAGGTCCAACTTCCTCTACCGTCTGAATCGCATACTTCCGGCCGACATATCCGTAAGCTCCATTACACCGGTCTCGGACGAGGCCCACGCCCGCTTTTCGGCTGTCGAGCGCGAGTATGTCTACTGCATCGTGCGGAGCAAGAACCCCTTCTGCCGCCGTTATGCCTGGCACTACGACGGACATCTCGATGTCGAGGCGATGAACGAGGCGGCCGCCATGCTCAAGCAGTTCGATGATTTCACTTCGTTCGCCAAGCTCAACTCAGCCAACAAAACCAACATATGCCGCATATTGCGGTCGGAATGGAGTCTCGACGGCGACATGCTGCGCTACACCATACGTGCCGACCGTTTTCTGCGCAACATGGTCCGTGCGATTGTCGGGACGCTTGTCGACGTGGGACGAGGCCGCTACTCCCCTGCCGAGTTCCGCGATATAGTGGCTTCACGCGACTTGTCGCGTTCGGGCGGCAGCGCACCGGCACAGGGGCTGTTCCTGCATGACATAAAATATCCCGAGGAGATATTTTCGCCAGAAAGAATCGGATAAAAAAATCCGCCGGAATCTCCGGCGGATTTTTTATCGCTGCATGATGCAGTCTTATGCCTTGATTTTGAGGATTACTTTCTTGACCGTACCCTCGCCTATCATGGGTGCGTGAGCATCTTCGGGGAAGAGAATGGTGAACTGTCCGGCACGCAGCGTATAGCAGGTCTGCGGCTTGTCGAGGAAGAACTGTATATCCTTCTCGCTGTCGAAATCGGCCTTGGGCTCGGTGCAGGCACAGCGCTCGCTCCAGCCGAAGGTCTCCTCGCCGCGGACGATGATCTGGATGTCGATGTACTTGTCGTGCACCTCCAGTTTGGCATCTTCGGGCTTCTTGAGCTCCTTGTCCACCACGCTGGCGAAAATCTCCTTGCCGTCGATTTCATATTTTCCGGGCTCGATTGCCGCGGTGTCTACGGATGCGAGCCATGCGAATGCGCGCTCGAAACGCGGGTTGACGCTGTAGTAGAGCGAAGCGTTTTTAAGGGAATCGGTAATCATAATTCTATGTTTTTTAAGTTAGTGTTTCGGTTGAACCTGAGGCTTCAGCAAGACTCTCGTGCAGACCGGCAGGTGGTCCGAGAGCAGAATCGAGTCGGGAGCCGAATACGAGAGAATCTCGAAGCGGCTGCTCTCGAAGAGCGCATAGTCTATGCGCAGCGTGTTGTAAAATCCGCGGAACGTATATCCGTATCCGCGACCGCACTCGGCAAATGCATCGGTCATGTCGTCAGACAGACGCTTGTAGGCATAGGACATGGGCGTGTCGTTGAAGTCGCCGCAGAGAATCTTTGCATAACGCGTGGTGTCGAGTGCGGCGGCCAAAGCGTCGACGTGGTATGCACGGTCGATGGTACGCACGTTTATGCGCCGCACTATGTCGCGGAATTTGCTGTTGCGGGCCGTGTCGGATACGTAGCGGCGGTTGACTATGTAGTCGGCGTCGGCGTTGTTTATCGAGGTCCCGTTCAGATGTACGCAGAAAGTGCGCACCGTGTCGTTCTCGATAAGCAGGTCAGCCCACAGCGCTTTGCCGTGCAGCATCGTGTCGCCGCGCTCGGGAAGGCGCCCGGAGCGCAATATTCTGAAGCGCGACATGATGGCCGCCGGAGCCGCCGTGCCGTCGAAGGTGACGGTGCGGTAGCCGCCGCCCATAACCGAATCGATGTATGCCGCGGAGCACCCTGCCGGCGGCAGAAACTCCTGAAAGCAGATGATGTCGGGATCGAAGCTTCGCACGAAGCTGGCCACGCTGTCTATGGTGAAACGCTCGCCGTCGTCGCTGTAGAAGCATCGCAGGTTATAGGTCATCACTCGCAGCGCCATGCGGTCGTATGTCTCGTTGCCGTAGTCGCGGCGGATTTCGGTTTTGTAGTATAACGGGGTGTAAAACAGCCCGATAAGAGTGAATATGCCCGTTACTATTGCCGGCCGCAGGTGTCGTCTGATAATCCAGTAGAGGGTCAGAATCACGGTGGCGGCGAATAACCACTGTGCGGCCAGTGCCAGCACCGGTATGCTCGTGAATCTCGACGGGTGAAGGTGCGGGACTGCCAGCGTGGCGATGTCGGCGATGACAACGACCGCCGACAGAATCACTGCAAAGCCGTCGAGCAGGTGCATCGGCGTCAAATCGCGTCTGTTGCGGCGCGATGTTTCGATATCGTTATAATAGTAGTATTCGCGTGCCACGGTCGGAATCGAATCAGTAGTATATGTTACCCTTGCTTTTCCAGTAGCGGAGCAGCAGCCATCCCCACAGCATGCCGCCGACGTGGGCGAAATGCGCTACTCCGGGCGAGTATCCTCTCCAGCCAAGGAAGAGCTCGAGGACGGCATAGGCCATGACGAAATATTTGGCCTTCATCGGGATTGGCGGAATCAGCAGCATGATGACGCTGTTGGGGTGCATCACTCCGAATGCCAGCAGCAGACCCATGACGGCACCCGAGGCGCCGATGAGCTGTATGGAGAATTCGCCGGTGAAAAACACCACGGCCATCTGCACCAGAGCGGCGCCGACTCCGCATATGAGGTAATATGCCAGAAAGCGCTGCGAGCCGAGTTCGTATTCGAGCGTGCGGCCGAACATCCACAGTGCGAACATGTTGAAGAACAGATGCGACAGCGACCCGTGCATGAACAGGTAGGTTATGAACTGCCACGAGTGGAAATCCGGATTCTGAAACCAGTAGAGCGAGCAGTATGTGTTGGCAAACCAGTAGAAACGCGGCAGCAGCATTGTTGCCAGATATATTATGCAGTTGGCCGTTATGAGGTTTTTGACCACCGGAGGAGTGTTGAAATAGGGATTCATGCTTTTTCGGTGTTACTGTTCTACAAATCGAGTTTCGTGCGCAGGAACTCTGCCGGGAGCTCTGCCATTATGGGTTTGCCCGAGGGCGTATAGCCCGTGTTGCCCGACTCGGCAAGCGAAGCCAGCAGCGCTGCGGCCTCGTCGTGCGACATGCGCTTGGGCAGCGACCGCGAGCCGTTGAGAGCCATGACGGCTGCCGTGCGCTCGTTGCGTGCGTCGGCAGCGCCCTGCGGTGAGTCGAACATGTGAAGAAGTCCGTATATGACCTCGTCGATGCGCTCGCTGCCCAAATCGTCGGGCACTCCGAGCACGTCGATGGAACCGTTGCCTGTGTAGTCGAAGTCGAAGCCTGCAGCTGCGAAGTCGACCGCATGCTCCTCGACTGCGGCATACTCCTCTGCCGAGAGCGTAAGCCGTTCCGGGAACAGGAGTCTGCGGCTTGCGACCGAGCCGCTGCGCAGCTGTTCGAGGCAGCTGTCGTAGAGCATACGTTCGCGGGCGCGCCGCAAATCGACTACAACGGGCCGGCCTCCGTAGAGAGCCAGAGCCATGCGGTTGCCGATGCTGGTGACATTCTCGAATGCGGCGGGCTCGTCGTCGATGAGCGTGCCCTGCTCGGCTGTCACCGATGGAATGTATTCGAGCCTGCTGCCCTCGTCGCCGAAATGGCCCGACGGCATGGTCTCGAACTCTGTCGATGAGAATACGTCAAGGCCGGCGAACGGGTCGCGGCGCTGAGTGTGCGGTGCGGCTATTGAAAAATCGCTCACGGTGTTGCGCATGCCGGCCGATGCATCGGCCGAGTCGTCGGCGTAGCCCTCGCGGAAGGGGTTGTAGTCGTTGCCCGACGAGGATTTGGGCTCGTCATAGAATCCTCCGCGGTTTGCAGGCGGAATCTCGACGGCGGCATCCTCCTCGCTGAAGGACATCATCGGCACGGCGCCGGTTTTGGCCAGCGTCTCGCGTACGGCGGCATTGAGTATTGTCCTGACGGCGCTCTCGTCGGCGAATCTGACTTCGATTTTCTGCGGGTGGACATTGACGTCGACACGCTCGGGGTCGACCGTCAGGTACAGGAAATATGCCGGAACCGAACCCTCGGGTATCAGATGCTCATAGGCGTTGAGAATGGCGCCGTAGAGATATTTCGACTTGAAGTAGCGGCCGTTGACGAAGAGATAGCGCATCGAATCCTTGCGCGTGTAGGCTGCATTCATCGCCGCTTCGGGACGACCCACGAAGCCTCTGACGGAGACTATCGACGTGTCGACCGACACCTCGAGCAAGTTGTTGCGTATGTTTTTGCCTACCACGTCGACAATGCGGCCGGCAAGCGTCGAGGGTTCGAGCAGCGAAACCGGCTGGTCGTTCTCGTAGAGTTCGAACCTAATGCCGGGATTGCAGAGCGCCGCACGGTTGAATTCGGCGCGAATCTGTCGCCGCGACTCCTTGACCTCGTCCATGAACTTGCGGCGGGCCGGAACGTTGTAGAAGAGGTTGCGCACCATGAACTGCGAACCTGCGGGGCATGCTGCCGGCTCCTGCGAGACGAAACGTCCGCCGTGTAGCGTGGTGACGGTTCCGGTGTCGTCGTCCTCGCGCCGTGTGCGCAGCTCGACTTGCGATACGGCCGCTATCGAGGCCAGAGCCTCGCCGCGGAATCCGAATGTGCGCAGGGCGTAGATATCGTCGACGGACGAGATTTTACTGGTGGCATGTCTGTCGAAGGCCATGCGGGCATCGATAGGCGACATTCCGCAGCCGTCGTCGACAATCTGTATCAGCTCGCGGCCGCCATCGCGAAAGTTGACCGTAACGCAGCTTGCTCCGGCATCCATGGCGTTCTCCATCATCTCCTTGACCACAGAGGCGGGGCGGTTGACCACCTCGCCTGCCGCAATCTGGTTGGCGACGACTTCGGGAAGCAGTTTTATTCTGTCGGGCATCCGCTGGAGCGTTTTCAGTCGTTGGGAATGATTACAATGGGTGCGTAGGGATCGAACTCCTCCTCGTAGGCGGGCGCTGCCGCAGCCTTCGACGGTTTGTCGCTTAGGGCTGATACAATGACCGGATAGAGCCTGTAGGCGAAGAGCATGATGATGGCCGCCAGGGCGCAGAGTATGATTATGCGCGTGTGGCCGTTGTCGCTTTTCTCGTTCTGGCGGCGGGCCGTGCGCGCCTCGCGCTGCGTGCGGATGTATTGTCCGGGCACATATTCGCGGTCGGAGTCGCCTGCACGCTCGCCGAAGAGCTCGGCGCGACGCTGGTTGAAGGCTTCGCGCTCGGGATCGTAATAGCGAGGTATGTAGGTGAAACTATTTGCCCGTTTCTTAAAAGGAGTCATGAATCCCATAAAGCGACAATTTTTTCAAATATACGATTTATTTCCGACAGAATCCAGTTCTAACGGAAGAAATTTTTCATTCGCTCGAAAATATTCTGCTGCTCGACCGGTTGAGCCTTCTCGAAATCTGGCATCGCAGAGAGCTGCTCGACCAGACGGCGCTCCTCGGCATTGAGCTTCGAGGGGATTGTCAGGTCGACCACAACGAGAATGTCGCCGCGACCGTAGCCGTTGACATGCGGCAAACCCTTGTCGCGCAGGCGCAGTACCTTGCCGGCATGAGTTCCGGGGGCAATCTTGATTTTAGCCTTGCCGTTGACGGTCGGAACCTCGACCGTGCCGCCGAGTATGGCTGTCGTTACCGGTATGTTGAGGTTGTGAATCAAGTCGTCGCCGTCGCGTACCAGCTGCGGGTCGTGCTCCTCCTCGATGACTACGAGCAGGTCGCCGTTCACGCCTCCGCGGCGCGCGGCATTGCCCTTGCCGGTTACGGTCAGAGCCATACCCTCGCCCACTCCGGCCGGAATCGATACCTCGATTATCTCGTCGCCGCGAAGCGTTCCTTCACCGTGGCATTTGTCGCACTGTGCTGTGATGACCTTGCCGCTGCCGCCGCAAGTCGGGCAGACGCCCTGCGTCTGTATGCGGCCGAAGAACGAGTTCTCGACACGGGTTACGTAGCCTGAACCGTTGCAGGTAGAACAGGTCGCATATGACGAGGAGTCTTTGGCTCCCGAGCCGCCGCATTTGTCGCAGGCTACTGTCTTGTTGATTTTCAACTTCTTGACAGTGCCTTCAGCAATCTCGGCCAGCGTCAGCTTGACCTTGACGCGAATGTCCGAACCGCGGTTCACGCGCTGTCCGCTGCGACCTCCGCCCGAGAATCCGCTGAATCCTGAGAAGTGGCCGCCGAAGATGTCGCCGAACTGCGAGAATATGTCCTCCATGGAGAATCCGCCGCCGGAGAACCCTCCGCCGAATCCGCCTCCTGCGGCTCCGCCCATTCCGGCATGGCCGAAGCGGTCGTAGCGTGCGCGCTTGTCGGGATTCGACAGCACGTCATAGGCTTCGGCTGCCTCCTTGAACTTCTCCTCGGCCTGCTTGTCTCCCGGATTTTTGTCGGGATGATATTTGATGGCCGCTTTGCGGTAGGCCTTCTTTATTTCGTCAGCGTTGGCGTTTTTCTCAACACCCAACACCTCGTAGTAGTCCCGTTTTTCTGCCATAATGATTCAATTAGCAATTAATTAGTAACTGATTGCTAATTTTTAATAGTTAATTACCAATTGTTTTTACTCTCCCACAACGACTTTGGCGAATCGCAGCACCTTGTCGCCGAGCATGTATCCTCTCTCCACCACGTCGATTATGAGACCCTTCTTATCCTCGCCGGCTGCGAACCGTGCCACGGCCTCGTGACGGTCGGTGTCGAGCTCGAGTCCCATGGCTTCGATTTCGGTTACGCCCTTCGAGCGGAGCATATCTTCGAATTTGCGCGATATGAGGCGCACTCCGTCGCGCAGAGCCGCTACGTCGTCGCTCTTGTCCATGGCAGCAAGTGCGCGGTTCACGTCGTCGACTATCGGAAGCAGAGCCTTCAGCACATCCGAACAGCCGCTCTGCACCAAATCCATCTTTTCGCGCAGGGTGCGCTTGCGGTAGTTGTCGAACTCGGCATGCAGACGCAGATACTTGTCGCGCCACTCGGCCACCTCGGCCGCTACACTGTTCTGCTCTTCGGCCTGGTCTGCCATAGTGTCAGACTCATTGCCGCCCTCTTCTGACACATTGGCACACGACTCGCCCTCGCACGAAGGATAGCCGTCGCCGGGAGCGAATCCCTCATCGCCGTTAACAGCTTCATTATGAACTTTTTCCTTTACCATATCTTACCGTTTGTTTTCATTCTTTGCAATTAAAAGCGCAAATTATATACCAATGGCGAATATCGCCGGACGTTTGGCGATTTCGGGCACGGGGAGTTTGCGCCACTCCCCCACGCTCCGCGTCACTATATATTCGTCGGGAGCCGTGATGTCGGCGGCAACCGTAAGCCGTGTGGCTGGCGAGCAGGTTGCCAACAGGTCGCGCCACAACCCTGTGTTGCGGTATGGAGCCTCGATGAAAAGCTGGGTCTGTCTCTCACTGACGGCACGCCGCTCGAACTGACGGATGGCGCGGATGCGCTCGGGGGCCTTGACCGGCAGATAGCCGTTGAAAGCGAACGACTGCCCGTTTAGTCCCGATGCCATGACGGCCATGATTATCGACGAAGGGCCCGTGAGCGGTATGACCCTGATGCCGCGACGGTGGCACAACCCGACCAGCGGAGCTCCGGGGTCGGCCACGGCCGGGACTCCGGCCTCGGATATCAAACCTGCGGAGCGGCCTGCGGCAAGAGGCTTCAGCAGCTCCTCGATTTCGGCCGGCGCCGTGTGTTCGTTCAGCTCTGCAAATAGCAGATCGTCGATGCGGCGCGATATGCCGGCCTTGGACAGAAACCTGCGTGCCGAACGGATATTCTCGACGATGAAGTAGTCCAGCGAGTCTATTATATCGAAATTGGGCTGCGGAAGCACGCTGCGCGGTTCGCCGTCGGGGGCTATCGGGCAGGGAACGAGATATAGCTTTCCGCTGGATGTCTTTGCAGCGTGTTCTGTTGTCTGGTCGGGAGTATTCATATCGGTTTTACACTATGATTCCTGCGCTGCGTGCGGCTGCGACTATCTTGTCGCGCAATTGCCGCGGGGTTACGTTGCTGCGCAGCACGGCTATGTAGGAGTTGCGAATCTGTTCGCGAATGAGTGCATCGGGCAGGTCGCCAGCCACGGCAATGTCGTTCCAGTGGCGTTTCGAGCTGTGGTGGGCAGGAGTTATTTCTGGATATGTTTCGCGCAGCTGTTCGGCCTCCTCGGGGTCGCACTTGACGCAAATGCGGCGGAAGTCGTCCATGCCTGCGTAGGCGAACATGCGGCCGCCGACTTTGTAGACTAACGTGGTCTGGTCGAAAGGCGTCGACTCATCGGTGAACGGCAGCGACAGACAGTAGTCGCGAAACTCCATTACATCCATCTCTAAGCCTTGATGTAGATGCGTTTTACGCGAACCGACAGCGATGTCAGAATCTCGTACGGAATGGTTCCCAGCACGGCTGCCATGTCGGCTGCCGTGTTGCCCGGCTCGGGCGAGAAGACCGTAACCTCGTCGCCTTCGCGCACGTCGGGTATGTCGGTTATGTCTATCATGCAGCTGTCCATGCAGACGCGGCCGGTGATTGGCGCCGGACGTCCGCCTACGAGCATCGACCAGCGTCCGCAGCCGAGATTGCGGTCCAAACCGTCGGCATAGCCTATGGGTATGGTGGCCGTTATGCTGTCGCGCGTTAAAACTCCGGCACGGCCGTAGCCTACGCATTCGCCTGCCTTGAGCCTTTTGATTTGCACGATACGCGTGCGCAGAGTCGACACGGGTCGCAGCAAGCCGTCGTCTATGCATCCGAAGCCGTAGAGACCTATGCCGAGGCGGCACATGTCGAACTGCGCCTCGGGGAATCGTGCTATTGCGGCACTGTTGGCCGTATGCCGCAGCACCGGATATCCGAGACTGTCGGCTATCTGACGGCTCATGCTGTCGAAGCGCGATATTTGCAGACGCGTGAAGTCGTCCTGCGCAGGGTCGTCGGCACAGCTCAGGTGCGAGAAGAGACTGGCCACGCGGACGCTGCGCGACCACTTGTCCAGCGCCGGAAGAAGTTCGTCGATCTCGTCGGCCGTGAATCCGAGCCGGTGCATGCCCGTGTCGAGCTTGATGTGCACCGGATAGTGCATCTCGCCGAATCGCTCTACGGCCGCCACGAACTCGCCGAGCGAATGCAGCGAATATATCTCCGGCTCGAGGCGGTTGGCTATCATGGTCTCGAAACTGTCAGAGTCGGCATTCAGCACCACTATGCGGCCGCCTATGCCTCTCTCTCGCAGCGTAATGCCCTCGTCGGCGAAGGCTACGGCCAGAAAGTCGACGCCGCGGTGGCGCAACATGTTGGCGACCTCGAAATCGCCGGCTCCGTAGCTCGAGGCCTTTACCATGGCTATCAAACGTGTCGACGGCTGCATGCGCGAGCGGAAGATATTGAGGTTGTGAGCCATGGCATCCAAATCGACCGATAGTACCGTGGTGTGGCTCTTCTTCTCGAGGGCGTGACTCAGGCGCTCGAAGCGGCTCGACTTGCCGCCCTTGAGCAGTACGGCGCGGCCGGCAATGTCGGATGTTCGCATGTCGCGCAGGAAGTCGTCGACAGAGGCGTAGAAACGCTTCTGGCAGTTGAATCGCCCGGCATAGTCGGCAATGCGCGAACCGATGCCTATAATCAGATCGACACCCGAATTTTCGGCCAGACGGGCAGCGCGCGAATAGAGCTCGTCGCCGCTCATGCCGCTTTGTGGTATGTCTGATAGTATGAGTGTCATTTTGCGTCCGGCGGCCATCATGCGCAGATAGTCGAGGGCAAGGGCCAGCGAGTTTATGTCGCTGCTGTAGGAGTCGTCGATGATAACCGAATCGTTTATGCCCTCCTTGACTTCGGTGCGCATTGCTACGACCGGCTTGGCTGCTGCCACGTCGGCCGAGGGGTAGCCTGCGATGTGACAGAACGCGCTGACTATGCTTGCATTGCGCACCGACAGCGGGTCGTCCGAACAGGATGTCTCATAGACCGCTGCGTCGATGTTGCGGCTGTCGGGACACAGACGCTTGACGGTCTGCTCGAGAAAGTCGTAGCCGCTGTGGTATATCACGGTGTGCGAACCGGCTGCCAGGGCGAGCTTCTCCTCGAGTTTGTATTCGACTGTGGGGAAATTCTCCTGCCGCGCGTCGCCGGCCGATGTTATGATGGTTATGTCGGGACGTATCATGTGCTCGAGCTGAGCCATCTCGCCCGGACGCGATATGCCGGCCTCTATCAGAAGCAGCTCTTCGTCACCTTCGGCCATGAGCAGCGACATGGCCACGCCCAACTGCGAATTATAGCTCTTGGGCGAGCGGAACAGCTTGACCGAAGCTGGCAGCGCGCGTGCAATCCACTCTTTGACCACGGTTTTGCCGTTGGAGCCGGTGATTCCTACGACGGTGCCGCGGAAACTCTTGCGGCGGTGGGCCGCCAGACGCTGCAGCGCGGCTATGGTGTTGTTTACGCGCACGAAGCCGGCATCGGCATAACGGCCGGCATCGGGTATGTCGCTCTCGCACAGAAAGGCCCGCACGCCGCGGCCGTACATCTCTTCGATGAAGCGGTGCGCGTCGTAGTTGGCGCCTCGTATGGCTGCAAACAGAGGTTCGGAGTCGATGGCGTGGCTGCGGCTGTCGGTCATGACCTCGCCGAAGGTGCGGTCCACTCCCGAGAGGACTCCGTCGCACAAAGCTGCTATTTCCGATAATCGGTATCTCATAGTTGCTAACTGTTCTTGAATGTGACGATTGTGATTCCGGCACCTCCGCGGTCGGCGTGTTCGTCGACTGCGCTTTCGACATCGGGCACGGTACGCAGATAGCGCCGAATCTCCTCTTTCAGGGCGCCGGTGCCCTTGCCGTGGAGTATTGTCACGGAGCCTATGCCCAGCATCAGAGCGTCGTCCACCAGGTCGCGGACAGTCTCCAAAGCTTCGGAGGCACGCATGCCGCGCACGTCGATGCGGTCGCGGAAGTTGAGTTTGCGTTCGGATATATCCACCGACACGACAGTGCGCGGAGTGACGGGGCGCGTGGCCCGCTTGTATTCGGCATTCGAGACGGCGCACAGCTGTTCGAGCCGCACCGTGGTGAGTATCTCGCCGAAGACCACCTGAGCCTTGCTGCCCTTGATTGCCCGGACTACGCCCGGAATTTCGCGGCCTTCGATGCGAACCTTCGAACCGACCTCTATGGGCAGCTGTTCTGGCTGCTGCGCCTCGGCCGGTTCCGAACCCTCGCCCGCAGCACGCCGTTCGGCACGCCGCGCCCGGCGGCGTTCGAGACGCTCCATCTCGCGGCCGATTCTCTCCGAAGCCTCGCTCTCCTGCTCGCTGTCGACGCTCGCGGCGAACGAATCGAACTCGCGGCGCAGAGAGCGTGTCGTCTCGCGCTCGGCCTGCGCCTCGCGTATCTGACGGACTGTGTTCTCTATCGTCCGGTTGGCTTCGGAGACGAGCCGTCGGGCCTCTTCGCGTGCTGCACGCAAAATCTCGGCACGCTCGGCGCGGATGCCGGCGAGTTGCTCGGCATAGTTGCGTTCGAGCTCCTCGACTTTGCGGTCGGCGATGCGTATGCGGTCGCGCTTCTGCTCCCAGTAGCGGCGGTCGCGAGATATTTCGCGCAGCTGCTTCTCGATGTTTATGCGGTCGCTGCCGACCTTTTCGCCCGCCTCGCGTATTATATCCTCGGGAAGACCCGTTTTGCGGGCTATCTCTATGGCGAACGAGCTGCCCGGCTTGCCCGTTTCGAGTCGGAACAGAGGCCGTATCTGCTTTACGTCGAACATCATCGCTCCGTTGGCTATGCCGTCGCGGTCGGCGGCGAAGTACTTGATGTTGGCGTAGTGCGTGGTGATGACTCCGTAGCAGCCGCGTTCAAGCAGCCGCTCGAGTATCGTTTCGGCTATCGCGCCGCCTATGGCCGGTTCGGTGCCTGAGCCGAACTCGTCGATGAGAACCATCGTGCGCGGCGAAGCGGCAGCGAGCATGTTTTTCATGTTGAGCAGGTGCGACGAGTATGTCGACAGATCGTCGTCCATGGATTGCTCGTCGCCTATGTCGATGCATATGGCACGGAATACGGGCAGCTCGGAGTTTTCCGAGGCCGGAACCGGAAATCCGCACTGGAACATGTACTGCACCACTCCTGCCGTTTTCAGGCAAACGGACTTGCCGCCGGCGTTGGGGCCCGATATGACGAGTATTCGTTTCGAGGCGTCGAGCTGCATCTGCAGCGGCACTATCTCGCGCCTCTGTTCGCGCAGTGTCTGCTCCAGCAGCGGATGACGTGCGTTGCGCAGAACGAGACGGTCGTCGGTCGACAGTATCGGCTTCGAACATCCGTTTTCGGCCGCCCAGCGGGCTTTGGCGCGTATCATGTCGACATGTGCGAGGAAGTCTCCGGCAGCGGCTATGCCGTCGGCATGCGGCCGAAGCGACTCGGTGAATGCCGCTAGTATGCGGACGATTTCGCGGCGCTCGGCATATTCGAGTTCGCGCAGTTCGTTGTTTATCTCGACGACCTCGACTGGCTCTATATATACTGTTTTGCCTGTTGCCGACTCGTCGTGCACGAATCCGTGCAGCTTGCGCTTGTTTGCGGCAGGCACAGGTATTACGGCCCGTCCGTCGCGAATCGATATGGCGGCGTCGGTGTCGGTTATTCCGGCGCTCTTGGCCGACGAGAGAATCTGCTGAAGGCGCTTCGACACCCTGCTTTCGTGTTCGGCAATCGAACGCCTGATGTCGCGCAGTTCGGGCGAAGCATCGTCACGAATCTCGCCGAAGCGGTCGACTATGCGGTCTATGGCGGCAACGATGTGCGGGAAGGTCTCGACGCCCTCGCTCATGGCCCGCATGCAGGGATAGAGCCGCTGGTCGCGGCGTGAGATGAAGTCGACGACGGCGCCGGCCGAGGCGAGTGCACGGCGCAACACCACTATCTTTTCGAGCGGAAGCCACGAACCCTCGATGCCTATGATGTCGGTCATGTCGCCCAGGTCCGGAAACTCCTCTGCCGGAAAGTCGCGTTCGAGTTGAATCATGCTGCGCATCTCATCGGCAAGCGACTGGCGGCGCATGATTTCATCGGCCGAGGCAGTGAAACGCTCGGCGTCGACAAGTTCGCGTGCGGCCTGCATGGTGCAGGCATCGGCTATCTGCCGGCGCAGGCGGTCGAAGCCGGTTTTGCGTTCGAAATCGGCGGGATATATGAGCGTCTCTTCAGTCAAACCTCGGGCTGGAAAATAGTTGTCGTAATATTGTCGTGCGGCATTATTTCTGCTTTGCGGCGGCGCGCGCAGCCTTCTCGGCGGCCTTTATCGAGTCGCGCCTCATGCGCTCGGCCTCCTTGCGCTCGCTGCGGCCGAAGAGCGAGAAGTGCACATAGCGCGACGGGTGCTCCTTCAGGTCGGCGAGCAGCTTGGACAGATTGCCGCTCGCCTCCGATAGCGAAGTATAGAGTCGCTGATCGTTGAGCAGCATGCCGACCGAGCCGTCGCCGTCGTTGATTTTGCCGAGCAGCTCGTTGAGCTGTTCGGCTGTGCCGGCCAGGTTCTCGCCCAGGTTGCTGTCTGCCAATGCTGTCGAGAAGCGGCTCAGACCAGTAATCATACTGTCTATCTTTTGCGAATTCTGACCGAGCGTCTCGGAGAATTCGGACAGACCGTCTATCATGGCCGAGAGACTCTCGCGCTTGTCCGAAAGGACCGCATCCAGATTGCCCGATATGGAGTTGAGGTTGCGGACGGTGCCGCTTATTGATTCGTTGTTCTCCTCGAGCAGACGGTTGAGGTTGTTGAGCGTTGTGGACATGTCGGTGACCACCTGCGTGATTTTCTGCTTGACAAACTCCAGCTCCGAGCCGGCTATGTCCATCAAATCGGCACCGTACTCCGAGCGTATGGTATCGCGATTGCGCAAAGGCTCGGGCGAGCTGCCGAGGGTTATGTCTATGGCCTTGCCGCCCAGCAGACCGTCGCTGCGTATTGCGGCCTGGGAGTCGGACGGAATTGCGTAACGGCGGCGCACGGTGAGCTCCAGGACGACCTTGCGGCTGCGCGCCAGGTCGAACGATATGCCCGTCACCGTGCCGACCTTCACTCCGTTGACGATTATGGGCGATGCGGCCTGCACGCCGTTGATGCGGTCGTAGACGGCATAGTAGACGCAGTTGCGGCTGAGCAGGTCGATGCCGCTCAAAAATCTTATGCCGCCCCATGCGCAAAGGAGCATCGCGACGGCGAAAATGCCTATTTTAACCTCTCGTTTCATCGTTGGTACAGTTTTATTTTACAATGCGGTCTCCGGAATATTTTACCACGAACGCGTCCTTGAATGAGCCGCGCAGCTTGTCGGCAGCTTCGCGGGCCTCGTCGGCCGTTGCGTAGCGCCCGATGCAGTAGCGGTAGGGATATTTCGTGTTTTCGGAGGATATGAAAATGCTGATGTCGTTTTTGTATTTGCCGAACTCTTTCGAAAAATCGCGCGACGAGGAGGCCAGGCGTTTTGCCAGGGCAGCCACCTGTATGGTGAATCCGCTGTCGCTCTCGGCCGCGCTTTGCTGCTGAGGGCTTTGTTCGGTCTCTGCGGGTGTCGTGTCGGACGCATCCGCAGAGGCATCGCCGTCGAGGGACAGCACGCCGCGCATGAATTCGAAATACTGCTCGACGGAGCGGTAGAGAGCCGTCGCCAGCTCCTTCTGTCCCTTTTCGGAGCGCATGTATGCAAGCTCGGCAGAGTTGGACATGAAGCCTATCTCGGTGAGTATTCCGGGCATGTCGGTGGCATATAGCACCTTGAGCGGCTGGCGCTTGATGCCGCGCGAGCGGCGGCCTGCCGCCGTGTAGTTTTTCTGAACTATGCGTGCCAGAGCCTCGCTGTAGGAACCGTAGGTGTATTGCAGATTCTGGATGTAGGCGCGGACCATCACGGCCGTCTTCTCGTCGCCCATATCCAAAAATTCGTCTTTGTTGTTGGCGAAAAGAACCTCCTCGTTGCGGCTCTTTTCAAGTGTGCTCTCGCCCATTATGAGCGTCTCGGTGCCGCAGGCGGCAGCGTCGCGCGCAGCGTTGGCATGAATCGAGATGAAGAGGTCGCCGCGCGGCGCATTGCGGCCCGTCTTGCCGTTGGCGATGTCGGCGCGGCGCTGCAGGTCTGCATTGAGATTCTCCGAAAACTGAATGTCTTTGGTGCGTGTGTAGACCACATCGACATCTTTCATGTTGTCCTCGATCATCTTGCCAAGACGCAGGGCGACTTGAAGGTTGAGGTCCTTTTCGCGGACGCCGCCATAGCTTGCGCCGGGGAATTTCGGCCCGCCGTGGCCAGCGTCGATGACTACGACCTTGCGGTCGGAGACAACATTTGCAGCCGTCGCGACGTTGGTTATGACAAGCAGCGACAGCAGCGACGATATGACCCGTAATGACGTGCGCATCTTGAAAACGGCGTTAAAAGTTAAGCATCTGCGAAAAAATAGTTATATTTGTCGGATGCAAAGACGCGTTGCGGATGCATGCAGAGAGCTTTCGCGGGGCGTTTTGCCGACTTGTCGGCAAAGTTACGAAATTTATCGGAATTTTGAATAAAAAAAGCATAAAATATCTCTTTGCCGCTGCGGTTGCGGCGCTGTTTGCCGAGATGATTTTCGCACGGCCGGCACCTTATGCGCAAGTGCAGCGAGATGTGCCGCAGAGCGCTCTTCAGGCCGACTCCGCCGAGATGCAGCTTTCGCGCTCGGAGCGTCGCGAGAGGGAGCGCGCCGAGCGCCGTGCCGAACGCCGCCGCGAGGCTGTCGACCGCATGCCGCAGGCCGAGCGCGACTCGGCGGTGGCCGAAGCTCTGTCGGAGTCGATAGCGGCAAAGCGCGATTCGGTCTCGGCGGCAGCCGACTCGACTGCATTCGCGAGGGATTCGTCCCGTCGCGGGCGGCGCGGGTCGTCGCTGGGTGCATCCATAGCATTCAAGGCTTCGGACTCGCTCTCCTACAATGTGCTAAAGCGCACCGCCCAGCTCTACAAGGATGGCGACGTGACATACCAGAACATGAACCTGAAGTCCGACTACATGAATCTCGACATGAACTCCAACGAGATTTATGCCTACGGAAAGACCGATACGGTGGGCGGCGAAAAGAAGGTGACGCGTCCGGTGTTCGAGGATGCCAGTGCGTCGTATACAATGGACACCATAACATATAACATAAACTCCGGAAAGGCCAAAATCAAGGGCGTTGCCACGCAGGAGGGCGACGGTTGGCTCGTGGGCGGTCAGGTCAAGAAGATGCCCGACAACACGGTCAACATCAGCGACGGAAAGTATACGACCTGCGACCGCACCGACCATCCGCACTTCTACCTGGCCATGACCAAGGCCAAGATGATTCCGGGAAAGAAGGTGGTTACCGGCGCTGCCTACATCGTGCTCGAGGATGTGCCTCTCTACCCTCTTATGATTCCTGGCGGCTTCTTCCCGCTGAGCATGGGACCCAAGTCGGGTCTGCTGATGCCCACCTATGGCGAGGAGCATGCCAAGGGTTTCTTCATGCGCGACTTCGGATACTATTTCACCATCGGCCAACACATGGACCTGGCTTTGCGCGGCGGATTCTACACCCTGGGTTCGTGGGAGGCCAAGGCGTCGTCGCGATATGTCAAGCGATACAAGTACAGCGGCAGCTTCAATGCCGAATATTCCTCCATACGCACCGGTGAGAAGGGAATGCCCGACTTTATCAACCAGAGCAACTTCCGCCTGCAGTGGACGCATTCGCAGGACCCCAAAGCGAATCCCGGCTCGACATTCTCGGCATCGGTGAACTTCGCTACCAGCGGTTACAGCAAGTATTCGGCAACCACGCTCAACGACATTCTCTCGACGCAGACCAACTCGTCTATAGCCTACTCGCGCAACTGGCAGGGAACGCCATTCTCGCTTTCGGCAAACATGTCCATATCGCAGAACTCGCAGAATGCAACCATAGCTGTCACCCTGCCCAACATAGTCTTCAACGTGTCGCGCATCTACCCCTTCAAGCGTCGTGAACGCATGGGCAAGGAGAAGTGGTATGAGAAGATTTCGATGCAGTACACAGCCAAGATGACCAACTCGGTGTCGACCAAGGAGTCGGAGATATTTTCCAAGGAGACGCTCAAGAATATGAAGAACGGCGTGGAGCACACGCTGCCCGTGTCGGCATCGTTCAACCTGTTCAATTACATCAATGTCACACCGTCGTTCAATTACACCGAGAAGTGGCACTTCAAACGCCAGTACCGCGAGTGGAACCCGGTGACCAACTCGGTCGACTACCTCGACCCGGAGTACGGATTCTACCGCCTCTACAACTACAACATGAACGTGTCGGCATCGACCATCATATACGGTATGTACGATTTTACCAAGAAGCGCAAGGACCGCAAGCTGCAGGCCATACGCCACACCATCACGCCGACCGTATCGTTCTCCTACGCTCCCGACTTCTCGAGGCTCTCCTACGGCTACTACAAGGTCGTGCAGTCCGACTCTACGGGCCGCTTCACGACCTACTCGCCATATTCGGACAACGCCTACGGAGTTCCGTCGTCGGGCCGCTCGATGTCGTTGAACTTCTCGCTGTCGCAGAATCTCGAGATGAAGGTCATGAGCAAGCGGGACACTACGGGCGTTAAGAAGGTGAAGCTGATAGACGAGTTCCGCATAAGCGGCTCGTACAACTTCCTGGCCGACTCGATGAACTTGTCTAACATTGCGCTGTCGTTCAGAACCACGCTGTTCAAAAACTTCGGAATACAGCTCTCGGCCACGCTCGACCCCTATGAGGTGTCGCCGCAGGGTGTCAGATACAACAAGCTGATGATCAAGCGCGGTCTGCCCGGCCGTATCATAAATACGGGATGGTCGTTCGGCTATACGTTCAAGTCGCGCGAGGACCGCTCGACTCCGGCCATAAACGACATAAACAGCATACCGCCGGAGTATATGAATCCCTTCTACGACCCCTACGGTCAGCTCGACCCTGTGTTGCGGCGACAATACATGTCGCAGGCGTACTATGACTTCTCGCTGCCGTGGAACTTCGGATTCAACTACACGGTGAACTACTCCGTGCAGTACATAAACAACGGAACGACCGGATTCAGGCGCAACGTGACGCAGACCGTAGGTTTCAACGGCAGCGTCAACATCACGCCCAAGATGGGCCTGACGTTCCAGGGCGGTTTCGACGTTCAGCAGAAGAAACTGACGACATCGGCCATAAGCATAAGCCGCGATTTGCATTGCTGGCAGATGTCGTTCTCGTGGATTCCGTTCGGATATCACCGCAGCTGGAGCTTCCACATAGGCGTGAAGGCAGCTTCGCTGTCCGACCTTAAGTACGACAAGAGCCAGAGTATGTACGACAACCTGTATTGATGCGGTTGCGCCAACAAAACAAAAGCCGGGCTTCTTGCCCGGCTTTTGTTTTGTTGTTGACGTGTGCGATGTCCTATTTGGAGGCGCGCTTGCGGTCGACCTCGTGCAGCAGTATTTTGCGCAATCGCATGGCGTGAGGGGTAACCTCCACGTATTCATCTTCGTTGATATACTCGAGCGCCTCCTCGAGCGAGAAGATGCGCGGCGGAGCTATGACAGCCTTGTCGTCCGAACCCGAGGCGCGCATGTTGGTCAGCTGCTTGGATTTGGTGACATTGACCGTTATGTCGTTGGTGCGCGTATGCTCGCCTATTACCTGTCCTTCGTAGACCTGCTCTCCGGGCGCGATGAAGAAGCGTCCGCGGTCCTGAAGTTTGTCTATCGAGTAAGCGAAGGCCGTGCCGGTCTCGCTCGATATTATCGAACCGTTGGTGCGCATCTCTATTTCGCCCGCCCAAGGTTCGAATCCCTTCAGACGGTGCGCCATGATGGCCTCGCCGGCGGTGGCAGTGAGCATGTTTGAGCGCAGGCCGATTATTCCGCGCGAGGGTATCTCGAACTCCAGACGAGTGCGGTCGCCCTTGGACTCCATGTTTACCATCGAGCCGCGGCGCTTGGTGACCATCTCTATGACCGTGCCCGAGTACTCCTCGGGGCAGTCTACGGTCATTTCCTCGACCGGCTCGCACTTGCGGCCGTCGAGCTCTTTTATAATCACGCGCGGCTGTCCCACCTGCAGCTCGTAGCCTTCGCGGCGCATGGTCTCGATGAGCACCGAGAGGTGCAGCACGCCGCGGCCGAATACGGTGAAGCTGTCGGCCGTGGGGCCGGGCTCGACACGCAGTGCGAGGTTCTTTTCGAGCTCGCGGTCGAGGCGCTCCTTTATGTGACGCGAGGTGACATACTTGCCGTCCTTGCCGAAGAATGGCGAGTTGTTGATTGTAAAGAGCATCGACATGGTCGGCTCGTCAATGGCTATCGGCGGCAGCGGTTCGGGATTCTCGCTGTCGCATATGGTGTCGCCTATGTCGAATCCGTCGATGCCAGTAATGGCGCATATCTCGCCGCATGGAACTGTGTCGACCTTGGCCTTGCCGAGACCCTCGAATACGGTCAGTTCGCGGATTTTCACCTTGTGCATGGTCTCTCCGTCACGCT
The DNA here is from genome assembly GCA_022511345.1 of Alistipes sp. Classification (GTDB taxonomy): domain Bacteria; phylum Bacteroidota; class Bacteroidia; order Bacteroidales; family Rikenellaceae; genus Alistipes. The sequence continues at coordinate 64,233 of JAFLRR010000003.1, forward strand.
TGGCCAGCGTTACGACCTGTCCGGCATGAAGCTCTCCGCGGGTGACTTTTCCGACGGCTATGCGGCCGGTGTAGGGCGAAAACTCGAGCGAGGTGATGAGCATCTGAGGCGTGCCTTCGACCGTCTCGGGCTCGGGTATCTCGTCGATTATGGCATCGAGCAGCGGAGCTATCGAGTCGGTTCGCTCGCTCCACACGTGCGACATCCAACCCTGCTTGGCCGAGCCGTATATGGTCTTGTAGTCGAGCTGCTCTTCGGTGGCGTCGAGCGTGAACATCAGGTCGAACACCTCCTCGTTCACCGCTTCGGGGCGGCAGTTGGGTTTGTCGACTTTGTTGATTACCACTATCGGTTTTTTGCCCAGCGCGAGCGCCTTCTGGAGCACGAATCTCGTTTGCGGCATCGTCCCCTCAAAGGCGTCGACCAGAAGCAGCACGCCGTCGCACATGTTGAGCACGCGCTCTACCTCGCCGCCGAAGTCGGCGTGGCCCGGGGTGTCGATGATGTTGATTTTGTAATCCTTGTATATTACCGACACATTCTTCGACAGGATGGTTATGCCGCGTTCGCGCTCGAGGTCGTTGTTGTCCATTATGAGTTCGCCGTTGCTGCTGGAGTTTTCGCGCAGCAGATTGCCGGCCATAATCATCTTGTCGACGAGGGTGGTTTTGCCGTGGTCGACATGCGCTATGATAGCTATGTTTCTAATTTTAAGCATGGCAAATCGATTGTCGGCGCAAAGGTAACTATTTTCTCGCGAAAATGTACTAAATTTGTGCATGGCCACTAACTTAGCATATTCAGAGTCTTCGGGCGCGATACGTTTCGGAGATGCCGAGAATCTTCTGCGCGACATAGTACGCGGCCGCAGCTGCGTGTTCGTTACCGACGAGCATGTCGCAGCATGCCATTCGGCTCTGTTCGGCGACTCGGAGCCTCTGATTGCAGGCTGCGGCGAGGAGTCCAAAACGATGTCTGCGGTCGAAGCCCTCTGGCGCGGATTCATGGAGCGCGGGATGGACCGCTCTTCGCTGGTCGTGGCGGTCGGCGGCGGCATCGTGACCGACATTGCAGGCTTTGCGGCCGCCACCTATATGCGCGGCATAGAGTTCGGTTTCGTGCCCTCTACCCTGCTTGCGCAGGTCGACGCCTCGGTCGGCGGCAAGAACGGTGTGAACGTCGATGGGTATAAAAACATGGTCGGCACCTTCACCAGCCCCAACTTCGTGATTGTCGACGTGTCGCTGCTGGCTACACTCCCCGAAAGAGAGTTCAGAGCCGGCATAGCCGAAGCTCTGAAATCGGGAATCATAGCCGATGAGGAGCTGTTCGCGATTCTCGAATCGCACTCTGTCGAGGAGCTGCAATCAGATAAAGCATTGCTTGATGATGTAGTGCGCCGAGCGCTGAAAGTCAAGATGGATATCGTCTCTCGCGACGAGCGCGAGAGCGGCGAACGCCGCCTGCTCAACCTGGGACATACTTTGGCCCATGCCATCGAGAAGTGCGAGCCGCATATGAACCACGGCGAGGCCGTGGCTGTCGGCGTGACAGCTGCTGCGCGTGCTTCGGTGCGGCTGGGGATGCTCGGCGAGGCGGATTGCCGGCGCATAAGCGCTGCACTCGAGTCGCTGGGCTTCGATTTGGCTCTTCCTTGCGATATCGGACATCTCGCCGCGGCTGCGGCAAAGGATAAGAAAGGCGCTGGCGACAAACTGTTTCTGGTGCTGCCCCAAGCCATAGGCCGCTGTGCGGTCCGTCTTACGCCGCGTGCGGAGTTGGCTCAACTGTTAGCTCCGGAGCTGTAAATCCGACTTGTACATAATCTTCCGAAGGCGGCAAGAGCTGGCCGCGGCTTTGTTTTGTCGCGTTTAATCGCTATATTTGTTCGACGGTTGACAAAACGGCCGGCAATAGAATGGAAGAGAACAGATTGCAATACGAGGAGCCGAAGAGTTTCGGGTTCATGAAGCGACGCATACACACGATTCTGCTCGTGTGCTGCAGCTACGACGGATACATACTCGAGGAGGACGGACACATAGAGTCGCAAATCAACAAGGAGTATCTCGAACTGAACATGTCGAATCCTCCGTCGTTTACGCGTGTGAGCTCCACGCGCGAGGCTCTCGAGTTGCTCGAACAGAACAACGATTTCGACTTCATACTGACGATGTACAATGTCGGCGAACCCGATGCCTTCTCGTTCGGCCGCCGCGTCAAGGAGCTCTATCCCCATATACCCGTGGCGCTGCTGACGAGTTTCTCGAAAGACATCTACCGTCGCATAGAGGAGCAGGACCAGACCGGCATAGACAACATATTCTGCTGGCACGGCAATCCCGACCTGATTATAGCCATCATCAAGCTGATGGAGGACAAGATGAATGCCGACGATGACATCATCGAGGGCGGCGTGCAGGCCATACTGCTGGTCGAGGACTCGATACGCTTCTATTCGACCTATCTGCCCGAGCTGTACAGGATTCTGCTGATGCAAAACACCGAATTTCTGAAGGACGCCTTTAATGAGAACCAGCAGATTCTGCGCAAGCGAGCCCGTCCCAAGGTGCTGTTGGCCACCAACTACGATGAGGCGGCCGAGTATTACGAACGTTACAAGCGCAATTTGTTGGGAGTGATTTCCGACGTCGGTTTTGTCATGCACAAGGATGACTCGCCGCAGAGCGAACGGCTCGATGCCGGAATCGAGTTGTGCCGCATGATAAAGAGCGACAATCCTCTGATGCCCGTGCTGCTGCAGTCGTCGCAGACGGGATATGAGGCGCAGGCTGCCGAGCTGGGCGCCGGCTTCATCGCCAAAGGTTCCAAACGACTTCTGTCTCAGCTGCGCGACTTCATCGAACGTGAGTTCGCATTCGGCGACTTCCGCTTCATCGACACCGTAACGGGTGAGGAGATAGGCCACGCCCGCGATTTGATGCAGATGCAGCAGCAGATTGCCGCCATACCCGACGATGTGTTCGAGTATCACACCTCGCAGAACCACCTCTCCAAGTGGCTCTATGCCCGCGGTCTCTTCCCTCTGGCAAAGGCCATACGACAGATAAGCAAAAACAACTTCGGCTCGGTGGCCGAGCACCGCAAGGCGCTCGTGAACCTCATACGCGACTACCGCACCATGCTCGGTCAGGGCGTGGTGGCGCGCTTCGACTCGTCGACATACAGCGATGCGATAGCCTTTGCGCGCATCGGCGAAGGTTCGCTCGGCGGCAAGGCCCGCGGACTGGCATTCATGAACAGCATGCTGATGAAATACCGCGAGTATGACAAGTACGGCGGCGTGCGCATAACAATACCGCGCTCGGTTGTGATTGCCACCGACTATTTCGACGAATTCATTCGCATGAACGGCCTCGAATATGTCATCGCGCAGGAGCTGTCTGACGAGGAGGTCATCGCCGAGTTCGTTAGTTCAACGCTTCCGCCGGCGTTGCACGAGGAGCTGCGCTCGTTTGTGGCGACGGTTGCGGGTCCGCTGGCCGTGCGCTCGTCGTCGAAGCTCGAAGATTCGCACTATCAGCCCTTTGCGGGTATATATTCGACATATATGATTCCTCGGGCAAAGAACAGCGGCCAGATGCTGCGAATGCTCGAGCGGGCGGTAAAGAGCGTCTATGCCTCGGTCTATTTCGCTGCGTCGCGAGCCTATATCGCCTCGTCGCAAAACCTCATATCCGAAGAGAAGATGGCCGTCATTGTGCAGGAGGTGTGCGGCACGGAGCAGGACGGATATTTCATGCCGACATTCTCGGGTGTGGCAAGGTCGATAAACTACTACCCCATTGGCGACGAGCGTCCCGAGGACGGCGTGTGCAACATAGCCGCCGGATTGGGCAAACTGATAGTCGACGGCGGTGTGAGCCTGCGATTCTCGCCGCGCTATCCGCAGCGCGTGCTGCAGACCTCGACGCCCGAGATGACTATGCGCGACACGCAGCGCAAGGTGCTGGCCCTCGACCTGAATCCCGAGGCTTTCCGCACTTCGACAAACGATGCTGTGAATCTTCGCGAGTTCGAGCTGCGTCATGCGGGCGGATTTAGGCAGTTGCAGTACACCACGTCGGTCTGGAACATCAACGAAGGCCGCATATCCGACTATCCTGGAGACAAGGGACCCAAGGCCATAACCTTCAACAATATCCTCAAGTACGGAACCTTCCCGCTGGCCGAGATTGTCGAGGATATACTGCGCATAGGCAGCGAGGAGATGCGCTGCCCCGTAGAGGTGGAGTTTGCTGTGAATATGGATGTTCCGTCCGGCCGGCCCGGAATATTCAACCTGCTGCAGATAAGGCCCATAATCGATACCCAGGAGAACCGTGCTGCCGACTGGTCGCAGCTCGGTACCGACGATGCGCTGATATACTCCGAGAATGCGCTCGGCACTGGCATGATGGGCGACATATACGACATTGTCTACGTCAAGCCCCAGACCTTCTCGTCGCTGGCTACGCACCAGATAGCCGACGAGCTGCTGGCTCTGAATGCCCGCATGCGCGACGAGGGCCGCGGCTATGTTTTGCTCGGCGCCGGCCGCTGGGGCTCTTCGGACCCCTTCCTCGGCGTGCCTGTCAAGTGGTCGCACATATCCGAGGCGCGTGTCATAGCCGAATGCGCCCTGCCCGACTTCAATGTCGAACCGAGCCAGGGAACGCATTTTTTCCAGAATGTGACCTCGCTCGGAATAGGTTATATGACCATCGACGAACCGCATGGCAGCGGGTTCTGCCGCTTCGCGGCGCTCGACGCTTCGGAGGCGGTGTACGAAGGTGCCTATCTGCGCGTTGTTCGTTTCGACAAACCGTTGCTTGTATGTGTCGACGGCCGCAACGGCAAGGGAGTAGTGAAACTTTAGCGCAGCCTCGTCAAGAACTTGATGCCGGTTGCGTAAAAGAGACGAGGTTCGGAATTTTCCGAACCTCGTCTCTTTTGAAGCGGTTGAAACCTATGCCTCCAGAGCGAAACGCTTGTAGGCGATGACGGTGGCCTCCTTGTCGGCCTCCTTGATATAGGTTGCGATGCTCTTCTTCTCGCCGACCAGCTCCTGGTTGAGCAGGGTGTTCTCCTCGAAGAACTTGCGCATCTTGCCCTCGGCGATCTTCTCGAGAATCGAGTCGGGCTTGCCAGCGTTCTTGGGGTCCTGCTTCATAGCCTCTACGGCAATCTGACGCTCGTGAGCAACGACATCTGCGGGGCAATCCTCGACGTCGATTGCGATGGGCGCCATGGCGGTTGCCTGCATGGCTACGGTGTGTGCCACCTCCTCGGGTACGGGCTTGTTGAAGCCTACGAGGGTGCCGAGCTTCTTGTTGAAGTGAACATAGGCGTGGCAGTAAGGAGCCTCGATGCGGGCATAGTATGCCAGCTCGATCTTCTCGCCAGTCTGTCCCGACTTCTCGGTAACCATCTCCTCGACGGTGCGGCCCTCAGCGTTCTTGGTAGCAAGAAGCGCGTCGCGGTCAGCTGCATCGGCTGCGACAGCCACGTCGAGCATGGCCTTTGCCGAAGCGGTGTATTCAGCGTTCTGTGCAACGAAGTCCGTCTCGCATGCGAGGCAGAGGATGTAGGCTTTGGTGCCCTTTATCTCGGTGACAACCACGCCCTCGGTTGCGGTGCGGTCGGCACGCTTGGCTACGATGAGCTTGCCCTTCTCGCGGATGATGTCCTGTGCGCGGTCGAAATCGCCCTCGGCCTCCATGAGAGCCTTCTTGCAATCCATCATACCAGCACCGGTCATCTTGCGGAGCTTCATTACATCGGCTGCTTTGATTTCCATAGTAGTCTTTGTTTTAATTCGTTTCAAAAATTATTCCGCATCCTCTGCGGTCTCTGCTGCGGGCTCAGCCTCGACAGCTGCCACAACGTCGGCTACCACAGCCTCCTCGGCGTCGATAGCGGCCTTGACAGCCTTCTTGATGCGGGGCTTTGCAGTCTTGGGAGCCTCGGTTGCGGCCTCGGCCTCCTGAGCCTCCTTCTCCTTCTCGAGCTTGCGCTCCTCTACTCCTTCGGCGATAGCTGCGCATACGGTGTCGAGGATTACAGCGATGGACTTAACAGCATCGTCGTTTGCAGGTATTACGTAATCGATATCGGTGGGGTCACAACAAGTATCTACCATTGCAAATACGGGGATGCTGAGTCGCTTAGCCTCGCGGACTGCGTTGGCCTCCTTCTGAACGTCTACGACGAACAGAGCCGCCGGAAGACGGGTGAGGTCGACAATCGAACCGAGGTTCTTCTCGAGCTTCGCACGCTGGCGAGCTATCTGGAGCTTCTCGCGCTTGGAGAAATTGTCGAAAGTGCCGTCGTTGGTCATCTTGTCGATGGTAGCCATCTTCTTGACAGCCTTTCGTATGGTGGGGAAATTGGTGAGCATACCGCCTGCCCAGCGCTCGGTTACGTAGGGCATTCCGACGGATGCAACCTTTTCGGCAACAATCTCTTTAGCCTGTTTCTTGGTCGCAACGAACAGTACGCGGCGACCGCTCTTGGCAATCTGCTTGAGGGCAGCCGAAGCCTCGTCGAGCTTCAGTGCGGTCTTGTGCAAGTCGATGATATGGATTCCGTTCTTCTCCATGAAGATGTACGGAGCCATTTTGGGGTTCCACTTGCGCTTGAGGTGTCCGAAGTGGACGCCGGCCTCGAGCAGTGTGTTGAAATCTGTACGTGACATTTTCTTTTGTTGTTTTGCGTCTCTCCCGTTTGCCGCTGAGGTTTGCGGGCAGACGCTGTTTTTTTAATTCTTTTCTCTTTTCTTCAATCCGTCGGCAGCGGCTCAGCCGGTCCGCCGGATTTTCCGCGAGAGGGCAATCGTCTGGTAATACCTAATATAATATATAAGCGGTCCTGATGATTTGTATAACCCTTCTCGTGCTTTGCCGAAATTGCAGGTCGTGCAAGGATTAACGCTTGCTGAACTGGAACTTGCGACGTGCTCCGGGCTGTCCGGGCTTCTTACGCTCAACCTCGCGCGAGTCGCGGGTCAGGAATCCGTTCTTCTTCAGAACTGCGCGATACGCCTCGGTGTCGATCTCGCAGAGTGCGCGAGCAATACCCAGACGAGCCGCCTCGGCCTGTCCCTTGATGCCGCCTCCCGTCAGGTTTACGGTGATGTCGAAGTTAGCCTCGGTACCGGTTGCAAGCAGAGGCTGCTTTACCTGGTAGCGGAGGATCTCCATCGGGAAGTAGACATCGAGCTCCTTGTGGTTGATTGTAATCTGACCATTGCCCGGCTTCACGAATACGCGAGCCACAGCTGCCTTGCGGCGACCTACGGTGTTTACAATTTCCATACTTTTTACTTAATCTCGTTCAACTTGATTGTTTCGGGCTGCTGTGCTGCATGGGGATGCTCGGCACCGGCATAAACCTTCAGGTTCTTCAGAACGGCTGCACCGAGACGGGTTCTCGGAAGCATGCCCTTCACGGCTTTCTCAACAAGGAAAGTCGGTTTGCGGGTCAGATACTCGGCGGGCGTGGTGAAACGCTGGCTGCCGGGATATCCCGAGTGACGGGTGTAAACCTTGTCGCTCATCTTCTTGCCTGTGAGTTTCACTTTCTCGGCGTTGATGACGACCACATAGTCGCCGCAGTCAACGTGCGGAGTGTAACTCGGCTTGTTCTTGCCTCTCAGGATTTTAGCCACCTGAGACGCAAGGCGTCCCAATACCTCGTCCGTGGCGTCGATGACGTACCATTTCTTCTCGACGGTCGACGCGTTGGCGGAGATAGTCTTGTAACTTAATGAATCCACTTCGTTTTACGTTTAATTAATACTTGTTGTTTGTAACCTCTTGCTCATAACAATATGAGCGCGCAAAGTTAATAAAAATTTCGATAAAACGTATCGGTGCGGCAAAAATATTTGAGTTTGAATTTCAGCCTTTTCGCTCAGGCATGTGTGCTGCGGCACCGGTGGCGACGCGTTTCGCCGAAACAAAACGGACGGGCTAAACAGCCCGTCCGCAACATTGTCGTGTTCTAACTTGCTATCCCAGGAACGAAAGCAGGATACCTGCCGCAACGGCCGAACCCACGACGCCTGCCACATTGGGACCCATGGCGTGCATGAGCAGGAAGTTGCTCGGGTCGTCCTTCTGTCCGACGGTCTGCGATACGCGTGCGGCCATGGGCACGGCCGATACGCCTGCCGAACCGATCAGAGGATTGATCTTGTTCTCCTCCTTGCTGAAGAGGTTCATCAGCTTGGCCAGCAGTACGCCGCTTGCGGAGCCTATTCCGAAAGCAACCACTCCCAGGGCGAGGATGCCCAGCGTGCGGACGTTCAGGAAGGCGTCGGCGGTAGCCGTGGCTCCTACGGTGAGACCCAGGAAGATGACTACGATGTTCATCAGTTCGTTCTGCACCGTCTTGCTCAAACGGTCTACGACACCGCACTCCTTCATCAGGTTGCCAAGCATGAGACAGCCGATGAGCGGCGCAGCGCTCGGCAGCAGCAGAGCTATGATTACCGTGATGACTATCGGGAAGAGAATGCGCTCGAGCTTCGATACGGGACGCAGCGTACGCATGCGAATCATTCGCTCCTTTTTGGTTGTCAGGGCGCGCATGATGGGCGGCTGGATGACCGGCACCAGAGCCATATAGGAGTAAGCCGCAACGGCAATCGGGCCCAGCAGCTCGGGCGCCAGGCGCGAGGTGAGGTAGATGGCCGTAGGACCGTCGGCGCCGCCGATGATGCCTATCGAACCCGACTCTGCGGGCGAGAAGCCGAGGGCGAAAGCGCCGAGGAAGGTGATGAATATGCCTATCTGCGCGGCTGCGCCGAGCAGGAAGCTCTTGGGATTGGCAATCAGCGGGCCGAAGTCGGTCATGGCGCCCACGCCCACGAATATCAGGCACGGGTATATGCCGAGCTTGACACCTAAATAGAGGTAGTCGAGCAGGCCGGCGCTGTTGACGAATTCGCCCCAGTGTACATGTCCGCCGGCGAATAGCTCGGTGTGGTACATGTTGGCGAAGGGCAGGTTCGTGAGCAGCATGCCGAATGCGATGGTGAAGAGCAGCAGCGGTTCGAACTTGTGCTTGATGGCCAGATAGAGCAGCAGGAACGCCACGCCTATCATGGCAATGCTCTTCCATCCGCCCTCGGTCGCGAAGAATCCGTAGATTCCGGTCGACTCGGCGAAGGTGGCGATGCTGTCCCAGACGAAGCCCGATTCGGAGGTTAAAAAGGTCAGCATGGCACTACTCTATTACGATTAAGTTGTCGCCCTCAGCTACCGTGGCACCCTGCTGAACGAGTATCTGCTTTACCACGCCGCCGTTGGGAGCATCGATGTTGTTCTCCATCTTCATGGCCTCGAGGATCAGAAGCGTCTGTCCGGCCGAAACCGTGTCGCCGACGTTGACCTTGAGAGCCAGTACGGTGCCTGGCAGCGGGCTCTTTACGGCTGCGCCGGATGCGGGAGCTGCTGAAGCTGCTGCGGGTGCCGGCGTCGACTGTGCTGCCGATGCGGGCGTGATCTGCGCGCTGCTCGACGACGAGGGTGCGAGCGATACATGCGATTTCGACGAAGGACGAGCCTTGGCGCCGACGATCTCGACCTCATAGGGAGTGCCGTTGACAATCACGTGAGCGACGGTCGACGATTCGTTGATGCCGTCGATCTGGACGTCGTAGTTGTATCCGTTGATTTTCAGTGAATAATCTTTCATTGCGAATAACTATTTTTTGTTGGGCATATCCGTCAGACCGTGAATCTTCGAGTTCCACGGCGAGTATGCGCGTTTGATACTGTGTATGGTCAGCACCTCCGACTCGCGGTCGTGGAATGCGCTCATGTAGAGCCGCAGTGCCGTCATTATGGCGGCTACCTCGTCCTCGTGGAGCTGGGTGTGTGCTATCGGGCTGCCCGAGACCGTTGCTGCGGTCGTGACGGGCTTCTTGTGCGAGAATATGTATCCGAAAAGCTTCATGACGCCTATCAGAAGGACGAGCGTCGTGAAGACCAGACAGATGCTTATCAGCGCAATCCACAGCATCTCCGACCACCCCGTTATCGTTGTATTTGCTAAGATAATCATGATACAGCGGGTTTACAGCGGAATATTCGAATGTTTCTTCGGCGGATTCTGCAGGCGCTTGGTAGCCAGCGACTGGAGTGCGCGTATCACGCGGAAGCGGGTGTTGCGCGGCTCGATGACGTCGTCGATATAGCCGTAGCTTGCAGCGTTGTAGGGATTGGAGAACTTGTCGCGATACTCCTGCTCCTTCTCGGCGATGAATGCCGCCTTCTGCTCGGGATCCTCGATTGCGCTCAGCTCCTTGGCGTAGAGGACCTCTACGGCGCCGCTTGCGCCCATGACGGCGATCTCAGCCGAGGGCCATGCGTAGTTGATGTCGCCGCGGATGTGCTTGGACGACATGACGATGTATGCGCCTCCGTAGGCCTTGCGCAGCGTGACGGTAACCTTGGGAACCGTAGCCTCGCAATAAGCGAAGAGCAGCTTCGCGCCGTGGGTGATGACGCCGCCGTACTCCTGATGCGTGCCGGGCAGGAAGCCGGGGACATCGACCAGGGTCACGATGGGAATGTTGAATGCGTCGCAGAAGCGGACGAAGCGCGCAGCCTTGCGGCTGGCGTTGATGTCGAGCACGCCGGCCATGAACTTGGGCTGGTTGGCGATGATGCCGACGCTCTGTCCGTTGAAGCGGGCGAAGCAGGTGATGATGTTCTTGGCGAAGCCGGCCGACGACTCCAGATACTCGCCGTTGTCGACGATGGCGCGAATCACCTCGGTCATGTCATACGGCTTGTTGGGGCTGTCGGGGATTATGTCGTTGAGCGAATCCTCCAGACGGGTTGCCGGGTCGGTGCATACAGCCAGCGGAGCATCCTCCATGTTGTTCTGGGGCATGTAAGAGAGCAGGCCGCGTATGAGCGAGAGGCACTCCTCCTCGGTCTCTACCGCGAACTGGGCCACACCCGACTTTGTGGTGTGCATCGTCGCGCCGCCCAGCTGCTCCTGAGTAACATCCTCGCCCGTCACGGTCTTGACGACCTTCGGGCCGGTGAGGAACATGTTCGAGGTCTGCTTCTTCATGATGATGAAGTCGGTCAGTGCCGGCGAATATACCGCACCGCCGGCGCAGGGGCCGAGTATGGCCGAGATCTGGGGTACGACACCCGAGGCCATCACGTTTCTCTGGAAGATATTGGCATATCCGGCCAGAGCGTTCACTCCCTCCTGGATGCGGGCGCCGCCCGAGTCGTTGAGACAGATGCAGGGAGCTCCGTTTCGCATGGCCATATCCTGAACCTTGCAAATCTTCTCGGCCATGGTTATCGACAGCGAGCCTGCGCTGACGGTGAAGTCCTGCGCATATATGTAAACCAGGCGGCCGTCGATGGTGCCGTAGCCGGTTACCACGCCGTCGCCGAACGAATGGCTCTTCTCCATGCCGAAGTTGTAGCAGCGATGGGTGACGAACATGTCGAACTCCTCGAAACTGCCCTCGTCGAGCAGCATCTTTATGCGCTCGCGGGCCGTGTACTTGCCTTTGGCATGCTGGGCGTCGATGCGTTTCTGTCCGCCGCCCATGCGCGCCGTTTCGCGGTTTTCGATAAGTTTGTTGATTTTATTCTGAATCTCACTCATAATGGTACGGGTTCAGTTTACTGGTTTATTTGTTCTTGTCTTCGCAGAGCTCGGTGAGGATTCCCTGTGTGGATTTGGGGTGCAGGAAAGCTATGGTCATGCCTTCGGCGCCCTTGCGCGGGGTTTTGTCGATGAGGCGGATGCCCTTCTCCTCTGCGTCGGCCAGCTGCTCCTCGATGTTCTCGCAGGCCAGAGCCATGTGGTGGATGCCGACGCCGCGGTTCTCGATGTACTTTGCGATGGTCGACTCTTCGGAGGTCGGCTCCAGAAGCTCGATTTTGGTCTGACCGAGCATGAAGAAAGCGGTCTTGACCTTCTGGTCGGGAACCTCTTCCACTGCGTAACACTTGAGTCCGAGCACGTTCTCCCAGTAGGGAACAGCCTCTTCGAGACTCTTCACGGCGATGCCGAGATGTTCGATATGAGATACTTTCATAAATATAAATGTAGTTAGTTTAGTTCAAACTGAAGCCATTTTTGCGGCGCACACAAAGATAATCCTAAATTCGGGAATATTAAAAATATTTCGGGATAATTTTCAACTTTTTTTCACCTCTCTTCTGAACTCTCTCCGATGCGGGCCGAAACGGCCTCTGCAGCGCCGCTGCGGTGCATGCAAAGGACTCTTGCGATATGGAGCGGAGAACAAAACGGTCGAAAAATTTTGTTCTGCCGGCCTCATGAATTATCTTTGCTGCAGCATTGCACCATCCTTCATCTGAACATGGAATCTACTGCAGTTATGATAACGGTTGCGGCTTATGCCGCTGTGCTGTTCGCAGCGGCGCTGCTGTCGGGCCGCAAAGCCGACAATGACGGTTTTTTCACCGGAAACCGCCGCACCAACCGTTACATGGCTGCCGCCGCGATGATAGGCGCCGCCATGTCGGGCGTGACATTCATATCGGTGCCGGGCTCGGTCGGACACGATGCCTTCTCGTATATGCAGATGGTGGCCGGGTTCACGGTCGGGCAGCTGGTCGTGGCATTCGTGCTGGTGCCTCTCTTCTACCGGTTGAAGGTCGTGTCGCTTTACGAGTATCTCGAGGAGCGCTTCGGGACGGTGTCGCACAAGACGGGCGCATGGTTCTTTTTTGTCTCCAAACTCGCAGGCGCTTCGTTGAAGATATATGTGGTGTGCACCGTCATGCAGGCGCTGGTGTTCGATGCCTGGGGCGTTCCGGTGGCGGTAAATGCTGCTGCAACGACGGCTTTGGTGTGGCTGTACACGCTGCGCGGGGGCGTAAAGTCGCTCATCTGGACCGATGCGCTGCATACGCTGTGCCTTGTGGCAAGCGTGGCGCTTTGCACCATCTTCATAATCAAGGCTATGGACATGTCCGCATCCGATGCGGTCTCGGCCGTCAGGGAGAGCCCGCTGTCGAGGATGCTGTTTTTCGACGACCCTTCGTCCGACCGCTACTTCTGGAAGATGTTCATGGCCGGAGTATTCGTGCTGATAGCCATGACGGGACTCGACCAGGATATGATGCAGCGCAATCTGAGCTGCCGCACGCCGCGCGATTCGCAGGTCAACATAGTGATAACGGCGGTGTGTCAGGCCGTCGTTATCATGATGTTTTTGGTGCTGGGCGTACTGATGTTTATATATATGGAGCGGACAGGCATGGCTGTGCCGGCCAAAGGCGACCTCGTATTCCCGGCTGTGGCCACAAGCGGAGGACTTCCGGCCGTTGTGGGCGCAGTGTTCGTGCTGGGCATGATTGCCAGCACGTGGTCGTCGGCAGGTTCGGCGCTGACTGCGCTGACGACATCCTACACCATAGATATAGCAGGTGCGCGCGGCGAGGATGAGACCAGTCTGAGGCGCCGCCGGATGCGTGTGCATAGTGCCGTGGCAGTCTCGATGTTCGTTGCGGTGCTGCTGTTTGCCCGGCTGGCCGATGACAGCGCGATAAATTTGATATTCAAAGTGGTATCTTATACTTACGGACCCATATTGGGCATGTTCTGTTTCGGTATGCTTACGCGGCGCCGTATACGCGACTCCTTCATGCCTTTCATAGCCGTTGCAGCTCCCCTGCTGTGCGCTTTGCTGCAGCATGTGGCCTCGGCCAGGTTCGGTTACAGCATAGGCTTTGAATTGTTGATATACAATGCAGCCCTTACGGCTGCTGGAATGTTTGCTGCAGGTTGCGGTTATGAAAAGAGTTAGAAAAATCATATTGCTGCTGGGAGCGGTCATGGCTGCTCTCTCGGCGGTAGCGCAGACTCGGCTGCCAAAGGACGTGTGCGACTCGGTTGGCGCCTCGATGTCGAGGATTCTGTCTGGTGAATTGCGCGGGGTGACTACGCGTGTCACATCGTCGTCGGTCAAGGGCCGGCGCGTTACGGTGAATCTTTCGGAGAGCATGTCGTGGTATCCATTCCGCGAAGATAACATCGCGTCGATTTACGATACGGTGCGGACTGTGCTGCCGTCGAATCTGCGCGATGCCAAAATCGAGATATATGCCGGCGGCAGACGCATAGAGGAGCTCGTGCCGCAGTATTACAGCTCGGGCAGGCGCGATGCCCGGTTCGCCTATGCCAAGCCCCAGCCGCCGCTTGTGAGCCGTGCCGAGCCGTTGTGGTCGCCGCGTCACGGATTGTCGGGACGCCACATAGCGCTGTGGGCCAGCCACGGACTCTATTTCGATTCCAAGGATGCCGTGTGGAAGTGGCAGCGCTCGCCTATATGGACCACGTGCGAGGATCTGCTTTCGCGCGAGCTTGTGCTGCACTATCTTGTGCCCATGCTCGAGAATGCCGGGGCCTATGTGCTTCTGCCTCACGAACGCGATGCAGGTCTTGCTGAGATGATAGCCGACAACGACGGCGATGGCTACACCGAGATATCTGGCGATGAAAAGTGGTCGGCGGGCGGTATCGGCTTTGCCCGCTTGCGGGAGATATATACCGATGAAAATCCATTCTCGGAGGGTACCGTGCGTTCGGTGAGGACCGTTGCTGGCGGCCGCGAGAGCCGAGCCGAGTGGCAGGCCGAGATTCCCGAGACGAATGACTATGCCGTCTATGTGTCATACTCCACGACCGACAAGAGCGCCGATGATGCTCAGTATACGGTGTTCCATGCCGGCGGCCGGACACAGTTCCGTGTCAATCAGACCATGGGCGGAGGCACGTGGGTGTATCTCGGTACGTTCCGTCTGAACAAAGGCTGTAATACTGTGGTGAGTCTTAGCAACATTTCGCGCACCGGAGGCCGTGTCGTTACGGCCGATGCCGTGAAGATCGGCGGCGGCGAGGGCAACGTCGCCCGCGCTGTCTGCAGCTCCATGCGCAAGCCGGGGGTGGATTACTCTCCCGAGACGAGCGGATTTGCGCGCTACGCCGAGGGCGCCCGCTACTGGCTGCAATGGGCCGGATTCGGCCCCGAAGTCTACTCGATGTTTAAGGGCGAAGACGATTACAAGGACGATTACACCTCGCGGGCGCACTGGGTCAATGCTCTCGCCGGAGGTTCGGAGCGTCTGCGCGGCAGCAGCGGCCTTAAGATACCGGTGGATGTAGCTTTTGCGCTGCACACCGATGCCGGCCTGCGCGACGGCGAGACTGTCGGTACGCTCGGCATATACTCGACCTCCGAGACCCGCGGCCGTTTCGAGGGCAAAATCGACCGCATGCGTTCGCGCGACCTTACGGATATAATCATGACGCAGGTAACCGGTGACATACGCCGCTCGTTCGGCTTGGATTGGACCCGTCGCGGCATGTGGGACAAACGCTACTACGAGCCGCGCATACCTATGGTTCCGGCGATGATTTTAGAGTTGCTGTCGCATCAGAACTATGCCGACATGAAGCTCGCGCTCGACCCCGCGTTCCGATTTGTCGTGTGCCGTGCCGTGTATAAGGGGCTGCTGCGCTATATCTCATCGCAATACGGCGTGCCGTATGTGGTGCAGCCGTTGCCGCCCGAGCGTTTCTCGGCGGCATTTTGCGACGGTGAGGCCGTGCGGCTGGCCTGGAGTCCGAGACATGACCCGTCGGAACCGACCGCAAAGTCTGACGGGTATATAGTCTATGTTCGCGAGGGCGACGGCGATTTCGATGGCGGCCGTCTTGTCAACGGTACCGAGTGTCGTGTGGAGTTGAAACGCGGCGTGAAATATGATTTTTGCGTGACGGCCGTCAACGGCGGCGGCGAGAGTTTCAGGAGCGAGACGCTGTCGGCGGCGCTGGCCGAAAATGAACGCGGACGCCTTGTCGTTGTCAATGGGTTCGACCGCGTATCCGCTCCCCGTTTCGAGATGTGCGACTCTGCGGCAATGTTCTGCGTCGGAGCTGATGCCGGCGTACCGTATATATACGACCGTGCTTTCGGCGGTGAGCAGTACGAGTGCCGCCTGTCTCAGAAAGGCGCATCTCCGGAGCGTACGCAGCTCGGGGCCAGCTATATGAACTGTGCTGCGACCAAAGTGGCCGGCAATACGTTCGACTATCCGTCGCGTCACGGCGAGGCGGCTCTGCGCGCCGGCTACTCTTTCTGTTCGGCATCGCGGGCGGCAGTCGAATGCGGCGACGTACGGCTCGGCGACTACCCTGCTGCTGACCTTGTTCTGGGCAAGCAGCGCAAAGATGAAGACTGCGGCGGAAGAGTGCAGTTCAGTCTGTTCGGTGCAGATATGCGCCGCGTCGTCGAGGAGTATCTTGCCGGCGGCGGTTCGCTGCTCGTCTCGGGCTGCCATGTGTTGAGCGGCGGCGACGACGAGGATCGGGCTTTTGCCGAGAGAGTGCTTCGCTGCCGTCTTGCCGTCTCGCCCGCGGCTCGTTCGGGCAAGGTTCGCGGAGTCCCGTCCGAGGCGGCTTTGTCGCGTGCCGTGCTGACATATCCGGTGTCGGGCGACGAACACTGCTACGGGCAGGAGTCGACCGACTCCCCTGCGCCTGTCGGCGGAGCATTCGTGTCCATGCGCTATGCCGAAAACAATCTGCCTGCCGCAGTAGCCGCCGTCGGAGCCTCGCGAAGCGTTGTGCTGGGCTTTGCTCCCGAGATGTCGGAGGATGACGGCGTGTTTTGCAAACTGATTGAATCGATACTTGAATTTTTAATTAATAAAAAACAGTAAACCATGTCTTTGGAACAGCAAATTTCGAAATGTATCATGGAGGCCATGAAGGCCAAGGATACCGTGCGCCTGAGTGCGCTTCGCAACATCAAAAAGTATATCATCGAGGCCAAGACCGCTTCGGCAGGTATAGCCGAGCTGCCCGATGCCGATGTGGTGCGCATCATCACCAAACTGGCAAAGCAGGGCGCTGACTCGGCTGCCATCTATACCGGCCAGAACCGCCAGGATCTGGCAGATGAAGAGCTGGCGCAGGTGGCTGTCATGAAGGAGTTCCTGCCGGCGCAGCTTAGCCCGGAAGAGCTTGAGGCTGAGGTGCGTGCCATAATAGCCGAGACGGGCGCCTCGTCGGCAAAGGAGATGGGCCAGGTTATGGGTCTGGCGACGAAGCGGCTTGCCGGCCGCGCCGAGGGCAAGGATATCGCAGCCAAGGTCAAAGAGCTCCTCGCATAAACTGCCGGCGATGGACGTTATTCATCTGTTGCGGCGCAATGGCCGCTCGATGGCCATGCCTGCGGGAATGGTGCTCGGAGCACTGCTCTGCCGTCAGATAACATCGCTCGATGCGGCGTTGCACGGCATGATTACGCCGACGCTCATATTCGCCATGCTCTTCATAACATTCTGTCGTGTCGAGCCGCGAAACATGCGTCTGCAGGCGATTCACGGCTGGCTGCTACTGTTTCAGTTCGCCGTGGCGCCGGCGCTCTATTTCGCTCTGCGGCCTCTGGATATCATAACGGCCCAGGGCGCGATGATATGCGTGCTGGCGCCGATAGCCATGGCCGCAGTGGTCATAGGCGGAATGCTGGGGGCAAATATCGTCACCATGGCTACGCACAGCCTTGTATGCAATATGGCTACGGCCGTGCTGGCGCCTGTGCTGCTGTCGGTTACAGGCAATGGCGAGTGCACGTTTGCCGAGATCATGATGCGTATTCTGCCCATGCTCGTGGGTCCGTTCCTTGCGGCTCAGCTGATGCGCAAGATTCTGCCATCGGTTGCCGGATATATCGGCAGCCACGGGCAACTGTCGTTCTATTTCTGGATAGTGTCGCTGATGACTGTCATAGGCCGCACGATGGTCTTCATTATGGAGTATCCCGATGCCGATCCGTTCATAGAGCTTGTCATGGCTGCGGCTGCCGGTGCTATCTGCATTTTGCAGTTCGTGGTCGGCCGGCGCATAGGCCGCCGCTACGGCGACCCTCCAGCTGGCGGACAGTCGCTCGGCCAGAAGAATACCGTGCTGGCGATATGGATGGCTCAGTCGTTCCTCAATCCGCTGTCGTCCATAGCTCCGACTGCCTATATCGTTTGGCAGAACATCGTCAATTCGTGGCAGTTGTACCGGCACGACCGGGCCTCGAAAAAGTAGTCTCGCTACCCTGCCTCTGCCTTAAATGAAAATATCCGGCGAGAGATTTTCTCGCCGGATATTTTCATTTACGAACGACCTTATCTTCCGCTGTTGCGTATGTTGTCGAGCAACTGGCGGTTGAACTCTTTGGCTTCGAGCAGCTGTTCGAGCGTGAGGTGCATGCGGTATCGCCAGTAGTGGCGCGAGTTGGCCGGTATGTTTATGCGCTCGGCATGTTGATCTTGGCGGCGCAGGCCGTCGTCTGCAGAGAGCCAGTCCTGCAAAGGCAGGACAGTGAGCATTGCAGGCGATTTGAGGTGCATGTCGATAATCCGGCTGCATATCTCAGCCGTGCATATCTGCGGAGCCTCGCCTGCAGCGTGGAGCATATTGTTGTAGAAGCTCTGGGTCTTGTTGCGATCCTCCTCCCACCATGCACGTATGGGGTTCATGTCGTGGGTCGAGGTGGTGCATACCGACAGATAGGGATAACGGGCCGGATCGCCGAACTCGACTGCCGGATCTTTGGGCATGCGCTGTATCTCGAGCGACAGGATCTTCATGGCATCCATGACGGCCGGCACGCACGACGGAATCATGCCCAGATCCTCGCCGCAGACGAGCATGCCTGTTGCAGAAATCAGGGGCGGCAGCTTGCGCATGGCTTCGCTGTACCAGAAATCGTTGTGGCGCCGATAGAAAAAGTCGTCGTACAGAGAGTTGAAAACGTGCTTCTCGTGGTCGGACAGGGCGCGGTAGCTGTGTGTGAACTGTGCCGATATGCGCGGGTGATATTTGCCATGCTGCACCGGGTCCTCGACGAATAGCACCTCGTCGGCCAGGACCGTAAGCCCGTCGCGCAGGCGCCTGGAGCGTTCGTCGTCGAGTCCTGCAAAATGTTCGGCGACAGCCTGCTGCGTGGCAACTTCAGAGCGTAGCGTGCAGCGTCCGTACTCGTCTATGTCGACATAGTCGCGGCGAACATCGCCGGCATATTCTCCGAAGAACTCACCGAGCATGTGCTCATATATGTAAGGTTCGGCGTGGCGCACTCTGTTGAACGGGAACGACATTGCCCGCAGCTGGTCGGCCGAGTAAGGCAGAGCCGGGTTGAAGTGCCCGAGAAGACCGTGGACGGCGTCGCACGGAATCTCCCAGATGCGGAAAAATCCGAGTATGTGGTCTATGCGGTAGGCATCGAAATATTCGGCCATCTTTCTGAAGCGCGATTTCCACCATGCATAACCGTCGGCAGCCATGGCCGCCCAGTTGTAGGTGGGAAATCCCCAGTTCTGGCCCAGCACCGAGAAATCGTCGGGCGGAGCTCCGGCCTGGCAGTCCATGTTGAACAGGTCGGGGTCGACCCATGCGTCGGCGCTCGTGCGGCTGATTCCGATCGGAATGTCGCCCTTGAGGGCTACGCCGCGGCTCGATGCATATTCGTGCACATGGCTCATCTGCAGATGCAGGTGATACTGTAGGAAGAAGTTGAACGACGCTTCGTCGTACAGCTGGCCGCCTTCGGATGTTTCGGCGGCGATGCGTGCGGCGTCGTAGACCGCATACTCGCCCCATTTTGAAAACTCAGGGGTGCCGAATCTGTCGCGCAGAGCACAGAAAGCGGCATATGGAACGAGCCATTTGCGGTTGGCATCGAAGAAGGCTTTGAACTCTTCGCTTGCGAGCGTCTTGCTGCCGCTGGCGGCGAAAATCTCTCGCAGGAAGCGGCGTTTGGCGTTGTTCACACGCTCGTAGTCTATCTCTGGCAGGGCGTTTAACTCAGCGGCAAGTCGTTCATACTGGTCGCGCGAGGATTTCTTCGGGAGCTTGCCTACAGCCGGCAGATGCAGAAACTGCGGATGCAGCGCGAATGTCGAATTGGCATTGTAGGGATAAGAGTCGCGCCACGTGCCGGTCATGGTCGTGTCGTTGATTGGCAGAATCTGTATCATCGACTGACCTGTGGCTGCAGCCCAGTCGACGAGAAGCTTTAAGTCGTAGAACTCTCCTGTGCCGAAGCTGTTGCCTGAGCGCAGCGAGAATACAGGTATGGCTGTGCCTGCAGCCCGCTTTTGGGGCAGCGGGTCGGCCAGGCGCAGACCCGCTATTACGGTGCACTCGTTCTTTGACGGTGCCGGAATGTCGAAGCGGCGGTTTTCGCCTCTCTCCCATGCTGCGACGCTGCCGCTTTTTTTGTCTATAATAATGAATTTGTATTCGAACGGCATTTGCAGACGCGAAGCCTTGAGGGCAACTTTCCATACTGGAAAGTCGGCGTCGCTCATCTCCACGGCCTTGTCGGTGTTCCACTGACCTAACGCTTCGCAGCTTCCGGTGACGGCGAGCACGTGGTTGGGTCGCAGCGAGGGTGCAGCTGCGCACAGCACGATGTCGCCCTTCGATGCTTTGACGGCTTTTGCGCGCTTGTGCCGGGCGAAGAAGCAGCCGGTAAAAGCGGCGGAATATAGATAGTTGTCTGCCGGCATGTCGGCCCAGCGGTCGAAAACACGGCACGGTGCAGCCGACGGAATCGTCATGCGATGACTGCAAGCCTCGCGGCGGATGACCTTGCCGCCGGCCTTGACTATATATCCGTAGTCTATGGTTTCGGTCTGGTCTGGTACGATGAGTTCAACGCTCCAGCGGTTCTGCTCCGAACAGTGCATTGCCGGTGCGCGGTCGTCGCAGCCTCCGCCGAGCGTCTCCATGGGTCCGGTTATATGCAGTGTCTGGCCCCATTCTGCGCGATATTCGAGTGAGAATATTATTTTCATGTGTGGTTTTAATTCATCATAACAAAATTAACTATTTGCACCCAAAAAAGCAAAACCGCAGCCCCTCTTTGCGACAGGCTGCGTTATATTGCCGACGAACGGCGCTATTCGGCCGCTGAGCGTATGGCTGATGATTTCAGAGCAGCAAGCTCCGAAGCTCCTGACAACTGCTTTCGGGCGACTTGGCGTCGAAGACGAAAGGCTTGATGCCGAAAGCTGCTGCCGCCTCGGTATTCTCCGGGCGGTCGTCGATGAACATCGATTCGCACGGGTCGAGGCCGTAGCGCGAGAGAAGTATTTCGTATATGCGCGGCTCAGGTTTTACGGTCAGCTCCTCGCACGAGACCACCTCGCCGTCGAAATGCGAATATACAGGCAGTCGGCGCAGGAACTGGATGAATTCGAGCGACATGTTCGACAACACATAGAGTTTGTAGCCGGCAGCCTTCAAGTCGGCTATTAGCGCCGCGGTCGGGATGCGTGCCTCCTGCAGGTCTATGGCCTTGCGCAGCATCTGCCGGCATACATCGGGCGTTGCGTTGCGGTATGCGACGAGCTCGTCTACAACCTGCTCTATGGAGAGCGTGCCGCGGTCGTACTCGATCCAGAAGTGCGGCATCGGGTTCTCGCGCAGCAGCGACCAGAACTCGATGAATTCGGGCGAACATTTGCTTCGGTCGCGCGCGAAGACCACGCCGCCGAGGTCGAATATTATGTTTTTCATCCTTTGAGACATGATTCGATATATTTGAGTATCTCGTCGCGACCGCGTCCGTCGGCGCTTGATGAGCGGAACATGGGCGGAAGTTCCTCCCACTGCTGCGAAAGCACGGTGCAGAAATGTTCGATGTTGCGCTTTGCGGCTGTTGCCGACAGCTTGTCCAGCTTGGTGAATATTATGCCGAACGGTATGCCGTGCATTCCAAGCATGTCGATGAACCGCAGGTCTATCTTTTGCGGTTCGAGACGCGAATCTATCAGCACGAACAGAAAGTGAAGCTTGGGACAGTCGAGGACGTAGTCGGTGATGATTTTGGCAAATTCGCCCCGTGTGGACTTTGATACGCGTGCATAGCCGTAGCCAGGCAGGTCTACAAGATACCACGAACTGTTTATCAGAAAGTGGTTTATCAGTCGTGTCTTGCCCGGTGTGCCAGAGACCTTGGCTAAGGCCTTGCGTCCGGTGAGCATGTTGATGAGCGACGACTTGCCCACGTTGCTGCGGCCGATGAAGGCTATGTCGCGCAGGTCGTCTTTGGGGACCTGCGAGATGCGCTCGGAGCTGCATCGGAATTCGGCTTTGTCAATCTGCATGTTGCATCGAATGTTTGTGCGAAGGTAGCAAAATTTTTCGTAACGGCCCACTCTGCCGCCGGCAATGTGGCGCACTCCTGTGGCAAAACAGCCCAATGCCTGCAACGATGGGAATTTGATAAGATGTTGACAAAAAGTTTGGATTTGGGATTCCCGGTTCCGGATTCGTGATTACCTTTGTCCGTGTAATGCAGCAGAGCTGAAAAACGACAATCATATGAAGAAGGAGTGGAACGATGTGCGTGAATTTCACGACAAATTCGGTCATCCGGTAGCCTCGAGCCCGCGCATGGTCGACAAGAAACGCGCCCTGTCGCGCGGCAAGTGGATGAATGAAGAGGTGGCCGAATTCCTCGTGGCCGACGATATCTATGAGCAGGCCGATGCGATGATAGATTTGATTTACTTCGCGCTTGGAACGCTTGTGGAGATGGGGCTCGAGGCCGACGAGCTGTTCGACATAGTCCAGAAGGCCAACATGGCCAAGCTGTGGCCTGACGGCAAGCCTCACTACAACCCCAAAGACGGCAAGGTCATAAAGCCCGAGGGCTGGGAGGACCCTGCACCAAAAATCCGGGCCTATATCGACGGTATCATTGCCGAAAAGAGCAAAAAATAACCGTCCCGCTTTTGCAGGACGGTTATCTGCCGGATGATGCTTGTCAGAGTCCGAACTCGCGGCGGATATCTTCCGTAGCGTCGAGTTTCTCCCATCCGAAGAATTCGGTGTCGCGTTCCACGGCGACACCGTTTTCATAATAGGTCACACTGCGAGTGAAGGGCCGGTTGCCGAAGTGGCCGTAGGATGCCGTAGCCTCGAATATGGGATTCTTCAGGCCGAAACGGCGCACGATGGCTGCAGGTCTCAGGTCGAAGATTCGTCCTATGCGCTCGGCAATCTCGCCGTCGGTGATGCCGCCCAGCGCAGGCGATGCGGTGCCGTAGGTGTCGACATATATCGACAGCGGCGCTGCGATGCCTATGGCGTATGACAGTTGCACGAGAATCTCGTCTGCAACACCAGCCGCAACCAGGTTCTTGGCGATATGACGTGCGGCATATGCTGCCGAGCGGTCGACCTTCGACGAGTCTTTGCCCGAGAAAGCTCCGCCGCCGTGGGCTCCGCGGCCTCCGTAGGTGTCGACAATGATTTTGCGACCCGTGAGACCGGTGTCGCCGTGAGGGCCGCCGATGACGAACTTGCCCGTGGGGTTGACATGCAGGATGTAGTCGTCGCCGATGAGGTCGGCGAGCTTGTCGCCGGCATGCTCGAGGCGGGCCTTGACTCTCGGGATGAGTATGTTGCGGACATCTTCGCGAATGCGCTGCTGCATCATCTCCTCGGCCTGCTTCTCGTCGATGCCGTCGCTGGCGGTTATGAACTCGTCGTGCTGCGTGGATACCACTATGGTGTGCACGCGCTCAGGTCGGCGCGTCCTGGAGTCGTATTCGACAGTCACCTGGCTCTTGGCGTCGGGACGCAGGTAGGTCATGACGCTGTCCTCGCGGCGGATTGCTGCCAGCTCTTTGAGAATCACGTGCGACAGTATCAGCGTTGCTGGCATCAGCTCGCGCGTCTCGTTGCAGGCGTAGCCGAACATTATGCCCTGGTCGCCGGCACCCTGGTTCTCCTCCTCTTCGCGGCAGACTCCGCGGTTGATGTCGGGCGACTGTTCGTGTATGGCCGAGAGTATTCCGCATGAGGCGGCATCGAACTGGTATTCGCTTTTGTTGTAGCCTATGCGGTCGATTACGCGGCGCGCGACGCTCTGCACGTCGACATATGCCTCCGAGCGCACCTCGCCCGCCACGACCACCAGGCCCGTGGTGCAAAGCGTCTCGCAGGCTACTTTCGACTGCGGGTCGCGGCGCAGAAATTCATCGAGTACGGCATCCGATATCTGGTCGGCCACCTTGTCGGGATGTCCTTCGGAAACGGACTCCGACGTAAAAAGAAATTTTCCCATGACAGTTTAATTGTGTAAAGGTTAAACTTAACGGGAAAGGGATTGGCTGTTGGAATAAAAAAGAGCTGTTTTAGCGATTTTTTATTGTGGTTTGCAATCAGTCAAATCTTTCCACACTCCCCGAAATCCTCGGATTCCGGGAGCGCAAAGATACGACAGATATTCGAATATTCAAAGTGAACGGCCCGCAGTTTGAACCACGCCGGCGGATTTGTTTTGTCGTCGATTATTCGTATCTTTGCCAATTAAGAAGATTTGGATAATGAAGAATATACGCAACTTTTGCATAATAGCGCACATCGACCACGGCAAGAGTACTCTGGCCGACCGCCTGCTGGAAAAGACCAACACGCTGAACCAGCGTGAGATGCAGGCTCAGGTGCTCGACGATATGGACCTCGAGCGCGAGAAGGGCATCACCATCAAGAGCCACGCCATTCAGATGGAGTACACCGCCCGCGACGGACAACAGTATGTGCTCAACCTCATCGACACCCCCGGGCACGTCGACTTCTCATACGAGGTTTCGCGCGCCATCGCCTCGTGCGAGGGAGCGCTGCTGGTGGTCGACGCCACGCAGGGCATTCAGGCACAGACCATCTCGAACCTCTATCTGGCGCTGGGCCACGACCTTGAGATAATCCCCGTGCTGAACAAAATCGACGTCGAGTCGGCCATGATTGACGAGGTGCGCGACCAGGTCATCGACCTCATCGGCTGCCGCGAGGATGAGATTCTGCTCGCCTCGGGCAAGACGGGCGCCGGCGTGGAGGAGGTGCTGGAGGCCATCGTACAGCGCGTGCCCGCCCCCAAAGGTGACGACGAGGCGCCGTTGCAGGCGCTGATTTTCGACTCGGTGTTCAACCCCTTCCGCGGCATCATCGCCTACTACCGCGTCTTCAACGGCCGCATCCGCAAGGGCGACCACGTGAAGTTCTTCAACACCGGCTCGGAGTACGACGCCGACGAGGTTGGCGTGCTCAAACTGAAGATGCAGCCCCGCACGGAGATATGCGCCGGCGACGTGGGATACATCTGCTCGGGCATAAAGACTTCGGCCGATGTGAAGGTGGGCGACACGATTACCTCCGTTGCGCAGCCGGCCGACGAGGCCATAGCCGGATTCGAGGATGTCAAACCTATGGTCTTCGCGGGTGTCTATCCCGTCGAGGCCGACCAGTACGAAGACCTGCGCGCCTCGCTCGAGAAGTTGCAGCTGAACGACGCCTCGCTGACGTTCGAACCCGAGAGTTCGCTGGCGCTGGGATTCGGATTCCGCTGCGGATTCCTCGGACTGCTCCACATGGAGATTATTCAGGAGCGTCTGTACCGCGAGTTCGACATGGATGTCATCACCACGGTGCCCAACGTCTCGTACCGCATCACGACCACGCAGGGGGCCGAGCTGGAAGTGCACAATCCGTCGGGCCTGCCCGAGATTACGAAGATTGCCAAAATCGAGGAGCCCTACATTCTGGCCCAGATAATCACCAAGGCCGACTTTCTGGGCAACGTCATCAAGCTGTGCATCGACAAGCGCGGCGTGCTGAAGAATCAGACCTTCATCACGCAGGACCGTGTGGAGGTCAACTTCGAGATGCCGCTGTCGGAGATTGTCTTCGACTTCTACGACAAACTGAAGAGCATATCGAAGGGCTATGCCTCGTTCGACTACCACCGCACGGGCTATCAGCCGTCGAAGCTGGCCAAGCTGGACATTCTGTTGAACGGCGAGCCGGTCGACGCGCTGTCGTCGCTCATCTACGCCGACCACGCCTACGACTTCGGCCGCAAGATGTGCGAGAAGCTGAAGGAGCTCATCCCGCGCCAGCAGTTCGACATTGCGATTCAGGCGGCCATCGGTGCGAAGATTATCGCCCGCGAGACTGTGAAGGCGGTGCGCAAGGATGTGACTGCCAAGTGTTACGGCGGCGACATAACGCGCAAGCGCAAGCTGCTCGAAAAGCAGAAGGCCGGCAAGAAGCGTATGCGTCAGGTAGGTCAAGTGCAGGTGCCGCAGTCGGCATTTTTGGCCGTGCTGAAGATGGATTGATTCAGTTGCGCCGATAAAACAAATCCGCGGTCTGCTCCAAGGCCGCGGATTTGTTTTTTATCCCTCTTTTTACAGCTGGTCGCGAATCTCGTCGAGCCGTATGATGCGCTGGTTGGAGCTGCCGCGGAAATCGAGCCGCGGGTCGCGCAGGGCCTCCACATAGCGGCCGTCGACGAGGACGTCGATATGTTTCAGACACTCGCGCCTTACTGGATCCGAGCAGCACTCCTCAAGCGTGTAACCAGTGTAGCACCATACGTTGCAGCTGGTGCGGCTGCGCAACTTCTGCAGAAAATCGAGCAGCTCGTCGGCTCTGTACATCGGGTCGCCGCCGCTCAACGTCACTCCGTCGAGCAGCGGGTTGCCGTTGATTTCGTTGCAGATTATGTCGAAGAATCGGTCGGTGAGCTCGTCTCCGGTGTCGGGATTCTGCCCCTCGGGGTTGTGACATCCGGGGCATCCGTGCGAACAGCCTGCGAAATATATCGCATAGCGTATGCCGTAGCCGTCGGAAACGGTCTCGGGGTATATCTCGATAATTCTCACCTGTGTGGTTCCTCTTGTTGTTAGTGATGCTTCACGCGGTCGCGCTCCTCGGCCTGCTTGGCAGAGTTCCACGACTCGAGACTGCCGGTAAGATAGCCCGTGATGCGGCGCATGCGCGATATGTTGTCCGAGTTGCAGACGGGGCACTTGGAGTATATCACGCCGCGGAAACCGCACTTGCGGCAGGTGTCCACCGGATGGTTTATCGAGCCGTAGCCGATGCCGGCATCGTTCATGGCGCGCACGATTTTCAGTATCGCCACGGGATTCTTCTTGGCTTCGCCGTCGAGCTCGACATAGGTGATGTGTCCGCCGCGCGTGATGGCGTGGAACGGAGCTTCGAGTCGTATCTTGTCGAGTATCGAGATAGGCTCCTTGACATCGATATGGAACGAGTTGACATAGTATTCACGGTCGGTCACACCCTCGATTATACCGTAGCGCTTGCGGTCCATGCGTGTGAAGCGGCCGCTGAGGCCCTCGGCCGGGGTTGCAAGCACGGAGTAGTTGAGTCCGTACTTGGCTCTGTACTCGTCGACCACGCCGTTCATGACCTTCACGGCATCGTATAATGTCTGCCAAGCCTCCTGCGATACGGCATGACCCTCGCCGTAGATTGCATAGACGGCATTGTGTCCGCCGATGAAACCTATGCCGAGCGTTCCGGAGAGCAGTACGTCGCCCACTTCGTCGTTGGGCTCGAGTGCTCCTCCGCCTTTCCATACGTCATTCGACATCATGAATGGAAACTGACGCGCCAGAGCTGTGCGCTGGAACTGATAGCGTTCGTAGAGCTGCTCGGCAATCATCGTGGCGGTCTTGCGCACTGACTCGAGGAATATGTTGCGTGCCTCCTTGCGGATAGCGTGCTTGTTGCCGTCGGGAACCATGTCGCTCGCCTCGCGCACGGCTTCGATAGCCAGACGTGGCATGTTCATCGAGGTGAAAGAGAGGTTTCCTCGGCCCCACGATGTCTTCTCGCCGTGGAGATTCTCGAATACGCGCGTGCGGCAGCCCATCGTAGCCACTTCGTATCGGAAGCGGTCGGGGTCGTCGGCGCGCCACTTGTCGTGGATATTGTATGGAGCGTCGAGGAACATGAAGTTCGGGAAGAGCGCCACCGATGTGGTGCGGCAAGCCTCGAGCAGCAGGTCGAAGTTGGGAGCCTCGAACTTGATTTTGCCCGACAGAGCACCCTCGAAGTCGTTGACAGCAGCGTCGCAGTCGGTATCGCTCCACGAAACGCCTTTCTTTACCTTGAATATCTGAATCGGGAATACGGGCACCTCGCCGTGACCCAGACCTTCCATCGTTGCGGATAGAAGCTCGCGGATGACCATGCGGCCCTCGGCCGACGTGTCTGTGCCGTAGTTTATCGAGCTGAATACAACCTGATTGCCGCCGCGCGAGTGCATGGTGTTGAGGTTGTGGATGAAGCCTTCCATAGCCTGGTGGGTGTCGCGTCTTACAGCTTCGTGCGACTTGTTCCACACCTTGGCGAGCGTGGCCGCGTCGAGCTCTATGCCTGCACCGGATAGAGTCTTGCCCAAGGCATCGATATTATGCTGAGCCGGCTCTATGGTCGAGACTGCAGCGCCTACTGCGTTCTTGAGCGCATCGCGCTCGGGCGCCGGCAGGCCGTTCATGTCGCACAGAAACTCTATGTCGCTGCGCAGATGCTTGCGGAACGACTTGAGTACGCCGGGAGCCATGAAGTGGTCGAATGCCGGTATCGACTGGCCGCCGTGCTGCTCGTTCTGGTTGGTCTGGAATACGATGGTGGCCAGCGTCGCATAGCTCTGTATGGACTGAGGCGTGCGGACCGAACCGTTCTTGGTCGAAAAACCGCGTTCGTATAGGTCGGCCAGATCGTACTGCAGACAGGTCGTGGTCTTGGTCGGATAGTAGTCCAGGTCGTGAATGTGGATGTCGCCCTCGCGGTGCGCGCGTCCATGGCGTATGCCGACAAGATATTTGAGCGCATAATCCTTTGTAATCTCCGAGGCGAAGGTCATCATCTGGCCTGCCGGAGTGTGCGACGACATGTTGGCGTTGCTGAGGTTTATGTCGTTCTTCTCGACGGTGACGATTCCGTCCATGACGCTCTTTATGGACGATTTGCGGTCGCGCTCGACGGTGCGCCACTCGCGATAGATGATGTAGCGCTTG
This sequence comes from Alistipes sp., assembly GCA_022511345.1. Taxonomy (GTDB): domain Bacteria; phylum Bacteroidota; class Bacteroidia; order Bacteroidales; family Rikenellaceae; genus Alistipes. The sequence continues at coordinate 93,155 of JAFLRR010000003.1, forward strand.
GCTATCGAGGGGTTGCGCTCCATGAGGCGCGTTTCGACCATGTCCTGTATCTCCTCGACGGTGATCTCGGCCTTGTTGACGGACGATGCGACCTCCTCGGCGATGCGGCCTATGGTCTGCTCCTCGCCGAATATTCCGCCTGCGCGATAAGCCTTGGTAATGGCGCGCACGATTTTGTCAAGAGAGAAAGGCTCTCTTTTGCCGTCACGTTTGATGATGGCGATAGACGAATAATCCATATTCGTTACGGTATAGTAAAACAATTATACAATGAGTCCGTTCATCGCGAACCCGTTAACTTGCAGCGCCGAGGCAGGTCTTCCGGCTCGTATCCTGTTTCCGCCGCCTTCCCGTCCTTGTGGAGACAGTGGCTGCAAGGCGGAACATCTGCGGATATTCACGGCAGCGGGACTGCTCGGGATTTGCACCCGATTCCCTATTAAATCACTGTTGCAGCAACTTCTGCGGGGATACCTCTGCAGTTACAAATTTCAGAATAAATCGAGCGCCGGCAACGGGGCGCGAAGGCAAGTTATTAACAATTTTTCGTAAAAAAGGCTATATTTGCATCGTACAAACGATTACGTATTATGGCACGACATTTCACATATCGCACCTCGGGAACTTGCTCGCAGGCGATAGATATAACGGTCGACGGCGACATCATAACCGACGTCGTTTTCACCGGAGGCTGTCAGGGTAACACGACTGGCGTCTCGGCGCTCATCCGCGGAATGAAAATCGACGAGGCCGCCGGCCGTCTCGAAGGTATCGATTGCCGGGGCCGCGGAACATCGTGTCCCGACCAGCTGTCGAGAGCTCTGCGCGAGATAATGAAGACGGCTGAGTAAACGGTTCTCTACTGCCGCGAGCCGAAATAGAGGAATACCATGCCCGTGAGTATGAAAGCCAGGTCTATGGCTTTCGAGCGGAGATTCTTTTCGCGGAACAGGATGGCTCCGCAGGCGAACGAGACGATGACGGAGCCGCGCCGAATCATCGACACAACCGATATCATCGCATCCGGCTCGCTCAAGGCCGAAAAATAGACGAAGTCGGCGCAGGTGATGAGCACGGATATGAGCGGTATGGCTAAAGTCCAGCGAAAAGATATCTTGCGGTGGCGGCAGAGAATCGCTGCCAGCACGGCCGTGCCGGTCATTGCCGCCTGATAGATATTGTACCAGCTTTGTACGAATACCGGGTCGATTTGCTGCATTATATATCGGTCATATAGACCACTTGCCGCGCCCGTGACAGCTGCTGCGACGGTGCAGAATATCCATTTGTTGTGGGTGAAGCTGACGCCCTCGCGGCGGCCCGAGCGGCTGAGCATGAAAAACGACACCGCCGAAAGCAGTACGCCTGTCCATTGCATTCCGTTGAGCCTCTCGCCGAATACGAGCATGGCGCCGAGCAGAACCAACACCGGGCGTGTTGCGTTTATCGGCCCGGCAAGCGTGATAGGCAGGTGTTTTATTCCATAATATCCGAATACCCACGATGTCAGCACTATGACTGCTTTTACCGCAACCCTTGCATGAGCATGCGCATCGCCTGCCGGCATTTGCAGTATGGTGCCGTCGAACCAGCCGGCACCGGTCTCTGCCGAGATGATTGCCGGCAGAAATATAATCGACGAAAACAGCGTGTTGAGGAACAGTACTGCCAGCACATCGTTATCTTTCAGCGCCTGCTTTTTGGCTACGTCGTAGAAGCCCAGCAGAACTGCCGAGGCAAAAGCCGAAAACAACCACATGGCAGTGTGTCGGAATTACAGCAAATCGTCGCTGTAGACGGCTGAAGGAATGTCGTGCAGGTTATATCGCGAAGCCATCGACATGCCATAGGCGCCGGCCGACTTTATTGCCAGCAGGTCGCCGCGGCGGGTGCGGCGCAGGCCTATGTTTTCGTCGAACACGTCGGTAGACTCGCAGGCTGTTCCCACTATGGTGTACTTGACTTCGGCGGCATCCTCCGAAGTTATGTTCTCGATGTTGTGATAGGAGCCGTACAATGCCGGGCGGATGAGCTCGGTCATGCTCGCGTCGACTATCACCAGGCGTCGGCCCGTGGCCGTGGTTTTGTTGAAGAGCACCTTGGTGATGAGCTCGCCGCACTCTCCCACTATGGCGCGTCCGAACTCGAAGTGCACCTCGCGGTCGCCTATGTCGAGATGGTTGCGGACGATGGCGAAGAACGAAGCGAAGTTGGGAATGGGCTCGTTCTCGGGCATGTCGTAGTTGATGCCAAGACCGCCGCCTAAGTCGACGAAGTTGATCGAAAAGCCGAGGCTGTCCAGATTGCGGACTATTACGTTGACTTTGTTGCACATGTTCTCGAAGACGTGCAGCTCGCGGATTTGCGAGCCTATGTGCAGATGTACGCCTACGATGTTCAGATTCTCAAGAGACTTTATGCGCTCGGCATTCTCGAGAACCTCTTCATACGATATGCCGAATTTGCTGTCGGCCTGTCCTGTATCTATGCAGTGGTTGGTCTTGGGGTCGATGTCGGGGTTTATGCGAAGGCCTATGTCGACCTTGCGGCCAGCCTCGCGGGCAAGCTCGTTTACGACTTCGAGCTCCTCGACCGACTCGCAGTTTATGGCCAGAATATCCTGGCTTATAGCATATCGCAACTCCTTGTCGCGCTTACCCACTCCGGCGTAGACTATACCTTTGGGTTCGAATCCGGCTTCGATGGCTTTGCGCAGCTCGTTGCCGCTCGCGCAGTCGATGCCTATTCCGTACTCGCGGATTATGGCAAGCAGACGGTCGTCATAGTTGGCCTTGACTGCATAGTGGACTTTGTAACCGTAGCGCTGCGATTCGTATGCAACGCTCTCGAGCGTCTGGCGCAGAAGCGCTATGTCGTAAAGATAAAACGGAGTCTCGAATTCGAGAAGCTTTTTCCCCAGTTGCCTGCTTAACATAACCGTTCGGATTTTAGTTTCGGCGGCAAATTTACTTATTTATCGTGCAATAATCAAATCTGCAATGACAAATGCTGCAAGAACAAGGCTCGCAATGCCGTTCAGCGTGCCGAATGCTATCCCGATGTTGCGCTGGCGCGACGGCGTGACGAGAATATGCTGCATGATGAGCAGAGCGGTGAAAATGCCGCAGCCTGCATATAGCAACACTCCCTGCGGGCAGTATGAGGCGAACATCGCCAGGGCCGTTATGCTTACGGCATGCAGCCCGATGCTGATTCCGAGCGCTACTGCAGCCGGGAAGCGCGCCGGTATGGAGTGGAGTCTGTTCTGACGGTCGAAGTCGGCGTCCTGCAGGGCGTATATGATGTCGAATCCGGCACACCAGGTTGCCACCAGCAGCGATAATATGCACGGCGCCGGAGCGAGGTGCCCGGTTACGGCTATGTAGGCTCCGGCGGGCGCTATTGCGAGCGACAGTCCGAGTATGATGTGCGCCAGAGAGGTGAAGCGTTTGCACAGGCTGTAGAATGTTATTACGGCCAGAGCTACGGGTGACAATATGGCTGTCAGAGGATTTATGGTCGAGGCGGTTATGGTGAACAGCACGGCGTTGGCCGCAGTGAACAGCAGAGCCGAGCGCGGCGATATGCGGCCGGCGGGTATGTCGCGGCCGGCGGTGCGGGGATTGGCCGCGTCGATGTCGCGGTCGGCCCAGCGGTTGAATCCCATGGCGGTGTTGCGGGCGAAGAAGGTGCACAGCACGACCTTCAGCAGCAGCCATGCCGCCCATGTTGCATACCACTGCTGGCCGCGCATGTCGTATAGCGCCAGCGCGAATCCGGTGAGAGCAAACGGCATGGCGAAGACCGTGTGCGACAGTTTTACGAGCGAAGCGTATTTTGACAATGAGTTCATGTGTCCACGATAGGGTCTGCAAATGTAGCATATTGCCGCGAAAAAAGTGCGGCAATCGGCGAATTTTTAGTAATTTTGCACGATACGTATGCGTGCCGACGTGTGTGCCAAGTGGAAAAGAATTGAAAATCAAAAGTTAAGAATATGAATATATCCTACAAATGGCTCAGGGACTATATCGACTGCGCCGAACTCACGGCCGAGAAGACGGCTGAAATACTCACCGACATAGGTCTTGAGGTCGAGGGCTTCGAGAGGGTCGAGACTATTCGGGGCGGATTGGCCGGAGTGGTCGTCGGCGAGGTGCTCACATGCGAAGAGCATCCCGATTCGGACCACCTTCATGTCACGACTGTCGACGTCGGAGGCGAGGCTCCGCTGCAGATAGTATGCGGCGCGCCCAACTGCCGCAAAGGTCTCAAGGTGATGTGCGCGACCGTAGGTGCGGTGCTCTACCCTTCGGGCAGCGATGAAGAGTTCAAAATCAAGCGCAGCAAGATTCGCGGCGTGGAGTCGCTCGGAATGCTCTGCGCCGAGGATGAGATGGGTATCGGTGCAGACCATGCAGGTATAGTCGAACTGCCGGCCGATGCCGTTGTCGGAACACCGGCGCGCGACTACTACGGCATCGAGGATGACTATCTGATTGGCGTCGGACTCACGCCCAACCGTGCCGATGCGGCTTCGCACTACGGCGTGGCGCGCGACCTGTCGGCATACCTTGCCAGCCGCGGTATAGAGCACAAGCTGTCGCTGCCGCCGGTCGACGACTTTGAGGTCGACTCGCACGAACTGAACATCGGCGTGGAGGTGCTCAACCATGAGGCGGCGCCGCGATATGCCGGCGTTACTGTCCGGGGCTGCAAGCTGGCTCCTTCGCCTGAGTGGATGCAGAACCGTCTGCGCGCTGCGGGTATAAATCCGAAAAACAATCTTGTCGACATAACCAATTTCGTGCTTTTCGAGACCGGTCAGCCTCTGCATGCATTCGATGCCCGTAAAATCGAGGGCGGACGAATCGTGGTGCGCACGTGCGACGAAGATACGTCTTTCGTGACTTTGGACGGCGTGGAGCGCAAACTCACGGCCAATGATCTGATGATATGCTCGGCCGAGCGTCCGATGTGTATCGCCGGCGTTTTCGGCGGACTGGACTCGGGCATCAGCGACACTACAGTCGATGTGTTCATAGAGAGCGCCTACTTCAATCCGGTGTGGGTGCGCAAGACGGCCAAGCGTTTCGGCCTTAATACCGACGCTTCGTTCCGCTTCGAGCGAGGCATAGACCCCAATATTCAGATTTATGCCCTGAAGCGTGCCGCACTGCTTATGAAGGAGCTCGCCGGCGGCGAGATATCGAGCGAGATAACCGACATATGCCCCGAGCCTGCTAAGGATTTCGTTTTCGAGGCCGACATAGAGCGGATAAACAGGCTGCTCGGCAAGAATATTCCAGAGCAGACCGTGCGGGCGATTCTCGCAGCTCTCGAGGTCAAGATTCTGGAGGAGAACGGTTTGGTGTGGCGTGTGGCCGTGCCGCCCTACCGTGTCGATGTGCAGCGCGAAGCGGACCTTGCCGAGGATATACTCAGAATCTACGGTTACAACAACATCGAGATTCCGGAGCATGTCAACTCTACCCTTTCTTATGCCTCGAAACCCGACCGCACCCGTCTGACGAACATCGCTTCAGATTTTCTGACGGCTAACGGCTATACGGAGATAATGTCCAACTCGCTGACCAAATCCTCCTATTACGAAGACTCGGAGAGCCTGCCGGCTTCGGGATGCGTTAAGATAATGAACCCGCTGAGCGGCGATTTGAACGTAATGCGCCGCACGCTTCTATACAATGCGCTCGAGGCCGTGTCGCTCAATGCCAACCGCCGCAACGGCGATTTGAAAATATACGAGTTTGGAAATTGCTACCACTACGATGCGGCAGCGGCCGTTGAGGAGAATCCTCTGGCTGCCTACTCCGAGAGCAATCGTCTGGCCATAGCAGTGACGGGTGTAGCTACAAGACCTTCGTGGAATGCCAAGGCCGAGTCGGCATCGTTCTTCACGCTGCGCGGGGCTGTCGAGAAGCTTCTGCGCCGTTTCGGCATCGATATTTATACATTGAAAGCCGAACCGCTGCAGAACGACATGTTCGGCGACGGTCTGACACTGCTGCTCAACGGCCGCGAACTGGTTCGTATGGGAGTCGTGTCGACTGCAGCACGCCGCAAGACCGATGTCAAGCAGGAGGTATATTTCGCCGAGATAGATTTCGACCGCCTGTTGAAGTCGACGCGCAAGCACACTATCTCGGTCAAGGAGCTGTCAAAGTATCCCGAGGTTCGCCGCGATTTGGCATTGCTGGTCGACCGCGATGTGACATTCGCTCAGCTGCGCGAATGCGCCTATGCCGCCGAACGCAAATTGTTGCGCGAGGTCACGCTCTTCGATGTCTACCAGGGCGACAAGCTTCCTGAGGGCAAGAAATCCTATGCTCTCGGTTTCACGCTCGAGGATAAGACGCAGACGCTTACCGACAAGCAAATCGAACGCACCATGTCGAACCTCGCAGCACGTTTCGAACAGACGCTCGGGGCGCAGGTGCGCTAATGCGGATTGGATTGTAAAAAGAGGTGCGGTAAAACTGCCGCACCTCTTTTTTATCGTATTACAGGAGGCTGTATGACAACGAATGTCGAGGCGTTGCCGGTTTGTGTGCACACAACCCTCACAGCTTTGATGCGGCCTTTGGGCATTATCTCGGCAAATCCGTTTTGCAGCGTGGCAGCACATGTGAAGTTTATGCCGTCGCTGCTCGTCTCGACATAACCGGCTGTCATGATGTTTTTGCATACATGTTCGTAGCCTGTGCGGATAAGCAGACTGCGGCATGAGAACGGCTGCTCGAAGGTGTAGAGCAGACTGTCTCCGTCGTGGCATGTGCGCAGAGAACGTGCGATGCCGGCATATTTCTCGACTCGCGATAAGGGGGCTCTCGAACTCTCGGGCATCGTGCTTGTCAGTTTGAAAGCCGGATACAGGCGGCGATAGCGCGATTTGTCGCCCGTTTCGTTGCTGACTCCGCGGCCGCGGCGGCTGACGAACGAGTAGAGTTGGGGCGAAGCGGTGCGGAGCTCGCCGTCGAGCAGATGTTCCTTCTTGTCGCCGTCCTTGCGGTAGTAAACATGCGACCCGTCGTCGACTTTGGCCGTGAATGCACCGTCGGCATAGGTGACTTCTGGAGTGAAGAGCCTGAATGCTATGCCCATGGCCGACATGCGGTCGTAGTGTTTGTCGATGAGCCGCGAGTAGAAGTGGCTCCACTCCCCCGTTTTGCCGCACCATGCCAGCTCCGATAGAGCGCAGACGCGCGGAAATAGTTTGCTGTCGGTGTAATCGGGGCTCTCGGGGTCGTTCATTAGGTATGTTTCGCTGAAGAAAGCTCCCTCGAAGCCGGCTATGCGTTCTATTTGCTCGTCCGTGAAGCCTTGCTCGTGCAGGTCGAAGCTGTATGTTTTGCGGACATCGAATATGCCGGCCCAGTTGTGCCCCTCCTCCGACGGCGACTGTCTCATGTCGAAATAGAAGTATTGTCCGGGCATGACTACGGTCGAGTAGCCGAGCGCTGCCGCGCGGCGGCAATCCTCAGCGCTGCTCCAACCGTGAACCCGCGCATCGCGAGCCAGCTCTCCTGTGGCGGCGGCTTCGTTCCACACGGCGGCGGATTTGCCGTGCGAGTCCAGAATCTCGATTATGCGGTTTATGAAGCATGCTTCGAGCTCCTCGCACTTGTGCATTCCGCGCGATTGCATCAGTCTGCGGCAGTCGGGGCATCTCTCCCATTGCGACATGTCGACCTCGTCGCCTCCTATATGTATATGGTGCGACGGAAACAGCTCGCATATCTCGCCTAAGATGTTGCTGAGCAGCTCGTAGTTCTCCTCGCGTGCCACGCACCATGTGTGGCGCGTGTCGTAACCGGCCGAGGCGGAGGTGTCGGGCGTATAGTTGCAGAGAATTTCGGGGTGCAGGCGGGCGGCGGTGAGGCTGTGTCCCGGAAGGTCTATTTCGGGAATTATCTCGATGTTGCGGGCTGCGGCGTAACGGACTATCGAGCGGATTTCATCCTGCGTATAGTAGCCGCCGTATTTTCGGTCGTAGCATCCGTAGACCGCCGCCACTGGCGAATCGCCTCCGCGAAAGCCTCCCGTTTGAGCAAATTCGGGGTGTGACTTTATCTCGATGCGCCAACCTTCGTCGTCGGATATGTGGAAGTGCAACTTGTTGATTTTATGGTATGACAGCAGATCTATATAACGTTTGACACGAGCAGCATCCATCCATGTGCGCGCGACGTCGAGCGAGAAGCCGCGATACGAAAAACGCGGCGCGTCGTCGACCCTCGTGCAGGCTATGTCGACCGGCAGCGTGAGTCTCTTGGAATATACCTCCGCCGGCAGCATTTGCAGCAGAGTCTGTATGCCGTTGAATACTCCGCCGTAACCTCCGCCGGTTATGGTGATGCCTTGCGGTGCAACGAGGAGAGCGTATCCCTCCTCAGGTAACGAGTCGTCGGTGCGAAGGTTGATATATTTGCCTTCGGAGCCTGATAGGCCTGTCGGGATATACTCTGCGAGGTATTCGGCGAGCATCTGTAGCTGAACCGTTTCGGCAGTTATGGCACAGTGCCTGTCGAGTGTGAAGCAGCCGTTTTCGGCTGTGGCCGATGCGGGCAGCGGAACCGGCGAGAACGCATGGGTTGCGAATGTGCAGGCTGCAAACAGAATAGTTAACAGGGTCTTTGTCACTGTCTGAAAAATATTTGTCGTCTACAAAGTTAGCTTTTTTACGCCGAATATCGTAACTTTGCAGCAACGAAAACAACAACTATTCTATGGAAGACAAACGACTGGCCGCTACGGCGCGGCTGCTCGAAGTGATGGATACGTTGCGCGAAAAATGCCCGTGGGACCGCGAGCAGACTTTCGAGTCGCTGCGCAACTGTACAATCGAAGAGACTTACGAACTTGTCGACGCCATAACCGACGGCAATATGGACGGAATCAAGGAGGAACTTGGCGACCTTCTGCTCCATGTGGTGTTTTATTCGAAGTTGGGCGACGAAGCCGGAGCATTCGATTATGCAGCCGTGGCCGACGGCGTATGCGACAAACTCATATATCGCCATCCGCATGTCTACGGAGAGATTCATGCCGATACCCCGGCCGAGGTCAAAGCCAACTGGGAGGCGCTCAAACTGCGCAAGAAGAACCGCAAGAGCGGTACGCTGGGAGGTGTTCCGCGTTCGCTGCCGGCTATGGTCAAGGCCTACCGCATAGGCGAGAAGGCTGCAGCGTCGGGTTTCGACTGGCAGAAACGCGAGGATGTGTGGGACAAGGTGCGCGAGGAGATTGCGGAGGTCGAAGCAGAGATGCGTTCGGGCAGTCATGAGGCTACGGAGGCCGAGTTCGGCGATCTGTTCTTCGCACTCATCAATGCATGCCGGCTTTACGGCGTCGATCCCGAGTCGGCACTCGAGAAAACCAACAAGAAATTCATACGCCGCTTCAACTCTATGGAGGAGCGCGCTGCAGCCGGCGGACGCATGCTTCACGACATGACGCTCGACGAGATGGAGGAGCTGTGGCAGGCGGCAAAAAAGGAGGAGTAACGATTATGGCGCTTATAAAAGAGGTGAGAGGTCACGAGCCGTCGGTCGGCGAAGGCACTTTTTTGGCCGAGACGGCAGTGCTGCTCGGCGACGTGACGATAGGTCGCGATTGCTCGATATGGTACGGAGCCGTGCTGCGCGGCGATGTGAATACGATAACCATAGGCGACAGAACCAATATTCAGGACGGCGTGGTTATACACACCACCTACGACGGCTCGAAGCATCCGTCGCAGACGCATATCGGTAACGATGTATCGGTCGGCCACAATGCAACGATTCACGGGGCCGTGATAGGCGACAACTGTCTGATAGGCATGGGTTCGACAGTGCTGGACAATGCTGTTGTGCCGTCGGGATGCATCATTGCTGCCAATGCGCTGGTGCTGTCGAATGCGCATCTTGAGCCAAACTCGCTCTATGCAGGCGTGCCGGCCAAGAAGATTCGCGAGGTTACGCCCGAGCAGCGCGAGGAGATAATTCTGCGCACGGCGCGCGACTATATGACTTATGCGTCGTGGTACGGCGACGATACGGATAAATAGGCATAACAACACACTGAAGAGATATGTTTTCGGGTCGCTCTTACTCCACCGTGGTTCTGAATCTGCTGATAGCTTTTGCAATCAGCATGGTGGTAAACTTTTCATATGCGCTGCTGTTTCTTGTCGAACAGCAGCCCGACAGTTTTTCCCGACGCACGGAATATGCCTCGGATGACGTGGTTGCCGAGGGCGTTTTGTCGCTGTCGGTCGACGGTCACGGCTATCTTGTCGGCAACAATCCGACAGACAGCGTCTATGTGACCTCGTCGAGGGCCGGCCGGCTCGGACTCGCCGACGGCGATGTGCTCAAGGTGCGCGTGTCGATGCCCGGCAGAGTTGGCGCTCACATGCGTTTTGAGGAGCTGCTCGAGCGCAACGGCGAACCGTTCGATTATGCCACGGTATATGCACGGCCGAAGGAGAGTTCGGTCTTCGCGCTGCAGATACTCTACTTTTTGGTCTTCGCATTCGTTATGACTTCGCTCATGACCCGCCCGGGCCGAAACGGAAAGCCTGCCGGATATTGGCGGCGTTTGCTGCTTTGTGTGGCTGTGGCCGTGCCGCTCTATTTCGCGGCTCCTGTTACCGAATGGCGCAAAAGCGCTATAACGATAGTGTCGCTGTCGGAACATCTGCTCGACTACAACATGATTCTGAAGTGTTCGTTCGCGCTGGTCGTATCGCTGCTCTATGCCCGCATATACCAGCTTATGCGGCATCAGCAGGAGATAGTTCTGGAGAATGAGCACCTCAAGAACGAGAATCTGTCGACGCGCTACAACATGCTTGTCAGCCAGATCAATCCGCACTTCTTCTTCAACTCGCTCAACTCGCTGTCGATGCTCGTGCGTGACAACGACTGCGATAAGGCTCTGACCTATATCGACCAGTTGTCGTACACGTTCCGCTACATCATTCAGAACGGGCAGAATACGCTCTCCACACTCGGCGAGGAACTTCAGTTCGCCGACGCCTACAGCTATCTGTTCCGCATACGCTATGCGGACAAACTCTTCTTCGACATCGAGGCCGACGAGCATCTGAAGGAGTATCGCCTGCCTGCACTGACGCTTCAGCCTCTGATAGGCAATGCCGTAAAACACAATACGATAACCAAATCGAAGCCTTTCCGTGTCTCGATACATACCGAAGACGAATACATAGTCGTCTCGAATCCTCGCATTCCCAAACTCGAACCGGAACCCGGTACGGGCATAGGTCTGAAAAATCTCGACGACCGTTGCCGTCTGATTACTGGCCATGGAATCGAGGTGTATGAGACCGAAACAGAATTTACCGTGAAAGTGCCGCTTGTCAAACCTGAGACCAAATGAAAATAGTTATTGTAGAGGACGAGACCGCTGCAGCCGCCAATCTGCAGGCTATGCTGCGCGATGTGCTGCCCGACGGCGAGGTGACGGCCGTGTTGGAAAGCGTGGCCGAGAGCGTGGATTATTTCCGCGGCGAAGTCGATGCCGACCTCGTGTTCATGGATATACATCTGGCAGATGGCGAGTCGTTCCGCATATTCGACAGCGTCGACATCCAGGCACCTATAATATTTACTACGGCCTACGACCAGTATGCCCTCGAGGCCTTTCGCGTGAACAGCATAGACTATCTGCTCAAACCCATAAAAGGCTCGGACCTGCAGCGTGCGGTTGACAAATTCCGCCGTCTGTCGAATATGGACCGAACCGAATACCATTCGCGCGTGGAGACGTTCGCCGCCAGGCAGAAGGAGGAGCGGCAGGCGTTTCTGGTGCATGTTCGCGACAGAATCATACCTCTCAAGCGCGATGATATAGCCTTTCTGCACACGTTCGAGGAGCGAGTGTCGGCCTATACGTTCTCGGGCGAGTGCTACCCTATGGACAAGACTCTCGAGATGTTTCAGGCACTGCTGCCGCAGACCGATTTTTTCCGTGCCAATCGTCAGTTCATAGTCTCACGCCGTGCCGTGGGCGACATCTCGGTGTGGTTCGGGAGCCGTCTGGCATTGAATCTTACGGTCGATACGCCTGAAAAAATCATCATATCCAAGGCTCGGGCTCCGGAATTCAAGAACTGGCTGACATCGGTTCACCCCGCCTAACGGTCGGTTGACCCCTCGTTTCGGGCGTTAGGCAGTATGTGCGGAACGAAAATTGCCACGGCGTTCATAACTTTGCATCAGGAAAACCGCCGGCGCGGTGTCGTCGGTAACCTGTAAACCTTAAAAAATTAAGAGCTATGAAAAAGAGTGTTTTGGCCGTATTGACCGCGGCAGTCATGACAATCGCAAGTGCAGCTGCACAGCCCCAGAATCAGAATCACAAAGGCGGAAAGCCCGAGCGTCCTACTCCCGAACAGATAGCGAAGCATCACACGGAGCGCTTGACCAAGGAACTCAACCTGACGAAAGAGCAGTCGGACAAGATTTACGAGGCGACTCTCAAGCGTACTGCCGAAGCGCAGAAGAAGAACGAGACTCGTCGTGAGGCAGCAGCCGAGGCTCGCAAGAAGGCCGATGCTGAAATGGCAGCATACCGTCAGAAGGCCAAAGAGGATATGAAGGCCATACTGACCTCGGAGCAGTACGAGAAGTGGTCGAAGATGGAGCAGAAGCGTCCGCAGCACGGCCGCGCACAGGGCCAGGGCGGCCCCGGTCCGGAGCACGGCAGAGGCCCCAAGGGCAAGCCCGGTTTCGACGGTCACGATAAGGACGGCAGGGGTCACGGACCTGCAGAGCATGGCCGTCACAACGGCAAAAAGGTGGCCAAGGATAAGGAATAACAACATTTCAAGGGGTGTCGGAGTCGTCTGACACCCCTTTTTGGTCGTTTCACCCCTCTGTCTGGCGGTTGAACCGATAAAAGTGGTATCTTCGCGTCAAAATTGTAAAAATCAAACAAACTTTAATAAAAGGTATGAGAAAACTGCTGCTTACCGCAATGCTCGTTGCCGGATTCATTCTCGAGGCTGCCGCACAGAAGACCGCGTCTCTGTCGGCTACCGTCGTCGATGCCGAGACGGGCGTCGGTGTGCCGGGTGCCGTGCTGGAGTTCACTCCCGAGAAGAATTCGTCGGACAAGAAGTACACGAGTACGGATGCCCAGGGTAAAATCGACGTGGGCGGACTGCCCTATGGAAACTACACGCTCAAGATTACGTTCATCGGCTATGATGACCTCGAGCAGAAGATTCGCATCGCATCGCCCAAGGTGGCGTTAGGCGTGCTGAAGATGAGCGAGGGAAGCACCCGTATCGACGCTGTGAAAATCGAGGTTCAGTCGATGCGTACTTCGCAGAAGGGCGACACGGTGAGCTACAACGCTTCTGCGTTCAAAGTCTCCAACGATGCCGATGTTGAAGGCCTTCTGAAGAAGATGCCCGGTATAACGGTCAACAACGGCGAGGTCGAGGCGCAGGGCGAGACCGTGAAGAAAGTCTTTGTCGATGGCAAGGAGTTCTTCGGCGAGGATGTCACCACGGCAATCAAGTCGCTGCCGGCCGAGGCTGTAAAGAGCATCGAAGTTTACAACAAGCTCAGCGATCAGGCCGAGTTCTCGGGTATGGACGACGGCGAGGGCTACAAGGCTCTCAATATCGTGACGCACGAGAATATGCGCCAGGGTCAGTTCGGTAAGGTGTACGCCGGCTACGGCTACGATGCCGATACCAAGACCGGCGACCATCACAAATATCTCGCAGGCGGTAATGTCAACCTCTTCGCCGGCGACAGCCGTGTGTCGATAATCGGCCTGTTCAACAATGTCAACCAGCAGAATTTCTCGTTCGAGGATATCCTCGGAGTATCCGGTGGCGGCGGAGGCGGCGGCCGCGGCGTGGGTGCCTACATGGTGCGCCCGCAGAGCGGTGTAGCCAACGTCAGCTCGATAGGTCTGAACTATTCCGATCTTTGGGGCAAGGAGAAGAATGTCACCTTCCAGGGCAGCTACTTCTACAACCGCACTTCGACCCAGAACCACTCGACAACGGAGCGTTGGTATGAAGCTCCCTACGACATAGATACTCTGTCGACGCGCGGAAATTCTACCACTTTGAACAACAACCACCGCTTCAACGCCCGTTTAGAGTGGAAGATTTCGCCCAACCAGTCGCTTATGTCGCGCACCGGATTCAGCTTCCAGTCCAATGACCCGATGAGCTCTACATTCGGACGTCAGTGGGGCCAGAGCGGATACAGCATCATCGACAACTACTCTACCGGCGACCGTTACGGAATCAATCTCCGCGAGTTCCTGCAGTACCGTGCGAAGCTCGGAAAGGACGGCCGTACGATAACCGTCGACGGCAACGTCAACTACAGCAACCGCAAGAACAGCACCTACAGCTGGTCGAACCGTGCCGAGGCGGCCGATTACGACTACACCAATCCGGCCGATACGGTTGGCCTGCGTCCTCTGCTGCTGCTTTACCAGCGGGCGGTGCGTCCGACCAGGAGCACCTCGGTGAGCGGCAACTTCACCTATACCGAGCCTCTGTCGAAATATTCGCAGGTGAGCATGCAGTACCGTGCCGACTATCAGCACCAGTCGCAGGACAAGCGGACCAATACGAGCTACGACGACTATGAGTACGAGTATAATCCTCTGCTGTCGAGCAACAGCAACAGCAGCTACATCACTCACCGCATGGGTCCTGGCTTCCGCTATTCGAAGGAACGCAATACGTTTGTAGCAAATGTCTACTATCAGCGTGCATCGCTCGATGGCGACATCTTGAATAACAATACAACGGAGCATATAGGCCGCACATACGACGATTTCACCTACTTCATGATGGGCAATATAAACATCAACCGTCAGAATACGATTCGTCTGTTCGTGCGCTCGTCGACAAACAATCCCGAAATCGACAACCTGCAGAGCATCTACGATGTCTCGGATGCGCAGTACATCTCGCGCGGAAACCCCGAGCTCAATCCGTCGTATTCGCACAGCATCAATTTCCACTACACCAACTCGAATGTGAACAAGGGTCGCACTTTCATGTGGATGTTCTCGTTCCAGAGCACGTCGAATTACATCACCACCCATACCCTGCTCAATCCCGAGATGGAGATCGACGGTCAGATGTATCACCCTCTCCAGTACAGCCAGCGTGTGAATATGAATGGATTCAAGTCGCTGCGTACGCACCTGAGCTATGGTCTGCCGCTCGGCTTCATGAAGTGTAACCTGAACCTCATGACCGGCGTCAGCTACTCCATCGTGCCGACCATGTTCGGCGGTACGTTCGACTCGACGACCGGAAAGATTGTCGGCGGCGAGCGTAACAATGCGACCTCGTTCAGCTATAATGCCGGAGCCGTGTTGGGCAGCAACATCTCGGAGAATATCGACTTTACCGTCTCGTGGAACGGAAGCTACTCCCTGGCCGACAACTCGCTGGCGACGCGTGCTTCGCACAACCGCTACTTCTATCATACGGCAGCGGCATCCCTCAAAGCAACCTTCCTAAGAGGCTTTACGTTCACCGGCAGCTTCGCTTATACGCAGAATGTCGGATTCACGAACGACTACAACGACGAATATATGCTCTGCAACCTCTATCTCGGTCGCAAGATCTTCAAGAATCGCCGCGGTGAGATTCAGATCGGCGTCAACGACCTGCTGAACCAGAACAAGGCATTCGCCCGAACCGTGGGCTCGGGATATACTCAGAACTCGACCAACAGCGTGGTAGGCCGTTACTACACCGTGCAGTTCGTCTACAACCTCCGACACTTCGGCAAGAAGGGCTCCAAGAATATCGGAGACTACGGAATCCAGGAGGGCAACGGCGGCCGACGTAGCGGAGGCTTCGGCGGCCCCGGTGGCGGTCCGATGGGTCCCCCGATGCGATAGGAGTGTTGCAAATGAGAAAAAGCTGTCGAAAATCGACAGCTTTTTTATTTATTCGCGCCCGTCGCGGCGCATTGCGCAACGAATTCCGATGCAGGCCAAAGCTCCGTAGGCAATGAGCAGCCACAGCAGCATACGAATCTCGGGCCACACGTCGCGCAGAGAGGCACCCATGGTCTGTATGCGTATGAATCCGCGCACTCCGCTGCTGCTGGGGAATATGCGGCCTACGTTGTAGAGCCAGCCGGGTATTCCCTGCTCGGGGAATGATGCGCCGCTGAGCATGAGGATTGGAATCGATGTCCACAGAAGCAGCATAAGCGCATTTTCGCGACGACGGAAGAGCGTCGAGACTGCTATTGCTGCGAATATGCATGCCAGGACGTATATTGATGTGAAGATAATGACAGCGGCAGTCGTGCCGTTCATCGGGTAATGGAACAGCTTGTAGTGCAGGCTGAGTACATAGAGCGATGTCAGGGCGTAAATCGATGCGTAGGCAACCGTCTTTGCCCACAGAAGCACGAATGGCGAGGGATGATGCGGGTCGCGTGCAAGACGTGCGAAATATCCCGTTTCGCGACGCGTTCCGCCGACGAGTCCTATGCCTATGAGCAGCGTTTGCTGGATTATAACCATGATGATGGCCGGCATGACGAATGAACCGTAGCCGAGATATGGGTTATAGAGGTTGTGCGACCTGTATATGACAGGCTGCGTTATGGCCTGTGCCGAAGGTGCCGATGCGCCCTTGGCGAGAAGGCGTCCATACTCTACTGCGGCGCCGGTGCGTCCTATGCCGGTTACAAGCTCCTGGAATACCTGGCGGTAGACGAGGAAATAGCTGGCGTCGGCATATATCGACACTACGGCCTGCGAGCCGGAGGCCAGCTGGCGTTCGTAGTTCTCGGGAATGTAGACGATGCCGTATATTTTGCGGGCGAAAAAGAGCTCCTGCGCCTGGTCCATGTCTGAAGGTTCATATGCGGTGTATGTGTTGGGCCCGGCGTCGAATGTTCTGATGAGTGCACGGCTGGCAGCTGTGTTGCACTTGTCGATGACGCCTATGGGAACGTTGCGCAGAACCTGCGGCGCATATGCTGCGGAATAGAGCGTCGTGTAAATCAGAAGGGCGAGAACCAGTATCAGCACGGCGCCCGCATCGGAGAATATTGCGCGGTATTCGTCTCTTATCAGACTGAAGAAGCTGCGTATGCCTTGCGAATGTCGTCTCATAGCTTTAGAGTTTACCCCAGAATTTGCTGTCGGAACATATCTTGCGCAGTCGCGGCAGTGACAGCGGAATGAGCAGTGCGAACAGAGCCAGAGAGCTGGCATCGGCAAGTGCATAGTGAGCCGGTGCTCCGCGCAGTGCTATGTCGATGATTATATCCGTGTAATATGTGAACGGAAACAACCGGCTCAAAGCCTGCATGAATGGCGACATGGCCATAATCGGGAACGTCAGGCCCGAGAATGTGAAGGCCAGCACGGCATATCCGCCGCCGAGCGACAGCGCGAGGCGCATGTTGGCAAGTACGACGATGAAGAACACGCCAATGGCCTGATAGGCTGTAATGAACAGCAGAGTGCAGAGTATCAGCAGAGAGGCGCTGCCGTTCATAGGCGTGCCTATGAGTTTGAATATGACAGCCAGCATCACCAGCGACCAGACAAACATCACGGCTGTTATCGGTAACAATTTGCCGGCAATAGTTGCCGACAACGAGCCGTGAGCTGTCTTGAGCCACTCCGAAGCCGTCGAGTAGCGCAGTTCGGAGCCTATGGCAAAAACTGTGGCCATGAGCGTGAATATCAGCAGCATCATGGGCATGAAACTTGGCGAAAGGTAGTATCCGTAGTTGGTGTACGGATTGAAGAGCACGTGCTTCTCGAATCTTACGGGCATGAGCTGTGCCATGGCCTGCAGTTCGGTCAATCCCTGCTTTGTGAGAAGCTGTATCTGTATGCCGGCGGTGAATGTGGTGACCGCGGTCTGGATATCTTTGGCAAGCAGTCCGTTGACGCTTATGTTACTGCCCGATATGAATGCGTCGACCGATGTCTGTCTGTTACTCAGGATGTTTTTCTCGAAATTGTCGGGTATAGCTATGACCGCCGATACCTTGCCCTGGCGCATGAGCAGCTCGCCTTCGGCGGCATCCTGCACCTCGAACGAAACCATCGCCGTGGGTGTGTCGTTTATCATGTCGATAACTTTGCGCGACAGCGTGGTGCGGTCATAATCCAGCACTGCTATGGGTATGTTGCGTGCAACACCATCCTGGAACAGTACGGCGAAGAATGCGAACGCAACCGGCGGCAGCACGAACAGCAGCACTGCGTAGATTCGCTGCGAAAAGATTCGGGAGAACTCGCGGCGAAGGACTGCTGCCGTATTTCTCAAAAAGAGACGCATAGAATAGCTCTATTCGGCGATTTCGTTCCAGTCTACGATTACGCTCATGCCGGGGCGCATCTCTTCATCCGCCTGCGACGGACGGGCCTTGACTGCAAAGGTGCGGATGTCGAATCCGCCCTGCGTGCGCGTTGCGGACCATGTCGCGAAATCGGCCTGAACGGAGATATACTCTACCGACAGCTCGATGTCGCGGTCCAGAGCCGGAACGTAACCAGTCATGCGTGTGCCGATATGTATGCGTGGCATCATGGTCTCCTTGACATTGAAGACTATATACATGTCGCTTGTGTCGAGTATCGCTACGACTGGATAACCCGTGCCTACAAGTTCGCCCTGCTCGGCTATTATGGTAGACACCTCGCCTGTGACCGGGGAGTAGACCATGGCGTCGTCGATGTATGACTCGACTTCGCTTACCGCGCCCTCGGCCTGCTTAACCTTGGCTGCGGCAGCCTCCTTGTCCTCCTTGCTGGCCCCGTCGCGAACAAGCTCGTACTGTGCCCTGGCGGCCGCCTCGGTGGCGGTCATGGCCTCGAGATTGGCCGATGCTTCGTCGAGCTTCTGTGCGGGTACGACTCCGTCGTCGAAGAGCGCACGAACACGGTCGTAGGTCTTCTGCGCGAGGCTTTTGCCGGCCTGGGCCTTCTGCCACATGTTCAGAGCCGCCTCGACCTGCTGTGTACGTGCTCCGGTTATGGCTTTGCGGTCGAGGGCCGATGCCGCAGTGCGCAAAGCCTCGGCCTGGCGCAACTTGGCATCGAGTTCGGGAGTCGAAAGCACGTAGAGCAACTGACCGCGCTCTACCCTCTCGCCTTCGTGCACTTTCATCTCCTCGATACGTCCAGGAACCTTCGATGAGGCCTTGTAGACGGTGCACTCTACAGTACCCTGAATGAGAGTCGGTGTCGATGCCGAAATCATGCGGCTGATGATTATTACGGCCGCTGCGAATACGACGACTGCGGCAGCCATGCCGATAATGGACTTTTTCATATAGTTTGATTTTCTTTACTCGTTGAATGATATTTTGCGGGCGTCTGCACGTCGTGCATAACTGCCGAATTCGTCGCTGGCGCCGGCCGCTTCGAGAAGACGGGCCAATGCCACGTCGAATTCGTAGGCAGCCTGCAGGCGCTCGGTGCGTACCTTGGCCAGATTGAGCTCGGCGTCGATTAAATCCGCCGAGGGCGACATGCCTTCGAGAAAGGCTTTGTTCTTGGCTGCGAGATACTCCTCGGCGAATGCAGCCGAAGCCTCGAGCGAGCGCAGTCTGTTGCGCTGGTTGAGCATCTGGTTGTAGAGTTTCTCCACCAGTACCGCTATGTCGTTCTCGGCCTTCTCCTGCAGAGCCTCCACGCGATGCAAGGTCTGCTTGGCTGCCGAATATTTGTATTCGCGGTTAAGACCGTCGAATATCTTGAAGCTTACGCCAACTCCGACAGCCCATCGCGGCAGTATGTTGGTAACCTGATAATTGTAAAGCGATGCGCCGCCCATGGCCACGACCTGCGGGAAGAATGCGGAGCGCTGCAGCCGCACGTTCTCGCCGGCCAAATCGCGCTTGAGCGATACCTGGCTGAGAATCGGGCTGCGGTCGGCGGCCATCTGCCGGAAATAGTCGACGCTCTCCATATTTTCGGGTATGAACATCTCCGTGACGGGCGTATATTCGCCGTCGCGTTTGCCGAGCGTGTTGTTTAGAGCATCTGATATGGTTCTGACCTGCAGTTCGGCGTCGGCCAGCTCGCGCTCTGCTTCGGCCATCTTGTACTCTACGTAAAGCAGCTCGCTGCGGGCCAGCATCCCATTGCGCTCGAGCGACTGGGCATCTTCCAGGTGTTTGCGCATGCCGTCGACCACCTGACGTCGCACCTCGGCGGCCTGCTTGGCCAGGGCCAGTCCGAAATAGCGCTCGACAAGTTCGGAAATGAGTGCGTTTCTTGTCTGGCGGCCCGATTCGCGCACGCTGCTTTCGTTGAGACGTGCCGCACGCGAAGCGGTGTTGATCTTTCCTCCGAGCCATATGGGAACCGTCACTTCTCCGCCTACGAATCCGAAACTGCGGTTCTGGATGCTGAAGCTCCAGTCGGCTCCCATCATCGGCGCCAGCAGCCCCTGTATGGTCGGAACCATTTCGGGCGATATGATTCCCTGCTGGATTCCTGAGGTTATTATTCCGGTCACGGCATTGTTGGCATCGGTCTTCAGATTGTTGAAGTCGAATCCGATATCTTTGCCCATGTAGGTGTATGCGCCCGTAATGTTTATTTTGGGCATGCGCAGGCCTATTGCTGCCTGGCGTTCGCGGTGAGCAGCCTCTTCCTCGTAGCGCAAGGCCTCTACGGCGGGATTGTCGCTGAGCGTCATGCCGAGCGCATCGTCCAGAGTAATAGCCTTTTGCGCTACTATAGCCTGGACGGAGAGCACGGAAAGTGCAGCTGCCAACAGAACATGTTTCATGTCATTCGAATTTTTATTCGAATGCAAATATATGTGTTTTTACCCTAAAGGTTGAATGTTAAACCTAAAATAGGGTGATTAGGACAATTTTACGTCTGAAAATGCAACTTTCTTTATCTCTGCAGCCCGCAGATGTGAGCATTGATGCGCCTTACCTCCTCGGCCAAATCGGGGATGATGTCTACGCGCACTCCATTGCGGCGCAGGAATGCCGCGCCGTCGCAACGGACGAAATGGTCGGGCTCGAATGCGGCGAACACAGCCCTTGCGAATCCATGCCTAACGAGCAGCTGAGAACAGCTCTCAGGCTCGCTTTTGCGTTCGGTGCAGGGCTCCATCGACGAGTACATGGTAGCTCCGTGCAGGTCGGCACCGGCAGCTTCGGCGCTGCGTACAGCCTCCTGCTCGGCGTGGCTTGTGGGTGACGATTGATGCGTATAGCCTTCGAATATCTCGCCGCCGGCCGTGACAAGGACGGCTCCTACGCGATAGCATCCTGAGCATGGCTCGCTTGAGCGGCTCAGCTCTACGGCGCGACGGAGATGGCGGATGTCGGTCTCGAAATCCGCACTGCTCAGACGATATGTTCTGACATCCATGCCGCCTAAATTGCGGCGCTTGCAAGCAGCGTTTTTAATATATGGAGCCGGCGTGAAATGTGGTGCCGCCGGGTCGCCTACAGTTATTGACGGATTGACAGCCAAACGCAATGTGTCGGCCATACCCTCCTCTAAAAACATGTGCAGCGTGCGGGCGCCGCCTTCGACGAACAGCGAGCCTACGCCTGCACGCTCCAGAGCGCCGACGATTGCTGCGGCAGTTATGCGCTCGACGTATATTACCCGGGCCGAAGGATGCGAATAACTCCCGCAGGATGTTATGACTACGGCTGTGCCGTCGCCGGTGAAGAAGCGGGAGTCGGAGGGCAGGTTGCCCGAAGCCGAGATTGTGACACGCATTATGTCCGCAGACATGCCGCGGGCTATGCGCTCTTCGCGCAGATGCTCCTCCTTTATTCTCAGCGACGGATTGTCATTGCGCACCGTTGCAGCGCCGACAAGTATGGCATCGAAATGCGAACGCAGTTCGCGTACCTCTTGCCAGTCTTGCGGAGTGGACAATACGAGTCGTGCAGACGTATTGTCGTCGATGCAGCCGTCGGCAGAGACGGCTACGGATAGCATGATGTTCATCGTCCAAGTGTTGTTAGTGTTGTCTCCAAGCCTTATAACGACTGCAAAGATACGAAATTCATCGCGATAATAGCGACTGCGGCAAACGGCGCCGCAGTTTGCTCGATTGGCATATAAGTTGCGAAAGAGGCGGGTGAAAAATGTTTCGAAAACATGCAGATAGTTTCGATATATATGACAAGCCATTATAAATCACTTAAAATCAATCTATGAAAACATTTGGACTTTTGAGTGCGGCGTTGTTTTTCGCCGCAACCGCATCGGCGCAGCGCTATGGCGGAGACTATACCGGCAAAGGCGAAAATTCGCCCGTGGTATATATGGTATCGGTTCAGGAGACCGATGTGGTGGACAATCCCGACTGCTGTCCCATGCAGCGCATGATGAATGAAAACAACGTGTCGGCGGCAATGGCCAAGCAGGACTATGCCGAGTTGTGGCGCACCGGCTTCCACCAGCCTCAGCCCCCGACGTTTATATTCGCGTCGAGAAACAACCGCTTCTCCCTGGCCTTAGGAGGATACATAAACATGCGTCTGGGCTATGATTTCGATGGTACGGTCGACAATCTCGATTTTGTGCCGGCAGACATACCCATGTCGCAGAACTACAATAACCGTCAGAAGCTGACGATGGACGCAACCACTTCGCGTCTCTACATGATGGCCGTAGGCAATACCCAAAAGCTCGGCCGCGTCGTGGTGTTCATCGACGCAGACTTCCGCGGCGGCGCGCAGAACAGCTATACGCCCCGCATACGTTCGGCCTACGTGTCGATGCTCGGCCTTACTGTCGGCCGCGACATTACGACCTTCTGCGACTTGAATGCAGCGCCCGAGACGGTGGATTTCCGCGGTCCGAATGCATATAACCTGCGTTTCGCAACCATGGTGCGCTATGAGGCATGCATCGCCGACGACGTGCTCAAATTCGGCGTAGCAGCCGAGATGCCCTCGGTGAGCGCGACCTATAATACCAACTTCCAGCCGCTCACGCAGCGTATGCCCGATTTCCCGATGTATCTGCAGGTGGCATGGGGTCGCAACCGCATGAGTCATCTTCGTGCATCGGGCGTGCTGCGCAACATGTATTTCCGCAACACCATGGCCAATAAAAACTGGTCGCTCTTCGGCTGGGGCGTACAGGCCAGCGGCCGCATACACGTAGTTCGTGCTATAGACCTCTACTTCAACGGCGTCTACGGCAAGGGCATAACTCCCTATATTCAGGATCTCGTAGGCTCGAATCTCGACTTTACGCCCGATCCGACAAATGCTCAGCGTGTGCAGACCACTCCCATGTGGGGCTGGCAGGCCGCAGGCCAGATCAATCTCATTCCCAGCAAGCTGACCATCTCGGGCGGTTATTCGATGGTTCGCGTGGATAAGCATCACGGATATGTTGCCGCGGACGAGTATCGTCAGGGCCAGTATATTTTCGGCAACCTGTTCTACCATATATCGCCCAAGTTCAAAATTGCCGGCGAGTATCTCTACGGTACGCGCAAGGATATGTCCGGCGAGCGCAATCATGCCAACCGCGTGAATGTGATGGCTCAGTACAGCTTCTGATACTGCGAGGTAGGATATTTTACGGACAGCCCTTTCGGGGTTGTCCGTTTTTTTATACTTTTACGAAAAATTTGTGAACGATGCTCGAGTTTTTAAGTCAATACAATCTTACGGGCGTAGCTGCCGGATTGGCTACATTTCTGATAATAGGACTGTTTCACCCATTGGTAATCAAGGGCGAATACTATTTCGGAGTGCGCATATGGCCGTTGTTCGCCATATCGGGCGTAGTGTCTGTGGTGTTGTCGGTCTGTGTCGGGAACATGCTGGTCTCTACCCTTCTGGCTGTTTGGGGAGCTTCTTCCTTCTGGTCCATAGGCGAATTGTTCGCACAGCGCGAACGAGTCCGTAAAGGATGGTTTCCGAAGCGCGAAAAAAATGCCGGTGCAAAGTAGTTTGCCCGGCATTTTTTTTCGACGACTCTATTTTGGTCACTGTCCCTCGACGAGCTCGAGTGCGCGTCCGAACCACCTTTCATCGTCGGCATTTACCACGCGGTAGAACTCCGTTGTCGAGAATAGTTTCTGTGCAATCAAGGCCTTGATTTGCATCTTGATGATTCGTTCCGACTGAATGAATCCTTCAATATCTCTCGTTACGTTGTGCTCCTCTCCCAGCGCGGCCAGGTCGTCGCGCATGGTCGAGTCGAATTCGAACAGAGTATCGAATGTCTCGAAATCAGGATAACGGGCTTCGTATTCTGCACGCCGGCCGTCAAGCAACTGCATGACATATTCGCGTATTACGCCGCGCATGACCATTTCGACGAGATATTTCGAGACCTCGGTGGTATCCGACTCGACAATTTCGTCGGGCTCTATTCCGCCGCCGCCATAGACCGTGCGGCCGAGAATCAGCGTTTTGTATTTTGGGGCCGATGTGGTGTCGGCATGCGAATCGTCGCCTGCTGAATAGCGTCGCCTGTGGGCAGCATAATATTCATCGCTGCGGCCGTTTTCATAGGGCCGTTGGATTACGCGTCCCGAGGGTGTGTGATAGCGGGCTATGGTGACACGTATGGCAGAGCCGTCGGGGAAAGGTATCTGTCTCTGCACAAGACCTTTGCCGAAGCTTGTGCGGCCTATGACAACAGCTCTGTCCCAATCCTGCAGGGCTCCGGCTACTATTTCGCTGCCCGAGGCCGAGCTTTCGTCGATGAGAACAGCGACGCTGCCTTTGGTAAATACCCCTCCGTTGCGTGCGGCGTAGTCGCGCGACTCAACGGCGCGGCCCTCTGTCGAAACTACTGTTGTCTCTTTGGGCAGAAAAAAGCCGGCCACCTCTATGGCACTCTCCATCAAACCGCCGCCGTTGCCGCGAAGATCGAGAATCAACGAGCCGATACCATCCTTTTTGAGCCGGCTGAAAGCCTCGGCGAACTCCTTGTAGGTGGTGCGGCCGAAACGGTCAATTTTGATGTATCCCGTGCGGTCGGTTGCCTTGTATGCCGCAGAAACGGTATTGATGGGAATATTGTCGCGCGTGATTCTGAAGTTGAGCGGAGCGTCGACACCGCGGCGCAGCACCCCTATTTCGACCGACGAGCCCTTCTCGCCTCGCAGGTATTTGGGAACCTCGTTAGAGCGAAGCCCGACGGCGGACAAAGTGTCTATGCGGACTATCCTGTCGTCTGCACGCACTCCTACGGCTTCGGCCGGACCGCCGGCAATGGTGTTGACCACTACGACCGTGTCGCGCAGGATGTTGAACTCTATGCCTATGCCGCCGAACTCGCCCTCGATTGCCGTCATGGCATCCTCTGTCTGTTCGCTGTCCATATATGCCGAGTGAGGGTCGAGGCCCGATAGCATCTCGCGAACGGCACTCTCTACAAGCGGCTTGGCATCTACTTCGTCCACATAGTTTTCCGTCAGATACCTGAAGACGAAGTTCAGCTTCTGCCACTGCAGCAAATTATCCGTTTTCTGGTTCTGAGCGACGGCCGTGCCGGCAAACATCGTCAGCGCGAGAAGAGCTATGCGCAACTGCAGCTTCATGCTAATCTATCGCGCCGGCAAGTTCTGTAAACGGAACGACTTTCTGCTCGCCGCTGCGCATATCCTTTAACGTGGCGGCCTTTTTAGCGAGTTCGTCCGAACCTATTATCACGACATAGGGTATGCCGCGGCGGTTGGCATACTCCATCTGCTTCTTCATTTTGCCTGCGTCGGGGTATATCTCTGCTGCGATTCCGCTGTCTCTCAGTGTTGCAAGGAGTGTCAGCGAGCATCTCTCCTCCTCTGCTCCGAGGTTGGCAAAGAGGACTTTTGTCGAGAAATCGGCCTCTTCGGGGAAGAGCTCCAGGCCGGCCATTACGTCATATATGCGGTCGGCGCCGAACGATATGCCCACGCCCGATACGCCCGGCATGCCGAATATGCCTGTCAGGTCGTCATAACGTCCACCGCCGCAGATGGAACCTATGGCGAAGTCGTCGGCCTTGACTTCGAATATCGCGCCCGTGTAATAGTTCAGACCGCGGGCCAGCGAAAGGTCGAGTTCGGTTTTCAGAGCTATGCCTGCCTGCTCGATGTATGAGAATACGGTACGCATCTCTTCGATACCCTGCATTCCGGTCTGTGAGCCTCCGATTATAGCCTCCAACTTGTCGAGTTTCTCGCTGTTGGTTCCGCTAAGCTCGAGTATGGGTTGAAGCATCTCGACGGCGCTGCGGCTAATGCCGCGCTCTTCGAGTTCGGCCTTTACATTGTCTATGCCGACTTTCTCGAGTTTGTCGATTGCAACGGTTATGTCTATCATCTTGTCGGCATGTCCTGTCGTCTCGGCTATGCCGTAGAGAATTTTGCGGTTGTTCATCTTGAGCGTTACGTTGATGCGCAGCGCGCGGAACACCCTTTCGACTATGCTGACGAGTTCGACCTCGTTGAGCAGCGAGCGTGAGCCGATGACATCGACGTCGCACTGATAGAATTCGCGGTAGCGTCCCTTCTGCGGACGGTCGGCACGCCACACAGGCTGTATCTGGTAGCGTTTGAACGGAAAGGCTATCTCGTTCTGGTGCTGCACGACATAGCGGGCGAACGGAACCGTGAGGTCGTAGCGAAGGCCCTTTTCGCAAATTTTCGATGCCGAATGCAACTCCTGGTCAGTGAGGCCTGCGGCATAGTCGCCCGAGTTTAGAATCTTGAAGAGCAGTTTATCGCCCTCGTCGCCGTACTTGCCCAGCAGCGTCGACAGATTCTCCATCGACGGAGTCTCGAGCGGAGCGTAACCATAGAGGCGGAATACGCTCTTGATGGTGTCGAATATATATCCGCGGCGCATCATCTCCGCCGGTGAGAAGTCGCGCGTGCCTTTCGGTATGGATGGTTTCTGTGCCATAATTTTGCGTTGTGTTTTACTCCATAAGTTTGCGATACTTCACGCGGTGAGGCGTGGTGTCTCCGCCCTGTGCGCGCTTCCATGCTTCGAATTCGCTGTATGAGCCTTCGTAGAATACCGCCTGCGAATCGCCTTCGAACGAGAGGATGTGCGTTGCGATTCGATCCAGGAACCAGCGGTCGTGCGAGATTACTACGGCACATCCTGCGAAGTTCTCAAGGCCCTCCTCCAATGCTCGCAGAGTGTTGACATCTACGTCGTTGGTAGGCTCGTCCAGAAGCAATACATTACCTTGCTCTTTGAGCGCGAGCGCCAAATGCAGACGGTTGCGTTCGCCACCGGAAAGCATTCCGCACTTCTTCTCCTGATCGGCGCCGGTGAAGTTGAACCGTGCGACATAGGCACGGGCCGGAACCTGGCGGTTGCCGAGCTGTATGAGGTCGCTGTTCTGCGATATTACCTCATAGACGCTCTTTTCGGGGTCGATGGACTTGTGCTGCTGGTCGACATAAGCGAGTTTGACGGTCTGACCTACGGTGAAGGTTCCCGATGTCGGTTGTTCGAGACCCATAATCATGCGGAACAGCGTTGTCTTGCCGGTTCCGTTGGGACCAATGACGCCGACTATGCCCGCAGGCGGCAGCGAGAAGTTGAGATTCTCGTAAAGTACGCGGTCGCCGAATGCCTTGGTCACGTTGTTGGCTTCGATGACCACGTCGCCCAGACGCGGGCCGTTGGGGATGAATATCTCGAGCTTCTCCTCTTTCTGCTTCGTGTCCTCGTTCATCATCCTGTCATAGGCCGACAGGCGGGCCTTGCTCTTGGCGTGGCGGCCCGACGGAGACATGCGCACCCACTCCAGCTCGCGCTCGAGGGTTTTGCGGCGCTTCGACTCCTGCTTCTCTTCAATCTCCAGGCGTTTTGCCTTCTGCTCGAGCCAGCCCGAGTAGTTGCCCTTCCACGGAATACCCTCTCCGCGGTCGAGCTCGAGAATCCAGCCAGCCACGTTGTCGAGGAAGTAACGGTCGTGCGTCACGGCTATGACGGTGCCCTTGTACTGCTGCAGGTGCTGCTCGAGCCAGTCGATCGACTCGGCGTCGAGGTGGTTGGTGGGCTCGTCGAGCAGCAGCACGTCGGGCTGCTGCAACAGCAGACGGCACAGAGCCACGCGGCGGCGCTCGCCTCCCGAGAGAACCTTCACGCTTTGGTCGGCATCGGGACAGCGCAGTGCATCCATGGCGCGCTCGAGGACGCTGTCTATTTCCCATCCGTTGACACGGTCGATGCTCTCGTACAGCTCACCCTGACGCTCTATGAGACGCGCCATCTCGTCGTCTGACATGGGCTCGCAGAGCTTCATGTTTATGTCTTCGTACTCCTTGAGTAGAGCCATGGTCGCGGCGCAGCCCTCCTCGACTATTTCGCGAACACTTTTCGAGTCGTCGAGCTTAGGTTCCTGCTCGAGGTAACCAACGGTGTAGCCTGGTGCGAACACCACCTCGCCCTGGTAGTTCTTGTCTATGCCGGCGATAATCTTCATGAGTGTCGATTTGCCGGCTCCGTTCAGACCTATGATGCCTATTTTGGCGCCGTAGAAGAACGACAGATAGATGTTGTTGAGTACTTTTTTGTTGTTGGTGAATGTCTTGCTGACACCCACCATCGAGAATATGATTTTTTCGTCTGCCATAATCGAAAAATAGAGTGTTTTTACAATCGCACAAAGATAGTCAAAATACCCGACTGCGCAAAACGGTTTTTGCGGCTTCAGTCGCTCTGCCGCAAAGGCTGCATGTGTGCACGGGTGTCTGCAAAAAACTCGTCGCAGCGAAACCGTTCGACGGCGTTCAGCGAGATGGTGTCGGCAACTTCTGGCGGAAGTATGCGGTAGCCGGGAGTGGTTACATATACCGGTGTGCACTCGAGTGTATAGTGTATGCCTGAATCGTCTTTTGTGACGTCGATTCGGGCTGTTATGCCTCCGTTGCAGTAGCGTTTGCGTTGATTGGAGACGAAGTTGCCAAGCGAGAAGACCGTTATGCCGTCTGTAGTGTCGGCCGGCTGTACGACATGCGGATGCGAACCTATGACTATGTCGGCGCCGTGGCTGTGCATGAATGCAGCCAGAGCGCGTTGCGAGGTGTCGGGGGTGCGGGCGTACTCGCTGCCCCAGTGTATGAATATTATTCGGCAGTCGGCATCCGTAGCCGTGGCAAGGTCGTGCCGTATGGCGGCCGTGTCGATGCGGTTGACTATGCATCCGGCAGGTACCGGGATGCCGTTGGTGCCGTAGGTATAGCTGAACAGGGCGAACGAAATGCTGTCTCTGACGAATCGCAGCGGATGCCTGCCGACGCTGTCGAGGCTGTCGGTGAATGTGCCGGTGCGTGCCAGGCCGAGCGAGTCGAGGCACCGTGCAGTGGAGCGTATGCCTTTTGCTCCGCGGTCGCAGCAGTGGTTATTGGCCGTGACGGCTATGTCGAAGCCTGCATTTTTGAGAGCTGCGGCCAAAGCCGCCGGCGACGAAAATGCGGGATAGCCTGAAAATAGCCCGTCGGGCGATATGACAGTCTCGAGGTTGACCACCGCCACGTCGGCCGTCGATACTGCCGGAGCGATATGCTCGAATGACGGTGAAAAGTCATACGAACCGTCGGTTCTGCGTGCTGCCATGACCTGCGGCATGTGGCACATGGCATCGCCGGCGAAAAAGAGCGACGCACGATGCGGTTCGCGCACCGTTTCGACTACGACCGCGGCAGGTTGATGGCGGCAGCATCCTGAAAAAACGGCCGCAAGAAGTATCGCAAGGATATGTTTGTCCGGACTATTCATGTCGTAAAGATATGAATTAAAAACCGAAAACGAAACGCCTGCCCGCCGTTTGGCTGTTTGGCGATTAATCTCTACATTTGTCCAGACAAACCAAACACATTCCTTTTTTTATGGCCGAACACAGCCTTAGGGCCGTCCAGCCCGACGAGGTGGAGTCCGCACGTTTCAGAGCGGGGTTCAGAACCTACTTTTTCGATATCAGAAAGACTCGCGAGGGCGACTATTTTCTGTCGGTGAGCGAGAGCCACAAAACAGCCGAAGGCCGCGATGCCGTATATGTCCGAAACCGCATCCTTGTCTACAAGGAGGATGTCGACCGCTTCGAAAGCGCCATGAACAACTCCATCAGAAGGGTGCGCGAGCTGAATGCCGCGCGCGGCGGCGAGAGGTGATATAGGGGCGATTTTTTTCGTCGGCGTCTGTGCCGTTGCCAAATAATTGATTACCTTTGTCTCGGATGCCTGCCGATGTGCGGCAGGCCGATTGCCGAAAAACAATGTTCAGACGTCTGTACGATTGGATGCTATCGTGGGGTACGTCGCGCCGGGGCGGTGCGGCGCTCTTCCTGTTCGCTTTTGCCGAATCGAGCTTCTTCCCCATTCCGCCCGATGTGTTGCTCATAGCCCTGTGCCTGGGTGCTACGGCGCGCTCGTTCAGGTATGCGGCCATATGTACGGCCGGCTCGATATGCGGAGCCGTTGCCGGCTATGCCATCGGATTCTTTTTGTGGCGCAATGCCGCCGGCGAGTATACGCAGCTGGCCAACTTCTTCTTCGACCACATATTCTCGGTCGAGAGCTTCGAAAAGGTCGGGGCGCTGTATGACCGTTACAATTTCGGGATAGTCTTCACAGCCGGATTTACGCCGCTGCCGTACAAGATTTTCACTATCACCGGCGGATTGTTCAGAATCAATTTCCCGATGTTCATCATAGCTTCGTGCGTTTCTCGAGGCATGCGCTTTCTGCTCATCTCGGCGCTCATATGGCGCTTCGGCGAGCCGATAAAGGGTTTTATTGACAAATATTTCAACCTGCTGGCTGTGGTGTTTACAGTGCTGCTGATAGGTTCGTTTATATTAATCGGTTACATATTTTAATTCAAGCTATAGTTATGCGTGAATACGGACTCATAGGACAGAAGCTGTCGCACTCGATGTCGCAGCGTTACTTTACCGAGAAATTCGTCAGCGAGGGGCTGACCGACTGCAAGTTCACCATGCTGGAATTTCCGGCAATAGAGGATCTGCACAGAGTACTTGAAGAGCATCCCGATCTGAAGGGTTTCAATGTGACCATTCCTTACAAGCAGCAGATAATACCCTTTCTGAGCAAGATTTCCGACGAAGCGCGCGCCATAGGCGCCGTGAATTGCGTGCGCCGCACGGCCGACGGACTCTCGGGCTACAATACGGATGTCATAGGCATACGCCGGTCGTTGGACGTGCTGCTTGAGGGCGAGACTCCCGAGGCGCTGCTCCTGGGTACGGGCGGTGCAGCCAAGGCAGTAGGATATGCGCTGGCAGAAAGAGGAATAAAATATCTGCTCGTGTCGCGCGATGCTTCGCGCGGCGACATAACATACGGTCAGATAACCGACGAGGTGTTGGCTTCGCACAAGCTTGTCGTGAACGCCACCCCCGTAGGCACGCACCCCGACGACGATGCCGCGCCGGTGCTGCCCTATTCGGCATTGACCCCGGAGCATCGCCTTTTCGATTTGGTCTACAATCCTCCTGTGACCAAGTTCCTCGACTACGGCCGCCGCGCTGGGGCCCGCATCCTCAACGGCGAGACGCTTTTCAGAACGCAGGCCGTGGCCGGCTGGAATATTTGGAACGAATAGGCCGCAGACGGCCTCTGTGCGCGACTGCCGCGGAGGCGGAAAAATTTGTTGATAACTTGCCGGGTGAAGACCTCCCGGCAAGTTTATTTATTCTTATATTTGCAAAAGGATAACGGGCGCCGGGATGAACCGGTGCGGCCTGAAACAAATTGATGATATGCAGCGATTCGTTCACCTTCATGTACATACGCAGTATTCGCTGCTCGACGGACAGGCTTCGATTCCAAAGCTCGTCGACAAGGCGATGGCTGACGGAATGCCGGGCATTGCCGTGACCGACCACGGCAATATGTTCGGTATCAAGGAGTTCTACAACTATGTGAAGAAGGTGCGCGGCAAATACAAGGAGAAAGCCGCCGAATGCGAGGCCCGCATCGAGGCCCTGAACAACGGTTCGGCCGAGTCGGAGAATCCCGAAGAGGAGCTTGTAAAGCTGAACAAAGAGTTGGCGGATTACCGGTTCAAGTCCAATTTTAAGCCGATTATCGGATGCGAAGTCTATGTCGCACCCAGAACTATGCGCGACAAGGATGGAAAGGCTGACCGCGGTTATCACCTTATTCTGTTGGCCAAGAATCTGAAAGGCTATCACAACCTGATAAAAATAGTCTCGAGAGCGTGGACGGAGGGTTATTATTACGCTCATGCGCGAACCGACCGCACGGAGATAGAGAAGTATCACGAGGGGCTGATATGCTGCTCGGCCTGTCTTGCCGGAGAGGTGCCGCGTGCGATTACGGCCGACGACGAAGCCCGCATCGAGGAGTCGGTGCTCTGGCACAAACGGGTCTTCGGCGACGATTACTATCTGGAGCTGCAGCTGCACAAGGCGACTGTCGAGCGGGCCAATCACGAGGCCTACCCCATGCAGCTCAAAGTCAATGAGCGGCTGCGTGAGTTGGCTGCCCGACACGGCATACGCACCGTCTGCACGAATGACGTTCATTTCGTAGACGAGGATAATGCCGAGGCGCACGACCGTCTGATATGTCTGTCGACCGGCAAGGATCTTGACGACCCGAAGCGAATGCTCTACTCGAAGCAGGAGTGGCTGAAGACTACGGCCGAGATGGCTGCCATATTCGGCCAGAGCGACCCCGATGCCATGGCCGCTACGGTCGACATATGCAACAGCGTCGAGACCTACTCCATCGACCATGCGCCGATAATGCCTACGTTCGAGATTCCGCAGTCGTTCGGCACCGAGGAGGGTTACAGAGCCAAATATACCGAGCAGGACCTCTTCGAGGAGTTCACGCGCGATGAGCATGGCAATACGGTGATGAGCGAGGAGGATGGCCGAAAGAAAATCGACAGACTTGGCGGCTACGACAAGCTCTACCGCATTAAGCTCGAAGCCGACTATCTGGCCAAGCTGACGATGGATGGCGCGCACAAGCGTTACGGCGAGATTCTCACCGAGGAGGTCGAAGAGCGGTTGAAGTTCGAGCTGCACATCATGAAGACGATGGGCTTTCCGGGCTACTTCCTCATCGTGCAGGACTTCATACGCGCAGCACGCGAGCAGCTCGACGTGTCGGTAGGTCCGGGCCGAGGTTCGGCGGCCGGTTCGGCTGTGGCCTACTGTCTCGGCATCACGCAAATCGACCCTATCGCTTATGACCTGCTGTTCGAGCGATTCCTGAACCCCGACAGAATTTCGCTGCCGGATATCGACGTCGACTTCGACGATGACGGCCGCGGCCGCGTGCTCAACTGGGTGACGCGCAAATACGGCAAGGAGAAGGTTGCACACATCATAACCTACGGCACCATGGCCGCAAAGCTGGCCATAAAGGATGTGGCTCGCGTGCAGAAACTCATGCTTGCCGAGTCGGACAGACTGTGCCGTCTTGTGCCCGACCGCATACCCGACAAAAAGACCAATCTTCAGAACGCCATCGACTACGTGCCGGAACTGAAGGCCGCCGAGCAGTCGGACAATCCGATTGTGAGGGACACGATTCGCTATGCCAAGATGCTCGAGGGGAACGTGCGCAACACGGGCGTGCATGCCTGCGGCACGATCATCTGCCGCGACGACATTACGGACTGGGTGCCTGTGTCGACTGCCGATGACAAGGAGACAGGCGAGAAGATTCTCGTAACGCAGTATGAGGGTTCGGTTATCGAGGACACCGGTCTGATAAAGATGGACTTTCTCGGTCTGAAGACTCTCTCGATAATAAAGGACGCAGTGGAGAATGTGCGTCTTACCAGGGGCGAAAAAATCGATATCGACGACTTTTCGATTATAAACGACAAAGCTACATACAAGCTCTTCGGCGATGGCAGGACCATCGGAACATTCCAGTTCGAGTCTGCAGGTATGCAGAAATATTTGCGCGAACTGCAGCCCTCGACATTCGAGGATCTGATAGCCATGAATGCGCTATACCGTCCCGGTCCGATGGATTATATCCCCGAATTCATTGCCCGCAAGCACGGACGCAGCCCGATAGCCTACGACATTCCCGTGATGGAGAAGTATCTGAAGGATACCTACGGAATCACGGTATACCAGGAGCAAGTCATGCTTCTGTCGCGCCTGCTCGCCGGATTTACGCGCGGCGAGTCGGACACCCTGCGAAAGGCAATGGGAAAGAAGCTGCACGACAAACTCAATGCACTGAAGCCCAAGTTTATCGATGGCGGCCGCAAGAACGGCCATGAACCGAAGGTTCTGGAGAAGATATGGGGCGACTGGGAGAAGTTCGCATCCTATGCGTTCAATAAATCGCATGCTACATGCTATTCGTGGGTGGCCTACCAGACGGCATATCTCAAAGCGAACTATCCTTCGGAGTACATGGCTGCGGTGCTGAGCCGAAACCTTGCCAATGTCGAGCAGCTGACGCTCTATATGAGCGAATGCAAGCGCATGAACATCAAGGTGCTCGGCCCGGATATCAACGAGTCGATAAAGACTTTCTCGGCCAACCGCGCCGGCGACGTGCGTTTCGGTCTTGCGGCAATCAAGGGCGTCGGCGAGGCGGCTGTCGAGTCTATTGTGGCCGAGAGAGACCGCAACGGCAGGTATACCGACATATATGACTTCATGCGCCGCGTGAACTTTACGGTCGTAAACCGCAAATGTCTCGAGAATATAGCCTATGCCGGCGGTTTCGATTCGATAACCGATTTCCACCGCGGGAAATTCTTCGGGACGGATGTTCGCGACAGCAATGCGCTGACTTTCATCGAGCAACTTATACGCTATGGCCAGCGTGTGCAGCAGGAGCGCGAAAATGCCCAGCAGAGCCTCTTCGGCGGCATGTCCGAGACGGTCGACATACAGCAGCCAACCATCCCGGCCTGCGAGGACTGGACTCAGCTCTCGACGCTTAACAAGGAGCGCGAGATGATAGGCATATATCTCTCGGCGCATCCGCTCGATGAGTACGGCGCGCTTATCCGCAACATGTGTCAGACACGCCTTTCGGACCTCGACAGACTGGAGGAGCTGCGTGGCCGCGAGGTGGCCGTTGCGGGACTTGTGGTCGATGTGCGCAACCTCACGACCAAGACGGGCAGACCGTGGGGCCGTTTCACGCTCGAGGATTACAGCGGCACGCGCGAATTTTCACTCTTCGGCAAGGATTACGAGAATTTCCGCAAGTATCTGTTCAATGACTACTTCCTGTTCATTCGCGGCAAAGTGCAACCCCGCCCCTATGGCAAGCCCGATGCGCCTGAGGAGCTTGAGTTCAGGATAGTGTCGATGACGCAGATGTCGGAACTGCAGGAGTCCGTGTCGAGAATTACGGTTCAGCTGCCCGTAGACGATGTTACGGCTGACCTTGTGGAGGAACTCTCGGACAAGGTGCGCCGCAGCAAGGGCAAGACGCGTCTGCATGTCAACCTCTATGATGCGGAAAACTCGGTGAGTGTGAATATGTTCTCGCGGAGCATCAGTGTCGGTTTGACGCAGGAACTGACCGACTTTCTGGATATGCGCGATATAAAATATGTTATACAATAAATTAAACGAGACTGAATTATGGCTTTAGCAATCACAAATGAGAATCTGGAGCAGATAATGGCTTCGGAGACTCCCGTAGTCATCGACTTCTGGGCCGAATGGTGCGGCCCCTGCCGCATGGTGGCACCTATCGTCGACGAACTGGCCAAGGAGTATGAGGGCCGGGTGCAGGTATGCAAGTGCGATATCGAGCAGTGCGACGATGCTGTCATGAAATTCGGCATCCGCAACATCCCGACCATCATCTTCGTGAAGGAGGGCAAGGTTGTCGACAAGCAGGTGGGTGCTGCGGGCAAAAGCGAGTTGATTAACAAGATAGAGAAACTCCTTTAGTCATGATACGCCGCATCGACTGGAACGGCCTTTCGGCTGTCGAATTCACCAAGGGCGACTATACGGCGCTGCTTATCCCGGAGGTGGGTGCCAATCTGGTCCGTCTGGCCAACACGCGCCTCGGAGTCGAGATTCTGCGGACGCCGTCGGCCGATGAGATAGAGACATTCAAAAGCCGTCCGCAGATATTCGGGTTGCCGCTGCTCTTCCCGCCCAACCGCATCGAGGATGGTCGCTATACATTCAACGGCCGTGAGTACCAGTATCCAATAACCATCGAGAAGGAGCATAACTATCACCACGGCATCATCAAAGGTCTGCCGTTCGTGGTATCCAAAGCCTATGAGACCGACGAAGAGGTGGTTGTCGAGACGCGTTACTACTCCAACGTGGCCAATGATGCCATCTACCGCGATTTTCCGCACGAGTTCAAGTGCAAGATAGAGTACAAACTCTCCTACAAGGGACTCAAGCAGGAGGTGGTCTTCAGCAATCGCAGCCGCACGCCGATGCCCATAGGCGTCGGATTCCACACGCCGATGCTCATACCTTTTGCCGGTGGCGAGGGCAAGGACTATACGATGCGTGTGTCTGTTGGCGAGCAGTGCGAACTTTCGGAGCGTAACCTGCCTACGGGCCGGCGTCTGCCTCTGGATGAGAAGTTCTCGAAGCTGCGCAACGGCGGTCTTCAGGTTACGGACTGTGAAGCCATAGAGGCCGGATTCACAAATCTTCCGATAATGGTCGACGGCGAGCCCTACTGCGGAGCCGTGGTCGAGAATCTGCGAACGGGCGTAAGAACATTCTACCAGACCGACGACAAGACTTTCTACTGGACCGTATGGAACAATGGAGGCAATCAACCCTACTGCTGCCCCGAGCCGCAGTCGTGGATTACCAATGCCCCCAATGCGGCCGACCCGTTTGCTGCGGGTTTCCGCACTATCGCTCCGGGCGACAAGTGGAAGATGAAATTCAAGCTGTACGCGAAATAGCCTCCTTTAAGGAAAAGATGCGCATGGAAAAAGCGCATCTTTTTTACGAAAAACCGGCAGACCCTTTTACGGAGTCTGCCGGTTTCCCTTGCTGGCGAAGATGTCTCTGCCCTATTTTTCGATTAGCGAAATCGAGCGCTGGATGAAGTCTGTCAGATTCTTGCCTTTGAGCATGCCGTTCGACAGCAGTGCGAGGTCTATAATCTGACGCACCAGAGCATTCTCGCGTCCTATCTCCTTGAGACGCTCGTTGCGTTCGTCGCGCAGCGTTACGACCTTTTTGGAGAGTTCCTCGCGCATCGACTTCTCCTCGGCAGTGAGCTCTTCCTCCTTTTTGTCGCGGACAACCTCCTCGAAACGCTTCTCTTCGGCTGTTGCGGCGTCGATTTTCTTGGTCATCGTACGCAGCTTGTCACCGTAGCTCTCCTCGACCTTGCCGAGTATGTCGATGACTATGGGGTTGTTGCCGTTGACAGCTATGGTGAAGTTGTCGGGCATCTGTCCGTAGAACTGGCTCATGCCTCCGCCGCTGACGGCCGCCATCTCCTTCATGCGGCGCATGAACTCGTTCTGCGTGATTACAACCGGCGCCTCGTCGGGCTGCATGGCCTCGAAAGTTATGTGATAGGAGATCTTTTCATCCTCGGGCATCTGGCTCTCGAATACTGGACGCAGTATGTCCTGCTGCGCTTCGGAGAGAGTCATTTTTATGGCATCCTCCTTCTGAATGAGCTTCTCGATAACGTCGCTGTCGACACGCACGAAGCGGCTCTTCTGGTTCTTGGACTCGTAACGGTTTATGTAATGGTTGTCGAGCTGACCGTTCATCTCGAGCACGTCATAGCCTTTGCTGCGTGCCGCCTCGAGGAACGAGTGTTTCTCGACTGGGTCGTCGACGTAGAGCAGTATCAGGTCGCCGTTTTTGTCCGTCTGGTTCTCCTTAATCAGCTCGGTGTATTCCTTGGCAGTGAAATACTTGCCTTCGGTGTTCTTCCACAGCATGAAGTCGTCGGCTTTCTCGGCGAACTTCTCGTCGGTGAGGATTCCGTACTGTATGAAGATCTTCAAATCATCCCACTTCTGCTCATACTCGGGGCGCATGGTGTTGAACAGCTCCTGCAGACGGTCGGCAACCTTACGGGTGATGTAGCTCGAAATCTTCTTGACATTAGAATCGCTCTGCAGGTAGCTGCGCGAGACGTTCAGCGGAATGTCCGGCGAGTCTATCACGCCATGCAGCAGCGTCAGATACTCAGGGACTATGCCTTCGACCTGGTCGGTGACGAATACCTGGTTGGAGTAGAGCTGAATCTTGTTTTTCTGAATCTCGAAGTTATTGTGAATCTTCGGGAAGTAGAGAATACCGGTCAGGTTGAACGGATAGTCGATGTTCAGATGGATGTAGAACAGCGGGTCGTCGTTCATCGGGTACAACTCGTGGTAGAACTCCTTGTACTGCTCCTCGGTTATATCCGTAGGTTTGCGGTTCCACAGCGGCTCGGTGTTGTTGATTATGTTGTCTTTGTCTGTGTCGACGTACTTGCCGTCCTTCCACTCCTTGACTTTGCCGAAAGCAATGGGTATAGGCAGGAACCTGCAGTACTTGCGCAGCAGCTCCGATATCTTGTTCTCGTCGGCATACTCTACAGTGTCCTCGGCCAGATGGAGGACGATGGATGTGCCGCGGTCGCGCTCCTCGTCGGTCTCCTCCATCTCGAACTCGGGCGAACCGGTGCACGACCAGTGTACGGTCTTGCTGCCCTCGCGCCACGAACGGGTGTAGATGTCGACGCGGTCGGCCACCATGAACGACGAGTAGAATCCCAGACCGAAATGGCCTATGATAGCCTGGTTCTTGTACTTCTCCATAAACTCCTCGGCACCCGAGAAAGCTATCTGGTTGATGTACTTGTCAACCTCGTCGGCCGTCATGCCTATACCGCGGTCGGTGACCGTCAGAGTCTTGGCTGCAGGGTCTACCGATACGTGGATCGTCAGGTCGCCCAGTTCGCCTTTCATCTCGTTCATCGACGAGAGAGTCTTCAGTTTCTGCGTGGCGTCGACTGCATTGGAAATCAGCTCACGCAGAAAAATCTCGTGGTCCGAATAGAGGAATTTCTTGATTACAGGGAAAATGTTTTCGGTTGTTACACCAATCTTTCCGTTCTTCATGGTAGTATCTATTTTTTGGTTTATTCTTTGACCCGAATCAATCAAACGGTGTGCCAACGGAATTTTTCTGCCATTGTGTCAGTCGCAACTGACATATGCAAAAAAGGCGTTGTCATTTCAGACAACGCCTCGGAGAAAAACCTTAATTGTTTATGATGAACAATAAGGATTATCTGCAAAATAAACTACTACTCTGTCACACCGCGTTCGCGCAGCAGGTCGACAAACCATTGCGGTGCGCGACACGGACGGTGGTTGTCGCTGCGCATAAAACCGAGCGTCGTCGAGCCGGTGTTTATCAGCATACCCTGCTCGTTGAGCACCTCGTAGCGGAATGTAATGCGGGCCATCGGAAGGCGGTCGACCGATATGCGCACCGTCAGCTCCTCCTCGAAGAATGCGGGCTTGATGTAGTGGGACTGCACGTCCAATATAGGCATCATCACTCCGCGCGCCTCCATCTCGGCATACGATACGCCGAACGAGCGCATCATATCCGAACGCGCCGCCTCGTAGTAGCATATATAGTTCGAGTGGTGTACGAATCCCATTTGGTCGGTCTCCTTGTACCAGACCCTTATCTTCATTTCGTGTGTAAACATAGCTCTACTATCTCTATTGTTGCGGCGCCCGTCAAGCGGATGCCGGCCGTTATGGTTCTTTCGTTAATCTTTATTTCTGTATCGGTACCGTTTGCTTTGACCCGGTACTTTCCGTTGGGCGGCAGCAGCTTGTGACGACTCAGACCGGCAGCGGTGCCGTCGTCGAATATACACTTTATTATATATGGGTGTCCTGACAGCCTTTCGGCTGCGGCAATGTCGCCGCTTTCAATCGCGCGGCGCACGGCTGTGGAGCTGACATTCAGACCGTCGATTTCGCGGCAGCCTTCGCAGAACGTTTCCAGTCCGAACATCCCGTTCAGCTCTGCGG
Organism: Alistipes sp.; assembly: GCA_022511345.1. GTDB lineage: Bacteria > Bacteroidota > Bacteroidia > Bacteroidales > Rikenellaceae > Alistipes. The sequence continues at coordinate 133,156 of JAFLRR010000003.1, forward strand.
CAAGCTCTGCGCCTCCGCGCCGGTCGCTGCCGAGACGATGGTCGTAGCCCAAGACCAGCCGCCTGGCCGCAACGGGACCTCCGACGACATATTTTTTGACGAACTCGACGGCGGTGAGCCGGCGCAGCGACTCGTCAAATGGTATGATTACAAGATTATCCGCCCCGCACTGCTCCAGCAGCGCGATTTTCTCGTCGAGTGTGGTGAGCAGCTGCATGTCGCAGCCGAAGAATATACGCGGGTGCGGTTCGAATGTCATGACGACGCTCTCGCCCTGGTCGTCGGCCGCCAAAGTGCCGGTTCGGCCGAGCAGCATGGCATGTCCGAGATGCACCCCGTCGAACGAGCCGACGGTGACTGTGGCATTGCGGAACTGCGGCAGAGAGTCGAAACCGTGGAATACGCGCATATCAGTTGCTGCTCTCCTCGCTCTCCTTGACGAAATAGGCCACCTTCTCGAGCAGTGTGGTGATATCGTAATTCTCGACTACGATGCCCTGCGGGAAGTTGAGCGGCGTGGAGGTGAAGTTCAGAACGCCCTTGATTCCGGCGTTGATTATAGGTACGACGAGCGTAGCCGCGGCACGTGTCGGCGACGACAGAATGACGATGCTCACGTCGTTGTCCTCGACCACCTGCTCGAATTCGTCCATGTGGTGGCACGGGATGCCGTCGATTGTGCGGCCAACCTTTTCGGGGTCGACGTCGAATGCGGTGGTAATACGCAACTTGAGACCCTTGCCGTTAAAATATTTGGTTATGGCCTGGCCGAGATGTCCCATGCCTATGACGGCTACATTCACGGCGGTTTTGCTGTCGAGTATCGAGCTGATGAAGTCGATGAGCACCTTGACGTCGTACCCCTTTTTTGTGTCGCTCGAGAAGCCTATGAGCATCAAATCGCGACGTACTTGCACGGCAGTTATGCCGTGCATGCCGGCCAGCACGTGCGAGAAAATGTGAGTGATGCCCTGCTTGTGGCAGGCCAACAGCGTGCGGCGATATTCGCTCAGCCGCTCGATGGTCTTCTCGGGGATGTTGTTGCCGTTCATTGGCTTATTCGGCTTTAATGGTGAAATCCTTGTTGTAGTTTATGCGCATCCATTCGCCGTTGACGTGTGTGCCGTCGGCGCGCTTGCTGAAACGGTATACGGTCTGCAGAGGCATGTATCGGCGACCCTCCATGTCGTAGGATATGTCGTTGTAGATGCCGTTGCAGAAGATGGTTGCCGTGTCGTAACCGCGGTAGGCATAGAGCGATGGCAACGAGCCGAAGGCTTCGATGAAGCGACTGTCGAAACTGCGCACACGCTCGCTGTCGCGTTTGGCGTGGTAGCTCGAAATCATCACTACCCTGTTGCGGAAAAATGTGGCGCGGTCGATGTTGTTGAACCGCAGCCAGCGCGGATTGCCCACTACGGTGTACTTGGGTGCCGCCTGTCCGCGCGATGTGATGCCGGCCTCGGCCGAGGCTATGGCCGCAAGTATGCGGTCGACATCTATCTCCTCGGCAGCCGTAATGACGAATATGTTGTCCTCGCCGTTCTGCAGCAGCGGAGTCATGTCTCCCCTGTCGGACTGGCTGTTGCGGGCCTCGGTGTGATGCACGTATTCATATTTGTGCGTAGCGTACGGTCGTGAGCCGAGGACTCCGAGTATTTCGGCCTCGAACTCTTTGTCGGTGGAGCCGGCGCTGATGAGCGTTATGTGACGTCCCTCGCCGAAGAGGCTGCGCAGCTTGTCATATTTGACCGACGGGTCGGGAGCCATGCAGAACAAAGCACTGCTGCCGGTCTTCTCGATATGGGCCAGCGGCGAGACTACGGGAACGGAGTTGCTCTCGGCGAACTGCAGCACGGGCAGCAGCTCGTCCTCGTAAACTGGACCTACTATGAGCTTCGAACGGCGGAATCGCGGGTCGGAGACTATCTCGGCAGTCTTGTCATAGCTGTGCGAGGTGTCGAAAAGCGTGAGATTGACCGAGCGGCCTTTTGCTTTCATATCCTCGAGACCGAGCAGGAAGCCTTCGTAGAACTCGACATAGGGATTGCGTCCTCCGGCTGCCGAGAGAGGCAGCAACAGCGATATATCGATAGTATGACGCTCGTCGGCTGCGGTGAAGAGTATCTCAGCCGACTTGTCGGGCTGTGCGTCGGCTTCAGGCGACGAGCTCTCCTCGTCGTGTGTCTCTGCCACAGGAGTCGCCGCGCTGCGGGCCGAGGGCAGTTTGATGATTGTGCCAGTCTTCAGCCCGTCGGTTAGGTTGTTGATGCGGATTATCTCCTCCTCGGAGATGCCGAAACGGCGCGAAAGAGCATAGAGCGTCTCTCCTGCGTGCACCAGGTGGAAAGCATAGCCGTCGTCACCAGACACGCTGTTGAGATTGTCCTTGTACTGTTCCAGCTCATTCATGCTCTGCTCCTCGCTGCTCTCGCCCTTCTCGCTTTTGCGAATCAAAACGCGCGCTCCGATGCGCAGGTGCACGGGGTCGATTTCGGGGTTGTCCTCGAGTATGGTCTCGACCGATATCTCGTATTTGCGCGATATGGAGTAGAGCGTCTCCCCGGCTGCGATGTAGTGCATGTCGAACCGGCGCTTGAGCCGCCTGTCTGGCGCCTGGGATTTCACGCCGCCAGTAACGGGAATCTTGATGCTCTGGTCGGCCTTGAGACCGTCGGAGAGCTGCGGGTTCTCGGAGAGAATGACCTGCTCGCTGACCTCATAGAGCTTCGAGAGCGAATAGACCGTTTCGCCTTTTTTGACGGTGTGGATGTAGTATTTGGCGCCGTCGATGTAGACTATAGTCTGCGATTTTTCGGCGGCCGATACAACCGCTGCGGCGAATAGCGCGCACAACAGCAGCGATATGTAGCGGAATATGTTCATCTATTTATTTAGTGTTCTTTTCACGAAAGCGCAACTCCGTTATGACTTTTTTCGTGTAGAGCGGAAAGTCGCCTTTCATCATCCAGTCGTAATAGCTCGGCTCCAGCGAGAAAATCTCGGTTACCGAGCGGCCCTTGTATTTGCCGAAGGCGAAGACCTCGACGCCCTTGTCGTCATAGACGATGCGTCCGGCATAGTCTACCGTCTCGCCGCGGGCCGAATACTCGGCCAGGGAGTCGACGTCGTTGTCAAGGTCGGGATAACGGTCGAGCTGAGCCTTGAGCACTTCGTAGGTGGCGAGTGTGTCGGCTTCGGCCGAGTGAGCGTCGGCCAGATCCTTGCCGCAGTAGAACTTGTATGCTGCCGTCAGCGTGCGCTGCTCCTTCTTGTGGAATATGTTCTGCACATCGATGAACTTGCGGCGCTTGAAGTTTACCTCTATGCCGGCGCGCATGAACTCCTCGACCAGCATCGGCAGGTCGAAGCGGTTAGAGTTGAATCCGCCGAAGTCGCAGCCCTCGATGAACTGCGACAGCGATTTGGCTATCTGGGCGAATGACGGGCAATCCTTGACATCGTCGTCGGTTATGCCGTGAATGGCCGTAGCCTCCTCGGGGATGTGCATGCCGGGGTTGATCTTTCGCGTGCGGACAATCTCCTCGCCGTCGGGCATGACCTTGACCATCGAAATTTCCACGACACGGTCTTTCGACGTGTCGACGCCCGTGGTTTCGAGGTCGAAAAATACAATCGGGCGTTTCAGCTTCAGATTCATGTGCGGCACGCTATGCGTTAATCATCATAGGCATGAGCAGCATGAGCATCGAGGCGGCCTGCTTGTCGTCGTAGACGGGCTTGAAGACGCCGGCACGGGTCGAGTCGGCGAGTTCGACAGTCACGGTCGGGGTGTCGATGTTCGACAGAATCTCGACCAGGAATGTCGACTTGAAGCCGATGGACATGGCTTCGCCTTCGTAGCTGCACGATACGGTCTCGTTGGCCGATACCGAGAAGTCGATATCCTGGGCCGTGAGGTTTATCTTGTTGTCGCTGATATCCATGCGAATCAGGTTGGTAGTCGGATTCGAGCAGACGGCCACGCGCTTGATGCCGTTGAGCAGCTCTACGCGGTCTACAAGCAGCTTGTTGGGGTTGGCTGCGGGGATGACGGCGTTGTAGTTGGGATAGTTGCCCTCGATAAGACGGCAGACCAGAGTGTGGTTCTTGAGCTTGAAAACGGCATTCTTCGAGTCGAATCCCGCCTCGATTGCACCCTCCTCCTTCAGAAGCAGCGATTTGAGAAGGTTGGCCGGCTTCTTGGGCAGGATGAATGCGGCCGATGTCTCGGATGCGTGCTCGGCGGTGTACTTGACAAGCTTGTGGGCATCGGTTGCTACGAATGTAAGCTCCTCGGCGCCTATGTTGAAGTATACGCCGTTCATCACGGGGCGCAGTTCGTCGTCAGCCGTGGCGAAAATAGTCTTGTTGATGCCGTTGACCAGCAGGTCGACATCGGGCGCGAAACTCTTGTTGTCGGCCGAAAGCACGGGCACGGCAGGATAGCTCACGGCGCTTGCGCCGGGAATCGAGAGCGAACCGCTCTTCCAGCGTATCACGATTTCGAAGTTGCGGTCGTTGACCTCGATGTCGAGCGGCATTTCGGAGAACTCCTTGAGCGAGTCGAGCATCAGCTTGGCCGGGGCGGCTATCGTTCCCTCGCTTTCGGCGCGCTCGACTTCGAGCGACCCGGTGAGCGTGGTCTCGAGGTCGGACGTGGTGACCTTCAGCTCGGTGCCGTTGAGCTCGAGCAGGAAGTAGTCGAGGATGGGGAGCGTGTTCTTGTTGCTTATGACTTTGCCCGTGGTCGCCAGCAGCGACAGCAGGGCCGAACTCGATACTGTGAATTTCATATTTTCTTCGTTTTTTTAGATTTTAATTGTTATTTGTTGGTGGTGTTTCAGTCTTTGAGTGTTGCGAGCTTGTCGAGCGCCGATTCTATCATGCGGCGCACGAACGGTTTGTAATCGGTACAGGCATTTTCGGCTATGCGCTGCGCAATGATTGTGCATATCGTTGCGGCGCGGTGCCCCATCAGAGCAGCCATGCCTGCCAGTGCCGAACTCTCCATCTCGAAGTTGGTGATGCGGCGTCCGTTGTATTCGAACGATTCGATCTTCTCATTGAGATGTATGTCGGCGGGACGCAGACGCACCCAGCGGCCCTGCGGCGCATAGAATCCGGGGGCGGCAATAGTTATGCCCTCGCGGGTGGTGTCCTTGAAAAGTTCGCGCAGCTCGCTGTCGGCATCGATGAAATAGGGTTTCGGCAGAAGTTCATTCCAGCCGGTGTGCTTGATGAAAGCCTTCTCTATCTCGAGGTCGCAAACCTCGTTGCGGCCTTCGTAGTAGTTCAGCAGGCCGTCGAAGCCTATCGATGTGCGGGCGAATACCTGCTCGCCGACGGATATGTCCTCCTGTATGGCGCCCGAGGTGCCGAGGCGCACCAGCGTGAGGCGGCGTTTGTGCTCCTTTACGGTGCGGGTGGCGAAATCTATGTTGGCCAGAGCATCGAGCTCGGTGACCGATATGTCTATGTTGCCAATGCCTATGCCTGTCGAGAGCACGGTGATGCGCCGGCCCTTGTATGTACCTGTGACGGTGCGGAACTCGCGGTTTGCGACTTCGCACTCGCGGCTGTCGAAAAACGACGCCACGAGCTCCACCCGGCCAGGGTCTCCGACCAGAATCACGATGTCGGCAATCTGCTCCGGTTTCAGGTGAAGATGGAATATGGAGCCGTCGTCGTTGATTATCAGTTCGGATGATGGAATGATTCTCATTTTTCAGTCTGTTTGATTTTGATAATTGGCATAAAAGTAATATTTTTACCTCGATTTTCAAAAAACAACGTCGATTTTTTTAATTCCGGGCTTGTCCCGCATTGCGGCGAACCAATGTAAAACAGATACTGATATGACCTTAATCAAATCAATTTCAGGCATTCGCGGTACTATAGGCGGAGTGCCGTCGGAAAATCTCACCCCTATTGACATCGTCAAGTTCACAACGGCTTATGCCCGTTTCATGAGCGAACGCAAAGGCGGCGGCAAGCTGACCATCGTTGTGGGACGCGATGCACGCATCTCTGGCGAGATGGTACACTCGATTATCGAAGGCACGCTGCTCGGTTGCGGCGTCGATGTCATCGATGTGGGCCTCTGCACCACTCCCGGAACGGAGATGGCCGTTATCACGCACAAGGCTGACGGCGGTATAATAATCACTGCTTCGCACAATCCCAAGCAGTGGAATGCGCTGAAGCTGCTGAATGCTTCAGGCGAGTTCCTGTCGGATGTCGAGGGCAAGCGCGTGCTGGCTCTGGCGGAGGATGACTCTTTCGTATATCCCGAAGTGGAAGAGTTGGGTAAGGTGATACTTCGTGAGTCGTTCAACGACAAGCATATAGCACAGGTGCTTGCATTGCCGGTCGTGGATGTAGAGGCGGTGCGCAAGCGTCGTTTCCGCGTGGCTGTTGATGCGGTGAATTCGGTCGGTGGAATCGTCATTCCGAAATTGCTGCGCGAACTCGGATGCGAGGTCATAGAGCTCAACTGCACACCTGACGGCAACTTTGCGCACAATCCCGAGCCACTGCCGCAGAACCTTACCGAAATATCCGAGACCGTAGCACGCGAGAAGGCCGATCTGGGCGTTGTCGTCGACCCCGATGTCGACCGTCTGGCTTTTGTCAGCGAGGATGGCTCGATGTTCGTCGAAGAGTATACGCTGGTAGCTGTTGCCGACTACATTCTTTCGCTCAAGAAAGGCAATACGGTGTCCAACCTCAGCTCGTCGCGCGCCCTGCGCGATATTACCGAACGTCACGGCGGCAACTATGCCGCTTCGGCTGTCGGCGAGGTTAATGTAGTTGCCAAGATGAAGGAGACTGGCGCGATAATCGGCGGCGAGGGCAATGGCGGAGTCATCTATCCCGAGCTTCACTACGGCCGTGATGCTCTGGTTGGCGTAGCCCTCTTCCTGACCTATCTTGCAGGCAAGAATATGACCATGACGCAGCTGCGCGCAACCTATCCCGCATATTTCGCGTCGAAGAACAAAATAGAGCTCACACCGGCTATAAATGTCGATAAAGTGCTGCTTGAGGTTAAGACCCGATATGCAAATGAAAAAGTGAATGATATAGATGGCGTGAAGATAGACTTCGCCGACAGCTGGGTACATCTTCGCAAATCGAACACCGAGCCTATCATCCGAGTCTACACCGAGGCAGGAACACCCGAGGCTGCCGACGCTCTGGCACAGCGCTTCATAGGTGAAATCAAGGCTATCTGCAACTTGTAGAAGATATGGAGAAAGCTCATAAATATATAGCTGAAAACCGCGGCCGTTTCATCGAGGAGCTGTTCGAGGTATTGAGGATTCCGTCGATAAGCGCACAGTCGGAGCATAAGCCGGACATGGTGCGGTGCGCCGAGTATCTTGCGCAGATTATTGCAGCAGCCGGTGCCGACCGTGCCGATGTGCTGCCCACCGAAGGCAACCCCGTGGTCTATGCCGAGAAGATTGTCGACCCGGCAGCCCGCACGGTGCTGGTCTACGGTCACTATGACGTGATGCCCGAAGATCCGCGAGGCGAATGGCGCACCGAGCCCTTCGAGCCGGTAATCAAGGATGGCAGAATTTGGGGGCGCGGAGCTGACGATGACAAAGGTCAGTTATTCATACACATCAAGGCTTTCGAGGCGATGTGCGCTACGGGAACGCTGCCCTGCAATGTCAAGTTTATGCTCGAAGGCGAGGAGGAGATCGGCTCCCCGAGCCTCTATGACTTCTGCCGCAAGAACAAGAAGATGCTGGCGGCGGATATAATTCTTGTATCCGACACCTCTATGCTCGGTGCCGATACTCCATCCATAACGGCCGGCCTGCGCGGTCTGACCTATATGGAGGTGGAGGTCGTGGGTCCCAACAAGGATCTGCATTCGGGGCTCTTCGGCGGAGCTGTCGCAAATCCGGCCAATGTGCTGACGCGTCTTGTCGCGTCGCTTGTCGATGGTGAGGGCCGTGTGACGATCCCCGGATTCTACGACGATGTGCGCGAGCTTACGGCAGCCGAACGCAAAGCCTTCAACAAGGCGCCCTTCTCGCTGTCCGATTACAAGAAGGCGCTCGACATAGCAGCCGTGGAGGGCGAAGCCGGATACACGACACTCGAGCGTACCGGAATACGTCCGTCGCTGGATGTGAACGGCATCTGGGGTGGATATATCGAGGAGGGAACCAAGACCGTCATACCGTCTCGTGCCTCGGCGAAAATATCGATGCGTCTGGTGCCCGACCAGGATTGGAAGAAGATTGGAAAGCTGTTCGAGAAACACTTTAGGTCGATCGCGCCTAAAAGCGTCAAGGTCAACGTGAAATGTCTGCATGGAGGAGCTCCCTATGTCTCGCCTACCGACACTGCGGCATATCGTGCTGCAGAGCATGCCGTCAGCGATGTGTTCGGCAAAAAGCCGCTGCCCTTCTACTCAGGCGGTTCGATTCCGATTATCAGCGGATTCGAGTCCATACTCGGCATCAAGTCGATACTTCTTGGATTCGGTCTTGCCAAAGATGCAATCCACTCTCCGAATGAGAGCTTCGGGCTCGATATGTTCGACAAGGGATTGGCTGCAATACCGCTTTTCTACAAATATTTCGCACAGTAGAACCTGCTTTTCGGAAAACAGAACGGGGCGCTCCATGAAGCGCCCCGTTCTGTTTTGTTTTGTTAGAAACCTCGCCGACTACATCATCTCTTCGTAGGCATACTGGATTGCACGGTTGAGTATCGAGATGAAATGATGCGTTGTGCGGAATCGCTCCACGGCACGTTTCACGAGATCCTTCGACAGCAGAAATTTGTCGTCTACGGGCTGCATTATGAACAAATGCTTGTGCCGCAGCAGAGCATCGTACTGGCTGCCCGAAGGAAAGCCTTTGGGCGTGCGCTTGAGCATGTCGCCGTCGTAGAGTTTGAATCCGCGGGCCTCCTCTATTGCTTGCACAACTTCTGCACCGTTATCGAATATCTCGTCGCGAAGGCTCTGCAGCACTACGGGTTCGGGCATGTATACGCCGGCTGAGAGCTGATGTACCCATATGGGGTCGTCGTCATGTGCTCGCGGCTCGATATGGAAGTAGTAGCCGGCGTAGCCGGACTTCTTGCCGTGCGGAGCGATGAAAGCCGAGATGTAGTTCTTGTATGGCGACTTGTCGCTGCTGAACCTAATGTCCCGATTTATGCGCCACATGCAGTCTGCCGGCGTGAGGCCTGCAACTGAGGTGTCGAACTCCGAAATGCCGTCTATGAGCTGTAGCGTCAGCTCGATGAACGACTGCCGCACGGCGTTGTAACGCTTGCGGTTCAGGTCGAACCACTCTTTGCAGTTGTTGTCGTGCAGCTCGGCGAAGAAGTCGAGTGTCTCGCGCATCATGTCTACCATGCAAAGAGCGGATATTGCGCCATCATGGCGTTGACCTCGGCTCGTACTGCTGCGATGTTGGCCTCATCCTCGGGGTTGCACAACACGCGGTCGATGAGCGCAACGATTGCATCCATCTTGTCCTCCTTGAGGCCGCGAGTGGTGATGGCCGGCGTGCCGAAGCGCAGTCCCGACGTCTGGAACGGCGAGCGCGAATCGAAAGGCACCATATTCTTGTTGGTGGTGATATCGGCTGCCACAAGGCTCTTCTCGGCCAGTTTGCCCGTAAGTTCGGGGAACTTGGTGCGCAGGTCAACGAGCATCAGGTGGTTGTCGGTGCCTCCCGAGACGATTTTGTAGCCTCGCTTGACGAATGCCTCGGCCATAGCCTTGGCATTTTTCTGCACCTGCAGCTGATATTCGCGGTATTCGGGCTCGAGAGCCTCGCCGAAAGCTACGGCCTTGGCTGCTATGACATGCTCGAGCGGACCGCCCTGTATACCGGGGAATACGGCCGAGTTGATTATCTGCGACATCTTCTTGATGACACCTTTCGGAGTGGTCAGCCCCCACGGATTGTCGAAATCCTTGCCCATGAGGATGATTCCGCCGCGCGGACCGCGCAGAGTCTTGTGTGTCGTGGATGTTACGATGTGCGCATATTTCACTGGATTGTCCAGAAGGCCTGCTGCTATGAGACCGGCCGTGTGGGCCATGTCGACCATGAACAGTGCGCCTACCTTGTCTGCTATTTCGCGCATGCGCTTGTAGTCCCACTCGCGCGAGTAGGCCGATGCGCCGCCGACAATGAGCTTCGGACGACACTCGAGAGCCTTCTGCTCCATCGCATCGTAATCGATGGTGCCGGTTGCCTCGTCAAGCTGATACCCTACTGCCTTGAAATACATTCCGGACATATTGACCGGCGAACCGTGCGAGAGGTGACCGCCATGCGCCAGGTCGAGGCCCATGAACGTGTCGCCGGGCTTGAGCACCGCGAAGAATACGGCCATGTTGGCTTGTGCGCCGGAGTGAGGCTGAACGTTGGCATACTCGGCGCCATAGAGTTTGCAGATGCGCTCGATTGCAAGGTTCTCGACCTTGTCGACTACTTCGCAACCGCCGTAGTAGCGGGCTGCCGGATATCCTTCGGCATATTTGTTTGTCAACACGCTGCCCATGGCCTGCATGACCTGCTCGCTGACGAAGTTCTCCGAGGCGATTAGCTCTATGCCGTGAGTTTGTCTGGCGCGCTCTTCCTCGATGAGACCGAAAACAAGATTATCTCTCTTCATATCGTGATAGTGTGTTTAATAGTGTAAAGATAGGAAAATTTGTTCACAATCCGCATCTGCGGCCGAAAAAAAAGAGTCTTCAGGTTTAAGATATTCGCGTGTTGCAGCTGCAGGAAAAACAAAAAACGGACGGCGTAAGGCCGTCCGCAATGTGGAGCTGAGGGGAGTCGAACCCCTGTCCAAACAAGGAACCCGAAAGCTTTCTACACGCTTATCCGTCACTTCATCCTCCTTTCCGCATCCGGCAGACGGCCGCCTAATGCAGAACCCAGTCCCTTGATTTAATGCCGCTGTCGGGACCTCCAGTAGCACGGTCTCCAAATTTTTCGATACCCCGTATGACCCGTCGTTAAGGAGCGGAACAACAGGTCGGGATACTCGTCGCACGACCTCCTGGGGTTACGCGATTAAGCCCGAATTTCCTTGAAATTAGGCAGCGAGTGCATAGCTGTTATTGCCATTTGTAGTTCGAGCATCAGGATTTACGAGCCGCCACTCAGAGCTCGGCGTGCTTACAATCCGACTCTGCCTGCTGTCAAAACCGGTCAGCCCCATCGGCACGAGTCAATAATGTTTCGCTCGGCAAAGATACAACAAAAATCGTGAAGAAGTAAAGCGGACGGAAAAAGAAATTGACCGACAGCGAATTTGCGAGCTGAGTCTCCGGATGCTGGCGACAGTGCAAAACAGCCTGAATGCCAGCTAAAATCGCCGGCGGTCGGCATAATCGGAAACAACATCCGGAGTCTTTTTGCCATAAGGCGGCGCAGACCGAACATGAAGATAAGCGACCGCAATCGCTCCGATAATAAGAAAATGGCCTGTGGGCGGTATCGTGTACCCTTTTTTGCTATTCGGAAGATATTGCATATCTTTGACCTGCTTAATAGAACCTCGATGTATGGAAACTGCTACACCTGCTGCCGCAACGCGCGGAGCCCACTCCCAGGCGCTCGATCTGCTCCGTTTCCCGCTGGCTGTTATAGTCGTTCTCATACACGTGTTCCCTATTCCTGGATATGGTGAATTCAAAATAGGAAGTCATATTTTTCAGTCCGGGGACTACCCTGCTTTTTATGGACTTTTGAATTTCATCGACTCGTTCCTGCGTGGGCAGAGTGTTCCTGTGTATTTCTTTATCTCGGGATATGTCTTCTTTTACGGAGTGGAGCTGACTAAAGAAAAATATCTTCAAAAGCTAAAGAACAGAGTAAAAACACTTTTGATTCCATATTTCGTGTGGAATACTTTGGCGTTGCTGGTTTTGATGGCTATGAATATGCTTCCGCTGTCGTTTTTGGCTCCATATGCCGACCAGTTTAACCCCTCGCTGCACGGATTTTTGTCGGCATACTGGGGATATGACGGCTCTCTGTTTGTGACTGGCAAGGTCCCCGACGGAGCTGTTGCAGGTCCGATAAACGGTTTGTTGTGGTTTATACGCGATTTGATGATTGTTGTGCTGTTTACTCCTGTGATCTACAAGTTGATTAAGAAATACGGCAAATATCCCTTAATTGCACTCGGTGCAGTCTGGTTTGCTTCGGAGTTTAATGATATGCTTAACTACAAGGGTTTTGCTACGGCGTTCTTCTTTTTCTCATGGGGTGCTTATATGAGCATATGCAAAAAAGATATGATTGCCGAGTTCGGAAAATATTTCAAGCTGTCGGTTGTCATGTTCTTTGTATTAGGCGTGCTCGGAATGATTGTGCTGCAAGTCTGTCCAGAGGCAGCAAGTGGCGTTAAGAAATTGAATATCATTGTGGGACTGTCGTTTGCATACAACCTTGCGGCCCGAATTATAGGGGGAGGGAGATTTCGTGCAAACGAATTTCTGATAGCCTCGAGTTTCTTCGTATATGTTTCACATATGATCATATGCGGTCGAATACGAGATTTGCTGTACAACACCTTTAAGCCGGGAACGGATGCCGGAATGATAGTATTGCACTTGGGTGCGCTGGCTATGACAATGACCATTATTCTTACGGCATTTTGGACTCTGAGGCGATTTATGCCGGGCTTGCTGCGCATTATGACTGGGCGCAGATAGTGGAGAATGTGCGATAGCCGGATTTGCGGATAACAGGCGTTTTTCGTATCTTTGGGTCGGTTAACATAATCCAAGCATGGATAAACCTTGTGTCATAAAGTTGTCGAATGTTTCGATTTATCATGTCGACAATCCTTTCGGACGCCGCTCTGTCGAGAAACTGCTCAAGCAGGGCGAACTCGTCCTTTCCGACGTGGACCTGGAGGTTCACGAGGGTGAATTCGTCTATCTGATAGGCCGGGTCGGCAGCGGCAAGAGTTCGCTGCTCAAAACGCTCTACGCCGAGCTGAGACTCATAGCCGGCGAGGGCGATGTGGCGGGTTTCGACCTGCGCAAGCTCAAGCGCCGCGATATACCCTATTTGCGCCGCAGCATAGGAATAGTATTCCAGGATTATCAACTGCTGACGGACCGCAATGTATTCATGAATCTCTATTTCGTGATGCGCGCCACGGGCTGGAAAGAGGAGGCTCGCATACGTCAACGAATAGACGAGGTGCTGCAGCTTACGGGCCTGCATAACAAGGGTTACAAGATGCCGTTCGAACTTTCTGGCGGCGAGCAGCAGCGACTGGTCATAGCAAGAGCCTTGCTCAACAAACCCCGCCTGCTTCTGGCTGACGAGCCGACCGGCAACCTCGACCCTGTGACGGCTGACGGAATCATGAAACTTTTCCGGGAGATTGCCGATGCCGGCACTGCGGTAGTCATGTCTACGCACAATACGACTTTGATTGAGGACTACCCTGCCCGCACGCTTCTGTTCTCTCACGGCCGCATGAAGGAGGTCGACATCAACGGATTGTCAGGATTGTAACAATAACACGCATTATGACGGGCACGGTGAAATGGTTCGACAGCCGCAAAGGATTCGGCTTTATAACCTGCGGGAATGGAGAAGATATATTTGTCCATTTCAGCAATATTGCCGACGAGGGCTTCAAGTCGCTTAAGCGCGGACGCACGGTTGAGTTCGATGTGGTGCGCACGGAAGGCGAACCGCCTGCAGCCGTGAATGTCAGGGTAATCAGAAATATCTAAACCTTATTCTCCTAAAAACGATACGGGACGAGAATCACACGATTCCCGTCCCGAGTCATTTTACCGTTTGCCGCGGCGCAACAGCGTCAGCAGCAGCGAAAGGAAGCGATATTTGTCGAGCACCCAGTTGTATATGTCGCGTGCTCCGCGAGCCACGCTGTAGATTGTTTCAGCTCCGTCGCGCAATCGTTCGACGGCCGAACGCACAGATGTCAGGTACAGCACCAGAGCTGCAATGGCGAGCAGTGCGCCGACGACGGATAGAGCCGCAACGGACGAGTGCATCAACTCCGACAGCCATGTTATGAGCGCCGTAAAAAACATTACTGTCGCCGCTGCCGAAAATAGTCCGAACCACAGGAGCACGGCGACTATGTGCGTTCGGCGTGTGTTGTCGCTTCCCTTTTTCATTGCTTGCTACTCCTTGTCGAAGTCCTCCTTGCAGCGGCAACGAACCTTGTCGAGCTCCTCGTCGACCAGAGACTTCAGCGCGGCGCGCATCTCGGGGCCGCTCTTGGGCGTCAGAAGCATGGCTGCAGCGGCGCCGACAATCATGCCGCCGAGCAGAGACGCAAAACAGTAACAGGTGTGTTTCATAATGGCAAAAAGTTTTTAAGATTCGTGAATCATACTTGCAATATTTACGCCAAAGAGGAGTATATTTGCGTATGTTTTTCGACCCGAATAGTACCGTGGCCTTTACCGGCCGGCGCACATATCGCGGCCAAGCCGATGATTTGATGCAGCATGTCGTCGGACAGCTTGCCGGCCGCGGCTTCAGGACCTTTTTGTGCGGCATGGCCATGGGCTTCGACCTTGCTGCGGCCGAGTGCGTGTTGCGTGTAGCCGGAAGATATCGCGATGTGGAACTTGTCGCCGTAGTGCCGTTTACGGGACAGGCAGAGCGCTATCCGGCAGCTGACAGAGAGCGTTACGAGCGGATAATCCGCGAAGCCGACGGCGTGGTGACACTGTCGCAGGAGTATACGCCGCATTGTTATGCCGTGCGCAACGATTTTCTGACCGACCACGCCTCTGTTCTTGTGGCGTGGTACGACGGCCGGAAAAACGGAGGTACACATTATACCGTAACCCGTGCGCGCCGACGCGGTATGGAGGTGATAAATTTGTGGCCGGACGAGCAGCGAGAGCTGGATTTCGGCGCTTCGCAGCTGCTCGAGCAGGCAAATGACGTGTGACGGAGTGGAATATTTGCCGGAAATGCTTAACTTTGTAAAAATTGTAGACACCGAATAATTATGAAGTTCGACCGATTTATGTGCCGCATTCTGGCCGTTGTCTGCTTGTGCGGACTGCTGCTTGTCCCGGAGTCGGCATGCGCACAGCGCAGACGCAATCCGTTGCGCGAAACCGACGAAGCCTTTTTTGCCACCGCCGAGGCCCGGCGCATAGGCGATCAGGTGCTTGTCTACCAGCGCTGCACCGGCGGCTGGCCCAAGAATATCGACATGGCCGCACCTCTGACCGAGGAGCAGCTGCAGCAGGTGCTCGGCGACAAGGCGCGCCGCAACGACTCGACAATCGACAACGATGCCACCTCTATGCAGATGTTTTATCTTGCACGTCTGTATCGTGCTGCGGGCGATGTGCGCTATCGCGATGCCTTTCGCAGCGGCGTGGAGTATCTCCTGAGCGGGCAGTACGACAACGGCGGCTGGCCGCAGTTCTGGCCCGAGATGTCGGGATATCAGGTGCACATAACATTCAATGACGATGCTATGGTCAATACGCTCGAGCTGTTCAGTGCAATGATTGCCGGCGAAAAGCCCTTTGACGGCGATTTGGTCGACGAGTCTCTGCGCGCAAGGCTGAAGGAGTCGTTCGACAAGGGAATAGCGTGCATATTGCGGACGCAGATCGTGGTTGACGGCAAACCTACCGTATGGTGTCAGCAGCACGACCGCGAGACCTATGCACCGGCCGGTGCTCGCAGCTATGAGCTGCCCTCCTACTGCTCGCAGGAGAGCGCTGCCATCGTGCGCCTGCTGATGGCGCAGCCCGCCCCCGATGCGAATATCAAGGCTGCCGTGCATGGCGCGATGATGTGGTTCGACAACAATAAAATCACCGGATACCGCATAGACCGCAGCAGCGGAAACGCTACGCTCGTGGCCGATACGGACGCTAAACCGATATGGGCCCGTTTCTACGATTTGGAGCACTGCATACCTTTTGTCTGCGATCGTGACGGTGTCCCGCAGCGCTCGCTGGAGTCGATAGGTTCCGAGCGCCGCAACGGCTACAGCTGGTACAACAGCCGTCCGGCCGACCTCTATCCTCTTTATGAATCGTGGGCCGAGCGCTTCGATGCGCAGAACAAGCTTGCGCTGCAGCTCGACAGCCCCGGTGCAAACGAGCGCGGAGTGTTCGACATTGAGTAGCTTTTGATGCTTGACATTTTTGACGTATCTTTACATCGGTTTCGATACTTGAATTAAAACAGATTTGACAATATGAAGAAATTGCTGACATTCGCACTGTGTGCGACTCTGGTCGCAGGCGCAGCCGACTCCGAGGCCTGCACCAATTTCATAATCACGCGCGGCGCGTCGACCGACGGCTCGATAATGGTGTCGTATGCCGCCGACTCGCATTCGCTCTACGGCGCTCTTTACCACTCGCCTGCCGGAAAATACAAAGCCGGCACGATGATGTCTGTCTATGAGTGGGACACGGGCCGCTATCTGCGCGAAATACCGCAGGCGGCGCAGACCTATTCGACCATAGGCAACATGAACGAACACTCGCTCATAATCGGCGAGACCACCTTCGGC
Source organism: Alistipes sp. (assembly GCA_022511345.1). Lineage (GTDB taxonomy): Bacteria > Bacteroidota > Bacteroidia > Bacteroidales > Rikenellaceae > Alistipes. The sequence goes on from JAFLRR010000003.1 coordinate 149,713, forward strand.
GGACGTCATGAGCTGGAGGATCCGACTGGCGGCATCGACTACGGTTCGCTGATATACATCACCCTCCAGCGCGCCCGCACGGCCCGCGAGGCCATCCAGACCATTGTTGCGCTGGCGAATGAATATGGATATGCTTCGTCGGGCGAGTCATTCTCGATTGCCGACCAGAACGAGGCGTGGATTATGGAGCTCATAGGCAAAGGCTTTGAGGACGACGGCAATGGCAACAACCTGCGCAAAGGTATCGTATGGGTTGCGCGCCGCATCCCCGACGGATATGTGTGCGCACATGCCAACCAGTCGCGTATCACGACTTTCCCAAAGAATGACCCCGAAAACTGCCTCTATGCTCCTGATGTGGTGGAGCTGGCCCGCAAGCTGGGTTACTACGAGGGTTCGGACGACGATTTCGACTTTGCCGAGGCTTATGCTCCTGGCGATTTCGGCACGGTGCGCGGTTGCGATGCCCGCGTGTGGGCATTCTTCCGCACGGTGGCCGACGGTATGGATGAGTACGAGAAGTATGCGATGGGATATGACATGGGTCACCGCATGCCGCTGTGGGTGAAGCCCCGCACGAAGGTTTCGCCCAAGACCGTATTCGACTGCATGCGCGACCACTACGAGGGTACCCCTATGGATATGACCAAGGATTTGGGAGCCGGCGGACACAACCTGCCTTACCGCTGGCGTCCGATGGAGTTCGAGGTCGACGGCAAGAAGTATGTGAACGAGCGCGCCACGGCTACGCAGCAGACCGGTTTCTGGTTCGTGGCGCAGGCGCGTCCCGAACTGCCCGACTACATGGGTCTTCTGTGGTTCGGCGTGGATGATGCCGCCACGTCGTGCCTCACGCCGATTTTCTGCTGCACTGACCGCGTGCCCGAATGCTTCAGCGAGGATAACGGTTCGATGCTCGAATACTCGCCCACGTCGGCATTCTGGCTGTTCAACCGCGTCACGAATTTTGCATACATGCGCTACGACATGATTTCAGCCGACATCCGCAAGGTGACCGACCAGTGGGAAAATTCACTGCTTAAACATTTCGCAAACGATGCCGAACTGCTCTCGAAACCCGAAAAGAAGGTTCGCAAGCTGGTGAGCAATTTCTCATACGATGCGGCGCAGATGCTGTTCGAGCGCTGGCAGATGCTGGACCGATACCTGTTGGTGAAATACGTCGACGGCAATGTGAAGAGCGAGCACGGCGATGTATTGTCGTTCCTCGACGGCAACTGCAAGACCAAGACGCCGCAAGGCTGGGCCAATTTCGTGACCAACGGTCACAACGACAAGATTCCGGGCAAGATTCAGTTCCCGGGCTACAACGAGAAGTGGAAGCGTGCCGTGGCGGCCGACAACGGCGAAATACTTAAAGTTTTGGAATAGATATGAAATACGATGTTATAGTCATAGGCAGCGGCCCCGGCGGGTATGTGGCTGCCATCAGAGCTTCGCAGCTCGGAATGAAAGCGGCTGTCGTGGAGCGCGATGCTGTAGGCGGAGTGTGCCTCAACTGGGGTTGCATCCCGACCAAGGCGCTGTTGAAGAGCGCGCAGGTTTACAACTATTGCGCGAATGCGTCCCACTACGGCGTGGAGATTGCCGGCGACGTTAAGCCCGACTTTGCGAAGATTGTCGCACGGTCGCGCACCGTGGCCGATACGATGAGCAAGGGTGTGCAGTTCCTGCTCAAGAAGAACAATATCGACGTGCTGGCGGGTCATGGCAGAATCCTCGGCAAGGGTCGCGTGTCGGTCGACGGCACGGAGTATGAGGCCGGCCATATCGTCATCGCCACGGGCGCCCGTCCGCGCGAGATGCCTTTCATGCCTATCGACGGCAAGCGCATCATATCGTCGCGCGAGGCGCTGGCATTGGCAGAGCTGCCGCAGTCGATGGTCGTGGTCGGTTCGGGAGCCATCGGCAGCGAGTTCGCATATCTGTATGCAACGCTCGGCGTTAAAGTGACAATCGTAGAGTATATGCCGCAGATAATGCCCCTCGAGGATGAGGAGGTGGCCAAGACCATGGAGCGCGCGTTCCGCAAACTGCGAGCTACGGTGATGACATCGACCACCGTCAAGGCCGTGCGCACGACCGATGTCGGCTGCGAGGTCGACGTCGAAGGCAAGAAGGGCCTCGAGACTCTGACGGCCGACATGGTGCTGTCGGCTGTCGGCATTCAGGCCAACATCGAGAATTTGGGACTTGAGGAGGCCGGCGTGGCTGTCGAACGCGGCAAAATCGTGGTCGACGAGTTTTATCGCACAAATGTCGAGGGTATCTACGCCATTGGCGATGTGATACCTACTCCGGCATTGGCTCATGTGGCTTCGGCCGAGGCGCTCTGCTGCGTCGATGCCATAGCGGGTCAGAATCCTCTGCCAGTGGACTATTCGACCATTCCCTCGTGCGTATTCACTTCGCCCGAGGTGGCGTCGGTCGGCATGACAGAAAAGCAGGCGGCCGATGCCGGCATAGAGTATAAAGTGGGCCGCTTCCCGTTCACGGCATCGGGCAAGGCTACGGCTGCTGGCGACCGCGAGGGATTCGTGAAGCTGATATTCGACGCCGACGAAAAACTTATAGGTGCACATCTGGTCGGAGCCAATGTTACAGAAGTGCTCTCGGAACCTGCGCTGGCAAAACGCCTCGGATTAAAGGCCCACGCCATGATCTCGGCCATACATGCCCACCCCACTATGTATGAAGGCGTTGCCGAAGCTGCCGAGGCAGCTGTCGGCAAGGCTGTGCATCTGTAGCATGGCGAGCATATAACGGCGAAGCCGGACGACAATCAAATCGTCCGGCTTCGTTTTTTTATATCTCGAAATCCACTGATTCAAAGTCTTTGTAATAGCGTCCGCGTTCGGCTGTAAATCGCAGAACGCAATAGTCCGGGTCGGTGACTCCGCCGCTGTAATACATCGTGTCGCCTTCGCGCCATATCAACTCTTTGCTGGCTGAGTCGGTCAGCACCTCCATGTATCCTGTCAGCATTACGCCGCGAAAAGTGCGCCGGTCGTAGAAATAGATGCAGGCGCGGCTGTCGCGCAGGTAGTGGCCGACACGCTTCGAGCTGGTGTTGGTGGTGAAATAGAATGTTTTGAGTCCTTCGCGAAGACGCGGTGCGAGCATGGCTTTTATACCAGGGAACCCGGCTTCGTCGACAGAACCTATGAGCGCCGTGTTCTGGCGGTCGACAAGGCGGATTACGGCTGTTTGGATATCTTGCATTGATGCTGTAGTTTTTATGCAAATATAGCATTTGCCGTCCGGAAAATGTGCTGTCGGGGCTTGTTGCTTTATTGGAAAATTGTTCGTATATTTGTACGTTTAATCAGACACAACGTGTAATTATCGATATGAGTACCGAACAGGAAAACATCAAAAGGCAGGAAGAGGAGTATTCCGCCTCTAACATTCAGGTTCTTGAAGGACTGGAGGCTGTACGTAAGCGCCCCGCAATGTACATCGGCGACATAGGCGAAAAGGGTCTCCATCATCTGGTGTACGAGGTGGTCGACAACTCGATAGACGAGGCTCTGGCCGGATTCTGCTCTGACATACAGGTTACAGTAAACGAAGACAACTCGATAACGGTAAGCGACAACGGCCGCGGTATTCCGACCGACTTTCACGAAAAAGAGGGCAAGTCGGCCCTCGAGGTCGTGCTGACGGTACTGCATGCCGGCGGTAAGTTCGACAAGGGCAGCTACAAGGTCTCTGGCGGTCTGCACGGCGTGGGCGTATCGTGTGTAAATGCGCTTTCGACGCTGCTGATTGCAGAGATACACCGCGAGGGCAAGATATTCCGCCAGACCTACAGCCGCGGCGTGCCCACCTCTCCGGTCGAGATTGTCGGCCAGTGCACTGATCGCGGAACGACTATAACTTTCAAGCCCGACGGTTCGATTTTCACGCACACCACCGAATACAAATACGACATCCTTGCCAACCGTCTGCGCGAGCTGGCGTTCCTGAACAAGGGCATCCACCTGACACTGACGGACAAGCGCGCCAAGGACGATGCCGGAGAGTATCTTTCGGAGCATTTCTATTCGGAAGATGGCCTGAAGGAGTTCGTCCGCTATCTGGACGAGACGCGCGGCGAGCCTATCACCGAGTCGATAATCTATCTGGACACCGAGCGCAACGGCGTGCCTGTGGAGGTGGCTATGCAGTACAATGTCTCCTACTCGGAGAACGTACACTCCTACGTAAACAACATCAACACCATAGAAGGCGGTACGCACCTTACTGGTTTCCGCCGTGCACTGACCCGCACGCTGAAGAAGTATGCCGAGGATTCGGGCCTGCTCTCGAAGCTGAAGGTCGAAATCAGCGGCGATGACTTCCGCGAAGGTCTGACGGCCGTAATTTCGGTTAAGGTCGCCGAGCCGCAGTTCGAGGGTCAGACAAAAACCAAACTGGGTAACGACGAGGTGTCGGCCGCTGTGGATTCGGCCGTGTCGCAGGCGCTGACGAACTATCTTGAGGAGAATCCGAGAGATGCTCGCGCTATCGTGGACAAGGTCGTGCTGGCGGCTCAGGCCCGTCATGCGGCACGCAAGGCCCGTGAGGCCGTACAGCGCAAGACGGTGCTTTCGGGCGCCGGAATGCCCGGTAAACTGGCCGACTGCTCCACCCGCGACCGCTCGATTGCCGAGATATTCTTCGTCGAGGGAGACTCGGCAGGCGGTACGGCCAAGCAGGGCCGCGACCGCGTGTTCCAGGCCATCATGCCGCTGCGAGGCAAGATTCTGAATGTCGAGAAGGCTCAGGAGCACAAGATGTGGGACAACGAGGAGATTCGCAACATGTTCACCGCGCTGGGCGTCAAAATCGGCACCGAGGAGGATTCCAAGGCGCTGAACCTTTCGGGATTGCGCTACGACAAGATAATCATCATGACCGATGCCGATGTCGACGGAAGCCACATCGCCACGCTGATGCTTACGTTCTTCTTCCGCAAGATGCGCGAGCTTATAGAGAATGGCCATGTCTATCTGGCTACCCCGCCGCTCTACCGCGTATACAAGGGCAAGAAAGAGGAGTACTGCTATCTCGACGAGGAGCTTAGCGCGCTGCTCGAGACCTTCGGCCAGGGTGCCAAGGTTCAGCGGTACAAAGGTCTTGGCGAGATGAATGCCGAGCAGCTTTGGGATACTACGATGAATCCCGAGAAGCGCACGCTTCATCAGGTGACCATCGAAAATGCTGCCGAGGCCGACCGAGTGTTCTCGATGCTGATGGGCGATGAGGTTCCTCCCCGCCGCGAGTTCATCGAGAAGAACGCTCATTACGCGAATATCGACGCATAAACAAATGCGGAGGGTTGCCGGCTGCGGCAATCCTCCTTTTTTAATACGATAAACAACGAATCGACCTAAACTGAACAAAAGCTATGGAGGTAACGGTAATCGGAGTTGCAGGCGGAACTGGATCCGGCAAGAGCACGCTGGTCAAGCGTCTGCAGGAGGCTTTCAAAGGCGACGATGTATCCACGCTGTGTCATGACTATTATTACAAGGCGCACACCGAACTGACTTACGAGGAGCGGACCAAACTGAACTACGACCATCCGCAGGCGTTCGATACCGACATGTTGGTGGAGCACGTCAGAGCGTTGAAAAACAACGTTCCTATCGAGCATCCGGTCTATTCGTTCGTCGACCACAACCGGTTGCCTGAAAAGGTGCTGGTCAAGCCGTCGCGCGTGCTGATTATCGACGGCATCCTGATATTCGAAAACAAGGAGCTGCGCGATTTGATGGATATTAAAGTGTTCGTCGATACCGATGCAGATATACGTCTGGCTCGCAGAATATTGCGCGACGTGTGCGACCGCGGGCGCACGATGCAGTCCGTAATCTCGCAGTATACCGGTACGGTTAAGCCGATGCACGAGGAGTTTGTCGAGCCTTCGAAGAAGTATGCCGATGTGATCATCCCCGAGGGCGGTTTCAACTCGGTGGCAGTGGCCATGCTCATCCAGAACATACGCTCGCTTATAGAGGGCAGATAAATCGCAAGTTCGGATAATTCGAGCGGCGGAATCCTTTCGGGTCCCGCCGCCTTTTTATTGAGATGGCTAAATGCCTGTTATCTTCTTTATCTCGTTCAGGATATTCAGAGCCTCGATTGGGGTCAGCGAGTTGATGTCGAGATTGCGGATCCTGTCTCTGATTTGTACCAGCACCGGGTCATCGAGTTTGAACATCGACAGCTGCATGCCGGCTGTAGCCGACTCGGGCGTCTCGGCGGCCTCGCGCACCGACGATGCCGTCGGGTTGCGCTTGCGCCTGGGCGTGCGGCTCGGGACTATCTCGTTGTTGCCGTAGACAAGCTCGAGATTTTTGAGTATCTCCTCGGCGCGCTCCACGACGGCTGCAGGCATGCCGGCCATGCGTGCTACATGTATACCGAACGAATGTTCGGTGCCGCCGCGCACGAGTTTTCGCAGAAAGACTATGGTGTTGTTTATCTCTTTGACGCTCACATGGTAGTTTTTTACGCGCGGGAACATGCGTTCCATTTCGTTGAGTTCGTGATAGTGAGTGGCAAAGAGCGTCTTGGCTCGCGCCGACGGGTGGTTGTGCAGGTACTCGACCATGGCCCAGGCTATGGATATGCCGTCGTAGGTGCTCGTGCCGCGGCCAATCTCGTCGAGCAGGACGATGCTGCGGTCGGAGATGTTGTTAAGGATGCTTGCCGACTCGAGCATCTCGACCATGAATGTGGATTCGCCCTGCGAGATGTTGTCCGAAGCTCCCACGCGGGTGAATATCTTGTCGACGACGCCTATGTGGGCCGATTCGGCCGGTACGAACGAACCGATTTGCGCCATGAGTATTATCAGTGCCGTTTGGCGCAGCAGTGCCGACTTACCGGACATGTTGGGGCCGGTAATCATGACTATTTGCTGCTCGCTGTCGTCGAGCGTTATGTCGTTGGGGACGTATCGCTCTCCTACCGGCATGAGAGTCTCTATTACCGGATGGCGTCCCTGCCTTATCTCGATGCGCTTGCCATTGTCGAGCACCGGGCGCACATAGCGGCGCTCGCGGGCCATGCGTGCAAACGACAGCAGACAGTCGAGCCGAGCCACGGCCGCGGCATCGCGCCGCATGTCGGCCAGCGACTCGGATACGAACGAGATTATTTGGTTGTAGATTCGCATCTCGATGGCCAGCACACGCTCCTCGGCCCCGAGAATCTTCTCCTCATACTCCTTGAGCTCCTCGGTGACGTAACGCTCGGCGTTGGTCAGCGTCTGCTTGCGTATCCACGACTCTGGCACCTTGTCCTTGTGGGTGTTGCGCACCTCTATATAATATCCGAAGACATTGTTGTAGCTTATCTTGAGCGAAGGTATGCCGGTGCGCTCGCTCTCGCGTTGCTGTATCTGAGTCAGCACATCGCGGCCGTGGAGCGCTATGCGGCGCAGGTCGTCGAGCTCGGCATCCACGCCGTCGGCTATGACACCGCCCTTCTGAATCTGGTTGTTGGCCGGGTCGGGCCACAGGTCGCTTGCCAGACGGTCGCGAACGGCCGTGAGAGGGTCGAGCCGCGAGGCTACGTCGTGCAGACCGTCGTGGTCGGTGGATTCGAGCAGGGCCTTGAGGTGTCCGATTGCCGTGAGCGAATTTTTGAGCTGAACCAGTTCGCGCGGCAGCACTCGCCCGGCTGCTATCCTCGAACCTATGCGCTCCATGTCTCCCACCAGGCTCGTCTGCTCGGCGATGGCGTCGGCAAGTTCGGTGTCGGCCGATAGCTTCTCGACGACATCCTGACGGGCGGCGATACGGGCCGTATCTTTCAGCGGCAGAGCTATCCAGCGCTTGAGCAGGCGGCCTCCCATAGGTGTCAGCGTGCGGTCTATGACGTCGGCGAAGCCGCAGCGTTCGCGCGACGAGTTGGAAGAGAATAGTTCGAGGTTGCGTATGGTGAATTTGTCTATCCACACATAGTCGTCGCTGTCTATGCGCGAGATTGATGTTATGTGCCCTATGTTGCGATGCTCGGTGAATTCGAGGTAGTATAGTATGGCGCCGGCAGCTGATATTCCGCTCGAGAACTCTTCTATGCCGAAGCCCTTGAGCGACTGCGTCCGGAACTGTTTGCAGAGTTTGTCGCGGTTGATGTCTTCTGAGAAGACCCACTCGTCGAGGCGGTATGTGTAGAACTTGCCGCCGAAGGAGTCGGAGAATCTGTCCTCGAAGCCGCGCTGGTAGATTATCTCCTTTGGCGCCAGGTTCGAGAGCAGTTTGTCGACATACGCGTCGGAACCCTCGGCTATGTAAAATTCACCGGTGGAAATGTCCAGAAAAGCAGCGCCGGTCGATGTGCGTCCGAAAAAGACCGATGCCAGCCATGTGTTCTCCTTGTTGGTGAGGATGTTGTCGCCAAGAACCACACCGGGGGTCACGAGTTCGATGACTCCCCTCTTGACCAGGCCTTTGACGGTCTTGGGGTCTTCGAGCTGCTCGCATATGGCGACGCGCTCGCCGGCACGCACCAGCTTCGGCAGGTATGTGTCGACTGCATGGTATGGAAAACCGGCGAGTTCGACATATGAAGCCGCTCCGTTTGCACGACGCGTGAGTGTTATGCCGAGAATGCCGCTGGCCTTGATGGCATCTTCGCCGAATGTCTCATAAAAGTCACCTACTCTGAATAGCAGTATGGCATCGGGATGCACGGCCTTGACGGCGTAATACTGCTTCATCAGAGGAGTCTCGACATATTTTTTTTCACTCTTTTTCTGTGAAGTGTCTTCCATTGTCGTTCGGTTGATTCGTGCAAAAGTAACGAAAAAAGAGCGAGAATAAAAGCCTTTACGAAGGTTTTTTATCCTTTTAGCGAGTGCCTTGGCTGAAAGAGCAGACTCCGGAATGAGTACGCGTGAAATGGCGCGAACTTCCGATACTGCGCAGTGGCGACAGCTGCATGGAGCTACAGCACTCCCGTAGCGGCGAACATCCGGGCGTAGTATTCAGCCTTCTTTTCAAGTGCGAGCGGATAGGCGCGCGACGATGAGGGCATGCGCCACAGCTGCATCTTTCGGCTCTCGAAATCAAATTCGACATACCCGCCGATTTTTGGATAGGCCAGAGCCTGCTTGCCGAGCGAGCTGAGAACCGTTTCGGCTGCCTTTTCACCCGTTACGACAATGGCCCGACAGTCGGGAATGCGGCGCAGCAGAGTCCCGATGTCGGTAGCCTCCACTACCTCCAGAAACTTGTCCGAAGCGTTGTCCTTGAGTCGCCGGACTGCTACAGCCGTGTCGTAGAGCGCTATTGCGCGATTTGTGCAGAACTCGATTATGCGGCTGCGGTCGAAACGGCGCGCAGAGCCGTCGACGAAACAGTTCTTGTCCTTGAAAAATATCAGGCCCATTATGCGCCACATGTCGTTGATGAAATTCGGATAGAAGAACTCCATCGACCAGCGTTCGCGCTTGGGCGGGAAGCTGCCGAGCATCAAAACACGAGCGCCTTCGGGCAGGAAAGGCTCGAGCGGGTGGCGTTCGGCGGTGATATTGCTGCGGGAGAGGTTATTCATAGAAGCGTTCGTCGAAATTGACAAGATAGACCTTTTCGGTAGCTCGTGTGAGAGCCGTATACAACCAGCGCATCATATCTTTGGTCATAGGTTCATCGCCGAACAGGCACCGGTCGATGAACACGGCGCTCCACTGTCCGCCCTGGGCTTTGTGGCAGGTTACGGCATAGGCGAATTTGACCTGCACGGCGTTGAAGTGCGGATTCTCGCGTATCTCCTTGAATCGTTTGATTTTGCTCTTTATGTCGAGATAGTCCTGTTCGACTTCGCGAAACAGGCGGTCGCTCTCCTCACGGGTGAGCGACGGGGATTCGGACGAGATGGTGTCGAGCAGTATTTTGCACTCTATCTCCGTGTCGTCGTAGTCGCCGAACGACAGCACGGCGTCGGCGAAACGAAACCCGTAGAAGTCTTCGAAGCGGCGCAACTTGACAAGCCGCGCAATGTCGCCGTTGGCGATGAAATTCATCGGGCAATCCTCGATACGGTCGGTGTAGTGGTAGTTGTTTTTGACTACCATGAGCATGTCGCCGCTCTCGATCTCCTCCTCGGCGCAGAGCACATTGCGGCGGATACCCTCGTTGTAGCGGTTGGCCCTTTTGTTCGAGCGGGTGACGACTATGGTCTCGTCGCGGCCGTAGCGGTCGTGACACTCCTGCAGTTTCTCGAGAAATTCGCCACCCTCGACCCTCTCGAAATCGGGGTACGACATGTCGAAGCGCGGCACCTCGAAGATACCGTTTTCGAGCATGCAGCGCACGAGCGTGGCGTTGAAAAGTATTCCCGACTGCGCCTCCTGCCTCACTACATCGTCGAGCGAAGCGTAGACCACGTCGCCTAAAATCTCCATGCGCGCAGGATTCAATGCCGGAGAGTCGTCGCTGCCGACAGGCGGAAGCTGAGCACTGTCTCCGACAAGTATGAGCCGGCACCGCTTGCCGCTGCGGACATATCGCACGAGATCCTCGAGCAGCGAGCCGCTGCCGAAAATGCGGCCGTCGCCAGGAGCGTCGGAGAGCATCGAGGCCTCGTCGACGATGAATACGGCGTCGGATTCGCGATTTATGTCCAAAGAGTATTTCGATTCGTAGTCGGCATTCACTCTCTGGCGATAGATTCGCTTGTGTACGGTCAGCGTACGTTCGCCGGCACAGCGGGCCAAAACCTTGGCTGCACGGCCCGTAGGGGCCAGCAGGACCGGTTTTATGCCGAACTCTTTGAGCGCGGCGACCAGCGCCGCAAGTATGGTCGTTTTGCCGGTTCCCGCATAGCCGTTAAGGATGAAAATCTTCGAAAAGTCGGGGTCGGAAATATATTCCGACAATTTTTCTATAATCTTTTTTTGGCCGGGAGTTGTTTGTAAACAAATTTTATCGTAAATTTGAGTCGCAATACGGGAACTTAACATAAAAAGATGTTTTCGCAGAAGCGATTTTTAATTTGATACAAACTTAATAACAAATACTCAAATGGTAAAGAAAATTGCTCAAATTATTCTTGCGTTCGCGATTGTGGCGTTGGTGTATGTAATCTACAAGCAGATTAATACGCCTATCTCTTTCGAGAACGAGACCAAGGCCCGCACGGCTGTTGTCATCGAACGAATCAAGGACATTCGTGCTGCCGAGCGTGCCTACAAACTGAAGAACCAGCGCTTCACCGCCGATTTCGATTCGCTCATCAATTTCGTGCTCAACGACAGCATCGAGGGCGAGCGCAAGATCGTGGACGAGTATGACTCGGCCGCTATGGCACAGCTGAAGAAGGCCGGCAAGAAGAATGTCGAGAAGTTCACGGTTGCCGTAATCGACACCATCTTCTCGCCCCGCAAGCTGACGGCTGAGGATGTTCGCCAGATGCGCTATATTCCTTTCACCGACAACAAGACCGAGTTCATCCTCGAGGCAGGTATGCTCGAGACGGAGTCGAAGCTGGTCATCCCCGTTGTCGAGTGCCGCGCACCCTACATCACGTATCTCGACACCGTGAAGTATCGTCAGGAGATTATCAACTTCATCGACGACGAGATCAACAACTTCAACCGTTATGCCGGCGTTAAGTTCGGCTCGATGGAAGGCGGTAACAATGAGGCAGGAAACTGGGGCGAATAGTTTCGCAGCATACGAAAAGAGCGTGTCCATTCAACTCCCGTTGGGTGGACACTCTTTTTCCGTCGAGACCATTCCGGCCGATGCACGGCCGCTGTTCGAGGTGATAACGCCACGCACTACCCTCGTGCCGTTGGATGTTTTCGATGCCGGAGCGTGCGAAGCCTTTCTAAGCGCCGCCGGACTGACGTGCCGCAGCGGCGAGACTGCCGTTACTTGCGGAATGACTGACGGAGCAGTCGCAGTTGCCGCGATAGATGCAGAGTGCTTGCAGTCTTTGCGCGGGCGATTCGGCGACAAGCTGACTTTGCTCTGTCCGCTGTGTCGTCAGACGGATATGGATTCGGACACGGTGACGCTCTTCCGCGCGGGCGATATATTATATATTAAGGTATACGGCAACGGCAAACTGCGATTCGCCGAGGCCGTGGAGGCTGCCGGCGATGCTGCAATCGTGGAGCTGCTGCAGAATATCGAGCAGCAACTCGGTTTCGGCCGCTATATGTTTCTGTGCTCGGGCGATGGCGCCAAGGCGATGCGCAAGCTGCTGAAACGTTTCTACCGTAATGTGAAATGCGAATAGTAGGCGGAAAATACCGCGGCCGCACAATCATGCCGCCGCGTAACCTCAGGGCGCGTCCGACGACGGATTTTGCCAAGGAGAACCTGTTCAACGTGCTGAACAATATTGTAGACTACGAACAGCTCGATGTTCTGGATCTTTTTGCTGGTACAGGCTCGATAAGCTATGAGTTCGCATCGCGCGGAGCGCGGAGCGTGACGTCGGTCGAAATCAATGCCGTGCACTACGATTTTATTCGCCGGACCATTCGTCAGCTCGGATGCGATAATGTCTATGCCGTCAAGGCCAACGCCTTCCTCTATGTCAAGAGTTGTCCCAAGCAGTTCGACCTGATTTTTTCGGATGCTCCATATGATTTGGCAGGCAGCGAAGCCATAGTCGACGAGGTGCTCGGAAGCGATATTTTGCGCGAAGGCGGCATTCTGGTATTCGAACACTCCGGCAGGAAGAAATTCGATGAAAATAATCACTTCTGGCAATCAAGGAGTTACGGCAGTGTAACATTTTCTTTCTTCAAAAAGTGAAAAAAAGTATTGCCGATTGAAAAAAAACTATTATATTTGCATTCGCAAACGAAAAACGGTGCGTTAGTTCAGCTGGTTAGAATACGTGCCTGTCACGCACGGGGTCAGGGGTTCGAGTCCCCTACGCACCGCAGGAAAGGGTGTAGATCAAGTAGTTACGAGATTTACACCCTTTTTTACACCCAATAATGAAGCTCCGATATGATGCTATCTGACGCAAAATAATCAGACCGGTCAGATACCCTATCGTTAGTTAATCATCATTCATGCTATCTTCCAAAGAATCTTTTTTGTTCCCTCCAAGATAAAGTAAAGATATATACTTGATTATAATAGTATTACAATAATAATACAAGTGGCGAGTAACAAAAAAGTAACAAGTACAGATAATATGTGTACGGCTGCAGCCTGCCGCTGATGCTTGCCGTCTGCTTTCTGGGCGGTTTCTTCCGGCTTTGGGTCGTACTGGGTTGCATCAATATCTTCGACATTATCCAAACGAAGATTATCTATCATTTCGGCTGGCAGTATGTACACAATGCGGCCATCGTCCTCTATGCTTTGGGTATGACGGCGGTCGTGTCGTATGGTATGCCGGCATCGGCGCTCTGGCTTCCGCTTGTTTTGTGCGGATTCGGTCACGTGGGTGTCTTCATCGTGCTGACGGTCTATGCACAGGCAACGGCGAATTTTGCATACTATTTCCAGATTCTAATGCTGCTCGGATTCGTCCGCACAGGCATCGGCGCACCCATCGGCGACGCCCTCTATGAAATAGCGCTGACGGGACTGATGAATCTTCGTCCGGATTTGGAACTGGCGATACGCGAATTGTACGGGTACAGCGTCATATTCGGCGTTTTCGTACTGATGCTCATTGCTGCGTCCCGTTTCAAGAAACAGATTTACAGCACACTCCCGCGAATGCAGAGCATCTATCGCCGACTGTGACAAGCAAGCCAAGATTATTCGGGTACGTAGATAATGTCGCCGTTCTCCAATTCGTAGGCGATGCCCACACGGCGGCCCTTGTTCTGCGAGGGGTCGTCGTCGGAGGGTGTGTAGCGATTGATTTT
>JAFLRR010000004.1 GCA_022511345.1 Alistipes sp.
CCGATAACGGGAGTAGTACCGGGCTCGCCCTGCTCACCGGCACCGGGTTCACCCTTGTCACCCTTAGCGCCGTCCCAGACGGTGTAGTCCTTAGTACCCTCGGCAGTGGTGATGGTCAGCTTCCAACCCTCACGGTCGCCGTCGTAAACCTTCTCGACAGCGGTAATCAAACCGCCATTGAGCATTGCAGTGAATGCACGGTTGGCATCGTTGAGCGACTTAACCGAAGCATCGAGCTGCTCGAGCCACTTCTCGTGAGACTCGATCTTGTCCTCGATCTCATCGACGCGGCCACGCAGTGCCGAATCATCATACTCATCGCAAGATACCGCGAAAAGAGCGGCAGTTGCAAGCAAGAATAATTTTTTCATAAGTTAAAGATTGTTGTTTATAGTTTTGTGTTGTTTAGTTTACTGAGCATAAGCATGACGATAGCCGTCGATTTTCTGCCAGCCGCCGCGCGTGAAGTCGGGAACAGCAACAGGTGCCGAACCGTTCTCGAGCGAGAGAGCCGTCAGGGGCGCAAGGCAGCACCACTCGGCCAAATCGTAGACATCCATGTCGAGAGGCAGTCCGTTGAGCAGGCAGTAGACAAGACGGTAGTCCATGATGAAGTCCATGCCGCCGTGACCGCCGACCTCGCGTGCCATGGCACCGACCTCGCGGATGATGGGGTGCATGTAGCGCTCGGTGAGCGCGCGCTGCTGCTCGCGGTTCATGAAGCTGTGGCCCGACAGATTCTCGTGGTTGGGCACAGCGTCGGTCTCAATCTGGTCGGACTCGAGTGCATAGCCGGCGAAGGGGTACTTGTTGGCGAAGCCCTTGGTACCGGTCAGCTGGTACATGCGCGAGTAGGGACGCGGATTCATCACATCGTGCTGGATGTGGATGGTCTTGCCCTTGGCGGTGCGAATCATGGTCATGGTGTGGTCGCCGTTCTGGAAATCCTCGACCTTCTCGCCCGTAACGGACTCGATATAGGCAGGACCGGTAACGGCCTTGGTGTCCATAGCCACCAGAGTGGTCATCCTGTCACCGCGGTGCATGTCGAGCAGCTGGCAAGCGGGACCCATGCCGTGGGTAGCGTAGACGTCGCCGCGGAAATGGCGGTTGTAGTCCATGCGCCAGTCATTCCAGTAGGCACCCCAAAAGTCGTGGAGGTTGTGGATGTACGAACCCTCGACATGCAGAACCTCGCCGAACAGACCCTGCTGGGCCATGTTCAGGGTGTTCATCTCGAAGAAGTCGTAGACGCAGTTCTCGAGCTGCATGCAGTGCTTGCGCGTGCGCTCCGAAGTGTTAATCAGGTCCCAAATCTCGTCAAGAGTCATGGCCGAGGGAACCTCGATAGCGGCATGCTTGCCGTGCTCCATAGCGTATACGCCCATCTCGGCGTGGTGCTTCCAGTCGGTAGCGATATAGACCAGGTCGATATCCTCGCGCTCGCAGAGCTCCTTCCATGCATCCTCGCTGCCCGAATACTCGGCAGCCGCAGGAACGCCGGCCTTGGCCAGAATGCGCTGAGCCGACTCGACACGCTCGGGACGAAGGTCGCACAGAGCGACAATGCGGGTGTTGGGAATGTGGACGAAGCGCGACACGGCACCCGGACCGCGCATGCCCAGGCCGATGAAGCCCACACGCACGCTGTCCATAGCCGGAGCGGCATATCCTACCATATCTTCCTGACCCGCGGGACGCGTGGGAACGACAGTCTCGATGGGACCGTAAGTTGCGGCCGTGCCGCAGCACCCGCCCAGGATAAGGGCGAGAGCTACGACAGCCATTAATTTGAGTTTATTCATTTCAAAAAGTTTATTGTCGGTTTCTAAAACTATTGTCTGTTGATGAGGATGCGCTCACCGTCATACTGAACAGCGTACAGCGATACGTTGCTCTGCGGAACGGTCTCGGGAGCCGTGAAGGTCGACAGGTTCGAGAAGAAGAGCAGCTCGCCCAGACCCGAGCCCACCGTGCGGCGAATCTCGACAGCCACAGCCTGCTCGCAGTCCGTAACCGTATAGGAGCGGCCCGAAACCGAGTAGCGCGGGGTCTTGGTGATCTTGGTCTTGTTCTGGAAAGTGGTGTAGTAACCCATGTTCGAGTAGGTTACGCCACCCTCTACCTGACGGTCCTCGATGTACTGGATAGCCGGACCCTTGTCGTAGCCCTTGGCTGCGATTCTGGCCTTCGACTCGGCAATCATATCTTCGTCGATCTTGTAACGAGACGAGCCGTACTGCTCGTAGGTTACGTCGATGGTGCGGTAGAAGCCCCATACCTCGAAGAAGTCGGTCAGGTCGAGCTGTGCAGCGTCGCAAACCTTCTCGGCATACTTCAGCTGGCTTGCGCCAGGGTTCTCGACCATACCGAAGTAGGTAGCGAACTCCGACGGCAGCGGATCCTCACGCAGCATCTGGAACAGAGTCGGGAAGAAGTCGGGCTGAGCGCCGCAACGGTGGAAGTAGTTCCACAGCTGCCAGTTCATACGCATGTGGACCTCGGTATCCTCGGCCATGTGGGTCGACGTACCCATCAACGCCCACTGCTGGTTTTTAGCATAGCACTCTGCCAGGTACGCTATGGTCTGACCGCGCGACTTGTACTTGCCCATCTTGTAGATAGCGTAGTTCGAGAAGAGGTTGTTCGACGACTCGGTGGTCGACTTCCAGTTGATAGCGCCCTGGTTGACGTGACCGAGCTCGTGAGCCGGACCCCAGGTGTTGTCCTCGAGTTCGAGCAGCTTCTCGCGCGAGATGATCTTCGGCAGAGCGTTGTCGATACCGAAGTTGACACGACGGTTCGAAGCATCCATGTAAGCATCGCCCGACGACGATACGGCCATGATGTGGTTGTTGAACGACTCGAGCTTATCGAGACCCATCAGCTCCTTCTGCCAGCCCTCGATGTCATCCCATGCCGACAGACCCGACGAGATGCCGGTCGAGGCGATTTCGCGGAGTTTGCTGGTGTGGAAGTTGAAGATCATGTTGCGGCCCTTGGCGATGAAGTACTTGTAGGTAGTACGCGAGAGCATATCCATATAGTCGGCGTCGGTGTGGCGC
Organism: Alistipes sp.; assembly: GCA_022511345.1. Lineage (GTDB taxonomy): Bacteria > Bacteroidota > Bacteroidia > Bacteroidales > Rikenellaceae > Alistipes. Next base: position 3,066 of record JAFLRR010000004.1, read on the forward strand.
TCGATGTCGAAGTAGCCCTGAACGGTACCGCAGCCTGCCGGGATGTGCACCTTGATGCTCTCCGATGCGGACGACAGCACCTTGGCGGTGTTCATGATGTAGCACATACCTGCGCGGGTGATGTTGATAGCGTTGTAGCCGACATGCAGCTCGACCTCCTGGTCGACAGAGTCGCTGTTGTCGCTGCCGCTCATACCGCCGTAGTTAGCATAGTTGCCCGTGTCGCCGTAGACAGCCAGCGAAACCGAATGACCTGCGGGAATCTTGTCGACGCAGACTATGAGTTTGTCGCCAGCCTTGACCTCGATACCGGTCGGGTTGTCCATGCGGCTGTACTTCTTGGTCAGCAGCTTGTTGTTGTTGTCGATATTGCTGTAAGCCTTGTAGTCGTCGATTCGGAACTGAAGCTCGAAATCGTTGGAGTAGTTTCCGTCCATCATCGGCACAGCCACATACTGAGCCAGATAGGGAGCGATAGCGAACAGCTCGGTGATATCCGAACGGGTTACGCCGCTATTGAGCTCCGAGCACGACAGGTCGGTGAAGACAGACAGAATCAGATCGTTGCAGCTTGCCGAAGTATCGGGATAGAACTCGATCTCATATGCGCTAACGAAACCTTCGGCCACCGACTGGTCGAACATGTCATTACGTCCGCTTTCGTTGTTGCCCGAACCATTGTAGATGCGGACCATCAGCTTCTTGACATTGACCAGACCCGAAGGGAACGTACAGGTCTGCGTACCGCCCTTCTTGCCGAAGTCGAACAGAGGATCCAGCTCATCGGCCACATAGTCGCCGCCCATGCGGGTATATTCGCTATCGCCCTCAAGCTGGTAGTAAACATCGAACTTGCCGATTCGGCCGTTGCCCGTACCCGAATAGAGACGGAAATAGTCGATACGGTTCTCACCATCGAAAGTGAACTCCCAGTCTAACGGGAAAGTGGTAGTCGGGTTGTCATATCCGATAGCCCAGGGAGAATGGTACGTCGAACTATAGTCGCCGTCGATAAGTTTGTCAGCACCTACGCCGCTGTGATACTGCGAGCAGTATGCCGAAGCCACCTTAACCATGTCGCCCTCCGGAAGAGGATCGATGGTCACGACCTTAGTACCCTGCGAGATCTGGCACTCGGTCGATGCGTCGAAATACATCGGGTCGACAGCCATGATGGCTATCTTGGCGCTGCGGGTGAAGGGCAGCATGTTGGCCTGAGCATAGAAACCGTAGCCGCTCTGTGCGAATGCACGGGTCGGAGCGGTACGCGTACGCTCGATCCAGCCTGCCTCGTCGGACTCGTCGATCATGGGCGCACCCACGACATACTCGATGTTCGAGGTAATCTCGAGCTCAACCTCGCCGCCGGCAGCGGGCACCGACAGGTCGCTGACCAGAATAGCGGGGCCGTAGCCGAGCTGGCGGACGGTGATGGTATATTCGGTATTGCCGCCGCGCACCTTCATGGTTGCGGTACGGATTTCGGTCTCCTCGCTCTCCTCTACGGCGAGTTTGAGGCCCTTGATATTGTCATAGGACTTCGACAGCTTGCACCACGACTCGTCCGACGACTCGATTTTCCAGAGTTCCTCGGGGATTTCGGTCTTCACCGGGATGAAGACTATCTCCTGACTGCGCTCGAAGTTGAAATTCAGATCGCCTCGTTCGATGAAGAAATCGTTGCCGACAATATCAGTCTCCGGAGCATCGGTCCATGCACATCCGACACAGAGTGCCAGAGCAGCCACGATGCCCGCAAAACTTGTAAATCTAAACTTTCTTTTCATTGTCTAAAAATCTATTTCATTAATCTTGCGGCTGCGGGGAGGAGGAGTTTTCGCGCCTCCTCCCCCGGCCGTCAGACATTGTTACATGGTTGCTCCTTCGAGTACAAGTTCACCGAGTGCAGTGTAATTAGACGATGTACCCGTCAGCAGACCTGCAGCACTCTCGACGATACCGAAGCGGACATGCGTGAACGAATCGGCACGGTAGAACGTCGGCAGCGTTCCGCTTTCGCCTGCCGCGGTGGGCAGGTCGGACTTCACTTCGCCTATCATCTCCCAATCCTCACCGTCGTTCGAGACTCCGATGCGAATATGCTTGGGGACACCGTTGTTGTTGCTCGAACGTGTCCAGTAGGTAAAGCGAACCACATTCAGCGGGCTGTTGAGCGTAATGTCGATATAAACGCCATATACATCGTCACCGGTGTGGCTAGAAGACCAAGGCGAATGCCAGTAGGTTGCCGTGTTGCCGTCGACAAGTGCCGGAACACCGTCACCGTCGTTAGTCGCAGTGAACGAAGCAGGAACATAGAGCATGCTTGTCGTGAGCGAAATAGTATCGAGCGTGGGCTCCAGACGGACTAACAGCAGGTAGACTGCCTCGGTGTCGATCTGAAGTTCGGGCTTGGAGCACGAAGCCAGCTTGATGGGCACTGCGAAGTATTCGAACGGGCTGAAACCTACGCGGTTGACAACCACCTCGAACGAAGCCTCAGCCTTGCCCACCTCGAAGTGAATCTTGTCGGGCAGCGTAAACTTCTCATCCGACAGCAACGCGTAGTCGGTGCCGTTCTCGGCATTGTAGGCGTCGAGCCAGTCCTGACCCATAGCCTCGACCGTACAGTCGAACTCCCACTCTACCGACGACGCCGGCATGTTGATGGTCAGCGTCGAGGAGAGCACGTTGTCCTCGGGGCTCTCGGGCGTGAAGTTGTAGAAATCCTCGCCGTTGACTCCGAACGAAACCACGGGCACATCGACCTCGGGCATCAGAATCAGACGGTTGATATCGCGGCTGACCTTCTGGGGCGAGTAGACCTGCAGGCCCAGCACATAGGTCGAGCCGTCGGTCGAAGCCTCCTGGTATTCGCGAATTTTGTCGGTCTTCAGCTCGACAACGGCCACCTGGTAGGGGTCGATGCTTGCGAAGCTGAACTCCGTAGCGGTCAGGAACTCAAAGCAGTCGTCGGACAGCTGCACATATTTGACATCGTTCTCCATGTTGTAGATGTCGAGCTGTGCCTGGTCCATGACAGCGATGCGTGCCGTAGCAGTAGCGTCAAGCACGCTTCCGCCCTTGCAGATGGGAATGGAATAACGAGCATTGTCGCCGACCGAGTAGAGCGTGATGGCCTGTTCGCCGCCGTTGCGGAAATAGACCAGAGTGTCGAACTCATCCATATACTGGGTGCGGTTGTCCTCGCAACTACAGAGTCCGCCGAGACATATCGCGCACACCAGCGCAAATATTAATTTTGTCGTTTTCATATCAGATTCCGTGTTTTTTGAGGTTTACCAACCGTAATTCTGTACCAGCTGCTTGTTGCGGTCCAACTCGCGCTGCGGGAAGGGGAACAGGTAGTGCTGGTTGCGGAACACGCGCTTCTCGAACGTTGTACGAACCCAGTATTCGGGCGGGGTGATAGTACCCGAGCCTGCTGTCATGGTATTCATACCGTACATCGGACCGTTGTCGGTCTGCGTTGCAATCATCCACGTGCGGGTGTCGTAGTAGCGGTGGCCTTCGAATGCCAGCTCCACGCGGCGCTCCTTGCGCAAGAGGTCCTTCAGCTGCGAAACCGATGCGCCCTGGTAGACTTCGGTGATGGGAGCCATGCCCGAGCGTGCGCGCAGGTCATCCCACAGACGCATAGCCTCGGTGTGGTCTATACCGTCGCCCGAAACACCGTTGGCCTCGCACTCAAGCACAGCCTCGATGTAGTTGAGGTAGATCTCGCCCAGACGGAAGGTCGGGAAGGTCATATTGAAGAAGTAACCGTTGTGCGGGTCGGTCGAGTGGTCGATATAACGGTTGCACAGATAGCCTGCATAGGGATAGTCGTGCGAGTTGTGACCATTCGAACCGTTTGCGAACGATACGTGCACATAGTTGTCGGCATATTTCCAGTCGCTGTCGCTCCAGAATACGCAGACATAGAAGCGGGGCTCGCGGTCCTTGTACATCACAGGCCACTCGCCGCGGTAGTTGGCCGCACTGTTGGTTCCGATAGCCTGCATGTAGGGGTTGGCGAAGCTCTCCTTGGCGAACTCGTTGGTGCTGTAGCCCGACGCACCGTCGATTTTGGGCGAACCGTCATCGTTGTAGCCCGTAATCGGGTAGCGGCCGTTGGCCATTGCATAGGCGTCGACCTGCTGCTGCGTGGGTCCGAAGCCGCCGTAGTGGATAGAGCCGATAGCACCGTCGGTCGGAGTCGTGTGGAAAGCGATGTGGTTGCTCGAACGGTAACCGCCGCCGGTGAAGATGAGCTCGTCGTTCCACGGCTCATGAGCAACGCCCCAGTAGTTCAGATAGGGGTCGTCTGTCTCGTCGCGGTGGAGCTGGTAGAGGCCCAGGTCGATAACGGCCTTGGCTGCCTGAGCGGCCTCGACCCACTTCTGAGCGCTGAAATCGCGCGGGAAGAGCGCCGTACCGTCGGGATTGACAACCGAACGGTAGAGAGAGTTGCCGTTGAACAGGTCGCGGGCCGAATAGAGCTTCAGACGCGAGATGACAGCCAGAGCTGCGCCCTTGGTGGGCAGACCCATGTACGACGAGTTGTGCTTCTCGGGCAGACGTGCTGCGCAGTACTCCATCTCGGAGACCACATAGTTCACGCACTCCTCCCACGTATTGCGGGGACGAGCCAGCTGTGCTGCCGTTGCGCCCGGATCGACGAGGTCGTCGCCCATGAGGAACACGGGACCGAAGTCGCGCATCAGCAGGAAATAGTAGTAGGCGCGAACCCAGCGAACGCTGTTGTACCACAGCTGAAGGTCGCTCGGGTTAGCCTCGGAGTCGCTACAGTTGAGCACGTTCTGCAGGAATATGTTGCAGTCGCGGATACCCTCGTAGAAGCGGTTGAAGTTGCTGTTGGGCATGTTCGAAGCGTTCCACGAGCCGTAGTTGATGCTCTGATAACCCCAGCTCCAGCAGAATACAGCTTCGTCCGTGCTGGCCCACGTATGGGTAATCGACCCATTACCATACGAACCGAATACATCAGTGTGGTCTCTCGGAATATAACCCATACAGTTGAAGAAATACTGGCGCGTAGTGGTAACCTGCGACCAAATCTTCTCGAAAGTCATCTGCTCATCTTCCTGACGGTCGAGGAAACTGTCGCATGCCACCATACCGCTCACGACAACTACTGCCGCGAGAATGGATGTGAATCTTTTAATATAGTTTTTCATAGTTCGTTTACCGTTAGAAGTTAGCATTCAGACCAATCATGTAGACACGGTTGGGAGGATACGAACCGCCGTTGCCGCCACCGATCTCGGGATCCCACAGCTTGAAATCGGAGAAGGTGCAGAGATTGTTGCCCGAAATGTAGATTCGCAGCGATTTGAAGACATGGGTAGCCGACATCCACTTCTTGGGGAAGGTGTAGCCGATCTCGACATTCTTCAGACGCATGAATGCGCCGTTGCGCTGCCACCAGGACGAAGTCTGCGAGTTGTTCGACGAACCTGCCTGGCCGTTGAGCGACAGACGCGGGTATGCAGCCTTTGCATTCTCGGATGCCGAACGGTCGGTGCGCCAGCCCTTGTCCCATACGTCGTACTGGATCGCCGAACGCTCCATGTTGGCCCATGCGGGACGCAGCGAGCTTCCGCTGATGAAGAAGTTGACGTGAGAGATACCCTGGAAGAAGACGTTGAAGTCGAGACCCTTCCATGCTGCCGTAGCGCCGAAACCGTAGGTGATTTCAGGAAGCGTCGTGTAGCCCAGATATACCTGGTCGTTGGCGTCGATTCGACCGTCACCGTTGATATCCTGATACTTGATATCGCCGACACGGTACTCGCCGAAGGTCTGCGTAGGACTGTTGTCGATTTCGTCCTGGCTCTCGAACAGACCGATAGCCTTCAGACCCCAGGGCTGAGCTGCGCCGATACCGTAGGGCTTGCCGATACGGTTCTGGTAGCGGAACTCCCAGTCAGGCTCGTCGTTGTTGACAAGGTTGTTTTTATTATAGGTGAAGTTACCGCGGGCGGTCAGATACCACTCGCCTACGCGCTGGTTCCACTCGAGCGTCATGTCGACACCCTTGTTGCGCGTCTCACCGATGTTTGCATAGGGCAGCTTGCTCTGGTTCTGCATACCGGCGATACCGGGCAGACCTGCACGCGTCATGAGGATACCGGTACGGTGCGAGTCGAAGTAGTCGGCCTGGATACGCAGCGAGTTGAAGAGCATCAACTCGATACCAACGTCGAGCTTGGTCTCCTCCTCCCACGAGAAGTTGAGGTTTGCAGGACGTCCCATTGCGATACCGCCGCCGCCGTTGTTACCCGACTCACCCATCGTGTAGTCGTTGCCGCCGATGATGGTGGGCAGATAGAGCCAGCGGTCGCCGCCGAGCTGGTCGTTACCTACCTTACCGTAGGATGCACGCACCTTGAAGGTGTTGACATACTCCTTGATAGGCTTCCAGAATGACTCCTCCGAAATCAGCCAGCCGGCCGAAACTGCGGGGAAGAAACCGAAGCGGTGACCCGATGCGAAGTTCTCCGAACCGTTGTAACCCATGTTGAACTCGAACATGTACTTGTCGCGGAAAGCATAGGTCACACGAGCTGCGATACCCTGGTTCTTGTAGGGAAGCGAGGTGGTCGCGGTGCCGCCGTAGGAGTAGCGGTGAATCTTGTGGTTGTAGAGGAACATCGCGCCGATGCGATGGTCGTCAGCGAAGACGTGGTTGTAGTTGATAGAACCCTCGAGGTAGGTGGTAATCTGGCTCTGAGCCGAAGCGCCATAGGCCAGCGACTCGCTACCGGGATAAATCGGGTTGCCGTAAATCAGATTGCCGTCATCGTCGCGGCCCGTAGCATGGAACTGCTGAGGCTCCTTGGTACGCGACTGGTTCTGGGTGTTCCATGCATCCCACGAGAACTTCACGTTGGCGCTCAGACCCTCGGTAATCATATCCAGATTCTGGGTCAGACCGATGAGCGACTGTGCCGAGTTCCAGAACTGCTCCTGGTAACCCGAGTGAACCAACAGGTTGTAGGGGTTGTAACCGGTAGCAGCCGACGGAGCCGAGATGGTGCCGTCGGAGTACTGTACGGGGAACGCGTTAGGCGAAGTCATGAAGGTATAGTCCCAGATATCGTTCTTCGAACGGCCCGGAGCGAAGCTCTTCTCGTAGATGTTGGCGAGGTTGACATTGAGCACCGTGGTCTTGGTGAGGTTCATGTCGACATTCGCGCGGAAGTTGAACTTGTTGTAGTTGATGGACGAATCGTAGTCGTAGATGTTGCCCGCATTGCGGAAAATCGACGACTCGTTGTAGAAGCTGCCCGAGATGTAGTAGCGGGCGATTTCACCACCACCGGTAATCGAAGCGTTGACACGCTGGTTGTATGCGAAATCCTTGAACAGAGCCTTAATCCAGTTTACATTAGGATAGAGGTCGGGATCTGCATTGGTGCGGTACAGCTCCAGCGCCTCGGGCGAGTAGAATGCCGAACCGCTGGCCTCGTTGTACATGCGGGCCCACTGCTCCGAATTGACGAACCTGGGTCGCTTGGTCGACTGAGTCATACCGGCCTCGGCACGAACCTTGACCTCGGGGCGGCCCTCCTTACCTTTCTTGGTGGTAATGAGGATGACACCGTTTGCACCGCGCACACCGTAAACGGCCGACGCCGATGCGTCCTTAAGGATCGAGAACGACTCGATATCGTCGGTGTCGACAAGGTCGAGGTCGCGCTCGATACCGTCCACGAGCACAAGCGGGTTGGAGGTACCGGTGAATGACGAGACGCCGCGGATGTAGAACTCAGCCGCACCGCTCTGTCCAGGCTCACCCGAACGGGTCATAGCCACAACGCCGGCAAGCTGACCTGCCAGCGAGGTCGAGAGCTGCGCACTGGGGACCTTGAGGTTCGTGACCTCGACGGTCGAGATGGCGCCGACGACCGACTCCTTCTTCTGCACACCGTAACCAACGACTACGACCTCCTCCACCATCTCGGTGTCGGGCTGCAGCGTGACGTTGATCTCGGTGCGGTTGGCTACGGCCAACTCCTGGGTCGCATAACCCAGATACGAGAACACCAGCACAGCGTTGGGGCTGTCGAGTGTGATGGAGTACTGACCGTCAATGTTCGTTGAGACACCATTGACCGTATTCTTCACCAGAACGTTGGCGCCGATTACGGGCTGGTTGATCTCGTCGACGACGGTACCCTTGACTGTAAAGCGTCCCTTGCCTTGTCCGCGGGCTATTGCCGCAGGCAGCAGGAGCAGACACAGCAGGAGCAATCCGAAGATGCGCCGACATTTCGATTCAATGTAAGTTTGTTCCATGCATTTTGTTATTTAGTGTATTAGTAATTGGTTGCAAAAGATAAATTTTAAGGTGAAGCAGCGCAGGTGAAACAGCTAACAGATTGTGACACAACACAATTCGTCCGAACCGAGAAGGCCGGACAAACAAACTCTATTATATAAGGAAGCGGTTATGGCAGACCAACGGAAAGCCTGAATAGACGAGCGGATGACTCCGTTATCTATGTTAGTTAAATAACGCTCCAGGTGGAGTGTTAAAATTTTAAAAATTCCGCTGTTCACCTTGCAAAATATTCGTTAACGATTACAAATATAAACATTATTTTCGGATAAACAAATATTTTTGCGACTATTTGAGCTTTGCGGAACGGTTCATTAAAAAAAGCATGCACTATTTCAGCTAATTGGCAGCCGAGAAAAAAAAATCGGCCGCGGTTTTCGCGGCCGTCTGTGCGAAAAGCACTCCGAGCGAAGCATCAGAAAAGCTTCTTCTTGGAGGCGGTCACAACGAAATCCTTGAGATAGAAGGGTTCGAAATAGGCTATGTCCTCGGTGCGGCCCTCGTCGAGGGCACGCTGAGCCAGACGCGCAAGACCGCGGGCCGACGGAGCCACCGACACGAGCGAAGCGCCGGCAAGCAGGTCGGCGCACTTGGCTGCACCGTTGCCGAAGATTACGAACTGACGGCCGCTGCGGCGGCTCTCGGCGAAACTGTCGGCTGTGACTATCTCGGCCGAGACCTCCGTGAGCGGATTGCCGGCCGTATCGAAGAGCTGGGTGTAGACCTCCATGCGGCGGGCGTCGACCATCGGGCAGAGGATGGCGTCGTCCCAGCCGTCGACGTCGATGATGCCGGCCTCGTAGTCCTCGCGGGCCACCTCGGCCAGAGCATCGAGCGAACCGGGCGCGACAAGAGGTATATCGAGTCCGTAGCAGAGACCTTTGGCAAACGACACTCCGATGCGCAGGCCCGTATAAGAGCCGGGACCCTTGCCCACGGCAACCGCATCGAGCTCGTCGGGCGAGACGCCCGTCTGGCTGAGCAGCTCGTCGACGAAGACGGCAGTCTTGCGGGCATGGTCGCGGCCTTCGGCGCTCTCGCGCAGCGAAATGAGCTCGCCGTCGCGCGCAAGGCCGACAGAGCAGATGTCGGTTCCGGTTTCTATGCAGAGAATTAGTGACATGACTATCTAACGTAAGATTTAACGGCTTTATCCATCTCGCGGCGCGCATCGGCAGCCTTGAGATACTCGCGCTTGTCGTAGGACTTGCGGCCGCGGGCCAGGGCGACCACAATCTTCACCAGACTGCGCTCGTTCAGAAACAGGCGCAGGCCGACGATGGTCATGCTGCGGTCCTGGAGCGAGCGTTCGAGCTTGTCGAGCTCCTTGCGGTTGAGCAGCAGCTTGCGGTCGCGCTTGGGCACATGGTTGTTGCAGGTGCCCCACGAGTATTCGGCAATGTTCACGCCGCGAATCCACAGCTCGCCGTGCTCGAAATAGCAGTAGCAGTCGGTCATGGAGACTTTGCCCATGCGCACGGACTTTATCTCCGTGCCCGTGAGCACCACGCCTGCCACGTACTCGTCGACAATCTCGTAGTCGAAGGTCGCGCGCTTGTTGCGGACATTTATGTTGCGGTAATCGGACATTGCAACGGCAAAGATACTCTTTTCAAACGAAAATAGAAAGTCGGAAACGGCTGTATGAAAATCGTGCCGGAGTCTGCGCCCTACATCATCCACTCCAGCTCGCCGAGGATATGGCCGGCGGCAGGAGTCCGTCCGTCGATTTTTCCGGCAAACTCGCCGAGCAGCGGCCCGAAAGAGTCATCGGCGACGAGCGACGAGCAGAAGACTGCCGCAGCACGCGCTATCTGCATATCGTCGGGATACTCCGCCACAGAAGCCGCAGCGGCATCGAGCACGCGCCCAGCATCGCAGCCGGCAGTTCTGGCCAACGACATGAGTGCCGCATACCGCGCCCGGGCATCGCCGCGCTCCAGCCACTGCGATATGACCTCGTCGGCCAACCGGGTGCGGCTGATGAGCCGCATGGCCATCTCGTCGAGCAGCTCGCAGGTGATTGCACCGTCGAGCCAGAACGACAATTCGCCGGCCGTGACCTGCGCCGGGTCGGCTATAGTCAAGGCCGCCATGCGCAGCTCGCGCACGGGACGCATATATATATGTTTGGCAAACCGGTGGTCGCAGCCGGTCTCGGCGGCTATGCGACGGATGGTGGGGATATTGACTCCGTAGTTGAACAGTCCGCTTACGCCGGCCAGTTTCATCGACTCGGCCGTCACGCCGTCCATATGCCGGTGCATCTGGCGGGTGAGAGCGGATGTGCGCAGCTCGAAGTCTGAAGGCATACTACTTCTTTGCAGCAATCGGAATGCGGACATTGCGGCCGAAAGCCAGCAAGGGCAGCACGACCGAGCTCTTCTCGGCAGCACCGACCAGCACCTTGCACTCGGCATTGTCGGCGATACGCACCGTCACGGCACGCTCCTTCTCCGAAGCCTGCGCTATGCCAGTAACGGCCAGCTCGCCCGTGGGACGAATTTGCAGCAGCACCACCTCGCCCGACAGGTCGCCGGCAGGAAGCATACCCTCCTGGACCGAGAAGCGGGCCACGATATAGCTCGTGCGGTCTGAAACCGGATGCACGATATAGCGGCGGGTCTGCGTGGTAACGACTCTCTTGCCGAGGAAGAGGCTCGTGTAGGCCGCCTCGAGAGCGTGAAGCTCGTCGATTGCCGCCTTGAGTCCGGCACCGAATACATTCTCGCCCTCCTCGCCGGTGATGAGCTGCATGCGCTGACGGCGTATGCGGAATATCTCCGAAGCGGCGGCCTGAGCAGCGGCCTCGGGAGCTATGTTGCGGTCGGAGAGGCGGTCGGGCGAGATACGGGCGAACTCGGTAGCCGAGCCGTCATAGCTCTCGGCCTCGACGGTAGTGGCGGGAACGGCTCCGGCGACGATGCCGGGAGCATCTGCCGGGAGCAGCGCGATATTAGCGCCGGTAATTTCGTATACGGTCTTGTCCGAAAGCGGAGCACGCACTCCCAGATATTTCTGCGCATAGCGCGCATAGGGTCCCGTGATGACCTGTTCGCAGGATACGACCACGTCGACGGCAACGGCCGGAGCCGCTGCGGGAAGCGCGATGCCTTCTGTCGTTTCGGAGGCGTCGATGCGCTGCATTGTATAGTTCTGAGCCGAGGCGGCAGTCGCCAGCAGCGAGGCCGCAAGTAACAGAATCCTCTTCATAGGTTTTAATCTATTTCAGGCAAAAATAGTTTTTTTAGCTCGCAATTCAAAATTTCAGATAAAAATCTTCGGTCAGAGATCTGTAACCGGGGCTGTAGCCAGACCCGTCGTCGATTACCAGGCGGTCGGCGACAGCTGCTCCGGCGAAATCCGGACGACGGAACTCCATCAGCTCGCGCACGGGACCCGAATGAGGCGTCGACCACACCTCGGTTATGTGAACCAGATGAAGCACCCCCTCGGCCGACATGCGGAACCTGCGTCCCTCATCGACAGGCAGGACAAGCGAAAAGCGGCCGTCGGGCGTCAGCAGGCGGTCTACGGACTCGAGCAGCGTATCGAAGGTCAAAAGACCCGTGTGACGGGCTGCGGCACGTCCGGCATCGGACGGCTGCAGCGCAGCGGAGAAATAGGGCGGGTTGGAGACGACGGCATCGTACAGGCTGCCGGGTGAAAATCCGGCGATATCGCACTCGACAACCTCGATGCGCTCCTGCCACGGCGAGGCGGCGACATTGCGGCGGGCATCGACAATGCTCGCCGGGTCGATATCCACGGCCGTGACGCGGGCTGCCTCATTGCGCTGTGCGACCATGAGAGCTATGAGCCCCGTGCCGGTGCCTATGTCGAGAATTGAGCCGGCACCCTCGACCGCTGCCCATGCGCCGAGCAACACCCCATCCGTGCCGACCTTCATGGCGGCATGACTCTGCGATACGGAGAAGCGTTTGAAGGTGAACACTGCCCTACTCTTTCAGAAATCCGTCGATACCTGCGCCGAAGAGCGAAAAGTCGAAACGCACAGGGTCGCCCGGGTCGAATCCGCGCAGCGCTTCGGTAATCTCGACCACTGCCTTCCAGTCGCTCTGGCGGCGCGTGAGAAGTCCCAGCGCGCGGCCCATATTGCCCGAATGGACATCAAGGGGCAGGTAGAGCGCCGACATGGGAATCATAGTCCACTCGCCGAAATCGACTCCCCTATCGTCGCGGCGCACGAACCAGCGGAAATACATGTTCAGCCGTTTGCAGGCTGCACCCTTGTCGATGGACGAGAGGTGCTTTTCGCAGTGCGCATCGTGCCTCGAGGCGAAAAACTCGCGTCTGAAATCGGAGAGCACGCCGGCCATGTCGCCGCGCACGGCATAACGCGACTCGACGAATCGACCGATGCCGCCGAAGCGGGCATACATTGCGCGCACGGCAAGCACGAAGTCGGTAAAGTCGCGGCCGTTGAAGGTGCGGTGCACATATGTCGACAGCCGCGCAAGCTCCGAGTCCGAAGCGTTGACTACGAAATCGGCCGGAGCATTGTCCATATACTCCATCATGCGGCAGGCGCTCTTGACTATGGCCTTGCGGTTGCCCCACGCTATCGTGGCAGCGAAGAAACCGGCTATCTCGCGGTCATCGCGCGAGGTGAAACGGTGCGGGACGCTTATGGGGTCGGCCTCGATAAATTCGGGGCGGTTGTACTTGTCGTGCAGTCGCTCGAGCAGGTCGCGCAACTCTTCTCTGTCGGGTGTCATGGTTCCAAAATCAATCCGTCGCTCATCACTATGCGTCTGTCGGCAGCTGCTGCGAGCGACTCATCATGGGTTACTATTACTACGGTCTGGCCCAGCTTGTCGCGGAGCTCGAAAAAAAGGCGGTGTATCTCCTCGCGGTTGCGACTGTCGAGATTGCCCGAGGGTTCGTCGGCCAAAAGCACCGACGGCGAGTTTATCAGCGCGCGGGCGATGGCTATGCGCTGCTGCTCGCCGCCCGAGAGCGACCCAGGCTTATGGTCGCGGCGGTGAGTCATGCCGGTAACCGAAAGCAGCTCCTCGGCACGGCGCTCGACCTCGCGGCGGTCACGGCGGCCGATGAATCCAGGAATGCAGATATTCTCAAAGGCCGTGAACTCGGGCAGCAGGTGGTGGAACTGAAACACGAAGCCTATGTTCAGGTTGCGAAAACGCGACAGCTCACGGTCGCCGAGCGCAGTGACATCGCAGCCTCCGATCTCGATGCGGCCCGAATCTGGCGAAGAGAGCGTTCCGAGAATCTGCAGCAGAGTGGTCTTGCCCGCGCCGCTCGCCCCCACAATCGAGACAACCTCGCCGCGCGCCACCGAGAGCGACACGCCGCGCAGCACCTCGAGATTGCCGAAACTTTTGTGTATGTCGACAGCTTTTATCATATGGTTCTGTTTTTGTCGTTGCATCTTTCGAACATCTCCCACAGCCGCACCGTCTGCGAAGCCTCTCTCACGTCGTGTACGCGCAGAATCTTCACCCCCTGCCGCAGGCACTCCCAGTGCAGTGCCGTGGTGCCGTTGAGCGCCTCGGAGGCTGTCAGGCCGAGCGGTTTGTATATCATCGACTTGCGCGAAACGCCCGCCAGCACCGGGAATCCTTCGGCGCAGAGCCGGTGCAGGCCTGCGAGAAGCTCGTAGTTCTGTTCGGCAGTCTTGGCGAACCCGAAGCCGGGGTCGACGATGATATTTTCGCGGGCCATGCCGGCGGCAACGAGTTCGGAGGTCTTGCGGCGGAAGAAATCCACGACCTCGTCAGTCACATCGCCGTAGTCAGTCATCGACTGCATGGTCGACGGCGTGCCTCGCATGTGCATGGCGATGTATGGCACTCCGGAGCGTGCCGCCACGGATATTATCTCAGGGTCCAGCTCACCGGCCGATATGTCGTTGATTATAATCTGTCCGAAGCGCTCGATGCACTTGGCGGCCACTTCGGCGCGGAAAGTATCGACCGAGACCGCCACCCCTGGCGCTGCCGAGCGGACAGCCTGAACACCCTCCGCCACGCGGCGCAGCTCTTCGCCGGCATCGACATCGCAGGCGCCGGGACGCGACGAATATCCGCCTACGTCTATAATCGAGGCTCCGGCCATAACGGCGCTCCTCGCCCTGTCGGCTATGTCGGCTGCAGAGCAGGCACGGCTGCCGGAGTAGAACGAATCGGGAGTGACATTGATTATGGCCATCACCGCCGGACGCGAAAGGTCAACGAGCAGCATTGCGGGCCTCCTCTCTGAATATGGCGTCGAGCCGCTCGAAATCGGCGGCAAGAGCCTCGCGGTCTATGTTGACAACGGTATAATCGGCACGCTCGCACAGTTCGTCGTCCGACATTTGGGCCGCTATGCGGCGGCGCACAGCCTCGACATCAAAGCCGTCGCGGAGGCATGTTCGCCTGATGCGCAGCTCGAGCGGCGCCACAACAGCCACCACCCTGTCGAAAAGCGGAGCCAGTCCAGACTCGAAGAGTATGGCGCTCTCAAAAACTACATAGGGACCCGAATCGGCGGCAGCGCACTGCCTGAAGTCATCCATTACAGCCGGATGAACCAGAGACTCGAGAAGCCCTCTTTTGGAGTCATCGGAGAATATTTCGGATGCGAGATAGGCCCGGTTCAACTCGCCGTTATCATAGGCGCACTCGCCGAATGCGGCCTTTATGGCGTGCACGAGCTCGGGCGAAGAGTTCATCAGCCTCTTAGCCTGTGAATCGGAGTCGTAGACGGTGATTCCCGTCCCGGCAAAGAGCGAACAGAGGGTGCTCTTCCCGCTTCCGATACCGCCCGTGACAGCGACAGTCATCATCTCTTTTCGCGTTTCGGATAAGGTATCATCGACACGGAGTCCTTGAGCGACACGATTTTTATGTCGCTGCACCGTGTGGCGATGGCATTGCGCAGGGATTCGCGGTCGAGCTCTATCAGGTCGGGAATCTCCTCACTGAGCGCACGCCGGTATTTGAGCTCCGAGAGCGGAACATGCAGCAGTCTGTCGCGGCTGAGACGGTAGCCGAGCAGGTTGGTGCCCGTGCCCTCGATGACGCAGCACACATTGACGCGTTCGCCGTCGACCTCGACGGTCAGCGTATGTTCGGTCGTATAGGTGTAGTTGAGCTTGGCAAGATACCACAGCACGAACGAAGCGACGAGCATCGCAACGAACACGGCCGACACGTACTTGCGAAGCCGGCCCAGCCAGGCGCCGATATATTCGAGATGTTTCATATGGCAAAGTTAGGAATTATAGCCGACAAAACAAAGAGCCCGGCACCTATGCCCAGGCACAGCCGCCGGAGCGGCCGACAGACCGCTCCGGCAGTGCTGCCGGCAAGACGCAATGCGCGCCTCGGCCTACCGCCCGAACGTGAAGACCGCACCGGCCATCAGCCGGCGGCCGGGAAGCTCAAGGCCGCCGAAGTCGAAGTAGTCGGTATCGGCGATGTTCATCACATCGAGATATATCTTCACCGCACCTTTTGACCATGACAGCCGCCCGTCGAGAAGGCAGTAGGGCTTGAAGTCGCGCAGCTCGGTGAGCATCTCGCCGCCCTCGTCGCGCAGCACCTCTCCGTCAACTCCGCGCACATAGTGCGTATAGGAGCCGAAGCGGTCGCAGACTGAGGCCGAGAGCCAGAGCGACAGATTCAGCGGCAGGCGCAGAGACAGGCTCGCCGAGGCCTTATGCTTCATGTAGTCGAGAACGGCCGAGGTGACAGCGCGGTCGAGTTTCGAGGTCGAGACATAGCCGTAGCAGAGCGACAGGCGCTGCACCGTGCCTTCCGAAGTCCAGGCGCCGGACAACTCGGCGCCGAAGGTATTCAGACGGCTGACCTGCTCCGAGTGCCACTTGCCACCGAACTCCTCGCGCATGACCCAGTCGATAATGTCGCGGCCGCGGCGATAGTAGCCTATGGCCGAGAAGCTCCACGGGCCGAATATGCCGTCGAGGCCCGCGCGGAGCGTGACAGCCTTTTCGGGCACCAGGTCAAGGTTGTTGACATGGGCCGGAGAGGTGTAATAGAGGTCGGTGAATGTCGGAAGCCGCATCGACTGCGAGACTCCGGCACCGATGCGCAGTCCCGTCACCGGACGGTAGCCGCCGGCTACGCTCCACAGAGCCGATGTTCCGTAGGGCGTGATGCCTGCACCGGCCGAGAGCGTCATATCGAAGCGGCCGGCATATTTGGTGTGACGCAGCCATATGTTGCCCGTATTGCGCAGATCGTAGTGGGTGTAGATGCCGTGCGGAGCATCGAGCAGACGTCCCAGGTTGGTCGAGAGAATGCCGTTGCATGTATAGTCGGCACCGAGCGAGGTGGTGCCGAGACTCCACTGCCGTTCGACACTGGCCCGAAGACCGAAGTCGTCGGTTTTGTGGCGGTTCATGGGCGTACCTCGCATCCAGTCGTAGCGGTCGAAGCACTTGCGGTAGCTGGCCGAGGCACTGAAGGTCCATTCCCCGCTGCGTTTGTTCCACCTGAGCGAGGCAAGAGCCGTCTGGGTCTTCTCGAACTGGTCGCGGTTGTAGGCGGCATAGAAGCCGTTGGAGCCGAACGCCGAGTTTCGGTAGCCGCACTGAAAGTCGAAGAATCCGGCGCGGTCGCTGTCGTAGTTCATGCGCACGAAAGCGTTGCAGTTCCTGAAATCGGTGTTGACGACATATCCGTCGCCGCGCTTGAAAGAGCCCGAGGCGAAGAGAGAGAAGCGGCCCGAGCTTACGGCGCCAGAAATGTTGCCTGCGGCATAGCCCTTGCTGCCGCCGGCGGCTTCGGCTCGCACGTAGCGCGCTCCCACAGGCGCAGTGCGGATATTCACAGCTCCGGCATAGGCTCCGGCGCCAGTAACCCCGTCGATAAGGTCTATGCCAGCGACACTCTCGATATCCACGGGCAGCGAATGGCTCTGGTGCCCGGTGCGGGCATCGGTAAAATCTATGCCGTTGAGCATGACCATGGTCTGGTCGAAGGAGCCTCCGCGAATCGAAATGTCTGCCTGCACTGCCATGCCGCCCCTCTCGCGAATGTCGACCGACGGAGTTGCGCGCAGTGCAGATTCGATATTCTGCACGGGGGCGCCGGCCGAGTTGTCGCGGCTGAAGAGCGAAGTTTGCGACACGGCGCCACGCGTCGGGACGGGTCGGTTTCCGACAACGTCGACATCGGCAATCTCCACCGTACGTCGGACGGCCAAAGTGTCGGCCGGAATTCCGTCGGCAAAAGAGGTGGCGTGCAGGACGATGGACATCGAGACGCTGAGCACTCCGATCTTCACCTGACGGCCGAGACTCGCAAAGACGGCATAGTTGCGGCGAGTCCACCGTTTGAAGCAGCGAAGGTGCATCCGATGATTGTCTTTCATCCTGTTAAAATTTTGGTTATGAAAAAATCGTGCGGCCCCGCATGAAACGCAAAGGCCGCACGAAGATATGAAAAGGTTTCGGATTATTCGACAAAAGCCTCCAAAAAACGGCCGCATCCTTCGAACTCGACCTGCGGCAGGTCGGCGGGAACAAGCACCGACTCGCCCTCGGTCATAGTCTCGCTGAAGCCTCCGGCGTGCAGCACTCCCGAACCTCCGACACATACATATATGGCGAACGTATCGCCCTCCCTATCGCGTATGGCCGAGCCCTCGACATCGATGAGGTTGACCGTAAAACATGGCGACGAAACCAGAGGAACGGCCTGATTCGCTACCGACCGGTAGTCGATTTTGTAGTTGCGCGGCGAATCGAAGTCGATGGCATCGACAGCCAGCGCAGTGTGCAGCTCGCGGGGATGTCCGTCGTCGTCGGTGCGGTCCCAGTCGTAGATGCGGTAGGTTATGTCGGACGACTGCTGAATCTCGACCATGTAGACGCCTCCGGCAATGGCGTGTACCGTACCGGCAGGGATGTAGAGCACATCGCCGCGCGCCACATCGATGCGGTTGAGCAGCGACGGCAGCGAGCCCTCGGACACGGCGCGCAGATACTCCTCGCGGGTGACGCCATCGCGAAGGCCAACGTAGAGCGAGGCGCCCTCGTCGGCCGAAAGGATGTACCACATCTCTGTCTTGCCGAACGAGTCGTGGCGCTCGGCGGCAAGAGCGTCGCCCGGGTGCACCTGAACCGATAGGCGGTCGCGGCAGTCGAGCGTCTTGACCAGCAGCGGGAACATCTCGCCAAAGCGGTCGAAGAGCTTCTCGCCAGTCAAATCGCCCATGTAGACCTCGACCAGTTCGCGCAGGTTGTTACCCTTGAGCAGACCGGCCGAGACGACCGATTCGTCGCCCTTCATACACGATATGTCCCAGCTCTCGCCTATCTTGCGGCCCTTGTCGGCACGGCGCAGAAAAGCCCCCTTGCGCGAGAGCAGAGCGTCGCCGCCCCACACGCGGGCCTTGAGGCGAGGTCGGAATTTCAGAGGATAAAGCATTGCTGTGAGGAGCGTTTCGTCAATTATCATGCAAACATGGCCTCCACCGCCGCAACAACCTCGCCGGCATCGGGCGAGAGCGGAAAGATATGCTCGGGCTGCAGGTAGAAGAGCTCCTTGTCCTTTTTGAACAGCTGCTCGCCGCCGCCGGTGATGTTGAGCATGACTACGGCGTCGCGCTCGACGCGTCCCTCCTTAACGGCCTTGATGAGCGAAGCCAGAGCCACGCCCGCAGCCGAATAGATGTCGACGCCCTCAGTGCGCAGGAACAGTTTCTTGGCTGCGGCCGACTCATCGTTGGTAGCGGTCAGGATGTCGCCTCCGGTAGCTTTCAGCGCGTCGTACAGACCGCCGCGGATTCCGTAGGGCGGCTTGCGGTTCGACAGCACCTTGGCGTCAATGATCTCCACGTCGCGGCGCGCCTGGTCGTCGTCATACGGGAGCATGTCGCGCGAATCGGCGCGCCAGGCATCGTACATCGGCACGAACGGCTCATTCTGCGACACCATCAGTTTCATGGTATTCGACCCGAAGCGTCCGTCGGCTATGAACCGCATGTTGGCCTCCCATGCGGCAATGGCGCCAGTACCGCTTCCGACAGCTTGAAAATAGTAGTCGGGAATGCGTCCTATGGTCGTCACGGCCGACATTACGGTGGTCGACATTCCGTCGCGGCGAGCTACATTTTTAGCTCCGCCCTCGGCGAAGAACTTAGGCGATTTGAGAGCCAGGTTGCTAAGGTGTATGGCGTCGAAGTAGTCGCCGCCCTTTTCGCAGGCGATGAGCTTGACGCACGGATTGAGAGGCTTGTCGAACCACAGCGCGCCGAGATTGTCGGCCGGGACCGACAGCAGCAGCGGAATATTGTTGTCCGAGCAAACCTTGGCGAATGCTCGGGCCGTATTGCCGGCAGAAGCTACCACCATCACCCGCTTTTCGCCCTCGGGAATGCGGGCGCAGACGCTGTAGGCCTCGGTCTCCTTGAACGAGCAGGTGGTCATCGCAGCTCCGATGGCGGGATTGTAGCCGTTGAAGGTTATATAGAGATTTTCGAGACCCAGTTCTGCAGCAAGCTTGCTGCTTTTGTAGGTCACGGGAGCCGACGAGCCCGCAAGCATGCGCCGCACGGGCAGCCAGTCGGCGAATTTGTAGAATCCCATCTTCTCGTCGCCGGGATTCAGCTGCTTTTCGGCATAGACCGTGCGCACGAGCGACGGCGAAGCGCACTCGGCATCGTCGAGAATCCATCCGCTGTCGCTGAATGTGCGGCCGGTGGCGACGCACTCGAGAGTATAGGAAGTAGGTTTGAAATCTTTCATATTCTGTTTGTTTTCATTTAATCGTTTTTGTCACGACATCCTGTCGCGGAAATCTTCATATCCGAAACTGCGTACCATCTGCACCTGGCCCGACGCGTCGGTTATGGCTATCGACGGATGGGCCACGCCGTTGAACATGGTGGTCTTGACCATCGTATAGTGAATCATGTCTTCAAAGATGATTCTGTCGCCGCGGCGCGGTTCGCGGTCGAAAGCCCAATCGCCGCACCAGTCGCCGGCGAGGCAGCTGTTGCCGCCCATACGCCAGCGCGTCTCGCCCTCGGCAGGCTCGTGCGCACCGACAATGGCCGGCTTGTAGGGCATCTCCAGGCAATCGGGCATGTGGCAGGCGAACGAGACGTCGAGCATGGCCGTGTTCACCCCGCCGTTGCGCACAATGTCCTCGACGGTCGAGACGAGGTAGCCAGTGCGCCAGGTGAATGCGCTGCCGGGCTCGAGTATCAGCCGCAGATGAGGGTGACGCTCGCGGAATGAGCACAATATTTCGACCAGCTCGTCGCAGTCGTAATCCTCGTGCGTCATCAGATGTCCGCCGCCCATATTGAGCCACTTCACGCGGTCGAGCAGTCGGCCGAAATGTGTCTCGACAGCCTCCAGAGCCTTGCGCAGATGGTGCGGCCGAGATTCGCACAATACGTGGAAATGCAGCCCCTCGATGCCCTCGGGCAGTTCGCCCAGCTCGTCGGCCGTAATGCCCAGACGGGAGCCTGCGATGCAGGGGTTGTAGAGGTCGGTCTCCACGGGCGAATACTGCGGATTGATGCGCAGGCCGCACGATATGCCGCGCAGCAGCGCCTGCTGTCCGAAACGCTCGAACTGCGCCACGGAGTTGAAGGTTATGTGGTCGCTGCAGTCGAGAATATCGCCTATGCTCGAGTCGGTATACACAGGAGCGTATGTGTGTGCCGGACGGCCGAAATACTCCCGGACAAGACGCGCTTCGGCCGCCGACGAGGCTGTAGCTCCGTCGGAGTGAAGCGCCAGCTCTGAGAAGATGCTCCACATGGCGCATGCCTTGAGGGCTACGATTATCTCGGCACCGCTGCGGCGGCGGACGTCGTCGATGACCGCCAGATTGACCGCGAGCAGCTCCCGGTCAAGAACATAGCACGGCGAAGGTATCTTTGAAAAATCGACCATACGGCAAATTTCGGATTCAAACGTAAATGCAAATATAACAAAATAGCTCCCGACACACAATACCCGGCTGCCGATTTTTGCGAAAATATGCATTTATACCCACTTTCCGTCTCTTTAATTCGGAACAAAAGGCTCAAACACGAAAATAATTTTTAACTTTGAGTCCCCGTAATGCGGAAACTGAAAATTTTGAACTCAAAAATACAATGGACAGATTCGAATCGCGCCATATAGGCGTAACGGACGAACGCGAGCTCAAAGAGATGCTCGCCGTAATAGGAGTCGGCTCGGTCGACGAACTCATTTCGCAGGTCATACCCGACTCAATACGCCTCAAAAAGGCGCTCGACATCGCCTCTGAGGGGATGAGCGAATACGAGTTCGCGGCACACATCCGCGAGCTGGCGGCTCGCAACCGCACCTTCCGCTCGTTCATAGGCGCCGGCTACTACCCCTGCGCCGTACCGGCGGTGGTTGTGCGCAATGTCTTCGAGAATCCCGCATGGTACACCTCCTACACCCCCTATCAGGCCGAGATCTCGCAGGGTCGCCTGGAGGCTCTGCTCAATTTCCAGACGGCTATCATATCGCTCACGGGCATGGAGATAGGCAACTGCTCGCTGCTCGACGAAGGCACGGCGACTGCCGAGGCCATGGCCATGATGTTCTCGCTGCGCTCGCGCGAGGCCGTCAAGGAGGGACGCAACAGACTGTTCGTCGACTCGAACATATTCCCACACACGCTCGACGTGCTGCTCACGCGCAGCGAACCCTTCGGCATAGAGCTCATCGTCGACAACTATGCCGAATATGAGTTCACTGGCCGTGAGTTCGGAGCCATTGTTCAGTACCCGGCTGCCGACGGCGCCGTGCGCGACTACGCTGCATTCGCCGCCGAGGCTCACGCCGCAGGCGTTTTGGTTACGGCCGTGGCCGATCCGCTGGCTCTGGCGCTTCTGAAGGCTCCCGGAGAGTGGGGCGCGGACATAGCCGTAGGCTCCACGCAGAGACTCGGATGCCCGATGGGCTTCGGAGGTCCCTCGGCTGCATACATGACAACGCGCGAAGCATACAAGCGCAACATGCCCGGCCGAATCATCGGCGTGTCGGTAGACCGTCTGGGCAACCGCGCGCTGCGCATGTCGCTCCAGATGCGCGAGCAGCACATCAAGCGCGAGCGCGCAACGTCGAACATCTGCACCGCCTCGGCGCTCATGGCCTCGATGGTAGGATTCTACTGCATATACAACGGCGCCGAGGGTCTGCGCCGTGCGGCACTCACCGCAGGACGTGCCGCCGCGACGGTGGCGGCAGCTCTCAGGGAGATGGGCTACAAACTCACCCGCAGCGAGTTCTTCGACACGATAGAGGTCGAGGCCGAGGCCGCGGTAATACAGTCGCTCGCGCTCGAGGAGGAGATAAACTTCCTCTACCCCTCGGAGAGCCGCATACGCATGTCGTTCGACGAGGTAACCACCGATGAGGAGATTGCACGCGTAATAGGCATATTCGCCGCAGCCAAGGGTCGCAAGGCTCCGGCCGTGAAGAGTGCAGCCGATATAACCGCCGCAGCCTCGACACGCCGCCAGTCGGCATATCTGACCGAGCCCGTGTTCGGCGCATACCGCTCAGAAAGCGCCATGATGCGATACATCAAGCGACTCGAACACCGCGACATATCGCTCGCCGACTCGATGATTTCGCTCGGTTCGTGCACCATGAAGCTCAATGCGGCGGCGCTGATGCAGCCCCTTTCGCTCGCCGGATTCCTCGACATTCACCCATTCGCTCCCGCCGACCAGCGCGAGGGCTACACGGCCCTTATCGCCGAGCTTGAGCACGACCTTGCAGCCATAACCGGCTTTGCAGCCTGCACGCTGCAGCCCAACTCGGGCGCCGCCGGCGAGTACACCGGCCTGATGGTCATCCGTGCATATCACCAGAGCCGCGGCCAGGGATACCGCAACGTGGTGCTCATCCCCGCATCGGCCCACGGAACCAACCCTGCATCGGCAGCAATGGCCGGTATGAAGATTGTCACGGTGGCTTGCGACGCCAATGGAAACATAGATGTAGACGACGTGAAGGCCAAGGCCGAGGAGTATTCGACCGAACTCTGCGCACTGATGGTGACATACCCCTCGACGCACGGAGTATTCGAGAGCCGCATACGCGAGATTGTCGACGCGGTGCACGACGCCGGAGGACAGGTATATATGGACGGCGCCAACATGAACGCACAAGTCGGTCTGACCAACCCCGGATACATAGGCGCCGACATCTGCCACCTGAACCTGCACAAGACATTCGCAATGCCTCACGGCGGCGGCGGTCCAGGCGTAGGTCCCGTATGCGCTGCGGCGCATCTGGCGCCCTTCCTGCCGTCGCACCCGCTGGTGGCGACCGGCGGCGACGAGGGAATAACGGCAGTGGCATCGGCTCCGTGGGGTTCGGCATCGTTGCTGCCCATAACCTACGGCTACATCAAGATGCTCGGCGCCAATGGTCTGCGTCATGCCACCGAGATGGCCATCGTAAACGCCAATTACATGTCGTCGACACTCAAGAATGAGTTCCGCACCTACTACACCGGCGAGACTGGCCGCGTGGGCCACGAGATGATTCTCGACCTGACCAACTTCAAGAAGGACTACAACATCGACTGCGGCGACATAGCCCGCCGACTCATGGACTACGGATTCCATGCTCCGACGCTCTCGTTCCCCGTGCATGAGACGTTGATGGTCGAGCCTACCGAGTCGGAACCCAAGGCCGAGATGGATCGCTTCATGGAGTCGCTCATAGCCATCAAGCGCGAGTGCGAGGCTGCTGCAGGTGCGGCCGACAACATTGTCTCGAACGCTCCCCACACTGCAGCCGAGCTCTGCGGCGAGTGGCCCCACAGCTACACCCGCGAGCAGGCCGTATTCCCGCTGGCGAGAATCAAGGAGGCCAAGTTCTTCCCCTACGTTTCGAAAATCGACAACGGCTACGGCGACCGCAACCTCTGCTGCATAAACGACAACGAACAGGCTTAAAGAACAAATATTTACGCAATAGAGAAAATATGAAAGTAGAAAAGAACAAGATGGTGGCCGTGGACTACACGCTCACCGTCGACGGAGAGATAGCCGACCGCTCCAGACCGGGCCAGCCGCTCGAGTTCATCTGCGGCACGGGCATGCTTCTGCCCAAGTTCGAGGCCGCAATCGAAGGCAAGGAGCCCGGCGAGAAGGTATCGTTCACGCTCGCCCCGGCAGACGGCTACGGCGAGTTTATTCCCGACGCTGTGGTCGACATTCCCAAGGGGGCATTCATGGTCGACGGCAAGCTGGCTGAGGATATTCTCTTCGTCGGCTCGCAGGTGCCCATGAGCGACTCGCAGGGCCATCGCATGATGGGCGTAATACGCGAAATAACCGATCAGACGGTCAAGATGGACTTCAACCACCCCATGGCCGGCAAGACGCTCAACTTCGAGGTCGAGGTGGTGTCGGTGCGCGACGTAACCCCCGAGGACCTGGCGCCCAAGGGCGGATGCGGTTGCGGATGCGACAGCTGCGGCGACGATTGCGGCCACGGCGACGAACATCATGACGAGTGCGGTTGCGGACATTGCCACTGATGCGCCGGACCGTAACACACGACATCGGGGGAAGCCGCAAGGCCTCTCCCGATTCCGTTTTTCAGACTCTGTCGCTATACCGATGTCTGAAGAGCATGCGCAATCCGCGCGGACTGCTGCGCACGCTTGACGCCGAATTCCGTCTGCTTAGCTGGCGTGCAGGCAACAGCGCCGCGGTATTCGAGATAATGACCGACGACGGCAGGCACCTGATGCTCAAGTGCTACATACGTCCCAAGCGCAACCTTGCAGCCATCTACGGAGAGAGGTTCCGGCCGCAAGAACTATATGTGTTCGGCGACGGCAGCGGCGGCACCTATACCGATGTCGTGGTCGACGAATGGATCGAGGGCGCAACGCTTGCGGAACACATGGCCGACGCGGCAAAAACTGGCGACAGCGCACGGATTGCACGCCTGGCCGCCGCCTTCGACGACATGGCCCGAAGTATGCTGGCCGACGAATGCGCCCACGGCGACCTGAAGCCGGAGAACATAGTCGTGACGGAGGATATGCAGCTCAGACTCATAGACTTCGACGCGGCATACGTCCCGTCTTTGCGTGGCTGCCGCTGCGAGGAGATAGGAACGGAAGCGTGGCAGCATCCGTCGCGCACATACGACGACTTCGACCGTCATCTGGACGACTACCCCATCGCTCTCATCTCGACCACGCTGCATGCATTGGCCGCAGAGCCCGAAATATTCCTCAGACATGCCGATGCCGACGGTTCGGTAATAGAGCCGCACGAAGCCTCGACAGGAGGCAGCGAGGCTCTGGCCTGCATCGAAAATCTCTTCGCCAGAAAATGCATGCCAGTGCAATACCGCATAGCCACGCTCCTGCGTTCGCATGCCTACAGACTGCCACAGCTGGCCGAATACATGTCATACGGCGCAGACAGGTTCGCCGTCTGCAAAGGCCGCATCCCTGAGCCCGACGCCGCATACGGACTCTGGGGATACAAGCTCGACGACAAGTTTGTCGTTCCGCCGCTTTTCGACGACTGCATGCCCGTCCGCAGCGGGCGGGCCGAAGTCGTGCTGGGCGGAATCAGGCACGAAATAACTCTCGGCTGACGATTGCCTGGCAGCCGAAGCAGCTGTCAATGGGCCCGATTGTTTTGGTCGTTAAGGTAATTATCACTATTTTTGCACGTTCAATTCCTACCTTCCAACGAGCCTGCGGCAACAAGCCCGAAACGACGTACAGGACTTTGCGGCCGGAGCGGTTGGCAAGAAACGCGTTTTGAAATTTAAGTTCCTGAGAACAAGAGAGATATTATGAAACGATTATTCACACTGCTGCTGTCGATACAACTCATGACATGCATGTGCGTATCGGCGCAGATGACCGACAGTCAGGTGTCAGACTACATCCGGCAGGGCATTGAAAACGGCAAGGGCGAGCGCGAACTCGGCCGCGAGCTGCTCATGCGCGGAGTGACGCACGAACAGCTCGAGAGAATACGCCAGCAGGCCGAGGCCGGAGGCATCGACGAGCGTTCGGACGTGCGCGCCGTAGCCAAGCAGAACCGCGAACGCCTCACCGCCCCCGCCGAACAGCTGACGGCCGGCGTAGCCGACGTCATAGTCGAGGAGGTGAAAAGCGCCGGCAACGGACCTGCAATCTACGGCCACGACATATTCAACGGACGCACGCTCAGCTTCGAACCCAATGCCAACCTCTCTACCCCGGACAACTACCGCCTGGGACCCGGCGACGAGGTGATAATAGACATATGGGGCGCCAACGAGGTCTGTGTGAGAGAAACCATATCGCCCGAAGGCGACATAATGATTTCGCAAATCGGCCCCGTCTACCTCAACGGCCTGACGGTAGCTGCCGCCAACTCGAAGCTGCGGCAGATATTCGCGTCCAAATATTCGGGCGTGTCGGGCGATGACCCGGCTTCGGATGTGAGGGTCACGCTGGGCCGCATACGCAACATACAGGTCAACATAATGGGCGAAGTGCGCACGCCGGGAACATTCCGCATATCGGGATTCTCGACACTCTTCCACGCCATATACACTGCCGGAGGCGTCTCGCAGAACGGTTCGCTGCGCAATATCCGCGTAATGCGCAACGGCAAATGCGCAGCCACGGCTGACCTCTACGAGTACCTTTTCGACGGCAGAATGTCGGATGACATACGCCTGCAGGAGGGCGACGTGATAATCGTACCGACATACGAGATGCTGGTATCGGTCGAGGGCTGCGTCAAGCGCCCCATGCACTATGAGATGAAGGGCGGCGAGACTCTGCAGAAGCTCATAGAGTATGCCGGCGGATTCACAGGCAACGCCTACCGCAACGAGCTGCGCATGGTTCGCGAAAACGGCCGCGAGCGTCAGATACAGACCGTAAGGGAGGCCGAATTGGCTGGCATAGCGCTGCGCGACGGCGACATTGTCACCGTTGGCGAGACGCTCGACCGCTTCGCCAACAAGGTCGAAGTACGCGGAGCCGTATACCGTCCCGGACTCTACGAGCTCGGCGGCCGCATAGCCACAGTGCGCCAGCTGGTCGAAAGCGCCGACGGCCTGACGGAAGATGCATTCGGCATGCGGGCGCTGCTGATGCGCGAGAAGGAGGATCTCTCGCCCGAGATACTATCAGTCGACATAGCCGCCGTGGTAACGGGCAAGGCCGATGATATTCTGCTACGCCGCAACGACGTGCTGGTCATCTCGAGCATACACGAACTCAACGACAAGGGCGTGCTGCGAATCAACGGCGAAGTGTCGCGTCCTGGAGCATACGACTATGCCGAGGGAATGACTCTCGAGGACCTCATAATACAGGCCGGCGGCCTGCTCGAGAGCGCCTCGACGGCACGAATCGACGTGTCGCGCCGCGTGAAGAATCCCGGCAGCACGGAGCAGTCGGCAGAGATAGGCATCATATATTCATTCCCCGTAAAAGACGGATTCGCGGTAGACGGACGCAAGGATTTCGTGCTTGCGCCCTACGACATAGTCGACGTGCGCCGCAGTCCGGCATACGAGGAGCAGCGCGCCGTGACCATTCAGGGCGAGGTGCTGTTCCCCGGTTCATACACCCTCGTCCGCAAAAACGAGCGCATATCCGACATCATAGCCCGCGCCGGAGGAGTTTCGGACGATGCCTATCTGCGCGGAGCGCGCCTCATTCGCCGCATATCCGACGAAGAGCGTGCCACATGGGAGTCCGTCAGACGCATAGCCGAGAGCAACAGCAGCACCGACTCGATGAACATGTCGCGGCTGGCGCTCGGACACCCCACGGATTACACCGTAGGCATAGAGCTCGACAAGGCGCTCGACAAACCAGGCTCGGACTACGACGTCGTGCTACAGAGCGGTGACCGCGTGGTAATCCCCGAGCAGGTGAGCACGGTGCGAATCACTGGCGACGTGATGCAGCCCAACACCGTGTCATACATCGGCGGCAAGAGCCCATCTTACTACATCAACCAGTCAGGAGGATTCGCCGCACGCGCCAAGAAGAACAAGGTCTACGTCGTCTACATGAACGGCACCGTGAGCCGCGTCAAACTCTCGAACAAGAGATGCATAGAGCCGGGTTGTCAGATCGTGGTGCCCGGCAAGCGTCAGAGACATCGCATGAGCGTGGGTGAGATAATGGGCCTGACCACAAGCGCGGCATCGGTCGGAACTATGGCCGCAAGCATAGCTAACCTCGCAAAATAGTGTCTGCAAAGATGAAAGATATGAATGACAACGGCGTGCAGAATCAGGCTCAAGCCGAGGAGATAGACCTCATGGAGCTCGCAAAGAAGCTGTGGAGTGCACGGCGGCTGATTATAAAGGCGTGCGCATGGGCGGCGCTGGCCGGTCTGGTTATCGGATTCAGCATACCCAAGGAGTACACCACCACCGTAAAGCTCTCGCCCGAAATAACCAACTCCCGCTCGGACAGCTCGCTCAACTCGCTGGCTGCGCTGGCTGGAATTTCGACCGTGTCGCAGGGTGCCGATGCGGTATTTCCGGAGCTCTACCCCGACGTGGTGGCCTCGACGCCATTTCTGACAGATATGTTCGACATTCAGGTCGAGGAGACAGGCGGCAAGATGTCGACAACGCTATACGACTATATGCTCAATCACCAGCGTTCGGCCTGGTGGAGCACTGTGGCATCGCTGCCTTTCAAGTTTCTCGTATGGGTCAAAGGTCTGTTTGCCGGCACTGCCCAGGAGGATCACACCCTCGACCCGGCACACCTCACGCCCAGCGAGTCGGCCGTGGTGAAGGCTCTGTCGCACAGAATAGGCGTTGCTGTCGACAAGAAGACCTCGATTGTGACCATATCGGTCACGATGCAGGACCCGATGATTTCGGCGGCCGTGACCGACGCTGTAATGCGCAACCTGCAGCGCTACATCACCGACTACCGCACCAACAAGTCGCGCAACGACCTGGAATTCACGCAGAAGCTCTATGACGAGTCGAAGCAGCAGTATTACGACGCGCAGCAGGCATATGCCTCCTATGTAGACCAGAATCAGAACATCGTGCGCCACAGCGTGCGTACCGAGCAGGAACGTCTGCAGAACGAGATGGATCTGGCATACAGTCTCTACAATCAGATGTCGGCACAGCTGCAGATGGCCAAGGCCAAAGTGCAGGAGTCGACGCCGGTATATGCCGTGGTACAGCCGGCAACGGTGCCGCTTAAGGCCTCCAAACCGTCGAAGACGATGATACTCGCAGCATGCATATTCCTGGCAGCCGTGGGCGCCTGTGCATGGGTGCTGTTCGGCAAAGAGACGCTCGAGAGGTTCAGAGCCGAAGAGTAGATAAACAGAATGCGACAAAAATGCGCACGAGCTATCGTGCGCATTTTTCGTTTATTGCAGAATAATACGTAGCTTGTCAGTTATTCGCCTTTGTCGGCAGCAGTCTCGCCGCGGGCTTCGTCGCGCTTGCGCTGTGCATCGAGCAGCGCCTCGCGGTTGTTCTCCTCATAGAGGAAGCGTTTGATTTTGTGCGTCGGGGTCTTGACGAACTCCTGTTTCTCCTCGACAACTTCGGAGATGCGCGAGAAGCGGTTCAGCTTGGAGTTGGCATATTCCAGAATCTCCTTCTTGAGCGAGTCCATACGTTTCTCCCACTCGCCCTTGCGGCGCTCCCAGCCTTTGCTCCATTCGCCTTTGCGGGCACGCCACTCTTTGCTCCACTCGCCTTTGCGGGTCTCCCACTCGTCGCGCATGCTCTCGAATTTTGCCTCGAGAGCCTCGCGGTCGAAGTGTACGAGTGCCACCAGATGACCGCCGCGCTCGGTGACGATGGAGTCGGCGATGAGCACATGCGAGTTGAGCACGCTCTCGATCTCCTCGGGGTAGATGTTTTCGCCGCTCGGGCCGACAATCATATTCTTCAGGCGGCCCTTAATCGAGAGGTAGCCGTCGGCGGATATTTCGCCCAAATCGCCCGTGCGGAACCATCCGTCGGAGGTAAATACTCCGGCCGTAGCCTCGGGATTCTTGTAGTATCCCTGCATGATGCAGGGGGTCAGCGCCACGACCTCGCCCTGGCCGGTTTCAGGATTCACATTGTCCAGGCGCAGCTGCACTCCGTCGGCAGCGGGGCCCGTAGATCCTATGCGCACCTTGTCGGGCGAGGCGGCAGCCAGCAGCGGAGCCGTCTCGGTGAGTCCGTAGCCTATGGCATAGGGGATTCCGCCCTCGAGCATGAAGCGCTCGGTCGAGTAGTCGAGCTTGGCGCCCCCGATGCCGAGGAACTGCAGACGGCTGCCGAAGACCTTCATCAGGCGCCTGCCGGCCATGCGGTGCAGATATCGGCGGGTGAAGCCCGTGCGGTAGAGGAAACGCCAGAATGCATTGCTCTCGAACTTCGACAGAACGCGGCTGCGGTAAATCTTCTCGATAATCAGCGGCACGATGAGCATGGCCGTAGGCCGCACCTTCTTGAGTGCCGGCAGCAGAGCCGATGCCGTGGGCGGACGGTCGAGGTAGACCACACGCGTGCCTGTCGAGAAGGGGTATATCAGTCCTATCGAACACTCGTAGGTGTGGGACATAGGCAGCACGGAGAGCATCACGTGATCCTCGTCGACCGGGAAAGCGCTGTAGCAGAGCTTTATGTGGCGGCAAAGGGCATTGTGCTGAAGCATTACGCCCTTGGGACTCGACGTGGTGCCCGAGGTATAGATTATGGCCGCCAAATCATCGGCCGAGGGGGCTGAAATTGCGGCCGGCTCGATATTCACCCGCTGAACGGTAGGCTTGAGATTCTTGGTGCGCACAATCAAATCGAGCGAGGCGACGCACTCAGCAGGCAGCTTGGCGAAGAGTTTGTCGGAAACATAGAGCGCCTTGGCCTCGGAGTGGCCTATAATCATTGCGAGCTCCTCGCCGGTGAAGTCGGGCAGAATTGGCACGGCGACCATGCCGGCAGAGGTTATGGCCAGATAGCAGACTCCCCAGTTGGGCATGCTGCTGCTCAGCAGGGCCACCTTGTCGCCCTTGCGGAGTCCGGCCGAGAGAAGCTGGCGCTGCACAATCTCGATGCGGCGGCCCACCTCGGCGTATGTTACCTGCTCGTCGTTGAGCATCTCGAAAGCGACGCGGTCGCCGTAGGTTTCGACGCTGTAACGAACGAGTTCATATATGGTTTCAACTGTCATACTCACTTTACGGTGATAAATACGGGTGCAAAAATACTAAATTTTTCTCATTTCTCCGCCCGCTTCACCCCGTCCGCTCCGCATACCGGCAAGTTGTGCGGATAAAAAAAAGCCGGGACGGCTCTCAGGCCGCCCCGACATGCGATTATCTTGCGAGGTAGATTATTTCGACAGCTCGGCGATGGCAGCCTTGGCAGCTGCTACGTTGTCGCCGGCCGTAACCTTCTGCATGGCAGCAACAGCCTGCTGGGGCTGCTCCTTTGCGCTGTAAGCTGCAGCCAGGATGAAATAAACGTCGCTGCGGTCCTCCTCGGTCTGCTGCGCTGCGGCTGCGGTCTCGCCCAGCTCGATTATCTGGTCGAAGTTGTTGTCGCCCTGCAGTCCGGCCACATGGTTCTTGTAGTAGAGTGCCACAAGACGCTTCGCCTCGGCAGCATCCTCGGCAGCGCGGGGTGCGGTGTTGGCTGCTACGGCCGAGAGAATCTCGATGCCCTTGTCGAACTCGCCCATCTCGCAGTAGCTGGTGCCGAGCCAGTTGGCCATCTTGGTGTTGCGAGGATTGGCTGCATAGCCCTTCTCGAAGATTGCGGCAGCAGTAGCCCAGTCCTTGTCGTTGTAGGCCTTGCCGCCCTGAGCCTGGTATACCGATGCGAGCATCTGGTTGGCCTTCTCCTTATCCTGCGCATTGCCATACTCCGAAGCGCGCTCGATAGCCTTCTCGAGGTTGCTGATAGCCAGGTCGAAATCGCCTGCCTTGGCTGCGGCCATACCCATGCTGCGGTAGCAGGTGACCACATATTTCTTGGCATTCTCAACCTGCTGGAGAACAGTAGCATCCTCGGAGGTCATGCCCTCGTCGACAACCTGCTCGAGCAGCACTACGGCCTCGGCATAGTTCTTCTCAGACATCTTTGCCGCGCCGTTCGTGTAAGCCTTGGCAACGCCGTCCTGCGCCCAAACGGTAGCAACGCCCGCAAGCGCAATCAATGACAAAATCATCTTTTTCATATCCATATCGTTTTAATCGTTAATAATTTCTATTTTCCGGGGCTGCGGTGCACGCCTGTGCACCTCGGCCAACGAACCCAATGTTGCAAAATTACATATTTTTTCCTGTTTCGCAAAATCCGCGCCCCGTGGCCCGCCGCATCAGTGCCTCAACCCGCCGAAAAACGACGTCACCAGCTCGGAGCACTCCTCGGCCAGCACTCCTCTGGCAACCTCGGTTTTGGGGTGCAGCATCGGAGGGTCGGCGTAACGCGTATGGCCTCTTTTAGGGTCGTCGGCACCCCACACCAGACGTCCCAGCTGACACCACGCGATGGCTCCGGCGCACATCGGGCAGGGTTCGACCGTGACATAGAGCGTGCAGTCGCCGAGATATTTGCCTCCGAGAGTCGACGAAGCGGCCGTCAAGGCCTGCATCTCGGCATGAGCCGTGGCGTCCTGCAGCGTCTCCACCAGATTGTGCCCGCGGCCCACGACGGCTCCGCCGGCAACGACCACCGCTCCGATGGGAACCTCTCCGTTACTCAACGCTTTGCGGGCCTCGTTTATTGCCAGACGCATGAATTTTTCGTCGGCTGCTCTCTGTTCTTCAGCATTCATAATCGGTCGGAATGTGTAACGAGGGCAAATTTACTAAATTTATTTTCGCATTTCCCGTTCCGCAATTCATATTATTTGCATAATTTTGCAGTGAAAAACAAAAAAAGAGAATCCTTTTATGTACAGAACCCATACTTGCGGCTGTCTGAGAGCCGACAATGTAAACGAAACGGTTACGCTGGCCGGCTGGGTGCAGAAGGTGCGCAACCTCGGCGCCATGACCTTCATAGACCTGCGCGACAGATACGGAATAACGCAGATTGTAGTCGAGGAGAACTCGCCCGAGGCAGTGCGCGCCACAGCGGCTTCGCTCGGCCGCGAATATGTTCTTCAGGTCACGGGCCGCGTGGTGGAGCGTTCGTCGAAGAACCCCAAGATGCCCACTGGCGACATCGAGGTGGCTGCAACCGAGCTCAAGGTCCTCAACGAGGCCCTCACTCCCCCATTCACCATCGAGGAGGAGTCGGACGGCGGCGATGACCTGCGCATGAAATACCGCTATCTGGACCTGCGACGTCCGCCCCTGCAGCGCGCGATGATTCTGCGTCACCGCATGGCGCAGTCGATTCGCCGATTCCTCGACTCGGAGGGATTTTTGGAGATAGAGACTCCCTATCTGGTAGGTTCCACTCCGGAAGGCGCCCGCGACTTCGTAGTCCCGAGCCGCATGAACCCCAACAGATTCTATGCCCTGCCGCAGTCGCCGCAGACGCTCAAGCAGCTGCTCATGGTGGCCGGCTACGACAAATATTTCCAGATCGTGCGCTGCTTCCGCGACGAAGACCTGCGCGCCGACCGTCAGCCCGAGTTCACGCAGATTGACTGCGAGATGGCCTTCGTCGAGCAGGAGGATATTCTGGAGGTGTTCGAGCGCTGGGCGAAGTATATGTTCAAGGATGTGATGGACATCGACTTTACGGAGCCGTTCCGCCGTATGCCTTGGATTGAGGCGATGGAGAAGTACGGTTCGGACAAGCCCGACCTTCGCTTCGGCATGGAGTTCGCGGATATTACCGACCTGGCGAAAGGTCACGGTTTCTCGGTATTCGACGGCGCGGACTACATCACCGGCTTCGCCGCCACGGGCTGCGCTGCCTACACCCGCAAGCAGATAGACGCCCTGACCGACTTTGTCAAGCGTCCGCAGGTGGGTGCCAAAGGTCTGGTGTGGATTCGCATCGACGAGAGCGGCGTGAAGTCGTCCATCGACAAGTTCTACACGCCCGAGCAGGTGCAGGCTATGGCCGAGCGCTGCGGCGCCAAGAGCGGCGACATGGTATTCATCATGTGCGGCGAGAAGTTCAAGACCCTCACGCGCCTCTGCGCCCTGCGTCTGGAAATCGGCCAGCAGGAGGGACTTCGCGACCCGAAGAAGTTCGCGCCGCTGTGGGTTGTCGACTTCCCGATGTTCGAGTGGGACGAGGAGACGCAGCGCTTCTACGCCATGCATCACCCCTTCACCTCGCCCAAGCCCGAAGATGTGCAGTACCTCGAGAGCGACCCGGGCCGCGTGCGCGCCAATGCCTACGACTTCGTTTGCAACGGCACGGAGATCGGCGGCGGTTCGATTCGTATCCACGACGCCAAGTTGCAGGCCACGATATTCAAGTGTCTGGGATTCACGCCCGAGAAGGCGCAGGAGCAGTTCGGCTTCCTGATGAACGCTTTCCGTTACGGTGCACCTCCTCACGGCGGTCTGGCATTCGGATTCGACCGTCTCTGCTCGCTCTTCGGCGGTGCCGACTCGATTCGCGACTACATCGCCTTCCCGAAGAACAATGCCGGCCGCGACGTGATGCTCGACGCACCCTCGTACATCGACCAGGCGCAGCTCGACGAGCTGTTCCTCTCGCTGGTAAAGCCCGAATAGACATACCGAAAACAAAACGAATGGCGCCGGATTAACCTCCGGCGCCATTCGTTTTACCGCTGTCCGTACATCTGTTTGTAGTAGCGTTCGTATTCGCCCGATGTGACCCGCTCGGTCCACTCCTCATTGTCGAGATACCAGCGCACGGTTCTCTCGAGTCCCTCGCTGAAGCCGAGCGACGGCTGCCAGCCGAGTTCGTCGCGTATCTTCGAGGCGTCGATTGCATAGCGCAAGTCGTGGCCCGCACGGTCTGCAACAAATCTTATCAGAGATTCGCTCCTGCCCTCCGGATTGCCCACAAGGCGGTCGACGGTCTTTACGAGCATCTTCACCAGCTCGATATTGCTCAGTTCGCAGAAGCCGCCGATGTTGTAGGTCTCGCCCGTGCGTCCGCGATGGAATACGGCATCTATGGCCTGCGCATGGTCTTCGACATAGAGCCAGTCGCGCACATTCTCGCCGCGGCCATAGACCGGAAGCGGGCGGCCGAGGCGGATGTTGTTTATAAACAAAGGTATCAGCTTCTCGGGAAACTGACATGGACCGTAGTTGTTCGAGCAGTTGGTCACCACCACTGGAAGTCCGTAGGTGTCATGGAAGGCCCGCACGAAGTGGTCGCTCGAGGCCTTGGAGGCGCTGTATGGGCTGTGCGGCTCGTAACGCGTGGTTTCGTTAAAGAGCGCATCGCCGAAGCCGAGTGCGCCGTAGACCTCGTCAGTCGAGACATGGTGGAAACGCTTGCCCTCGTATCCGCTCTCCTGCCAGCATGTGCGGGCCGCCTGCAGCAGCGAGAGCGTGCCCAGAACATTGGTCCGGGCAAAGGTGAAGGGGTCTTTTATCGAACGGTCGACATGACTTTCGGCAGCCAGATGGATGACCCCGTCGATGTCGTAGCGGCGGAATATGTCGCACACAGCCTCGAAATCGCAGATATCGGCACGAACGAAGGTGTAGTTGGGACAATCCTCCACATCGGCCAGATTTGCCAGATTGCCGGCATAGGTCAGTTTGTCGAGATTGACAATACGGTACTCGGGATATCTCTTAACGAAGAGCCTCACCACATGGCTGCCGATAAATCCGGCGCCGCCAGTTATCAGGATGTTGCGCATAGTTGTCCGGTTATTTGCCGCCGCAGGGGCTTTGGTTCAACTCTCTGAAATGCTCGGCAAGCGAATCGCGCCAGTGAGGAATCTCAATGCCGAAGACCCTCTTCACCCGGCTCTTGTCAAGCACCGAGTAGGCAGGGCGCGCGACACGGCTCGTGAACTCGGCGCTGCGACATGGTTCGACGCGGCACTTGCTCCCTGCAAGGCGTGCAATCTCGACCGCGAAGTCGTACCACGAGCAGACACCTTCGTCGGAGTAGTGGTAGATACCCTCACGGCCGTCGAAGAGGCGGCTGTCGATGATGCGGAATATGAGCCGCGCGAGGCCGGCAGCACGTGTCGGAGTCCCGGTCTGGTCGAAAACCACGCTGACACTGTCGCGCGAGGCGGTCAGCGAGAGCATCGTATTGACGAAATTGCGGCCGAAAGGCGAATAGAGCCACGAGGTGCGGAAGATGATATGGCGGCATCCGCTCTCTGCCACGGCGCGCTCGCCAGCAAGTTTGGCAGCTCCATAGACGCACGACGGCGCCACGGCATCCTCCTCCGCAAAGGGCGTATTGTGCGTGCCGGAGCCGAAGACATAGTCGGTAGAGATATGTATCATCAGGGCGCCGCACTCTGCCGCAGCGGCTGCCATGAAGCCGACGGCATCGCGGTTGAGAAGCATGGCGGCATCGGGCTGAGTCTCGGCGCGCTCGACATCGGTATAGGCTGCGCAGTTGACAATCACATCGGCGCCGCATTCGCGCACCATGCGTGCGACTGCGGCGGCATCGGTAATGTCCAGTTCGGCTATGTCCGTAAAGATATAGTTGTCAGCAGAGCCAGCCGCAGCTGTCCGCAGTTCGCTGCCGAGCTGTCCGCCGGCTCCCGTGACAAGAACATTAAGCATAGTAGTCGGTATTGTAGTCGAACAGCTCGCCGGCATCGCTCAGCAGCGGCGCAGCGGCATCCCTCGCCGAGAGGATTATCTCCGACGGATTCAGATGCAGGTCGAGACCTAAAGACGAATCGTTGACGGATATGACGCCCTCGGACTGCGGGGCATAGAAATCGTCGCACTTGTATTGCAACACGGCTCTGTCGCTCAGGACGGCAAAGCCGTGGGCGAAGCCGCGCGGAATGA
Source organism: Alistipes sp. (assembly GCA_022511345.1). GTDB lineage: Bacteria > Bacteroidota > Bacteroidia > Bacteroidales > Rikenellaceae > Alistipes. The sequence goes on from JAFLRR010000004.1 coordinate 40,330, forward strand.
AGAGCTGGCGCCTATTGTCGCCAGAGAGCTCCAGCGAAACATGACGTGCGAAGGTCGGCGAACCGCGCCTTATGTCGACGACAAAATCGAGCACACGGCCCTCGGTGACACGCACCAGCTTGGACTGTGCATGCGGCGCACGCTGGAAATGAAGTCCCCGGACCACTCCGCGGCACGATACCGACTCGTTGTCCTGCACGAAGCGCACAGGCCGCACCATGGAGTCGAACTCGCGCTGCGAGTAGCTCTCGAAGAAACAGCCGCGGTCGTCGGATACCACCCTTGGCTCGATAATGACAACGCCGTCGAGTTCGGTCTGGCTCACCTTCATCTGCTCATTCGCTTTTATGTTGACGGGCTATGTCGGCAAGGTAGCAACCGTACTGGTTCTGCATCATCTCGGCAGCAATGCCGAGCAGCCGTTCGCGCGTTATCCAGCCGTTGAGAAAGGCTGTCTCCTCGAGGCAGGCTATTTTGCGGCCCTGGCGCTTCTCGATGACCTCGACGAATATCGACGCCTCGGCCAGCGACTCGTGAGTGCCTGTATCGAGCCACGCAAAGCCCCTGTCGAGGGTCTTGACATTCAGCTCGCCGCGCTCCAGAAAGCTCTGGTTAACGGAGGTTATCTCCAGCTCGCCGCGAGCCGACGGAACCACCCGCGCAGCGATGTCGACAACGCTGTTGGGATAGAAGTAGAGCCCCGTGACGGCATAATCGGACTTGGGATTCTGCGGCTTCTCCTCGATGGAGAGGCAGCGGCCGCTGTCGTCGAACTCGACCACGCCGTAGCGGCCGGGATTGTTCACCCTGTAGCCGAAAACGGTGGCCCGACCCTCGTCGGCAGTGCGGACAGCATCGCCGAGCATGGATTCGAAGCCCGCGCCGTGGAATATGTTGTCGCCGAGAACCAGGCAGACCGAGTCGCGGCCTATGAACTCGCGGCCTATGATGAATGCCTGGGCTATGCCCTCGGGATTGGGCTGCTCGGCATATTCGAAATGCACGCCGAAGTCGGAACCGTCGCCCAGAAGCCGCCTGAAAGCCGGCAGATCGCAAGGCGTAGATATAATCAATATGTCGCGTATGCCCGACATCATCAGAACCGATATCGGGTAGTAGACCATAGGTTTGTCGTACACCGGCAACAGCTGCTTGCACACCCCCTTGGTTATGGGATAGAGCCTCGTGCCGCTGCCGCCGGCCAATACTATGCCTTTCATATATCGCCCCGTTTGGCGCCTGCGGCGCAGTTTTACTCCTCTATTTCGACCAGAACGGCCTCCATGCCCACCGTGTCGCCCTCAACAACATGGACGCGCTTGACGGTGCCGGCCCAGTCGGTGGTGATGGAGTTCTCCATCTTCATGGCGTCGAGGATTGCCACCTCGTCGTTGACTGCGACCTTATCGCCCTCCTTGACTTTGATCTCGAGAATCTTGCCAGGCAGCGGAGCCACGACGACAGGACCCGTAACAGGAGCTGCAGGCTTAGCGGCAGCCGCTGCGGTCACGGCCTCCTTGATTTCGCCGACCTTCTCCTTGATTTTGCCTACCAGGCTCTCGGCACCAACCTTAACCTTGTCCACGACCTTGTCCAACTTGCCCATAAGGCTCTCGTCGTAGGCCTTCTTCTTGGCGTTGGTCAGATAGGTCTTGGCAACCATCGGGAAGAGCTCCAGCAGAAGAACCTCCTTCTCGGTCTCAGCGAGCTTAACATTGCCTGCCTCGGGAAGTTCGGGGTTGGGCTGCATGGCATATTTCGACATGTCATAGGGAGTCTCCTCTCGCACGCCGCATATCTTCAGACGGAACTCGGGGTCGACGGGCACCGGCGTTTTGCCGTATTCGCCCTTGACCAGGCCCACGAACTGCGAGCTCTTGGTGGTATACATCGGGCGGCCGGCCTTCTCGTCCATGGCGCAGTTGACAGCCTGTGCGCCGACAATCTGCGAGGTGGGCGTAACCAAAGGAGGAAGACCCGCAGCCAGACGCACCGACGGGATGAGCTCCATGGCGCGCGGCAGAATATCTTCAGCCTTGAGCTGCTTGAGCTGGGCGACCATATTGGAGTACATGCCGCCAGGAATCTCGGCGTTCTTGACCAACTCGTTGGGCGCGGGGAAGCCGAAGTAGGCCTCGATTTTGTGGCAGGCATCGAGCAGCGAGGCGAAATCCTCGGCGCCGACGGCCTTGACCGCGCGGTCGAACTCGGCCTCGACCTCTGCCGGCAGTTTGTCGGTGAGAGGATTGAAGGCCTTGGGCAGAGGCTTCTCGGCGCCGAATACCGACAGCTCGAGCTCCTTGCGGATATCCTTAAGCTCGGTGTTTATCTTCGCCACGGCCTCCATGTTCGCACCCAGCTCCACGCCCATCTTCTGGCAGAAGATGTAGACGAGCTCTATGGCCGGAGCTCCGGTACCTTCGGCGAACCACCAGCAGTTGGTGTCGACAACATCCACGCCGGCAGCGATGGCCGCCACAACCGACGCCAGACCGTAGCCCGGGGTGCAGTGGGTGTGGAAGTCGACGGGTATGTCAAGATGCTTCTTGAATGTCTTGATGAGTTTGTAGACGCGCTCGGGCGGAATCAGTCCCGACATATCCTTGATCGTAATCATGTCGGCGCCCAGAGCTGCCATCTGCTTGGCCTTGTCGAGGAAATAGGCGTCGGTGAAGACGGGCGCCGGAGCCTTCTTGCCCAGCAGGCGGGCAAAGAACGACGGCTGCGGATACTTGGGGTCGACCGTGTAGCAGACTGCACAGTCGGCTATGCCGCCATATTTCTTGACGTACTTGATTGTCGACTTGACGTTGTTCACGTCGTTCAGGGCGTCGAAGATTCGCATGATTCCCAGGCCGCTCTCTATCGCATTGCGGCAGAATCCGTCGATAATCTCATCGCTGTAGGGAGCATAACCGAAGAGGTTGCGGCCGCGCGACAGAGCGGTGAGCTTCGAGATGTCGCCTATCTCGCGGTGAACGGTCTCAAGACGCGTCCACGGGTTCTCGTTCAGATAGCGCATCACCGAGTCGGGCACGGCACCGCCCCATACCTCCATGGCATAGAATCCCGCATCCTTGTAGAAAGGCAGACAGCGGTCGATCTGTGCCTGCGTCATGCGCGTAGCGAACGACGACTGCTGTCCGTCGCGCAATGTTAAGTCCCTAATTTTCAATTTATTAGCCATAATATTCTTATTTTTTAACACTATTACGCAATATGTCAATGCCACAAATTTAGTGATTTCTTTTGATATACGCGCACAGACACTTCTTTTTTATCCGGCCGCTACTTTGCGCGCCGCCTTGCGTCTTTGACGCAGACGGGCATTGTTGTGCAGATATTTGGTTATCTGATGCTCGCGGTAGAGGGCCAGACGCTCGGCGAATCCGTCGGTGGTGATTCGCATGTAGCGGTAGAATGTCGAGAGGCTGATGGGCAGAACCATAAGCACATGATTGAGATAGATGCGGCTGAGGCTCATGTCGCCGCGGCGAAGCAGAGGCTCGGCGACAAGGTGCGTCTGCCGGGCCATGTAGAGTGTGTTGAGCCGGTGTCGGGTGTTGTTTGGGTTCATAAAAAATGGTCATTGTTTTGCCGATTTTATGAATCATAGCCGAAAACTCCAACTGGTTTGTCGATTTTGAGCAGATTTTTATCCTCCGGTCCCGATTCGAGGGGCAAACAGAGTCTCGGCAGGAGTGTCGTCAGCAACCCGGCAATGTGCAGGGGCTGTTTCATCTTTGCGTAACTTTGCTTATATTTGCAAATGATATCCGCAGCGGCGGCATCCTCGACAGGTCCGCCGCCGCACGGCAAAAAACGGCAAGTTATGAAAACGATTCTCTTATCGCTGCTGGCTCTGCTGTCGTTCGCATCGAACGCCGCAGCGCAGACCGTACAGCTCGGCAAGCGGGTTCCCGACATTCGCCCTCGCGAGTGGCTCGCAGGAGTGCGCCCCTCGGGCGATGCGCAGCTGTATGCCATAGAGTTCTGCCACGCCGGAAGCCAGCGAAGCATAGCCAATCTCGAAAAACTCAGACTGCTGGCGCAGCAGACCGGCGGAGGATTCCAGATAATAGCCGTGGCCGGAGGCGACAGAAGCACAGCCGCCGAAGCGTTCGAGAAGTTCGCGGACGAGGGCCTGGCCGTAGCCATAGACGACGAGGGACGCTATTTCAAATCGTTCGGAGTGACCTACCTGCCCGCCTGCGCCATAACCGACAAGAGCGGCCGTGCGCTGTGGGTCGGCGACTCGGGACAGCTTACGCCGGCGATGATTCAACGACTCAAAGAGCAAAAATAGAATGGCTTTCACCAAGATAGAACATTTCGAGCGCGAGTATGCCGACACCCATCACGACACGGCGCTCAACGTGACCGAAGGGGTCGAGGACAAACCCATAGTCAACCCCTACTTCGTAAAGCGCAAGAAGCGCTCGCTATCGACCGACGAATATGTCGACGGAATCCTGCGCGGCGACATAACCACGCTGTCGCAGGCAATCACGCTCGTCGAGAGCAGCAATCCGGCACACTACACACAGGCTCAGGAGATTATCGAACGATGCCTGCCACATGCCGGCCGCTCGCTGCGCATCGGAATCACGGGTGTTCCGGGTGCCGGAAAGTCGACATTCATAGAAGCCGTGGGCAACATGGTCACGCGGCTGCGCCACCGCCTGGCAGTGCTGGCCATCGACCCCAGCTCGGAGCGCAGCGGCGGCTCGATTCTGGGCGACAAGACCCGCATGGAGAGTCTGGTCAGCAACCGCGACGTCTTCATACGCCCTTCGCCCTCGGCGGGTTCGCTGGGCGGCGTAGCGCGCAAGACGCGCGAGACGATAGTATTGTGCGAGGCGGCGGGATTCGACGTGATATTCATCGAGACGGTGGGTGTCGGGCAGTCCGAGACGGCCGTCCACTCGATGGTCGACATGTTCATGCTGCTGCAGATTTCGGGCGCCGGCGACGAACTGCAGGGCATCAAGCGCGGAATCATGGAGATGGCCGACATGATGGTCATAACCAAGGCCGACGGCGAGAACATACACAAGGCTCAGCTTGCCAAGACCCAGTTCGAGGGGGCGCTGCGGCTCTTCCCCATGCCGGAGTCGCAGTGGCGGCCGAAGGTATACACCTGCTCGGCATATACGGGCGACGGCTTAGAGGAGGTATGGAAGGGAATCGAGGAGTTTCTGGACCACACGCAGACCAACGGCTACTTCACCGACAACCGCAACCGGCAGAACAAATACTGGATGTACGAGTCGATTAACGAGACGCTGCGCAACTCGTTCTACCACAACCCCGAAATCGAAGCCTTGATCGGCGACTACGAGCAGCGCGTGCTGAATGCCAAGATGAGCTCGTTCATAGCCGCCAAGGAGCTTTTGGACAAGTATTTTGAAATCCGAAATTCAAAATCCGAAATTCAAGATTAGGCGGATATTTCAATTTCGCACATGCTGCATTGAATCATAATCTGTCTGCGGCATACTCCGCAATGAGTCGTTCGGCCAGCAAGGGGATTCCATCGGCCGAACGCATTTGTATATGCTCCAGCGGATTGCGAATCATGTGCACATCGGGACTACCCGGATCGACCAGATAGACCGGCACACCCGCACGTGCATAGTGCACCAGCGAGGCGGCCGGATAGACTGCCAGCGAGGTGCCGACGACAATCAGAATATCGGCCGTTGACACAATGTGCGCAGCCGTGTCGAACATTGGCACCGACTCGCCGAAAAAGACTATGTGCGGACGCAGCAGCGAGCCGTCAGGCGCCGTGGCGTCGAGCGGCTGCTCCCACCCCTCGACAGGAACTACGAGGTCGGGATTGCGCGACGAGCGCAGCTTCATCAGCTCGCCGTGAAGGTGCGTGACTCTGCCGGAGCCGGCGCGTTCGTGCAGGTTGTCGACATTCTGAGTGACTACCTCGACATCGAAATGGCGCTCCAGCGCGGCTATGGCATAGTGGCCGGCGTTGGGTTCCTTCTCGAAAAGCTCCTTGCGGCGGATATTGTAGAAGCGGACGACAGTCGCGCGGTCGCGCGCAAGAGCCTCGGGCGTGCAGACGTCCTCGATGCGGTAGTTGGCCCACAGGCCGTCGGAGTCGCGGAATGTGGCTATGCCGCTGTCGGCGCTCACGCCTGCTCCGGTGAATACTACGATTTTCATCTTCCGAAGTTTTGGTCAGCACAAATATACCCAAAATTTCGCACCCGGCGAAAAGTGAAAAACCGGCTCCGCATAAATATTGCGCGCAAGCGGATTTTAAGACGAAAAAATCGTTATCTTTGCACACGTATAAAGAAGACAGGCAAAATAGCTCTGAGGGCCTCACAAGGCCTGCGGCTGATTTTACGGCACTGCACTGTTCGGAATTGAAACCGTCGCCGGAGTGCCGGGCGACACCAAATGTGGAGGAATCGATATGTTTTGCAGTCACTGCGGCGCCGAAATTCATGACAACGCCATAATATGCGTAAAATGCGGATGCGCCGTAAATAATGCGTCAGTGCCTAAACCGGTAAATCCCAACAAGAGCGAAAAGAGCTGGACGGCCGCGATGCTGCTGTGCCTGTTCCTCGGAGGTTTTGGCGTGCATCGCTTCTATGTAGGAAAGGTCGGTTCGGGTGTGATTCAGCTGCTCACGCTCGGATGCTGCGGCATCTGGACTCTGGTTGATTTCATCATAATAGTCACCGGAGGATTCACCGATAACGAGGGCAAGTTAATCTGCGAATGACGGACAATGCCCGCAACGGGAGGTACGGCGGCCGGAGTTCATTCCGGCTGCCGCTCTGTTTTGCAGCAGCGGCAATAGCCATATTCCTGCTTGCGGGCGACGGGACATGGTTGCCCGGGTGCATATTTCACACTCTGACCGGCTACGACTGCCCGGCCTGCGGCACGCAACGCGCATGTATCGCACTGCTGCACGGCCGTTTCCGCACGGCGTTCATGTACAACCCCTATCTGTTCATCATTGCGCCATATCTCGCGGCGGCGGCATATGCCGAGCTGAGCGGCAGATGTCCCGCCAAACTGCGCAGACTGCTGTTCCACAAGGCCACGATAGCCTTTTTCGCCGCCACGATGGTCGCATGGTGGATTCTGCGCAACACGCTGCTGCAGAGCCCGGACTGCTGCCAGGCATGAGCAAGGCGGAAGTTTTCTGGTCCGAAAGGGAAAGTTATCGGCCGAAAAGGCGCATCGATTTCGTTTTTACTCCATAAATGCCTATTTTTGCAGGATATATAATGAGACGTCGGATATGACTGAATATTTCGATACTTTTTTGATTGCGATGGCTGCCGCAGCGCTCGTCGTATTCATAGCCTTGTACTTCGTCGAGGCCGGCTACGGCTATCTGTTCAACCCGAAATTCGGATTCCCCGTGCCGAACAGAATCGGCTGGGTAATGATGGAGTCGCCCGTGTTCATAGCCATGACCGTGCTGTGGCTCATGTCGGACCGCACATGGCAGGCGGCGCCGCTGGTGCTATTCCTGATGTTTCAGACGCACTACTTCCAGCGTTCGTTCATCTTCCCGCTGCTGCTGCGCGGAAAGTCGCGCATGCCGTTCGGGATAGTTCTGATGGGCATGATATTCAACACGCTCAATGCCCTGATGCAGGGCGGTTGGATTTTCTACGTATCGCCCGACAACTACTATGACGACTGGTTCTCGAAGCCGTACATATATCTCGGCGGCGCGATATTCATATTCGGCATGGTCGTAAACCTCCACTCGGACTACATCATCCGCCACCTGCGCAAGCCGGGCGACACGCGCCACTACATCCCGCGCGGCGGCATGTTCCGCTACGTCTCGTCGGCCAACTACTTCGGCGAACTGATGGAGTGGGTAGGCTTCGCCATCGCCTCGTGGTCGTGGGCCGGAGCGGTCTTCGCCTGGTGGACATTCGCCAATCTGGCACCCCGTTCGGCCTCGCTGCGCAAACGCTACGAGAAGGAGTTCGGCGAGGAGTTCACAAAACTTAAACGCAAACGGATTATTCCGTTCATATATTAGCAAAAGAGATGGAACAGAAAGACTCTCTGTTATTTACACCCTACAAGCTCGGCAACGTAACGCTGCGCAACCGAACCATACGCTCGGCAGCGTTCGAGTCGATGGGCAAGGATTTCGGTCCCACGCAGCAGCTGAAGGACTACCACGTGAGCGTGGCGCGCGGAGGCATAGGAATGACCACGCTGGCCTACGCCGCCATCAACCGCAGCGGCCTGTCGTTCAACAAGCAGCTGTGGCTGCGCGACGAGATTGTGCCCGCACTGCGCGACATAACCGACGCCATACATGCCGAGGGCGCTGCGGCCTCGATTCAGATAGGCCACTGCGGCAACATGACCCACTGGTCGACGGCCGGATGCTTCCCGGTCGGCGCATCGACGGGTTTCAACCTCTACTCGCCCACCTTCGTGCGCGGAATGCGCCGCGACGAGTGCCTGCAGTTCGCCAAGGACTTCGGACGGGCCGTGCAGACGGCTCACGACGCCGGATTCGACTGCGTGGAGGTGCATGCCGGACACGGATACCTCATCTCGCAGTTCCTCTCGCCCTACACCAACAAGCGCCGCGACGAGTATGGCGGTTCGCTCGAAAACCGCATGCGCTTCATGGGCTTATGTCTCGAGGAGGTGATGAACACCGCCGCCAGAACCGGTACGGCCGTGGTGGTAAAGCACAACATGGAGGACGGCTTCAAGAGCGGAATACAGATTCCCGAGAGCATCGAGATAGCCAAGCGCATCGAGAGCTACGGCGTGGACGGCATAATACTCACCTCGGGGTTCGTCTCGAAGGCCCCGATGGCCGTCATGCGCGGACGCATACCGACCAAGACCATGAGCTACTACATGCCCTGGTCGTCGTGGCCGCAGAAGATTGTGGTCAACCTGTTCGGCGACATGATGATCAAGCAGTACGACTTCGAGGAGTGCTACTTCTTAGAGAATGCCAAGAAGTTCCGCGCCGAGCTGAAGTGTCCGCTCATCTACGTTGGAGGTCTGGTTTCGCGCGAAGGCATAGAGCGGGTGCTCGACGCCGGCTTCGAGCTGGTGCAGATGGCGCGCGCACTGGTCAACGACCCCGCCTTCGTCAACAAGCTGCGCGAGGGCGACATGTCGACCCGCAGCGGCTGCGACCACCGCGACTACTGCATGGCCCGCATGTACTCGGTCGACATGCAGTGCTGCCACAACTGCAAGGAGCCCATACCGGATAAAATCTGGAAAGAATTAGCCAAAATCAAGTAGTCATGCAGCGCGGAGAGGTAGCCCCCGGGACAAAGACGGCGCTTGTAACCGGCGCCAGCAGCGGCATAGGCTATGCCATAGCCGACCGCCTGGCAGGACTGGGCTACAACATCATAGCCGTAAGCGAGAATGCAGTGCAGCTGGCCGAAGCGGCCGAGAAACTGCAGCAGGCGCACCAGGCCGTGAAGGTTACGGTGCACCAGGCCGACCTGGCCGAGTCGGATGCCGCCGAGAGGCTCTTCGAATGGAGCTGCGGCGAGGGTTTCGAAGTAGACGTTCTGATAAACGATGCCGGCATGTTCTCGTTTCTCGACGTGCTCGACACGCCCGTGGAGCGCATCCGCCGCATACTGCTGCTGCACGACATGACCACAATAATGCTCTGCCGCCTGTTCGGCGAACGGATGGCGGCGCGCGGAGAGGGACACATACTGAACATGTCCTCCTACTCGCTGTGGATGCCATTCCCGGGGCTGGCCCTATACAGTGCCAGCAAGGCCTGTCTGCGGTCATTCTCGATAGCATTCGCCAAGGAGATGCGCGAACACGGCGTGAAAGTCACGGCATTATGCCCCGCAGGAGTCTCGACCGACCTCTACGGACTCTCCAAGTCGCTGCAGAAGCTCGGGCTGCGGCTCGGTGTGCTCATATCGCCCGAGAGCTGCGCCCGCCGCGGTCTGAAAGCCATGTGGCGCGGCCGTAAGTCGTCGGTGCCGGGGTGGTGGAACAGACTGGGAATACCCTTCTGCCTGTACATGCCGGGATGGATGACCCGCATACTGCGACGCTACACCAAACGTTTCCAAAGATAAAAAGCCGAGAACCGTGAAAAGATTCCGACGTATAATAATCATCCTGCTGGCCGTGACCGTTGCGGCGGCCATACTCACGGCGATACTGCTGCCGCCCGTAGTCGAGAAGTACATAACCGAGCACTGCCGCGAACTCACTGGACGCCGTGTCGACCTCGGAGATTTGCGTTTCAACCTCTTCACGGGCAAGATTCGAATCGACGGACTGAGGATATTCGAGACCGACGACTCGACCAGCTTCGTGGCCCTCGAGAAGCTCGAGATGAAGATGCGCCTGCTGCCGCTGCTGCAGCGCAGGATTACGGTGGGACACATGGCCGTGACGCATCCCGAGATATACATACGGCAGAATCGGCTGGATTTCAACTTCGACGACATAACCGAGCACCTGCGCTCGCTCGATCCGCGGCGCGGCCAATCGTCGAAATGGGATGTCGGAATAGACAACATATCCATAGAGTCGGGCGCCATGCGATACACCGACGTCGAGCTGGGCATAAGCGGAGGATTCGAGGATTTCGACATATCGATACCCGGCCTGCGTCTGGCCGAGAACTCCGACAGGGGACTGAAATTCAACTTCGCAGACGGAGGCTCGATACTGACCGAATGGCTGCACGAGTCAGGCGGCGACGAATACGAACTGCACGTGATGCTGGACAACTTCCGTCTGGCGGGACTCTCGCCCGGCGTGCGCCGCAAGCTGGATGTCGGCTCGGTCGACGGCTCCATGTCGCTGGACATGAACATTCGCGGCGACATGCGCCACCCTACCGACTTCTCGGCCAAAGGTTCGGCCGGGCTGTCGCACCTGACCGTAACCGACAGCGGCGAAAACAAATTACTCTCGCTCGACACTCTGTATCTGAAACTCAACGAAGGCAACATAGGCAAACGCCGCTATGACCTGGGAATATTCTATGCCTCGGGATTCGACATAGACATACGCACCGACAAGAGCGGAAAGAGCAACATCGATTTCCTGTTCAGCAGGGATTCGCTACGCTCCGATGCCGGACAGAGGCTCGACGACGAGCAGACTGAGAGCCGGCCCGAACTGATGCTCAAAATAGGCCGCATAGACGTCCGCAAGGGCAGCGTACACATCTCGGACCGTTCGCACGGCGAGAACTTCGATTACAACATATCGGCCATAGCCATGATATGCCAGAACTTCTCGCTCGACCGCCGCAACCGCATAATGTTCAAGGCCCAGATGCAGGCCGACGGTGCCGCCGTAGTCCGCTGGGACGGCGACATGCGTTCCACAGACAACCACAACATACTGTTCTCGCTGTCGAACATCGATTTGAAGGACTTCGCACCGTGGATATCCCGCTACACGGCCTATCCCGTCACTGGTGGAACCCTCTCGTGGCACAGCCAAAACATCATCTCGGACCGCATGCTCAACGCCACCAACCGCATCGAGCTGCACAATGCCGACATAGGTCGCCGCCCGCGCAAGGCCGAACCCGAGGTCGACATTCCGCTGCGGTCGGCACTCTACCTGCTCAAGGACAACCGCGGAAACACGGCCTTCGAGCTGCCCGTCAGCGGGCATATCGACGAGAGCGGCTTCTCCTACGGCAAAGCCCTGCTCGACGAACTGAATGCCGCGGTGCAGAGAGCTGTCACGGCTCCCTTTGCGCTGCTGTCAGACAATGGCGACAATATCGACCGCATAGATTTCGAATGGTCGCAGCGCGACTTTACGGCCGGAGAGTATGCGCGCATGACGCGTCTGGCGGAGATGATCTCGAAGCGTCCGGCCATGAAGGTCATATTCACCCAGAACATCGATTACGACAAAGCACTGCGTCATGAGGCGGCCGCCGCCCTGCGCGAAGATTACTACAGCTCGCGGCACAACGGAGCACTCCTGCCCGACTCGCTCGCCTCGGCATATGCACTGATGACATCCTCCACATCGCGTCGTCTTGCGGCCTATGCCGACTCGCTGCTGGCAGCCCGGCACGCCGACACCGTGTCTCAGGCAGAGAAGCTGCTGACGCTCTACGGCCAGCAGGCAGCCGAACGTGTGGCGCGCAGGATGCACGAACGCGACAGCATACTCTTTACATATATAACGCGCACGAGCACGCTGCGATACGGCGAGAGCATAGCCTTAGAGCCGCTTACGGACTCGCTGCTCAAAGCCTATAGCGGCACCGACAGATATACGCTGCGCATAGACATCGACGGCGAAACTTCGCAGGTGGCCGTAGACGAGAATCTGCCGGGTACGGACACGCTTCCGCAGGCAGAGGAGGCAGAGAGGATGCCATAGATGATTACGGCGACGGTCTGTAGCGGCTGCAGCGGGCCGATGTTTTGCGGCAGGCACAATTTTTATCCTCAAAAAGTTTGCGCCTACAAAAAATCGTCTTATCTTTGCACCTCGAATCCCGACTCCGGATTTCCGGCCAGGGACGACGGGGTGTAGCGCAGCCCGGTTAGCGCACCTGCTTTGGGAGCAGGGGGTCCCAAGTTCGAATCTTGGTACCCCGACAAAAATCGGACGGGCCCTCAACCCCGCACTGAAGGCGAGCCGCAAGAGGCGCAGTCGCAGGGAGAGAGTTCGGCCGGGGCCGAGTCGCCGAGCGACGAAGCCGAAACTAATATCGGTTCATTAACACTACAATCGGACTATGTCCGAGCTTGTTCGGGGTGTAGCGCAGCCCGGTTAGCGCGCCAGCTTCGGGAGTTGGAGGTCCCGGGTTCGAATCCCGGTACCCCGACGAACAACGAACCGATTGAATCCGCATCGCAAAGGTGCGGATTTTTTGTTTTTGGAGTCCCAGACTCCGCCTGCGGCGTGTTGACCGTCAGCGCAAAGTTTCGTATCTTTGTCCGAAAACAGGTCACATCCATGAGAATCTCGAGACTATTTCAGACAGCGGCCGTTGCAGCGGCCGTGATGCTGTCGGCTGCGGCCGGGGCGCACAACGACGGGCGCATACGCATGCGCGACTCTCTGCTGGAGGTAATAACCGGCGCCGAGATGCCGCAGAACACTATCTCAATCACCAAATACGGAGCCCGCGGCGACGGCAAAACCGACTGCAAGCCCGCCTTCGACAGAGCCATGAAGGCTGCACAGAAGAGCGGCGGAGCCCACATAGTCATACCGGCCGGAACATACCGCATCGACGGGCCCATACACCTGGTCAGCAACCTCTGCCTGGAGCTGCAGGAGGGAGCCGTGCTGCGATTCTCGCCACAGCCGGAGCTATATCTGCCAGTGGTGGAGACAAGCTGGGAGGGTACATGGCTCAGAAACTACTCGCCGTTCATCTACGGCAAAGAGCTGCACGACGTATCGATAATCGGCCGCGGCACCATCGACGGCAACTGCGCCGAGACATTCGCCACATGGCGCAGCAGCCAGAAGAAGGGTCAGATGCTATCGCGCGAGATGAACCACTCGGGCGCGCCCGCCGACGAGCGCATATTCGGCGAGGGCTGGTTTCTGCGGCCGCATCTGATACAGCTCAACCGCTGCCGCAACATCACCATCGAGGGAGTCTTCATCACCAACTCGCCATTCTGGTGCATACATCTGCTGCAGAGCGAGAACATAATATGCCGCGGAATACGCTATGACGCCAAGCTGATAAACAACGACGGCATCGACCCCGACTGTTCGCGCAACATACTCATCGAGGATGTCTGCTTCGACAACGGCGACGACAACATAGCCATAAAGAGCGGCCGCGACAACGACGGCTGGACAAAGGGCTCCCCGTCGGAAAACATCATAATCCGCCGCTGCCACTTCAAGGGTCTGCATGCCGTAGTCATAGGCTCGGAGATGAGCGCCGGCGTGCAAAACGTATTCGTCGAGGATTGCGACTATGCCGGCTACTGCAAGCGCGGCATATATGTCAAAACCAACCCCGACCGCGGAGGCTTCGTGCGCAACATCTACGTCAACGACTGCACCTTCGACGAGGTCGAGGACCTGTTCTACGTCTCGAGCATGTATGCCGGCGAAGGTCTCGACAACAACCATTTCTCGGAGGTCGAGAATCTGCACGTGGACGGACTGCGCTGCCGCAAGGTGCGCCAGTCGGCACTGGTGCTGCAGGGTACCTCGGCCAAACCCGTGCGCAACGTCACATTCAGCCGCGTAGAGGTCGGCGAGGCCCCCAACGCCGTCAGCTTCGAGAACAGCGAGGCGGTGTCGATGAGCGACTGTTTCATCGGCGGCAAGGCCGGCGTACCGACAACGGCATCGGCCAAGGACAAGTTATTCGAATAGGCTGCAACAGCCTGTGCGGCAGAAGGCGGACAACAGATGTCCGCCTTTTTGCGTTTCAGTCCGGAGCGGTGATTCACCTCCCGCAAAGTCGAATAGATGACAAGCATAGCCATGCACCCGGAGCCTGACTGCATTTGCGTATGTGGCCGGACCAATCCTGCCGCAAACGGCACCCGCAGAACGCAGCCGGCAGCTCTCGGCTGCGACGGCGGCTCGATCCGGGCCCCGTAGCCACCCAGGCAGCACTACCCTACCGGCACGCATGTGCCGCAATACAGGCAACCGGACACAAGAATCGAATACAACGACACCAAACTTTGAACATGATGGCTAAAATAAGAGTCAAACTCCGCCTGTCGAACATCGAGGGTAAAGCGGGCACAATCTACTACTGCATATCTCACCGCAGCCAGGTGCGGCACATATCAACTAACATACGCATAATGCCGCAGCTGTGGGACGGAGACAAGCAGCGCATAACGGGTAGCACGGGTGCGCAAAAACGCATCGACAGCGACATGTCGACCCTGAGCGGCATAGTCCGCAGGCTTGAGGCTGCGGCCGCAGAATATACGGCCGACGACATTGTCGACAGCTTCCGCGCGCCCTGGCTGAATATCTCGGTCGTAGAGTTCATGCATGAGCAGATACAGTTTCTGACCGACTGCAACCGTCTGGGAACAGCCGTCAACTACCGCCGTGCAGCCAATGCCCTCGAGGCGTTTCTCGCCGGCCGCGAACTGCTTTTTCAGGAGCTCACCCCGGCATTCGTCGAGCAGTACGGAGACCACCTGCTGCGAAAGGGTCTCAGACGCAACTCGCTGTCGTTTCACATGCGCATACTGCGGGCTGTGTACAACAAGGCCGTCAGACACGGATATGCCGAGCAGTCGTTTCCATTCCGCAACGTCTACACGGGCATCGACAGAACACGCAAGCGGGCCCTCGGCGAGGATACAATCTCGAGGCTGATTCATCTGGACGTTGCCGGCATGAAGCATCTGTCGTTCGCGCGCGATTTGTTCATGTTCAGCTTCTACACGCGAGGCATGGCATTCGTCGACATGGCCTATCTGCGCAAGACCGATATTCAGGAGGGGATTATCCGCTACTCGCGCCACAAAACCGGACAGCAGCTCGCCGTGCGCGCCGAGCCGTGCATACGCGAAATCATCGACCGTTATTCGCAGGCCGTGAGCGATACGCCATACGTATTTCCGATACTCAAAAGCGACGATACGGCCGCAAGTTTCAATGAATACAAATCGCATCTGAGAATCTACAACTACCGGCTCAAGCAGCTGGCGCAGCTGCTCGGTCTGGAGTGCGGCATATCGTCATACACCCCGCGGCACAGCTGGGCGACCACGGCGCGCAACCACAATGTGCCGATGTCGGTAATAAGCGCAGCGATGGGTCATGCTTCGGAACGCACCACGCAGATATATCTCGCCACACTCGAGAACTCGCTCATAGACAGCGCCAACAGAGAGATACTCGAGCTGCTGAACAAACCCCGAAAGTGCTGAAAACAGCCGTGCGGCACAAAGTCAGCCGCAGCGGCCTAAGCCGCGACAGCACGGCCGAAAGGCAGCCCCGCCCTGCAGGGCGGGGCTTGTTTTAAGCCAATGGCTCAGAAAACTTTGATAAAGTAATGAATAACAATAAGTAGTTTACGCATTTTTGTAATATCAAAGACTGCAAGAGTTTTAAGGAGTAAATCCCCACTTGTCATTGCTGCAACCTGATTCAGCTGTTGGAGCTGCTTGCTCCCTGTCTTGCGTTTGTTCGCTGTTCGGATTGACCATTCTCTACTCAGCAAACTGACATCGACGATGCTCGCGAGTTATAGGCATTTTGCGCTATCGGGAATGCTACAAACTTGCGGCCACAATCTCCGACAGGTCGGCCACCTGACACGTCGTGCCGCGGGAGAGCGCCTTCTTGCACTGCGGACAGGCCGTCACCACACTTCCCGCAGCAGTCGCCTCCAACTCGCGGGCAACATCGCGCGCAATGGTCAACTGGCATGGGTCGTCTATTACCGTGTTGGCCAGTGACGAACCGCAGCACAGGGCATTCTCGCGCGTATGGGCAGGCTCCACCAAACGACCCACAGACTCAATCACCGCCCGAGGCTCGTCGTAGATGCCGCAGCCGCGACCCAGTTCGCACGGGTCGTGGTAGGTGTAGAGCGCCCCGGCATCGCGCCGCAAGTGCAACCGTCCGGCTCTTATCAGGCGCAGAATATACTCCGAGTGGTGCAGAATCTCGACTCCATCCAGACGGTACGTCTCGCGGAATTCGCGCAGGCATATCGGACACGACGTCACGAGGGTCGTAATCCCGTGGCGGCGGAAGAGTTCGCTGTTGCTCTCGACCATCCTGCGGGCAGCCTCGACCTCGCCCGACAACTTCAACGGACGACCGCAGCAGACTCCGCCCTCGCGGTCGGCCCACCACACCTGCTCGCCCGCAGCGTCGAATATGCGCGCCATCGACTCCATCGTGCGGGGCGTGAGGCGCGTCATGCAGCCCGCAAAGTAACCCGTGCGGCCCTCGCCCGACGAACGGTCGATGCCCGACAGATAGGCGTAGCGGCTCTCGTCGCAACGGTCGCGCGACGACGAACGCGCATTCAGACGCAGCGTGTTCAGATTGATGCCCACGGGGCACACCTGCTCGCAACGACCGCACATCAGACAGTTGTCGGCCACTTTGTGCTGTAACATTCTGTAACGACGGTCGCGCAGAAAGTAGACCGACTGCACCTCGTCGATGCCCAGCGAACTCTGCAACTGACACGGGTCGATGCAGATACCGCAGCGCGAGCAGGCCTGTATCTCGAAATTGTCATACGACTTGGCCGCAGACTCGGGGCGCACACGGTAGGCGCGCAGGAAGATGAGCGGCACTTCGGTGAAGATGTGCATATAGCGCGAAAATGGCATCGCCGCAAAAAAGACCCCCAGCGCACACGAATAGAACCACCACACGGGTTGGTAGGCCGCTTCCAGAGCCGCACGGCCGAACACCCCCGACAGCAGCGAACCCGTACCCGCCGTCAGAAACGAGCCTCCGCCCCACAATGCACAGGTGATGCTCTCGGCCGCCAGACGCGCCGGAAAGACAAACCACAGCGAGGTGAGTGCCACGCGGTCGAAGATTATATGGCGTGTGGTGCGCCTCATGCCCAGCGCCCGCGAACGCATACGCTTGAACCACGCCAGCGCCACGCCCGACAGCACGAACAGCAGCAGCAGGTCCATGACAAAATCGAACCACGGTTTGTGGTCGGCAATGCCGTTGGCGGGCATGAAGTATTTGAAAAAGACGTGCCCCTGCAACGGCACCCAGTGAAGTCCGACGTAGGCCATCGTCTCTATCCAGCCCGTGACAATCAGCAGAAACCATCCGAATGCCAGACTCATGTGCATATATCCCAGCACGGGATTGACGCGGAAGATGCGGCGGTGCAACAGCGACTCGCGCACCGTCTCGACCACGGCATCGAGCGTTCTGCGTGTGGGCAGACCCTTCAAAATGAGCCGTTTGTCGGCGGCGGGCAACTGCACTAACCACACTGTATATTTTATGACTACGGCGGCGAACATCACCGCGGCGCCTGCAATGAACGGCAGGCAGAAGTCGGCGTAGAATACCATACTCTAAATTTGTGACCGTTATTCTATATAGAAACTCTCTCTCCTCTCTTGTCAGCGACTCCTCCTGTCGGCGGCTCGCTCCCTCAGTCTGCTCTGGCTGCGGCGCTACATTCCCTTGAGCCGCTCCTTGAGCAGCAGCACCACGGCCCGCGTGTTGATGCCCCGTGGGCATGCCAACCGACATTTGCCGCACAACATACACTTGTTCATTGCCTCATACGCTCCGCGGTACTCGCCGCGGCGTACCAGCGTGTGAACACGGCGGAAGTTGAAATCCGTCAGATTGCCCGCCGTGCAGACCGCCGTGCAGGTGCCGCAACCGATGCAGGTCTGCAACTCGGGCATCGACGACAATATACCGTCGCACAGCGTCATGTCGTTGCGGTCGATGTCGATGCGGCGCGGTTTGCTCACCGTATATCCGAAATCAGTCATCACCGCGCCTCCTCCGTTCGATTCTGCCGCGTCGCCTGCTCATCTAACCAGCGCACCACCGAGTTGGCCGCCGCCATGCCTTCGCCCAGCGACTCGCAGACGTTCTTGGGTGCCGTCACGGCCCCCGCATAGAATATTCCCTCGCTGCGGCTGCATACATTGCCGGTGAACGGGTCGCGGGGCTGCATGAATCCGCTCGGCTGCATCTGCAAACCCTCAACCTCGGCCGCCAGCACGGCATTCATCGCATTGGCCTTCATGCCGACCATCAGCACCAGCATGTCGACACCCATCTTCAGCGGGCGGCCCGTCAGCGTATCTTCGGCTTTGATTTGCAGACGGCCCTCGAAGGTGGGACTCACCTCCGATATGCGCCCGCGCACGAAATTGATGTTGTACTGCTGCTGAGCCTCGCGGTACATCTCCTCGTAGCCCGGACCGAACATACGCAGGTCCATATAGAAATTGTATATCTCGGCTGAGGGGTAGAGGCGCTTCAATTCGATGGCCTGTTTGACTCCCGTCACGCAGCACACCTTCGAGCAGTGACGCTGGCACACCTTCTCGTCGCGCGAACCCACACAGTGCAGTATCGCTATGCGGCGCGGTGCCGAACCGTCGCGCAGCAACACCGAACCCTCACCGAACATGCGCTCCAAATCGACCGACGTGACCACATTGTCGTACAAACCGTAGCCGTACTCCTCCTTGACCGTCGCGTCGAATATCGTGAATCCCGTCGCGATGACCGTCGCATCGCAGGCAATGCGTTCGCCGTCGGCGAGCGTCACCTCGCCCGTGCCGACGCTGCGCACCTCGCAACCGGTGCGCAGGTCGATGTTGGCGCTGCGTTCGGCCTCCTCCACCAGCGGACCTATCACCTCGGCCGCCGGGGTAATCGACGGAAAGAGCGAGTTCCATCCCAGCAACTTGCCGCCCGCGCGCGGCTCCTTCTCGAGCAGCGTCACCCGAACTCCCGTACGGGCCAACTGCGTGGCGCACTGCAGTCCGGCCACTCCGCCTCCTATAACTATAACGTGTCTCATTTTATATCTTTGTATTGCAATACGTTCCTTGCGGGCAGCCGTTGACCCTCACAGCCTCGGGGCGACCCAAATACTTGCCGTTGCGGCCCAGATACTTCGCCGCGCGGTCGTACTCGACTCCCATCTTGTCCAGTAGCGGCTCGACATCGACCTGATGCATCTGCATCCCCAACTCCCACGGATTGTAACCCAGCACCAGACCCGCCATCTCCTCGTAGGTCAGCACCGGGATGCCGCGGCCGTTCTGACCGTAGACCGTGCCCTCCATCTCGGCCAGCGTATACTGCCACTTGTCGAGGAACATAGCGCACCCCGGGCAGTTGCTCACGATGAAGTCGGGGCGGTATGGTGCCATACTCTCCAGTTTGCTGCGCGAGTTGGCTATCGAGTATCCGCGGTTGGCCTGCACCAGATAGTTGCGGAATCCGAATCCGCAGCAGTGACGCCGTTCGGGGTAGTCGACTATCTCGCCGCCCCACGACTCGACCATTCCTGCCAGAACATATGGAAACTCCGACCCGCCGATACCCGACTTGGGGAATATCTTGGCATAGTGGCAGCCGATGTGCTCCACCACGCGCAGCGGCTCGCCCGTGTAGACGTTGACCAGCCGGTGACGCGCTTGCAAGGCTATCTGTTCGCGGTGGTGGAAGATGATATCCGACGTGTGGGCCAGATTCTTCGGTTTGCGGAACTCGCGTCCGGTGGCTTTGAGCAGATATTCGCGCGTACGCTCCTCGGTCTCCGGAAACTCCTCCCATGTGGCCATTATCTCGGTGTAGACACCGAACGAGGTGATGCACGAAGCGACAAAGTTCTCATATCCCGCCTCGCTCATCAGCGAAAACTGACGCGCCACCACGGTCATAATGGTCTCCAGCGGCACAATGTCCGAATGGTAGCCGATGCCCGTGCATGATGTGTGGGCCGGGTCGTCGAATATATCCTTGCGCAGATTCCCGCCGATAATATTTAAAAATGCCTTTTCGCTGCCCGGGAAGAAGTTCTGGCGGATGCAACTGCGGGCATAGTAGTAGTGGTCGTCGGCTATCTCTTTCTGGTATTCGGTCCAATTCGAACGTCTCATGGTACTAATAGTGGTTGTTGGAATTGTGCGTGTATGTATCTTTGAAGTAGCTCTCGTCGGCACCGTCATAACCCATCTGGCGGGCTTTGCGGTCGGAGTGGCGTTCGATTGTATCGAACATCTCGGTGCCGCCAGTCACGTCGAATATGCGGCGCAACTCCTCCAGCGACTCGTCGCTCATCTTGCGCAGTGCGCCGGCACCTTCGCGTTTGTAGTTCTCCGAAAAACGGCCGTATATTTCATCTTCGTTCTCGAGTACCCAGCGCCACACCGTCCCCTGTTCGGGGTGCATATCGGCCTTCACCAGCGACGGCACGATGCAGTAGCCAGTGTGCAGGATATTCTCGCCGATGGCGCGTTTGAGGGCCAGTTGCTGTCGTCCCTTTTCGCTTTCGACGAAGAGTCCCGTCTGTTGCGACACCCGCCGCAGGGCCTGTATGACATAACCGGGCGTATTGGCGCGCGGGCAGCGGGGGCGGCACGACATACACTCGCCGCAGTACCAGATGGTATCGCTGCGCAACAGGTCTTCGATGGCCTGCTCGTCGCGTGTTTGGACTATGCTGACGATTTGCCGCGGGTCGTAGTTGTAGAATGCTGCGGCTGGGCAGACGGCGGTGCACACGCCGCAGTTCATGCAGGCGTTGAGTCCTTCGCGCAGTCGCACATCCTCAAACAGCATATCGAAATATTTTCCCATTCGGTCAGATTTTCTTACGATTCAACCTGTAAAGATACCATATTTTGTCGCGATGATACTCGGCATAAATACTTATTTTCGACCTGTCCGCCAAATATTTCCTTCCCTTACGGACATGTTGCGACATAAACGGAACCGGCCCCCATATCGAGGCGCAATTCCTAACCGAGCAAGGCATACCCACGACCCGCGCCTCGCTCTACAATCTTGTCTATAAGAACAGCGTTCCCTACCGCAAGTCCGGACGCCGCACCATCTTCTCGAAACGCGAGTTGCTGGCGTGGATAGAAGAGCGTGCCACACGTCCGTCGGACAGCCGCTCACAGACCGCCATGCGCATCGCCGCCAGCGCACGCAACGTTTTCGATAAGTTGAGAGCAGAGCCGAAATCTTCGGGCTATGCCGAGACGAGAAAACGACCGTTGAAAACGAACGGAAAATTGTAGCCTATGTCAGCGAAAAATGACAGGGCGACAGTCGTCAGGGTTTCACTTTCTTCCGAGGTTATTTATGAGTTACATTCCAAGGGAAAGTATAAATAGCGTCGTTTATATTGATATTAATATGCATAACTATGCCTTTTCGCCGTTGAATATGGATATATCCTGATATTGTTTCTCCGGGATATATTGTTGTCTTTTTTAGATAGCCTTCATCCTTTGCAGCTCTTTCCGATAATAATGCGTTATCGTACGCAGCTATTCTATTACTTGCTATAATTTGAGCTTGGTATGCAGCGGCTCCATTATAAGTGGTTGTTGTCGATGTTGAGTGACCATAATATGACGAGTTCCCAGAATAACTTCCATAGGCATATCCGCCACTGCCATATGCCGAAGCACTGCCATAACTAGAGGAGAATCCACTATATGATGAATTCGTGGTGGAACTTGAGTACCCGGCATTAGATGCTGCCATACCCTCTGCGAATGCATTAAGAGCCATTGCCCAATTTTGTCGTCTACGCACCTTTTTCATATATTCATCTGCAGAAAATACTTTTAGCTCAAATTCTTGTCCATTTGCATCCAATAATGATGCAGTAATCTTTTCTGGTTCAAAGTCGATAGGAAACATCGAATTGTTTGCTATTATGATTGGTATCTGGAAATACTTTCCATAATCTCGCACTTGATTATTAGTCATACCTATCATTATGCCATTTTTATTATAATATGGCCATTCTTCTCCATTCTTATACTCAGTTAGTTTTTCATTTAAGGATGGAGATTCATATATGGGCTGTTTGGTGATAAAGTTTATTTTACTACAAAATCCATCTTTATTAGAAACTATATAATAATTGTGGATTGGCTCTCCATTCCTATATTCAATTTGTATACATATGTCCCCATTTTCAGAGAACTCTGTATAAACACCTTCTAACTTATCATCTTTAAAATAGGCGTGTAAAGAAATAAGTCCATCTTCCTTATATCTTGTATATTCACCATCTTGCTTGCCATTAGTCCTAAAACCTTTCTGTTCAATATTTCCAGACTTATAGTAATTGGTGAACTCTCCATCAAATACTGATTTTGAATCATCGTATTTGTCTATGGTAATGTAATATCCCTCCGATTGTAATTCCCCTGTAATATAATAATCACGGAATGGTTTTCTAAAATTACTATCATTTGATTCCGAGACGATACGATAGTATGTGGCAAATGCTTTTACCTCGACACCCTTCCAGTCTTTATTATAATACAGAGTGTCAACTCGCATTTGTGCAAAACTAGGAGTCGATGTTATCACCCCCAAAACTAGTAGCGTAAGATTCTTTCTCATTTTTAATACTCTTTATACCCTTTGCTGCCATGAGAGCTTATTATTCACGAAAGCGTGGAGCTGTATGCCGCATCTTTGAATGAAGGTCCTGAGAAAACCTTTGTGTACGGATGTGATATAGCAGTCCACGCCGATGCGTGAGAACCACTATGCTATCCTTGTACACGTTTGAAAGTCTCTCAGGTTTTCATTCGCAAGAGATAAGCATAACGCTTCTTTATGTCTTTTGGGTAGAGTCGTTCTCTATCCATTTATAAAGGTAATAAAAAGTTTTTGAAAATATGATATCGACTATTTGCAGTTGGTGAGTGTGTCGCCCGAAGAGCGGCGCTATGGCAACCGTGAACGCGAGGTTGCGGAGATTAGCCGTGCGGCCAAACTGCTGGCCAAGGAACTGGATATTCCCGTTGTGCTGCTGGCTCAGTTGTCGCGTAAGGTGGAGGAACGTGCGGACAAGACGTCGTTGCTGTCGGACTTGCGTGAGTCGGGCGCGATAGAGCAGGACGCCGATATGGTAATCTTCATCGACCGACCGGCTGTGTATGGCATCGAATCCTTTGATGGCGGACGGTACGGCACTATATTCTCGCAGGGCGTGGGTCGCTTAACAATAGCCAAAAACCGCGAGGGCACGACCGGCTACATTCCCTTTCGCCATAACGAGAGCCTGACCGTTATCTCGGACTACACTGTCCAGACAAGTAACACGGAAATCGGGTAACGACCGTACATCGGATATGCCTCTGCTTGCAGTTTGAGTGGCATTTCTCCCTGCGGCGGCAGCTGTATGGGGGATTAGGCTACCCCGACCATCGTTGGGTTGTACAACAGGCAAGCCTGCGTCAGCAGGTCAAGTGGCACGGCACAGAGCCGTGCAGAGCCGAAAGTATCGCGCCGTTGCCGGTGCGATTTTCTGCATAGGGAGGTGCGGTCGGCACTCCGTCCCGATGCGAAGCGCGGAACTTCCTGCGGGCGATAACAGGTTGTCGCCCCTCTTCCCTCATCTCGGAAACCTTTGGCGTAGCCAATGTGTTTGCCACCCAGATAAGCGAGTGTAACAGTTGCCCGCCCGGCGGACTATCTGCTGCTGAACGCGCAAAAAATTTCCCGATAGGGGACTGCCAAAACAAAAAATGATGGCTGTTGAAAATTTTTTTCTGCCTGCCGAAATGGGACAAAATAGGCATAAAAACGGCAGAGGGTTAAAGCAAAGTTGTGTCGAAATTGTGTACCGGCGGAAAAACAAACAAGCACCTACATCGCTGTAAGTGCTTGATTTTCAGTGTGGGAGCTGAGGGATTCGAACCCCCGACCCTCTGCTTGTAAGGCAGACGCTCTGAACCAGCTGAGCTAAGCTCCCTAATCTTAAAAATGGCTCGGGACTGCAAAGGTAATACTTTTTTGCCTATTTGCAAATTTTATGTCACCTTTATCGCATCTTTTTTGCAACACCCTCGAAACTGACCTTCGCACTTGCGTGCCGCCGCAGCCTCTTCGTCGCCCGGATGCCGATATGCAACCCTCGCACAAAAGCGCCTGAACAAGGACTTGAACCTAGGACCCCATGATTAACAGTCATGTGCTCTAACCGACTGAGCTATTCAGGCTTTTACAACCGATGTCTACCGGTTTCGGAGTGCAAATATATAGCAAAAATTGATTCCTGCAAAATTATTGAAGCTTTTTTTCCAAAAAAAATGTACCTTTACAATGCCTATGAAACTCGTTAGATTATTTTTATCGCTGGCTCTCACGCTGTTATCGGCAGCCTCGCTGCGAGCCGGTGAAGACGGACCGCTCAGATTCGACTCACCGGCCCACGATTTCGGCACCATACGCGAGCAGGACGGCAGGGTTTCGCACACCTTTCGATTCGTCAACACGGGCGACTCCCCCGCTGTCATCACGGCAGTCGAGACCTCGTGCGGGTGCACCGTGGCGGACTTCTCCAAGCGGCCCGTTATGCCCGGCCAGAGCGGCGAGATAACCATAACCTACGACCCAGAAAACCGCCCCGGCGTCTTCACGCGCGATGTAGACGTCTACACCGCCGACCGCCGACGTGCGGCGCGGCTGCGCATCGAGGGCAGCGTCGAGCCGCGCCCCAGAAGCATCGAGGAGACCTATCCGGTGGATGCCGGTGCCGGACTGAGGCTCACGGCTACATTCATACCATTCAGCTACGTGTCGCACGGCATGCCCAAACAGAGCTACATTGGCTGCATAAACACATCCGACAAACCCGTGCGTCTGGCAGTGAAGATTGTCAAGGGCAGCGGCCTGATGTCCGTCGTGGCGCCCGCAAGACTCGAGCCGGGACAAAGGGCCGAAATAGGGTTCATATATTCGGTTGCCGAGGGCTCCGACATATACCGCACGGCCGGCGATGCGGCTGAGATTTCAGTCGACGGACAGCGGCTCAAGACCCGCATTTCGACCGATGCCATAATCGTCGGCAACTACGACCCCGAGGCCGCTTTTCCTGCTCCGCAGGCGCATGTGAGCAAGAACAACGCTAATTTCGGGACGGTAAAACGCTCGTCCGGCGTGCGCCGCATACCCGTAAAGATAGCCAACAACGGCGGCGAGCCGCTGCGTATCGACGGTTTCGAGACCCAGGGAGCCGTGTCGCTGTCGCTCAGGCGCGGCACCATAGTCGACAGCGGCGAGGATCTCTCGTTCGACATAATCCTTCGCCCGTCGGCTGCGCAGTACGGATTCCTGTCGCAGCGAATCCGTCTCTTCACCAACGACCCGGTGCGGCCCATGCGGCAGATACATGTCACGGCCGCCATAGAAGATTAACCGTTTAGACCCATCATGAATATCTCAACTGACGACCTCGACACTGCCGTGCGGAATCTCACCGCCAAAGGCTACCGCGCAGCCCGCTTCGCGACCATGGCCGAAGCCGTGGACTACATCGACTCGTGCATCGACGGCCGCAGCGTCGCTTTCGGCGGCTCGGTGACGCTGCTCGACGCTGGACTCTTCGACCGTATTGCCAGCCACAACACCGTTTTGTGGCACTGGAAAGAGGAGCGCCTCACGCGCGAGGAGCTCGAGGCCGAGGTCCGGAAGGCAGACATATATATATCGTCCGTCAACGCCCTGACGCTTGGCGGCGAGATAGTCAACATCGACGGCGTGGGCAACCGCACCTCGGCCATAGAGCACGGACACGGCAAGGTATTCCTGCTTGCGGGCCGCAACAAGCTCACCGCCGACATCGACCGGGCCGTACACCGCGCCCGCAACGTGGCCGCACCGCTCAATGCCCGCCGTCTTGGCAAGCGCACTCCCTGCGCCGCAAAGGCCGACAGATGCTACGACTGCGACTCTCCGGAGAGAATCTGCCGCATACTCTCCATCCTGTGGCGCTGCCCCATGCGTGCGCAGATAGAGGTTCTGCTAGTGGACGAGGATGCGGGATGTTAATTGACCAAGTCACTCATTCTTCATATATTTGCAGAAAGATTTACAGAGATTATGTACAGAATAGTCGAAAAGAGATTGCTCGCCGAGGGTATCTGCCTCATGCGGGTCGAGGCCCCGAGAGTCGCCGCTTCGGCGCTGCCGGGCCAGTTCGTCATGGTACGCGCCGATGAGAAGGGCGAGCGCATACCGCTCACCGTCGCCGACTACGACACCGTGCAGGGCACCGTGACCATCGTCACGCAGGCCATAGGAGTCTCCACACGCAAGATATGCGCCCTGAATGTCGGAGAATCGCTCGCCGACTTCGCCGGACCTCTGGGCCGTCCGTCCGATTTCGTTCACGAAACCGACGAAGCGCTGCGCGGCAGGCGTTATCTCTTCGTTGCGGGCGGCGTAGGCACTGCGCCGGTCTATCCGCAGGTCAAGTGGCTGCATGAGCATGGCGCCAGTGTCGATGTCATCATAGGCGCCAAGAGCTCGCAGATGCTGATTTACACGGATGAGATGCGCGCCGTGGCCGACAACCTCTACATCGCCACCGACGACGGCAGCGAGGGTTTCCGCGGCCTGGTCACCGACCTTATCAAGGAGCTTGTCGAGGTGCGGGCCGAGAGATACGACGAGTGCGTGGCCATAGGCCCCATGATAATGATGAAGTTCGTGGCCCGCACCACAAAGGCCTATTCGCTCAAGACCACCGTGTCGCTCAACGCGCTGATGGTCGACGGTACGGGCATGTGCGGCGCCTGTCGCGTCACGGTCGGCGGCAGGACACGCTTCACGTGCGTCGACGGTCCCGAGTTCGACGCCCACGAGGTCGACTTCGACGAGGCCATGCGCCGGCAGGGCATGTACCGCACGCTCGAGGAGCGTGCCAATGCCATTGCTGCCGAGCGGGCCGCCGGCCACGTCTGCCGCATAGGACTGGATAAATGATAAATTAATAATTAGTAATGGGTAATTATTTTTGATTTCTCATTGCTAATTGCTAATTGTTAATTACTAATTTTAGACATTATGGCTAATAGGATACCGCGCGTACCGGTACGCGAACAGAACCCGCAGGTGCGGGCCGCAAACTTTGAAGAGGTCTGCCTGGGCTACAGCGCCGACGAGGCGCAACTCGAAGCCTCGCGCTGTCTCGACTGCAAGAATCCGCGCTGCGTGGCCGCCTGCCCCGTGGGCATCCGCATACCAGACTTCATCCGCGAGGTGCTGCACGGCAACATTCAGGCTGCAGCCGACATAATACACCTCGACTCGTCGCTGCCGAGCGTCTGCGGACGCGTATGCCCGCAGGAGACGCAGTGCGAGGGTTCGTGCATACTCGGCATCAAAGGCGAGCCGGTAGCTATCGGCAAGCTTGAGCGTTTCGTGGGCGACCAGGCCCTCGACAGCGGCATGACTCCCGCAGCAGCTCCGCGCAACGGCCGCAAGGTGGCGGTTATAGGCAGTGGCCCGGCAGGTCTGGCCTGCGCCTCGGACCTGGCACGCTGGGGCTACGACGTGAAGATATTCGAGGCGCTGCACCGTGCCGGCGGAGTGCTGGTTTACGGCATCCCCGAATTCCGCCTGCCCAAGGAGCGAATCGTCCGCCGCGAAATAGACAATGTGCTGCACTTAGGCGTCGAAATCGAGACCGACGTCATAGCCGGCCGCACCGTAACAATCGACCAGCTGCTCGACAGCGAGGGCTACGACGCCGTCTTCATCGGCTCGGGAGCCGGACTGCCCCGCTTCATGGGCATCGAGGGCGAGAATCTGAACGGCGTAATCTCGGCCAACGAGTTCCTCACGCGCGTGAACCTCATGCATGCCCACGACGACGAGTACGACACGCCCGTCTTCCGCGGCCGCCGCACGGTGGTAGTCGGCGGAGGCAACGTGGCCATGGATGCCGTGCGCACGGCCAAGCGTCTCGGCTCCGAGGCCGTGATAGTCTACCGCCGCTCGGAGAAGGAGCTTCCGGCCCGCGAGGAGGAGGTGCACCACGCCAGGGAGGAGGGCATCGAGTTCCGCATGCTGACCAATCCCGTGCGCGTCATAGGCGACGACAAGGGCTCGGTGCGCGCCGTCGAGTGCGTGGAGATGACTCTCGGCGAGCCCGACGCCAGCGGACGCCGCTCGCCCGTAGTCAAGGAGGGCTCCGAGTTCGAAATCGAGTGCGACGTGGTAATCATGGCTCTCGGCACCTCGCCCAACCCGCTGATCGTCTCCACCACCGAGGGCCTCGACGCCGACAGCCGCGGGCGCATCACGGCCGACGACAACGGCACGACAAGCCGCGAAGGCGTATTCGCCGGCGGCGATGCCGTGACGGGTGCCGCCACGGTCATTCTGGCCATGGGTGCGGGCCGCAAGGCTGCAAAGGCCATAGACGAATATGTAAGGGCTAAATACGCCGCCAAGGCCTGACATGACGAGCATACGGATTTTAGCCGCGACACTGGCCGCCGCACTCATCTCGTGCGGCGGCGAAACGCACCGTTTCACCGGCATTGTCGGCAGCACTGCCGACGGCATGTTGACGGTCGACAATCCCGTAAAGGAGATCACGGCGACATTCTCCGTCGCCGGCATCGGCTGCCGTGAAGAGATCATTGCCGGGGCGCCCGTCACCGTCGAATACCGCGGACGTCTCGACAGCAGCCCCGAGGCTGTCAGAGTCGACTGCGATGCTACATTCGCCCTGGCTGCAGGCCGCTGGGTCATGGAGGACCCGATAAATCCCGCCTCAAATATCGGCGCAGAGCTGCGGAACGACTATTCGGCCGCATCCATCAACATGTCCACGCTGAAATTCATCCGCTGGAGTCTCATCGGCGACACGGGCCGCAT
The DNA here is from genome assembly GCA_022511345.1 of Alistipes sp. Classification (GTDB taxonomy): domain Bacteria; phylum Bacteroidota; class Bacteroidia; order Bacteroidales; family Rikenellaceae; genus Alistipes. The sequence goes on from JAFLRR010000004.1 coordinate 69,694, forward strand.
CCGCCTCTATGCCATGAGTCTCGGCAACGGCACCATGTGCGAAGTCAGCTACAAGGCGACCATAAGCCGAACCGGCGACCGTCCTACCATGGAGATTGAGGGCACCGGATGGGTGCTCCGCAAAGAAGAATAACGATTTACATCTGACGGCGGATAGACTCCTCGTGAATAATCCGCAATATCTCGCGCACGAACTTCACATCCAGTCCGAGCTTCAGTCCGTGTGCCGAGCGCGACGAAAGAAGCTCGTCATAGCGCTCCGGCTGCAGGATTTTTATGCCGTGCCGGCGCTTGTACTCGCCAATGCGCCCCGAGACCTCCATGCGGCGCGAGAGAAGCGCCAGCAGTTCATCGTCCAGAGAGTCAATCTCGGCACGCATCTCGGTTATCGGCATGTCGTCGCGCGACTCGCCGCGCACCTTGAGCGTCGAGGTCAGGCGCAGCAGTTCGTCGGGCGTAAGCTGCTGTGCGGCGTCGCTCAGCGCTTCGCCGGGCGATATGTGCGACTCGATAATCAGACCGTCGAATCCCAGGTCCAGGGCCTGCTGCGACAGCTGAGCCACAGCCTCGCGCCGGCCCCCTATATGGCTGGGGTCGCAAAGCACCGGCAGCGACGGATAGCGGCGGCGCAGCATCACGGGCACCGACCAGTGCGGGTCGTTGCGGTATATGCCCGTCTCGTAGAGCGAGAAACCGCGGTGCACGGCCGCCAGACGACGTATTCCGCGGTTGTAGATTCTCTCCAGCGCCCCCGACCACAGCTCCAGGTCTGGACTCACCGGATTTTTGACCAGCACGGCGGCATCGCTGCCCGAAAGCGCATCGGCTATCTCCTGCACGGCAAAGGGGCTCGACGAGGTGCGCGCCCCGAGCCAGAGGATGTCTATGCCCGCCTTCAGCGCCAGCTCGGCATGGCGTCCCGTAGCCACCTCCGTAGCGATATACATGCCCGTCGTGCGGCGCACCTCGGCCAGCCAGCCGAGGGCCTGTTCACCGGCGCCTTCGAAACCTCCGGGTTTGGTGCGCGGCTTCCACACGCCGGCGCGGAAGATGCGCACGCCGCCGGCCGCAAGCGCCGCAGCGGTCTGCATCACCTGACGGCGGCTCTCGGCACTGCACGGGCCGGCTATGATTATCGGGCCTGCGGTGTACGAATCCAGCAGAGGTTTGAGGTCTTCCATCGAAAAAGTGGCTTTATGGCTGCTGCAAAGTTACTATATTAATTTCAAAACAGCGATTCGCATCCGCGCAGGAAGTCGGTCAGCGGACCGGTATATCTCCTGCGGCGGTAGAGCTGGTCGCGCAGCACGGGACGGAATCCAGCCTCGACTATTGCGCGGCACATGCCCTCGGCATCGAAGCGGTTGCGGGCGCCGGCCGACGAGACGACATTCTCCTCGATCATTATCGAGCCCATGTCGTTGGCGCCGCCGTGCAGCGCCTGCTGCGCCACCTCCTTGCCCACGGTAAGCCACGAGGCCTGTATGTTGCGGATGTTGAAGAGCAGCAGACGGCTCATGGCAATCACGCGCAGATACCCCTCTGCCGGCACTTCGACTATGCCCTCCCGCTCGAGTTCGGTGCCGGCCGAACGGAATATCCACGGAATGAAGGCCGTGAAACCGTAGTGCCCCTCAGGCACACGCGCCTGCAGGTCGCGGATGGTCAGGATATGCTCCATGCGCTGGCGCGGAGTCTCCAGGTGGCCGTACATCATCGTCGCCGTGGTGGGTATGTTCATCATGTGAGCCTCGTGCATCACCCGGCACCACTCTCCGGCCGAGGGTTTGGCCGGCGATATTTTCCGCCGCACATCCTCGGCGAGAATCTCGGCGCCGGCACCCGGCAGCGAGTCCAGGCCGGCATCTCTGAGACGGTGCAGCACTTCTGCCGTAGAGATTCCGCTTATGCGCGCTATGTGAGAGACCTCGGGAGCACCGAGAGCATTGAGCCGCAGCGAGGGACACATATCCTTGAGCATGCGCAGCAGCTCCTCGTAAAACTCTATCTTAAGGTCGGGATGAAGTCCGCCCTGCAGCAGCAGCTGGTCGCCGCCCGCAGCGAGCATCTCGTCGATTTTGCGGCGGTACTCGTCGGCCGTGGTTATATAGGCGCGCTCCTTCTGGTGGGGCTTGCAGTGGAAGTTGCAGAAACGGCAGCCCGAAATGCAGACGTTGGTTATGTTGACATTGCGGTCTATCTGCCACGTCACCTCCTCCGGAGCGTCGACCGCCTCGCGGCGCATCTGGTCGGCAGCCTGCACAAGCTCCCCGACGGGAACCGTCTCATAGAGCGCCATCGCCTGGTCAATCGACAGAGGCTCGCGCCGCAGCGCCTCGCACAACAGTTTATCGGTATTCATAATCACAGAAATTCAACTATTTCGAAGTCGAGCTGCCGGTGCTGAAGGTCTGCCCTGCGCACCTCGATGAGCACTCTGTCGCCCAATGTGAACGTGCGGCCCGTGCGGGCGCCGAATATCTCGTAGCGGCGCTCGTCGAACTGCCAGAAGTCGCCCTCGACATCGCGCAGCATGGCCACGCCCTCGACGCACGAATCGTCCAGCTCTACATACACGCCCCAGTCGGCCAGACCAGATATGTGGCCCTCGAACCGGCATCCTATCTTGTCGGACATGTACTCGACAATCTTGTACTTTACCGAAGCCCGCTCGGCCTCGGCGGCTATCGTCTCGCGCTCGGAGCAGTGTACGCACAGCGCTTCCAGCTCCTCGCGTGCCGCAGAGCTGCCGCCGGCCAGATAGTGCGCCAGCAGGCGGTGCACCATCATGTCGGGATAGCGGCGTATGGGCGACGTGAAGTGCGTATAGCAGTCGAAGGCCAGGCCGTAGTGGCCTATGTTGTCGGTCGAATAGCATGCCTTGGCCATGGAACGTATGGCCATCACTGTCACGGCATTCTCCTCGTCGCGGCCCTTCAGCTTGTCGAACACTGCATTCATCTCTCGGGCCACGGCGCGGCCCGACTGGGCCTTGAACTCCAGGCCGAAGCGCGTGACGAAGCTGCGGAATCGCGACAGCTTCTCCTCGTCGGGATTGTCGTGCACGCGGTAGACCATCGTGCGTGCCGCAGAGCGACCCGACCCCGTGCGCCGGCGGCCGCAGAACTCCGCCACGCGGCGGTTGGCCAGCAGCATGAACTCCTCGATGAGCTGGTTCGACTCTTTCTGTTCCTTGAAATATATGCCCGTGGGATGTCCGGCGGCGTCGAGCTCGAACTTGGCCTCGGAGCGCGCGAAGGCCACGGCGCCGTGGCGGAAACGTTCGCGGCGCAAGCCCTGCGCAAGCCTGTGGAGCGTGAGAATCTCCACGGCGAAGTCGCCCTCGCCGGTTTCGATGATGCGCTGCGCCTCGGCATAGTCGAAGCGGCGGTCGGAGTATATCACCGTGCGGCCGAACCACTCGTCGAGAATCTCCAGCTTCTCGTTTATCGTGAACACAGCCGAAAAACAGAGGCTCTCCTCATGCGGACGCAGCGAGCATAGCTCGTTCGACAGCCTCTCGGGCAGCATCGGCACCGTGCGGTCGACCAGATACACCGACGTGCCGCGCATCTGGGCCTCCCTGTCCAGCAGCGAGCCGGGCCGCACGTAGTGCGTCACGTCGGCTATGTGCACGCCCACCTCCCACACTCCGTCGCCGACGCTGCGCAGCGACAGAGCATCGTCGAAGTCCTTGGCATCTGTGGGGTCTATGGTGAATGTGGTCACCGGCCTGAAGTCGCGGCGCGAGGCGTACTCCTTCTCGGAGATTCCGGCCGGAATCTCCGCCGCGGCGCGCTCCGTATCCTCGTCGAAACTGTAAGGCAGGTCGTATTCAGCAAGTATGGCGTGCATCTCCGTATCGTTGTCGCCGGGTCGGCCCAGCAGCTCGACAAGCTCGCCCACGGGGCGGTTCGAGCCTTTCGGCCAGTCGGTTATGCGCACCGACACCTTGTCGCCGTCCTTTATCTCAGGATACTTTTTCTTGGACAGATATATGTCCGTGGCCAGCTTGCGCGAAAGCGGACGTATGAACATCGTGCGACCGTCGACCTCGGCGATGCCCACATACGGATGCGGACTGCGCGAGACAATCGCCGTCACCTCGCCGTCGGGAGCACCCGAGCGGGTGCGTCCGCGAACCACATAGCGCACCGTGTCTCCGTCGAGCGCATTCATCGAGTTGCGGCGGTCGATATGCACGCTCTGGCCGTCGCCTTCGCAGAGCACGAAGATCGAGCCGTTGTGCGATGCCTCGACGCGGCCTTCGTACTCGGGCAGATTGGCCCGCGCTATGCGGTACTTGCCGTGGCCGGCAATCTCTACGGCACCCGAATCCATGAGCGTGTCGAGTATCTCGCGCATCATGTTGCGGCCCTGCCGTGAGGCGTCGCCCGAGGCGACCGAAAGGTGCTTAAGAGTAAATTTTTTGTCGGGGAACTGATTCATCAGCTCCATTACGAATGCCGCGCGCTCGTCGGGCGTGGGCACATATTTTCCTTTTCTACTTTTTCTGCTCATAATCGGCAACTTTACATGCCAGTGCATACATGAACTCCACACCCGCGCCTATGGCCCGCTCGTCGGGGTTGAACTCCGGAGCATGCAGACGTCCGGCAGCGGCGCCGACGCCTATGCGGTAAAAAAGCGACGGATAGCGCTGCGTGTAGAATCCGAAATCCTCGGCCGTGGGCCTCAGCTCGAGCTTCACGGCCGAAAACATTTTCCGCGCGAGCTCCTCGGCCGTGCGGGTCAGATGCGTATCGTTCACCACGCACGGGTAGCCGCGGCGTATGTCGACCGCGGTCTCGACGCCATATTTTTCCGACAGTCTGCTGGCTGCCTCCTTTATGCTCCGGTGCGTATCCTGACGCACCTGCTCGCTGAATGTGCGCATCGTGCCCTCGAGGCAGACCTCATCGGGCACCACATTCGTAGCCCCGTCGGCCACCACCCTGCCTATGGATAGTATCAGTTCCGGAGCATTGAGCGCCAGCAGCGCCGTGACTAACTCGGCCTGCGCAGCCACCGGGTCGCGCAGAGCCCCGCGCATGGCGGCATGTCCTCCGCGGCCGCGGAGTGTGAATCGCAGCTCATCGTTGGAGGCCATATACTTGCCCTCGCGGAATCCGAACACTCCCGTTTCGAGCGCAGGGTCGACATGCTCCCCTATCACCGCCCGAACATCATATCCGTCGAACGGATTCTCCTCCAGCACCTTCGACGCGCCGCCCGGGATGCACTCCTCGCCCGGCTGAAACAATCCGAATACCGTGCCGCCGAACGAACGGTCGGCATTGAGCCGCTGCAGCACTCCGAACAGCACCGCTGCATGCATGTCATGCCCGCAGGCGTGCATCACGCCCTCATTGCACGAGGCGAACTCCAGCCCCGTATTCTCATGTACGGGCAGAGCATCCGTGTCGGCCCGCAGCACCACGGCGCGCTTCAACTCGCCGCGGCCTTCGATTCGGGCCAGCACACCCGTGCCGGCCACCGTGCGGTGCTCTATGCCGCATGCGCCGAGCGCCTCCGATATGAAGCGTGCCGTCATGTGCTCGGCAAACGACAGCTCGGGATTGCGGTGCAGATGCCTGCGGAACTCTTCGGGGGTCATACTTTGCAAATTCAAATTTTTCCTGTCAAAATATAAAATCGACTCTCCTTCTGCGGCCGAGAATCTTCATTCCCGGACGAAGCGAGGTCTGTCAAAAGACGTTTTTGGCTATCCGGGCTATGTTCTCCGTCTTGCTCATGGTGTAGAAGTGGATGACGGGCACGCCGGCCTGCTTGAGCTCGCGCGCCTGCATCGTCGACCACTCGATTCCCACCTCGCGCACCTTCGCAGCATCGTCGCCGCACTGCTCCACGGCCCGGCGAAGCTCGTCGGGGATGAATGTCGAGAATACGGCCGGCAGCGTCTTCAGATGCCGCGGCGAGACCAGCGGCTTCAGGCCCGGGATTATCGGCACCTCGATGCCCGCCTCGCGGCAGCGGCGCACGTAGTCGAAGAAACGCGCATTGTCGAAGAACATCTGCGTGACGATGTAGTCGGCGCCGGCATCGACCTTCTCCTTCAGACGGACTATGTCATCCTCGGGCGAGAGCGCGTCGGCATGGGTCTCGGGATATCCGGCCACGCCTATCGAGAAGCGCGAGTGGTGGCATACGTCGACCTCGCCGTCGACGAACTCGCCGCGGTTCATGGCTGCAATCTGGCGCACGAGCTCCACGGCGTGGGAGTGTCCCTGAGGATGGGGCATGAACATGCGTTCGTTCTGCGAAGCGTCGCCGCGCAGCGCCAGCACGTTGTGCAGACCCAGGAAATCCATGTCTATCAGCGCATCCTCGATGTCGTAGCGCGACAGTCCGCCGCAGATGAGATGCGGCACGGCGTCTATGCGGTAACGGTTCTGTATGGCTGCCGATATTCCCACCGTACCCGGACGGCGGCGCACCGTGTGCCACTCGCTGCGGCCGTCGGACGAAATGGTCTGCTTGAGGCTCTCGCGGTGGAAGGTCACGTTTATGTATGCGGGGTCGAACTCCGCCACGTTGTCCACGGCGGCAAAGACCCCTTTGGTGCCGTCGCCCTTCAGCGGCGGCAGCAGCTCGAATGCAAAACGCGTCGTGCGTCGTGCCAGAGCGTCGTTTATTGTTGTCAGTACATTCATTCTCTTTACACATTGTCGGGCAGAAGCCGTCTAATCTCCTCCTCCGTCACATTGCGGCGGCGGGCATAGTCGGCAATCTGGTCGTCGCCCATGCGGCCCACGCTGAAATATTCGGCATCCGAAAACATCATTCCGCACAGCGCCTCGCCTGGGTCTATCATGCAGTTGTCCGTCAGACGCATCGACGTGAGGGCCTCGACGCCCAGGAGCGAAAACAGGTCGCGCTTGAGCGCATGGTCGGGCGACGCGGGATAGCCGAAAGCCATGCGCAGACCGCGGTATCTGCCGCGCACCGCATCCTGCGGCGAGGGCCGCTCGCCCGTCTCGTATCCCCACATCTCGCGGCGCACGAACGAGTGCACCGCCTCGGCGAAGGCCTCCGTGAGGCGGTCGGCCAGCAGCTTGGACATTATGGCCGAGTAGTCGTCGCCGTCGGCGCGGAATCTCTCCGACAGCTCTTTCAGCCCCACGCCCGCCGTCAGCGCGAACAGGCACACATGGTCGCCCTCTGCGGCCAGGAAATCCGACAGGCAGCGGAATCCGCCGTCGGGAGTCTGCGAGCGCAGCATGGGCAGTATGTGCTGCCGCCCCTTGGCATCGGTTATCACTATGTCGTCGCCGCGGCCCGCAGCGGGGAATATGCCTGCCACGCCCTGAAGCGTCAGCAGCCTGCCCTCGCGTATTTTAGCCAGCAACGCCTGCGCGTCGTCGAAGAGTTTGCGGGCTTCGGCGCCGTAGCGCTCGCTATCGAATATCTCGGGATAGCGCCCCTTGACGCCCCACGAGGGGAAGAAGAAGTTCCAGTCGATGTATGGCTCCACATCCTGTATGTCGTAATCCGGGAAGACTATCTTTCCGGTGTGCAGCGGCACCGCTGCAGCAGCGCTCTTTCGGCTGCCGCGTGCACGGGCATCGGCCAGCGGCACTATGCTGCGCAGCATCTGCGAACGGTCGTAGTCGCTGCGCAGGCGCTCCTGCCCGTCCCTCACGCCGGCTATGTACTCCTCGCGGCGCGGCGAGGTCAACTCGGCCAGAATGCGGCTGTTGCTGCCGGCGTCGGCAGAGTGAATCACGGCGCCCGAGTATGCCGGAGCTATCTTCACGGCCGTATGCACCGCCGAGGTGGTCGCTCCGCCTATTATAATCGGTATCTGCAGCCCTCGGCGCTCGAACTCCTCGCAGACGTGTATCATCTCGTCGAGCGAGGGCGTTATCAGGCCGCTGAGCATCACGGCATCGACGCCGCGCGCGACAGCCTCGTCGGCTATGCGCTGCGCCTCGACCATCACCCCCAGGTCGTCGACCCTGAAGCCGTTGCACGCGGCCACCACGGCCACTATGTTCTTGCCTATGTCGTGCACGTCGCCCTTGACCGTTGCAATCAGCACACGGCCGGCGGCCGGCGCATCGCCTGCGCCCTGTTCTATATATGGAGTCAGGGCCGCCACGGCGCGCTTCATCACGCGTGCCGTCTTGACCACCTGCGGCAGGAACATCTTTCCCTCGCCGAACAGGCGCCCCACCCTGTCCATGGCCGGCATGAGCATCTGCTCGATTACGGCCATCGGGTCGCCCTTCAGGCGGTAGGCCTCGAGGGCATCGTCGGCTATGAAGTCCGATATGCCGCGCATCATGGCATCCCCGATGCGCTCCTCGAGAGGCATCGTCTGCCTGTCGACTGGAGCGGCCGGAGCGGCACTGTCGTCGCGTTTCATCTTCTGCGCATACTCCGACAGCCGCTCCGAGGCATCCTCGCGGCGGCAGAGTATCAGATCCTCGACGCGCTCCAGCAGCTCGGGCTCGATTTGCGTGTATATCTGCAACATCTGCGGATTCACTATGGCCATGTCCATACCCGCCGCAATGGCATGGTACAGGAATGCCGAGTGCATCGCCTCGCGCACGGGATTGTTGCCGCGGAATGCGAACGACAGGTTGCTCACTCCGCCCGAGACCTTGGCATGCGGAAGATTCTGCTTGATCCAGCGCGTGGCCTCGATAAATGCCAGGGCATAGCCGTCGTGTTCGGGCATTCCGGTGCCGACAGCCAGTATGTTGGGGTCGAAGATTATGTCCTCAGCCGGGAACCCGCTCTCGGTCAGCAGTTTGTAGGCACGCCCGGCCACCTCTATCTTGCGCTCGTAGGTGTCGGCCTGTCCCCGCTCGTCGAAGAGCATGACCACAGCCGCCGCGCCGTATCTTCTTATCTCCGAGGCAGCCTCCATCATCCGCTCCTCGCCCTCCTTGAGCGATATGGAGTTCACGATGCACTTGCCCTGCACGACCTGCAGTCCGGCGCGCCACACCTCGCGCTTGGAGGAGTCTATCATAACCGGCACGCGCGCTATATCGGGCTCCGAGGCGGTCAGATTCAGGAACTGGCGCATGGCCTGCACTCCGTCTATCATGCCGTCGTCCATGCACACGTCGACAATCTGCGCACCGGCCTCGACCTGTGCGCGGGCCACCGACAGAGCCTCCTCATAGTTGCCCTCGCGAATCAGGCGCGCGAATTTCGCCGAGCCGGCCACGTTTGTGCGCTCGCCGATGTTTATGAAGTTGGCTTCGGGCTCTACGCGCAGCGGCTCCAGGTTGCTCAGCGTCAGCACATGACTTCGTCCGGGCAGCGGCCGCGGGCGGTAGTCGCCCACGATTTTCGAGAGCTCGAAAATATGCTCTGGAGTGGTTCCGCAGCATCCGCCGACAATGTTCACAAGTCCCTGGCGCATATACTCGGCCACATCCGCCGCGAACATCTGCGGCGTCTCGTCATAGCCTCCCATCACATTCGGAAGGCCGGCATTCGGGTGCGCCGACATGCCGAACTCCGAGACCGTCGCCAGTCGCTCCAGATAGGGCCGCAGCTGCCGGGCTCCGTAGGCGCAGTTGAATCCTATGGTCAGCGGCTCGGCGTGTGCTATCGAGGCATAGAAAGCCTCGACTGTCTGCCCCGAGAGGGTTCGGCCGCTCGCATCGGCCAGCGTGCCCGATATCATCAGCGGTATCCTGGCTCCTCGTTCGCGCCCCACCTCTGCGGCGGCGTATATGGCAGCCTTGGCGTTGAGCGTGTCGAACACGGTCTCGATAAGTATCAGGTCCGCGCCGCCCTCCATCAGGCCGCGCATCTGCTCGGCATAGGCCTCGGCCAGCTGTGCGAAGGTCACCTCGCGCGCCGCGGGGTCCGAGACGTCGGCCGACATCGATGCCGTGCGGTTGGTGGGGCCCACCGAGCCGGCCACGAACCGCGGCTTCGAGGGGTTCTTAAGCGTGAATGCGTCGGCTGCCGCGCGGGCCACCGAAGCCGCCGCTCGCGAAATCTCGCGGGCATGCTCCGAGAGTCCGTAGTCGGCCAGCGATATGGCGTTGGCGTTGAACGAGTCGGTCTCGATTATGTCGGCGCCGGCCGCAAGATACTTCTCGTGTATCTCGCGCACCACCTCGGGTCGCGTCAGCGCCAGCAGGTCGTTGCAGCCCTTGAGCCGTACTCCGTGCGAGGCGAAGCGCTCGCCGCGGTAATCCTCCTCCGAAAGGCCGTACTGCTGCACCATCGTGCCGAATCCGCCGTCGAGCAGAAGTATTCGTTCGGAGAGTATCGGTTCTATGTCTCTTGTCGGTTTCACTCTATTGTTCGACTAATTCAATCTCATAAATCTTACTCCACCGCTTTCCCGTGACCAGTATGCGGCCCGTGTGGCTGTCGTAGGCTATGCCGTTCAGCACGTCGGTCCGGGGCGTGCGCTCGCTCTCGGGCAGCAGTCCGCGCAGGTCGACCAGACTCTCCACACGCCCGGTGGCGGGGTCTATGACGGCTATCACGTCGGTTGTGTAGATGTTGGCCCATATGCGCGAATCTATCCACTCCAACTCGTTCAGAAACTCCAGCGGCTCGCCCCTGAGTGTCACCGTCACCGAACTCTCGCGGCGGAATGTCTCGGGGTCGATGCGGTATATCGACGAGGTGCCGTTGCTCATGTACAGCTTGCTGCCGTCGGTTGTCAACCCCCAACCCTCGCCCGGGTATCGGAACTCGCGCAGCACGCGTCCCGTGGCCAGGTCGTATACCCGTGCGGTGTTCTGTGTCCAGGTGAGCTGGTAGAGCTTGCCGCCGAGCAGCGTTATGCCCTCGCCGAACTCGTTGCGCGGCGAGGATGCGAATTTTTCGGTGCGGCCCGTGGTCAGGTCGGTGCTGTATATCGCCGACTCTCCCTCCAGCCCCGTGCCCTCCCACAGTTTGCCGTCGGCGAACTGCAGTCCCTGCGTGTAGAAGTCGGCCGGGTGGGGATACTCGGCCTTTACGCGGTATGTGTAGCGTTTCGGCTCTGCGGGAGCCGCGTGCGTCGACGCCTTCCGGCCTCCGCCGCACGAAAGCATGACTGCAGGCAGTAGCAGAGCCGCCAGGAAACGATTCATACTCTTTCGTACAGATAATTTACGCGACAAAGATACAAAAAACAATTCTTAATTGCAGGTTGAGAATTGCCGATTATTTAGTATCTTTGCAACCCGACCGCGCCGCAATGGCGCGGCATGAAACGAATTTATATCGCAAATATGGAAATAACGAGAGAACAGCGTGCAGAGCACACTTCGCTGCTCACCGTCAAGGTGGGTGAGAGCGACTACGGCGAGGCAGTCGAGAAGACCCTGCGCAACTACAAGCGCAAGGCCAACATCCCCGGCTTCCGCCCCGGCATGGTCCCCATGGGCATCGTAAAGAAGATGTACGGCAAGAGCGTCACGGCCGAGGAGTCGTACCGCACGGCGTCGAACGCCGTATTCGAGTATCTCCAGAAGGAGAACATCGACTATCTGGGCGACGTGATTCCGTCGGAGGAGCAGGGCGACTTCGACTTCGACAACAACACCGAGTTCGAGTTCAAGTTCGAGATAGGCGAGGCTCCCAAGGTCGAGCTCAATCTCTCGGAGAAGGACAAGGTCGTCTACAACAAAATCAAGGTCGACAAGAAGATGAAGGATGACTACCGCTCCAACTTCCTGCGCCGCTTCGGCCGTCTTGTCGACGCCGACAAGGTCACTGCCGACGAGGCTCTCTCCGTGACTCTCGACAACGGCGACATACATGTCGACGACGCCTACGTGGGTCTGATTTCGATGAGCGAGGAGGAGCGCAAGCCCTTCATCGGCAAAAAGGTGGGCTACAAGACCGCAGTGAATATCAACGAGCTGTACAAGAGCGCTTCGCAGCGTGCGGCCATCCTCAAGGTCAAGGAGGATGAGTTAGATGGCATCAATCCCGAGTTCACGCTCGAGATAACCAAAATCCGCCGCTTCGCCGAGCCCGAAATCAACGAGGAGTTCTTCAAGATGGCATTCCCGCAGGGCAACATCGCCGACGCCAAGGCATTCGACGAGTTCATCGAGGCGCAGATTGCTGCCGAGCTCAAGCGCGAGACCGACTACATGTTCACGCTCCGTCTGCGCGACTACCTGCTCGAGAAGACCTCGCCGGCCATGCCCGTCGAGTTCCTCAAGCGCTGGCTCTACACCATCAACGAGGGCAAGTTCTCGATGGAGGATATCAACAAGGACTTCGACTCGTTCCTGAAGATGTTCACGTGGAACTACCTGCAGAAGCTCATCATCAAGCAGGAGAGCCTCACCGTCACCGCCGACGAGGCTCAGGCCGAGGCCAAGGCTCTGGCGCAGGCTCAGTTCGCACAGTACGGCATGCCGGCCGCTCCCGACGAGATGCTCGCCGGATATGCCGGCCGCATCCTCGAGGACAAGGAGCAGGCGCAGAAAATCTACGAGAAGCTCTACGAGACCAAGGTCGTCGAGGCCGTTCGCGCGAAAATCAAGGTGACCGAGAAGGCCGTATCGGCCGACGAGTTCGCCGAGATGGCCCGCACTCTCTGACATACACCGCATCCGGCAGCCCGTGCTTGAGGGCTGCCGGCATTTCAGCGTAAAGAGGCCCGAAGCGCCGCATTATTAGGCGTAACGGGCCGAAACGCATCCGGGGGTTCGGTTTTTGCAGCCGGCCCCGCAGCTCCCGCACCGCGCGGGCCGAAGTAGTAAAAACGGAAAGTGTAAAATCTGCTATGGGTAAAAACGAATTTGAGAAATTCGCCGTCGGGCACTGCGGCATCTCGTCGCACAGACTCTACGACTATGCGGCATCGACTCCCGCCGCGGCATACGTCTCGCCGACAATCATCGAGGAGCGCCAGCTCAATGTGGCTGCCATGGATGTATTCTCGAGGCTTATGATGGACCGCATCATATTCCTCGGAGCCCCCATCTACGACGATGTGGCCAACATCATACAGGCTCAGCTGCTCTTTCTCGAGTCGTCCGACCCCGACAAGGACATACAGATATATATCAACTCGCCCGGCGGGTCGGTATCGGCCGGACTGGGCATCTACGACACCATGCAGCTGGTGCGCTGCGACGTGGCCACCATCTGCACCGGCCTGGCCGCCTCGATGGGCGCCGTGCTGCTTACGGCCGGCACCGCCGGCAAGCGTTCGGCTCTGCCCCACTCGCGCATCATGATTCACCAGCCGCTCGGCGGCGCGCAGGGACAGGCTTCGGACATCGAAATCACGGCCCGCGAGATTCTGCGCACCAAGCGTGAGCTCTACGAGATTCTGTCGGCGCATTCGGGCCGCTCCTACGAGCAGATCGAGCGCGATGCCGACCGCGACCACTGGCTGACCTCAGCCGAAGCCCGCGAATACGGACTCATAGACGAGGTTTTATCGAAACGTCAAAATACCGAACTCTGATGGCCCGCAAACACGACAATAACGGCGGACAGGACCGTCACCGCGGCGGCGACAACTGCTCGTTCTGCAACAAACGCCGCGCCGACGTCGAACTGATGTTCGCCGCACCCGACGGCGCCAACATCTGCAACGAGTGCGTGGAGCGCGGTCATGCCATCCTCGCCGAGTCGCAGCCCCGCCGCCAGGCCAAGGGACTCGACTTCAAGGAGCTGCCCAAGCCCAGCCAGATAAAGGAGTTCCTGGACCGCTACGTCATCGGCCAGGACGCCGCCAAGCGCTACATGTCCGTGGCCGTCTACAACCACTACAAGCGACTCTCCCACCGCGCCGACTCCGACGAGGTCGAAATCGACAAGTCGAACATCGTCATCGTAGGCCGCACCGGCACGGGCAAGACCCTCATGGCCAAGACCATAGCCCGTCTGCTGTCGGTCCCCTTCACCATCGTCGACGCCACGGTCCTCACCGAGGCCGGCTATGTCGGCGAGGATGTCGAGAGCATCCTCTCGCGGCTGCTGCAGGTCGCTTCCTACAACGTCGAGGAGGCCGAGCGCGGCATAGTCTTCATCGACGAAATCGACAAGATAGCCCGCAAGAGCGACAACCCGAGCATCACGCGCGACGTCTCGGGCGAGGGCGTGCAGCAGGCTCTGCTGAAAATCCTCGAGGGCACCGTGGTCAACGTGCCGCCCGAGGGAGGCCGCAAGCATCCCGACCAGAAGTTCGTGAAAATCGACACCAGCAACATACTCTTCATCTGCGGCGGCGCCTTCGACGGCATCGAGAAGAAGATTGCGCAGCGCCTGAACACCCGCGTTGTGGGCTACGGACGCGCCGACGACAATCGCACGGCCGTCGACCGCAACAATCTCATGCGCTACGTCACCCCGCAGGATCTTAAGTCGTTCGGCCTCATCCCCGAGCTCGTGGGACGACTCCCCGTGCTCACCTACATGGAGCCGCTCTCGCGCCAGGCCCTGCGCTCGATACTCACCGAGCCCAAGAACGCCATCGTAAGACAGTACGAGGCGCTCTTCAGGATGGACGGCGTGAATCTCGCCTTCGACGACGAGGCCCTCGACTTCATCGTCGACAAGGCCGTCGAGTACAAGCTCGGCGCCCGCGGCCTTAGGTCGATATGCGAAGCCGTCATGACCGACGCGATGTACGAGATACCCTCGTCGGGCTGCAACGAGCTGCGCATAACGGCCGACTACGCTCGCCGCAAAATGGAGAACACCGACTTCGGCGGTCTCAGACGCGTGGGTTAGCAAAGAAAAGCAACAATAAAATTATAGTGGTTATGTCTACTAACGAAAAACTTATCAAGGCTGCCGACAACATCCGCATACTGGCGGCCTCGATGGTCGAGAAGGCCAAGTCGGGACACCCGGGCGGAGCCATGGGCGGCGCCGACTTCATCAATGTGCTCTACGCCGAATTCCTCAACTACGACCCCGAGAATCCGGCATGGCCCTACCGCGACCGCATGTTCCTCGACCCCGGCCACATGTCGCCGATGCTCTACTCGGTGCTGGCTCTGGCCGGCTTCTACAAGCCCGAGGACCTCGCGCAGTTCCGCCAGTGGGGAAGCATCACGCCCGGACACCCCGAGGTCGACGTCATGCGCGGCGTCGAGAACACTTCGGGTCCTCTCGGACAGGGTCACGCCATGGCGCTCGGTGCAGCCATCGCCGAGCGGTTCCTCGTATCGCGTTTCGGCGAGTGGATGGCGCACAAGACCTATGCTTTCATCTCCGACGGCGCCGTGCAGGAGGAGATTTCGCAGGGCGTGGGCCGCATCGCCGGCCACCTGGGTCTGCATAACCTTATAATGTATTACGACTCGAACAACATTCAGCTCTCCACGCGCGTGGAGGATGTCGACACCGAGGATGTGGCCATGAAGTACCGCGCATGGGGCTGGAATGTGATTGAGATATGCGGCAACGACGTCGACCAGATTCGCACGGCTCTCACCGCCGCCAATGCCGAGACCGAGCGCCCGACGCTCATCATCGGCCGCTCGGTCATGGGACGCGGCGCCGTTGCAGCCGACGGCCAGAGCTTCGAGAACAAGGTCTCCACCCACGGACAGCCCCTCTCGGCCGCAGGTGCCGACTGGGCCGCTACGGTCCGCAATCTGGGCGGCGACCCCGAGAATCCGTTCCGCATCTTCGCCGAGAGCGAGGAGCTCTATGCCGAGCGCGCAGCACAGCTTAAGCGCTACGCCGCCGAGCGCCGCGAGGCCGAGCAGGAGTGGCGCCGTCACAACAGCGCCGCAGCGCTCAAGCTCGACTCGTTCCTTGAGGGTCGCCTTCCCGACATCGACTACCGCTCCGTCGAGATGAAGGCCGACGGCGCCACGCGCGCAGCTTCGGCTACCATGCTGGGAGTATACGCCGAGAAGATAGACAACATGATAGTCGCTTCGGCCGACCTCTCTAACTCGGACAAGACCGACGGCTACCTGAAGAAGACCACGGCATTCACCCGCGGCGACTTCAGCGGCAAATTCTTCCAGGCGGGAGTCTCCGAGCTGACCATGGCCTGCATCATGAACGGCATGGCGCTGCACGGAGGCGTGATTCCGGCCTGCGGCACATTCTTCGTCTTCTCCGACTACATGAAGCCGGCAGTGCGTCTGGCAGCCCTCATGCGCCTGCACGTCATATATATATGGACTCACGACTCGTTCCGCGTAGGCGAGGACGGACCCACGCACCAGCCCATAGAGCAGGAGGCGCAGATACGTCTGATGGAGCACCTGCGCAACCACCACGGCGAGCGTTCGATGGTCGTGCTTCGTCCGGCCGACTCCGAGGAGACGGTGTGGGCGTGGAAGAGCGCCATTGAGGAGCAGCGCCCCGTGGCTCTGATTCTCTCGCGCCAGAACATCAAGAACCTGCCCACGCTCGCAGGCAGCCGCCGCGAGGAGGCCTCGCAGCTCTCGAAGGGCGGATATGTCGTCGTCGACTCGGCAAATCCCGACGTGGTTATGATTGCCGACGGTTCGGAGGTCTCGACTCTGGTCGAGGGTGCCGAGCTGCTGGCTGCCGAGGGCGTCAAGGTTCGCATCGTGAGCATCCCGAGCGAGGGACTGTTCCGCGACCAGCCCGAGTCCTACCAGAAATCGGTTCTTCCGGCCGACACCGTCCGCTATGGCATGACCTCGGGTCTGCCCGTCAACCTGGCAGGCCTGGTAGGCGAAAACGGCCGCATCCACGGACTGGAGAGCTTCGGCTACTCGGCTCCCTACAAGCGTCTCGACGAGGAGTTCGGCTACAACGGCCAGACCGTCTTCAACGAGGTCATGGAGCTGCTGGGCAAGTAGACGTCCTGCCCTAATCAAAAACGCCGCTTCCCGTAAAGGAGGCGGCGTTTGTCATTCCAGTCTTGCCAAGCCGTGTCAGAGCATCATGTTTTTGTAGCGGTCGTAGCACTCCATCACGCCGTTGACATATGCCAGCGTCTGGCGGCTGCCCGTAAACCGGCCGCTCAGCACCTCGGGTTTGTCGTAATACTCGGGCTCGGCCTTGAGCTTGAGGTAGCGAGCCACCACCTCCCACGAATTGGGGTTTTCGCCGGCCTCGCGGGCCAGACGGCGCGCGTCGCGCACATGCCCCACTCCGCTGTTGTATCCGGCCAGCACTATTCCCATGCGGTCGCGCTCCGGAATGCCTGCCGGTATTCGGAGCATGCGCTCTATCTCGGCGAGCAGACGGGCCGCAAGGCGCACGTTGGTCAGCGGCTCTATTATTTCGGACTCGGGAACGTTGAAGTGGCGTCCCACCACGGGCATTATCTGCATCAGACCCAAAGCTCCGCGCTGCGATACGATGTCGGCCTCGAAGCGCGACTCGGTGTAGGCTATGGCGCTCATCAGCAGCCAGTCGCAGCCCTCTTCGGCACTGGCGGCGCGGAATATGTCGTCGTATGCCGAAATCACTAACTCGCTCTCTGCCATCTCTGCGGCGCCGGCAAACGCGTTCTGCGTGTCGGCGTTGTCGAATCCCGTAATCACGGCTATGGCCGAGAGTGCGAATATGAATTTTCTCAACATAAAAAAACTTTTACCCCATAAACATCAGTCGTAGAATCCCCATGAAAGACCGATCTTGAACATGCCGGGGTTGAGCGGGTAGTTCGCGGCCGAGAAGTATTCGCCGTTGCCGAACAGTCCCTTGTTCAGATGCTGGTATTTGAGGATTATGCGCATACGCTTCCACTTTCCGGTTATGAAAAGGTCCACATAGGGATAGTTTCCCGTCTCCACCTCGCGCTGGTTGTAGAATGACGACAGCGAAGGGTTGTATCCCGGCGCATAGTATTTCGTAGTAAATCGGCCGTCCAGTCCCGTCTGCATTCGCAGCACGTTGCGCACGGCCCAGAACTCATAGTAGTATGACAGAAATGCGCTGACCGTCGGCACGGGCACCACCTTGGCATCGGTGCTCCACTGCAGCAGCACGCGGTTGTCCAGATGCAGGCCGCCTATGCGGAAATCCTTGCGGGCATAGATGCTCGTCAGGCTCACCGTTCCGGTGCTCTGCACTGCCGCGGCATTTTCGTCGTAGTATATCTTGTTGCGTATCACGCCCTGCTTGGCCGCCAGCTCCAGCGCATAGTCGGGCACCTCGAGCCGCACTTCGAAACGTGTTGAGCTCTCCTTGCCGAAGCTGTTGTTCCAGATGTAGTGGTTCGAGTAGAGCGACTCCTGCCAGTACGAGGGCGAGATGCTCTCCTGCACGAATCGTCCCGAGAGCCGCAGCGGTTTTCCGCGCACGAATCCCGTCAGAGCTATGTGTGCGCCTATGCGGTAGTCGCCGCCGCGATAACCCGACGGATAGTACTTCATCTCGGCGCCCCAGTCGACATAGCGCTTTATTTTTCCCGACACCGAGCCGTATGCATACCAGCTCGTCCGCTTGACGTTCTTCATGCGGCCCGACATATATCCTCCGGGCTCGAACTGCGAATATGTGCGCATGTCTATACCCACTCCGCCGTCGAGCGTTCCGATCACGCCGTTTCTGTCCCAGGGCTGCGCCTGCACGAAGAAGCGGTTCGATATGACTCGTTCGTACAGCGAGTCGCGCGTGCGCTCGGGCGAGATATACCAGTTTTTGTAGTATACGTCCGTCTTGGGTATGAACTCGCCCGTCTGCGGGTCGCGGCCCGAGCGGTCGTCGGTATAGGTGGCATATACATCGGTGTAGAACTTGCTCCAGGCGTTGTACTCGAACGAGTGGCCGATATATACGGCCGACAGGTCGGCCAGCGAGAAGTCGCTCGGCGTGACGGCCTGCAGAGGTATTGCCAGCGACTGCTCGATGAAGAATCCGTTGTTGCGATAGATGTTCTGGGCATTTGCGCGCGACAGTTTCATCGGCACGCCCGAGGGCATCTCGAATGTCGTGTCCCGCACGGCCCACGGACCCACCACGCCGCCGTTTTCGGCCTGCTCTATGTGGTTGTTGAAGAATGCCGCATGCACCGAGTATCGTTTGCCCGTGTGCTGAAAAGCCACGGCCACGTTGTGGTTCTTGGTACGCTGTCTGTCATAGAGGCCTCGCGTTCCGCGAGCCTTGTAGTTGACGTTGAAACCCGTCGTTGGCGATATGTTCTGCGCGTGCGTCAGCTCGAAGTGCTCCTCGCGGTAGCGCTTCTGTCCCGATTCGAGGTACGTCAGCAGCAGGAATGGCTTCTTGACGTTGTAGAACGGGATATTCTCCATGTTGTAGGTGTAGGCGTCATATGGGTGCGCAAACTCGAAATCGGTCAACTCGGGACGCTCCAGCGCATCGACAGGCAGCGTCGACTGACCCAGTCCGCCCAGGGTTATGTCGCCCAGCCCGCGCTGGTAATAAGGATAGTCTATGTGCCAGTTTGCCAGCGTGGTGTCTATGGGGCCGACATCGACCCGGTTGTAGTCGCGGCTCAACGTCCACTGGAAGTTATGCAGCGCGCGTATCGAGTCGCTGAAGAAGTACGACTCGAGCGGTTTGCGTATCTTGCGCTCCTTTTTTGTGGTGTCGGGCTTTTCGGCGTCCTGGTCATCTTCGCCTTCGGCGTTGTTTTCGAACGGGTTGTTTCCGTAGATATCGGTATTTTCACCGCGCTGCTGCGCGCGCTGCAGAGCCTTGGCGTCGAGCTGGGCATGTGCGGCAAAGGGCATCGCGACGAGGATTATCGCCGCGGCACGTAGCAGTATCTTACAGAACTTGTTCACGATAGCTGGCCGCAAATATACTAAAGATTTTGCAAACGGTCTCTCGACCGGCCTAACAATCCTTGGTCTTGTCAGTTTGGCAGAATGCGTGGCGCAGAATCGACATGGCCACATATAAAACGATAATCGCCGTGGGAGAGTATACCGGAGCGGCGCATATTATCGCCAGACTCGCCGCCAGAAATACGTATCGCAGCTTGTTGTCCTTCCAGCCGAGGTTGTGGAACTTGAGCGAGAACATTCTCACCGGCACAATCAGCAGCGTGGCCATGACTATTGCCGTGAGCGTCACCGCCTCGAGCGGCACCGTTATTCGTCCGCGCTCGACGAGCATCGCCGCTCCTGCGCAGAATATGGCGCATGCGGGCGTGGGCAGGCCGCAGAACTCGTCGGTCTGCGTGGTGTCTATGTTGAACTTGGCCAGTCGCAGTGCCGAGAATGCCGCCACTATGAATATCAGAAAGCGGCACACGGTCTCCGGCATGTCGCCGTGCACGAGAGCCGGCTGGCAGTGGGCCGACAATCCGAACAGAATCGCCGCGGGTGCGAAGCCGAACGATATCATGTCCGATAGCGAGTCGAGCTGCACGCCGAATTTGGTGTACTGGTTCATGATTCGCGCCACGGCGCCGTCGGCGAAGTCGAACACCGCCGCAGCCACGAGCAGAAAGAAAGCCGCGGTGAAATCGCCGTATACCGCAGCCGCAGTGGCCGCGCACGAGCCGCACAGCAGGTTGCCGAGCGTAACGAAATTGGGTATAGTAAAGAGTCTTATTTTCATCTTGCGTTAATTTTATCCGTTTTTAACCGGGCAAAGTTACAAATTTATTTTTATCTTTGTAGAGAGGCGAGCCTTTTGAATAGCGGCCGCCTGCATCAAAGCGCGATGAATACCTATTGCATAATAATGGCCGGCGGCGTCGGAACCCGCTTTTGGCCCAAGAGCCGCCAGTCGCGGCCCAAACAGTTTCTGGACATACTCGGCACCGGCAAGTCGTTCATACGCCACACCTTCGAGCGTTTCAGCCGCATCATTGCGGCCGAAAACTTCATCGTGGTTACCAACCGCCGCTACCGCGAGCTCGTTTTGGAGCATCTGCCCGAGCTGACGCCCGAGCAGATTTTGTGCGAGCCTGTCGGCCGCAACACTGCGCCCTGCATAGCCTATGCTGCCGGCACGCTGCTGCGCCGCGACCCCGATGCCGCCATGATTGTCACCCCCTCGGACCACATCATCCTCGACGAGGAGGAGTTCTGCGGCATAATCGGCGAGTGCCTCGACTTCGTGGCCGGCAACAACGCCCTGATGACCGTAGGCATCAAACCCAGCCGCCCCGAGACCGGCTACGGCTACATCCAGGTCAGCGACCAGAGCCGCATCAGCAAGGTCAAGTCCTTCACCGAGAAGCCCGGCCTCGAGTTGGCCCAGACGTTCGTGCAGTGCGGCGAGTTTTTCTGGAATTCGGGCATCTTCATCTGGAAGGTGCGCGACATCGCCGATGCCTTTGCAAAATATCTGCCCGAGATTCACTCTCTCTTCAGCGGCATCGCCTCGGCATTCGGCACCGAGCGCGAGCAGGACGCCGTCGAGCGCGTATTCTCCGAGTGCCACCCCATCTCCATCGACTACGGCGTAATGGAGAAGGCCGACAACGTCTATGTCCGCTGCGGCGACTTCGGCTGGAGCGACGTGGGCACGTGGGGCTCGGTCTACACCCTCTCGCGCAAGGACCGCTATGCCAACGCCCGGCCTGCAAGCGGCTGCTATCTCTACGACTCGCGCAACTGCATCGTCTCGCTGCCCGACGACAAGATAGCCGTCATAAAGGGCCTGAAGGACTACATCGTCGTCGACACCGACGACGTGCTGATGATATGTCCACGCAGCGACGAGCAGAACATCCGCAAATATATCGACGAAGTGAAGTACAACGACGGCGAGCAGCACATTTAGAGATGAAGGCACCGCTGCGCGATGAGACTCTCAGTTTCGAGGGCACAGGTCCGGTGCGGGTGGTCCAGTCGGCCATCGCACGCCGCGTGTCGGTGTCGGTGCGCGCTTCGGGCGAGGTCAGACTCACCTATCCCCGCGGCGTATCGCGCGCCAGAGCCATCGCCTTTCTCGAGTCGCGCAAGGAGTGGATTGCCGCCGCATCCAGGCGTCTTGCCGAGCGTACCGCCGCCCGTCCCCGAATCGAGTACACCCCCGAGCGCATCGAGCAGCTGCGCCGCGACGCCCGGGCCGACCTTCCCGCCAGAACCGCGGCCATAGCCTCGCGCCTGGGCTTCAAATACGGACGCGTCACCGTCCGCGCCGCCCGCACCAAGTGGGGTTCGTGCTCCGCCCGCAACGATATCTCGCTGAGTCTCTACATGATGCTCCTGCCCGAACATCTGCGCGACTACGTGATAATACACGAGCTCTGCCACACCCGCCACCACAACCACTCCGCCCGCTTCCACGCTCTTGTCGACCGCTGCCTCGGCGGCCGCGAGAAAGAGCTGGCCCGCGAGTTGCGTGCATATCGCATAATCTGAGCCCGAAGCGTAAAAAAACAGCGTCCCAAGGCCTCCAGAAGTTGGATTTCTCGCCTATTTGACTTATATTTGTACTCGGCCGCAAAACAAGGCCGACGAAATGAATATAGCCAAAATCCTTTTGCCGGCGCTCTGTTTTGCCGGAACGACTCTCGACTTTGCGGCCGCACGTGCCGAAACGCCCTACTGGCAAGACATTAAGACCGTATCGGTCAACCGCGAGGCTCCCCGTTCATCGTTCATGAGCTACAGCGACACAGCTTCGGCCCTCACCGGCAGCTACAGCTCCAGCGACCGCTTCGTCTCCCTTAACGGAACATGGAAGTTCCTCTTCGCCGAGGACGGACGCACGCTTCCGGCAGGCGTCACCGACGCCTCGACCGACACATCCACCTGGGACGACATCAAAGTCCCCGGCAACTGGGAGCGTCAGGGCTACGGCACGGCACTCTACGTGAACCACCCCTACGAATTCTGCACCTTCAACCCGCAGCCCCCCGCACTGCCCGATGCAACGCCTGTGGGTGTCTACAGCCGCAAGTTCGGCATTCCGGCCGGATGGGACGGCAGCGACATATATCTTCACATCGCCGGTGCCAAGTCGGGCGTCTACGTATATGTCAACGGGCGCGAGGTCGGCTACAACGAGGACTCCAAAAACCCGGCTGAATATCTTATTAACGACTATCTGTGCGAAGGCGAGAACACGCTGACTCTCAAGATTTACCGCTGGAGCACCGGTTCGTGGCTCGAGTGCCAGGATTTCTGGCGCATCAGCGGCATCGAGCGCGACGTATTCCTGTGGTCGCAGCCCAAGGTGACCATACACGATTTTTACATCGTATCGACGCTCGACGACAGCTACAGGAACGGCATCTTCAATTTGTCCGTCGACCTGACCAACCGCAGCGACACGAATGCCAACAAGACCATAGGCTATGAACTGATAGATGCCGAGGGACAAAAGCTGGTGTTGGCCCAGACATCCGCCTCGGTTGCAGCCGGCGGCATGCGGACCGTTTCGTTCGGCGACCACTGTCTGGAGGATATACATCCGTGGAGTTCCGAGTCGCCATATCTGTACAAGGTTCTCATTACAGTATATGACGACATCGGCCGAGCAGCCGAGGTGATACCCTACAATGTCGGCTTCCGCCGCATAGAGATGGCCAAGACGGAGCAGCTGAACGGCCGAGGCACCCCCTACAACGTACTGCTGGTCAACGGACAGCCGATAAAGTTCAAGGGCGTAAACATCCACGAGCACGACCCCCTGACTGGCCACTACGTCTCCGAGGAGACCATGCGCCGCGACTTCCAGCTACTGAAGGAGCACAACTTCAACGCCGTGCGCCTGTGCCACTATCCGCAGGACCGCCGCTTCTACGAGCTGTGCGACGAGTACGGACTCTACGTCTACGACGAGGCCAACATCGAGTCCCACGGCAAGGGCTACGACCTTCGCCGCGGCGGCACCCTCGGCAACAATCCCGAGTGGCTCGAGGCCCACATGGAACGCACGCGCAACATGTTCGAGCGCAACAAGAACCACCCGTCCGTGACCATCTGGTCGCTGGGCAACGAGGCCGGCAACGGTTACAACTTCTACAACACCTATCTCTGGCTCAAGCAGGCCGACAGCCGGCTCATGAAGCGACCCGTAGTCTACGAGCGCGCGCAGTGGGAGTGGAACAGCGACATCTACGTGCCTCAGTACCCCGACGCCAAGTGGTTCGAGAATACGGGCCGCAACGGCACCGACCGGCCCGTGATTCCCTCTGAGTACTCCCACGCCATGGGCAACTCCACCGGCAACATCAAGGGCCAGTGGGATGCCGTGTGGCGCTACCCCAACATGCAGGGCGGCTTCATCTGGGACTGGGTCGACCAGGGCTTCGAGGAGCGCACCCCCGACGGCCGCATATACTACACCTACGGAGGCGACTACGGAGGCATCCACACACCCAGCGACGGCAACTTCAACTGCAACGGCCTGGTCAACCCCGACCGCACGCCCCATCCCGCCCTTTCCGAGGTTAAATATGTCCACCAGGACTTCGCATTCACTCCGGCCGCCGATGGTTCGGGCCGCGTGACCATATTCAACCGCCACTACTTCACTCCTGCCGACAAGCGCTTCCGCGTTGTCTGCCGCCTTCTGCGCGACGGCCGCAAGGTGGCCGAGAAGGTGCTTCCGGTGAACCTTCAGCCGCAGCAGGGCGCCGAGTTCGAGACCTTCACCGAGGCCGACATGCGCACCGCCGGCGAATATCTCCTCGACCTCTCCGTCGAGCTCGCCGAGGCTCAGGGCTGCCTGCCCCGCGGTTTCGAGGTGGCCCGCGAGCAGCTCCCGCTCAAGAACACCTCCGCCCCGCTCCAATTCTCGAAGAAGGGCGCCCGCCTCTCCGTCTCCGACGACGGCACCACGGTCAGCATCGCCTCCTCCAGGGTCAGCTTCACCTTCGACCGCCAGTCGGGCATGGTGACCTCCTACAAATTCGGCGGCACCGAGTTCTTCCCCGGCGGCTTCGGCCTGCAGCCCAACTTCTGGCGCGCACCCACCGACAACGACTATGGCAACTCCATGCCGCACCGTCTGCACATATGGAAGGAGTCGAGCCGCAACTTCAACGTCTCCGTCGCCTCCGTCGAGCGCCATGACGAGGCCGTCACGCTCAGCGTCACCTACCGCCTTGCTGCCGGCAACGACTACATCGTCGCCTACACCGTCTGGCCGTCGGGCGTCGTCGAGGCCGACATCGTCTTCACCGCCGCCAATCTCAAGAGCGGCAATGACAAACCCTCCGACGCGCAGCTCGAGGCCACCTTCAGCCCGAGTGCCGCCGGTCCGCGTCGCAAGCCCGCAGCGCTCGAGGTTCCGCGCATCGGCATGCGCTTCCGCCTGCCGGCCGGCATGGGCAATGTCGAGTACTACGGCCGCGGTCCGGGCGAAAACTACTGCGACCGCAATGCCGGCTCGCCCGCAGGCATCTACAAAACTACGGCCGACGACATGTACTTTCCCTACGTTCGTCCGCAGGAGAACGGCCACCGCACCGACACGCGCCGCATAACCTTCAGCGGCCAGCGCGGCGCATCGCTCGAGATTCGCGCCGACAGGCTGTTCGAGTTCAACGCCCTGCGCAACAGCATAGAGGACTTCGACGGCCAGGAGTGCACCGCCCGGCCTTACCAGTGGCGCAACCTCAACCCCAAGAACAGCATCCACGACGAGGCTGCCGCAGCCAATAAACTGCCCCGCCAAACCCACCTCGACGATATCGTCCCGCACGACTATGTGGAGGTCTGCCTCGACATGGCCCAGCAGGGCGTCGGCGGCTACGACAGCTGGGGTTCGCGTCCCGAGCCGCAGCACCGCATATCCTCCGACAGGGAGTATAAGTGGCGGTTCACCCTAATCCCGCGATAGCGACTGCGATTCAAAATGTCAAAACTTCAAAAACCATCGATTATGTTAAGACGCATTTTCATACTGCTGACCATCCTGGCAGCATCGGCTACGGCCCAGGCCGCTCGAAACGAGAAACCGTTCGTCATACCCGAGCTCAAGGAGTGGACCGGCGGCGAGGGCGATTTCACGATAACCTCCTCCACGCGAATCGTCGTTCCGGCTGACAACCAGCCTCTGCACAACATCGCCGGCATGTTCGCCGACGACCTTCGCAAGATGTTCGGCATCGAGGCGGCCGTTGTCAGCGGCAAGGCTGCCGACGGCGACATCGTCCTGAGCCTGCGTGCCGACAGCAAGCTCGGCGACGAGGGCTACGAGGTGCGCACCGCACGACGCGCCGAGCTCACCGCACCCACAGCCACGGGTCTCTACTGGGCTACGCGCACCATACTCCAGATGGCCGAGACCCACGGCAAGAGCGGCAGCCACAGAGCCGTCATCCCCCAGGGCAAACTCCGCGACTGGCCCGACTACGCACTGCGCGGCCTGATGCTCGACTGCGGCCGCAAGTTCATCCCCATTGAGTTCCTGCAGGACTATGTCGACATCATGTCCTACTACAAGATGAATTTCCTGCAGATACACCTCAACGACAACGGATTCAAGCAGTTCTTCGACAACGACTGGGATAAGACCTATGCCGCCTTCCGCCTCGAGTCCGAGACCTTCCCCGGACTGGCTGCCGAGGACGGCCACTACACCAAGGCGGCCTTCCGCGAGCTGCAGAAGCGCGCCGCGCAGCGCTGCGTCGAGATCATGCCCGAAATCGACATGCCGGCCCATACTCTGGCCTTCGTCCACTACAAACCCGAGCTTGGCAGCGACCAGTACGGCCACGACCATCTGGATATCATGAAGCCCGAGACCTACGAGTTCCTCGACGCCCTTTTCGCCGAGTATCTCGAGGGTGACGACCCTGTTTTCGCTGGTCCGCGCGTCTCGATAGGCACCGACGAGTACTCGAACCGCGACCGCGAGGTTGTCGAGAAGTTCCGCTACCTGACCGACCGCTACATCCGCTACGTCGAGTCGTTCGGCAAGCAGGCCTGCATCTGGGGCTCGCTGACCCACGCCGCGGGCCAGACTCCCGTCAAGGTCGACAACGTGCTGATGCAGGCGTGGTCCAACGGCTACGCCAAGCCTCAGGACATGGCCGCACTCGGCTACAAGCTGCTGAGCATCCCCGACGGCCTGGTCTACATCGTTCCTGCCGCCGGCTACTACTATGACTATCTGAACACCAAATACCTCTACGAGGAGTGGACGCCGGCCAACATCAACGGCGTGATCTTCCCCGAGCGCGACCCCGCAATCACGGGAGGCATGTTCGCCGTGTGGAACGACCACGTCGGCAACGGCATCTCCACGCGCGACATACACCACCGCGCCTACCCCGCCCTGCAGACCATGGCTGCCAAGTGCTGGGACGGCGTGTCGGTCACCGTACCTTTCGAGGTCTTCAATCTCCGCCGCC
The DNA here is from genome assembly GCA_022511345.1 of Alistipes sp. Lineage (GTDB taxonomy): Bacteria > Bacteroidota > Bacteroidia > Bacteroidales > Rikenellaceae > Alistipes. Next base: position 96,836 of record JAFLRR010000004.1, read on the forward strand.
ACGAGCTCTCCGAGGCTCCCGCCATCAATCTCATGGGCCGCCATGTGGCCGCAGGAGGCGATGACTATACGCCCTTCTGGAGTGTTGAGCGCCTGAATCCAGGCACCGAATACGAATATGAGGATGTAGGCTACGACTACATGGTAACCTTCGACATAGAGTGCGCCGACGAGGCTCCCGGCACCGAGCTCTTCCGCTCGCGCGACGCCGTCTTCTACCTCTCCGACCCCATCAGCGGCATGCTGGGCTATGCCCGCGACGGCTACCTCAACCGTTTCAAGCGCCGCGTCTCGGCCGGCAGGAAGATGACCATATCTATCGAGGGCGACAACCGTTCGACGCGTCTCTACATCGACGGCCGCCTTGTCGAGGAGCTCGCCCGCGGCCACAAGTGGTACAGCGAGAAGGCCAAGACGGGCTATGTTCCCACGCTCGTATTCCCGCTGCGCCGCACGGGCGACTTCCGCAGCCGCATCACCAACTTCGAAGTTAAGCAGAAATAACGTGGGCCTATGAGAGCGCGATTGATACTGACGGCCGCGGCGCTGCTGATGACGACCGCCGCACTGGCCGGCATCGTGAAGGAGATACGGGTCGAGCCGGTCGACAAATTCACCGGGCGCGGCAACCACGGCGAACTGCTGCTGAAGGCGACCGTCGTCGTGGACGGAATCGCCGGCGGCCAGACGCTGGAGGCGCTGACCGTCTCGACGGCCGGCACCACGTCGTTAGCCGATGTTGGCAGATTCTATGCGATGGTGGAGGCCGCCGACGGCAAAACCCTGTCGCACAATGAGTTCAAACCCAAAGGCGGCAAGGATGTCCGCATCAGGGTCAACGGTGCGATACCCGCCGAGGGGACGCTTAAGATACACGTCTATGCCGACGTTGCCGACGATGCGTGCGAGGGCAACCGCATCTCCGCCGAGCTTAAGAGCCTCGAGGTCGGCGGCCGCAAATACACACCCTCCTCCAGCGTGGCAGCCTCGCGCGAGATACTTCTCTGCCGCAAGCTGCTGTTCGCTCCCGGCGACTACGGCTCGCGCAACTGGCGCATCCCGGCCCTGAGGGCTCTGCCCGACGGTTCTCTGCTGGCAGTCAACGACAAGCGCAAGAACAACGAGGGCGACCTTCCGCAGGATATCGACATCGTAGCCCGCCGCAGCACCGACAACGGCCGCACGTGGAGCGAACCGGTCGACATAGCCGTCGGCCAGGGCTACAAGAAGGGCTTCGGCGACCCGGCCCTGGCAGTCACTGCCGACGGCAGCGAGGTGATATGCCTCTTCGTCGGCGGCAACTACCTCTGGAGCTCCACGCCCGACGACCCCACGAGCTCGTACATGTCGCGCAGCCGCGACGGCGGCCGCACCTGGTCCGCACCCGAAGACATAACCGCCTCGATATGGGGCGCCGAGGCACCCAACCCCGAGTGCCGCAACTACACCTACTCCTTCTTCGGCTCGGGTAACGGAGTGACCCTCGAACACGGCCCCCACGCCGGACGCATACTCTTCGCCGCGGCCATGGGTCCGGCCCGCAAGCTCGACAATCGTGCCGTCTACTCCGACGACAACGGCCGCACGTGGCATGTCTCGGGCCTGGCCTTCGAGGGCGGCGACGAGGCCAAAATCGTCGAGCTGACCGACGGGCGTCTGCTGATGAGCGTGCGCCGTCAGGGCGAGCGCGGATACAGCATCTCGCACGACGGCGGCCAGACCTGGACCGAGCAGGGAACATGGCCCGGAATATACGCCAACGCCTGCAACGGCGACATGATTCGCTACCCCGCTGCCGAGGGCACGCTGCTGCTCCATTCGGTTCCCGACAACACTCAGCGCCGCAACGTCTCGGTGTTCCTGAGCCGCGACGAGGGCCGCACCTGGGGCCAGCCCACGAGCATCTGCCCCTACGAGTCGGTCTACTCCTCGCTGACCGTTCTGCCCGACGGCACCATAGGCATATATATAGAGGAGAACCCGACCAGGGCCGGCTGCGAGCTGTGGTACATGAACGTATCCTGCCAGTGGCTCACCCGCAGCGCAAAAACAGAATAGACTAAAACCAATACAAACTGCTTTATGAAAGAAAAACTTCAGCGAATTGCACAGCAGTTCGCAATACAGGGCGCCATCAGCGAGATCGCGCCGCTCGGCGAAGGTTTCATCAACGACACCTTCATCGTCCGCACGGGCGAAGGTACGCCCGACTACATCCTTCAGCGCAAGAACAAGGCCATCTTCCCCGACGTTCCTGCCATGATGGAGAACATCCGCAAGGTCACCGAGCACATCCGCAAGCGCGTTGCTGCTGCCGGCGGCGACCCCGAGCGCGAGGCCATGCGCATCATCCCCACGGCCGAGGGCAAGTACTACCACGTCGACGAGGATGGCGAGTTCTGGGCCGTCACGGTCTTCATCTCGGGCACCACGGCCTACGACAAGGCCGACACTCCGGCGCTCGCACGCAAGGGCGGCGAGGGCATCGGCCGCTTCCAGTCTCAGCTCTCCGACTTCACCGAGCCGCTGGCCGAGACCATCAAGGGTTTCCACAACATACGCCACCGCTTCGTTCAGTGGGACGCTTCGCTCAAGGCCGACGCAGCAGGCCGCTGCAAGGATTTGGCCGAGGAAATCAGCTGGATTGAGTCGCGCCGCGAGAAGATGCTCGACTTCTGGAAGAAGGTCGAGGACGGCGTAATTCCCACCCGCGTAACCCACAACGACACCAAAATCAACAACATCCTCTTCGACGAGCGCGGCGAGGTGCTCTGCGCCATCGACCTCGACACGGTCATGAACTCTACCTCGCTCAACGACTTCGGCGACGCCATCCGCTCCTACACCAACACCGGTGCCGAGGATGACCGCGACCTGTCCAAGGTATCGATGTCGTTCGATATGTTCCGCGCCTACACCGAGGGCTACCTCTCGCAGCGCGCCGGCGAGCTCACGCAGGTCGAGATAGACCACCTGGCCTTCTCGGCGCTCTACATCACCTACGAGCAGGTGCTGCGCTTCCTGATGGACTACATCGACGGCGACAAGTACTACAAAATCAAGTATCCCGAGCACAACCTCGTGCGCACCCACGCGCAGTATGCGCTTCTGCAGAGCATGGAGAAGCAGTACGACGCCATGTGCGCGGCAGTTGCCGAGATTGCTGCAGCTGCCAGATAATCCATCATAAGTGATGCATAACAGACAGCGGGCGGTCCTCGGGGCCGCCCGCTGTCTGTTGCTTCCTACACGAAAAAAACCGGGCGGCATCCGCAATGGAGCCGCCCGGTTCTAATTCACTCGCATCTTACTTTCTTGCCTTCTTGCCTTTCATCAGGTCATAAGCCACCGGCGTTGCGATGAACACCGACGAGCAGGTACCGATGAGCACGCCGCAAATCAGCGCGAAGATAAAGCCGCGGATGGTCTCGCCGCCGAAGCAGAAGATAGCCAGCAGCGTCACGAGCGTCGTACCCGAGGTGTTTACCGTACGCGAGAGGGTCGAGCTGATAGCGTTGTTGACGTTGTCGCGGAACTCGCGCTTGGGATAGAGACCTATGTACTCGCGTATACGGTCGAAGATGACCACCGTATCGTTAATCGAGTAACCTATGATAGTCAGAATCGCCGCGATGAATGCCTGGTCGACCTCCAAGTTGAACGGCAGCAGACCGTAGAATATCGAGAACAGACCGATTACAATCAGCGCGTTCTGCACCAGCGCCAGCGTAGCGCCGATAGCCCACTGCCATCTCTTGAATCGCAGGGTTATGTAGAGACCGATTGCTATGAGCGAGAATATCACCGCATAGATTGCGTTGTAGGTCATGTCCTTTGCAATCGAGGGACCGATTTTGTCGGCCGAGATGATACCGTTCTGGTCATCCTGCGTCGAGCGGAAGTTGTCGAAGGTTATTTCATATGTGTAGAGACCCTTCAGCGCGTTGTAGACAATCTCGTCCACCTCGGCCGTCGTCTCTTCCGACGTATCGTCGTACTTGTACTGGGTCACGATTCGCATCTGGTTCTCCTGACCGTACTGCTTTACCTCGCAGCTGACGTTTGCAGCATCGCCGTCTACGAACGCTCCGTCGAGAGCGCCGCGCACCTCATCAGCCGATACGGGTCTGTCGAAGCGAACCACATATGTACGGCCTCCGGTGAAGTCCACGCCGCGGTTCAGGCCGCGCACTGCGAACGATATGAGCGACAGGACGATCAGCGCGCCCGAGATCATGTATGATACCTTACGCTTTGCGATGAAGTCGAACTTGACCTTCGAGAGGAAGGTCTCCGACCACTTGCGCGAGAAGGATATCGAGCCCCACTTCTCTACGACCCACTCCAGGAGCAGGCGCGTAACGAATATCGAGCACATCAGCGAGGTGATGATACCGATGACCAGTGTGGTAGCGAATCCCTGCACGGGACCGTTGCCGAACACGTAGAGTACTATACCGGTAATGATGGTCGTCAGGTTACCGTCGATAATTGCCGAGTATGCATTCGAGAAACCGTCCTTTATGGCCAGAGCTATGCCCTTGCCGCCGCGGAGCTCCTCCTTGATGCGTTCATATATAATCACGTTGGCATCGACAGCCATACCCATCGTCAGCACTATACCTGCAATACCGGGCAGCGTCAGCACCGCGCCGAACGACACCAGGAATCCCATCAGCAGGAACACGTTGGTGATAAGCGCTATATCGGACATCCAGCCGGCCGTCTTGTAGAACAGACCCATGTAGAGGAGCACGAGCAGGAAGGCTATCGCGAACGAGATCATACCTGCGTTGATTGACTCCTGACCCAGCGAGGGACCTACGACCGTATCCTGAATGATTCGTGCCGGGGCGGGCACCTTGCCCGACTTGAGCACGTTGGCCAGGTCCTGCGCCTCCTGAATGGTGAAGCTGCCGGATATCTGCGAATTTCCGCCTTCGATTTTGCCTCTTACCACCGGAGCCGAGTATACATAGCCGTCGAGTACGATGGCGATGCACTTGCCGATGTTCTCGCCCGTCAGACGACCCCACTCGGCGATGCCGTTGGAGTTCATCGACATCGAAACCTCGGCAGCCGAGCCCTGCTGCGAGTAAGCCTCGCGGGCGTCGGATATCACGCTGCCGTCCAGCGGAGCCTTTCCGTCGGGACGCTCCACGCGAATCGAGTAGAGAGCGAAACGTCCGCCCATGTTCTCATCGCCCTTTATACCCCAGATGAAACGTACATCCGAGGGGAAGAGGTCGCGCACGGCGGGAATTGCCAGATAACGGTTCACGGCAGCCGTGTCGGCAGCACTCGAGGCACCCATCACTGCGCCGCCTGCATACTCCGCACCCAGAATCGAGAGCAGAGGATTGCGCTCGCGCGAGAGCACATCGGTCTCGGCGGGCTCAACGGTCGCCACCTCGGCAATCAGGCCGTCGCCGGTCTGCTCGCCAACCTCGTCAGTCTGCTCCTCGACAGCCTCGTCGAGCAGGTTGCGAACCACGCGGTCAGCCTGCAGCAGCGCCGGGCGAAGCTCTATGCCGTTGTAAGTCGTCCAGAACTCGAGCGACGCGGTGCCCTGGAGCAGCTTGCGCACACGCTCGGGCTCCTTCACGCCAGGCAGCTCGACCAGAATGCGGTTCGAGTTGGGCAGGCGCTGGATGTTGGGCTGCGTAACACCGAAGTGGTCGATACGGCTGCGGATGATGTTGTACGAAGCGGCTATCGCGTCGTCGGTCTCCTTGCGGAGCACCTTCACCACCTCGGCGTCGGTCGACTGCGGGGCTATATCCTTGCGGTCGGGGCTCACGAATATGGCAGCCAGGGGCTTGCCTCCCGAGATTCGGGCATAAGCCTCGGCGAAGTCGCCGATATAGTCGCCGCCCGTTCCGGCCTTCATGCGGGCATTCGCCTCATCCATTGCGGCCGCGAATTCGGGATCGTTGCGGCTGTCGCCTGCCAGCGAGCGAACCACATCTTCCACCTGAATCTCGAGCATGACGTTCATACCGCCCTTCAGGTCCAGACCCAGGTTGATCTCTTTCTCTTTGCACTCCTTGTACGTGTAACCCATATACACGGGCACGTTCATCATCGAGTCGAGATAATACTGTTCACGCGAAGCCTGTTCCGCGGGCTCGAAACCTGCGGCATACTTCGCTGCCTTGCGCTCTACGCTTTTCGTCTTGAGCGAGAAGGAGAGCTGGTAAACACAAGCGAGGGCGAACACTATCGCCAGCAGCTTGATAAAACCTTTACTTTGCATTTGAGTTAAACTATTTGTTATTCATTACTTTATCCTCAATCACCCGGGCGTCGCCGCCGCATGCTGCGGCCATAACGCGCGGATAGCCTGCAAAAGTACGAATTTTTCGCGAAAAAACAAGCATTCAGCACCATATTTACGCAATTGCCGGCATCCTGCAGCCGGTGCGGGCCACATACGGCCGGAGCCGGGGCGAGTGAAATCGTCCCGGCTCCGTCACGTCATACGCAGCTTTTCCGCCGCTACTTCTTTGCCGACTCTGCGGGGCTCGCCTTCACGCGCAGCGAGGCCAGACCCTTGATGATGTTCTCCACCGAGTTCTTCGACTCGTCATAGGTCACCGTCACCAGCTTTGTAGGCACATCCACCTTCACGTCCTTGACGCCCTTGCCCAGCGAAGGCACGTTGTTCATAATCTTGGCCTTGCAGTGCTCGCAGTCCACGTCGGTGATGAGCACCACGGTCTTCTCACTCTTCTTCTGGGGCTCCTTGGCCTCTGCGCTGCGCACTCCGGCGAACGCCAGCGCCGCGATAACGCAAACTAAAAACTTTTTCATAGCACTTAATAAATAATTTTGAATTTTGAATTCTGAATTTTGAATTTAATAAATGTTCAGTCTCAATCCGATATAGAACTTGCGTCCCATCAGCGGTCCCCACACTGCCGACGAGTTGAACGACGGATCGAACGGATTCATCCCCTTCTGGAACATCTCGCCGCCAACGGTTATGGGGTCATGCTGCATATAGCCTCCGATGTTTTCGCAACCCACATAGATGTCGAACTTGCCCACCTTGCGGCTCACCTGCGCATAGAACATCGGATATACCGGCGAATACTTCGCATTGTCTATCTCGCCGTCGAATGCCGGCAGTCGGCTGGGTCCGTTAAGCTGCGCCGTCACGTCGAACACCCAACGGCGGAAACGTGTGGCATATTGCAGGTTGAGCAGACCTTTGTAGCGGCTTATGAGCGGGCGCTCCACCGTTATCCGTTCGCTGCCTGCCGCCGCGCCCTCTCCGCGGTTGAGCGTAATGGCGCTGTCGGTGTAGCGGAACGTGGCGAATATGTCGAACCGCTCTACGGGCGTCCATGTCAGGTCGACCTGGTAGCTGTTGGTGTACGAGCGTCCGTCGGTGCTGTATATGAACGTGTTGTATACTCCGTATGGTATTCCCGAGCCGTTCTCCTGGTCGACTACCACCTGGTTGAAGAACTGCGTGCGGAAGAAGTCGAAGCTCAGCGTCGCATCGCCCGGGTTTACCAGTCCGAAGGTCTGCGTCACGCTTCCGCCCCACGTCAGTGCGCGCTCCTGCAGGTCTATCGCATCCGTTCTGTCGCCCATTACCGAACCTCCGCGGGTGATGAAGCGGCCAGTGGCCAGGATTCCGATGTTGTCCGTAATGGGGTCGGCATTGCGGTATCCCAATCCGGCCGAGGCGCGCAGCACCGTCGAACGCGTCACGTCCCAGCGCAGGTGTCCGCGCGGGGTGACGAAGAATTTGTCCAACCACGAGTTGTAGTCGCCCCGCAGACCCGCCACCAGCGAGAATTTGTCCTTTATGGTGTAGGTGTACTCGGCGAACAGTCCCACCTCTTTTTCACTGTGCTTCATGTAGTTGCCGAGATTGCCGTTGCCGACGAGTTCGGTCTGCATGTCAGTCGTGAACGAATGGTTGTCGAGTTGCTGGTCGACCTTGCGCCACATTGCCGAGGCGCCCACAATGAGCGACGAGCGGTATGTGAAGTAGTGGCTGTACATGGCATTCAGAAAGGCCGTGTTTTCGCGCGCGTCGTAGTTGTTCAGCCCGAAGTACGACCCCAATTTATAGAAGCTGTAATCGGCCACGAACGCCACATTCGAGCGCATCTCGTCCTGCTCCTCCTCGCTGTACACGGCCTGCCCCACGGGCACACCCAGTTTGATGTAACCGTTGGCATAAGTGTTTCCTATCTGCGAGCCGTAGAGGCTCTGCGCGAGCATCTTGTCGCGCAGGCTGCCGCGATAGTCCGTCATGCCGCCCAGCCGGTCTTCGGCCAGCAGTTTCCACCCCCAGCGCAGCTGCATGCCGTTGTCGGCAGCATAGACCCATCGGTTGGCGATGTTGGCCTGACGCGCCTGCGGCAGGTCGCGGAAACCGTCCTTGTTTTCGTCCCACGAACGGGTGTCCATCGAGCCGTGCAGCAGCACGACGGTCGTCAGCTTGCCGTCCTTGGTCACGGGCAGCGCCGACGAGATGTTTGCCTCGGGGCGCAGCTCGCTGTCGAAGTAGAGGTTCAGGAAGAATCGCTCCTCGTCCGTCGGTTTGCGGTGTTCGAGGTTTATCTGCCCCGTTATGGCCTCATGTCCGGCTGTTACCGACGAGATTCCCTTCGACACCTGTATCGAGTTGAGCCACATGCCGGGCGTGTAGCTCAGGCCGTAGGGGGCGCTCAGTCCGCGCATTATGGGTCGGTTCTCGTCCAGAATCTGGGTGTATGTTCCGGCCAGGCCGAGCATCTTGATTTGGCGTGCGCCCGATATTGCGTCGCTGTAACCTACCGTCACCGAGGCCGAGTTTTCGAACGACTCGGCCAGGTTGCAGCAGGCCATCTTGCACAATCCGGCGAACGATATCATCTCGCCCTTCATCAGGCCGTCGCGCTTGACGAAGTTGCCGCTCTGCGAGGTTTCGACCACCACGCTCTCTATATCTATTCCCGCGCCCTTGAAAAAGTCCGCGCGGTCCACGCCCGGCGCCACCGTCAGCGTGTCGTTCTCATATCCGACATATGCCGCCACCAACCGGTCGTATCCCTTCACTCGGTGCAGCGTGAACGAGCCGTCGGCCTCCGTGGCCACTCCCACCGTCGTGCCGGCCCAGTATACCGACGCGCCCAGCAGGGGCTCGTTGTCGGCGTCGCGCACCGTTCCTTTGACATCCTGTGCCGCCGCTGCGGCCGATATTGCCGCAAAGGCGAGAGTCAACAATGATTTTATGATTTTCATGTAGATTGCTCCTTAAATATATACGTTCCAAAAAGTTCGGTGACGCCCGTTTCGGGCTCACCTGCCGTTTCAGACGTATGCCGGAGGAGCTCGCAGCGCCGTGCTGCTGCGGCCGGGAGCAGTCAGAGGCCTGCTGCCGCCGTCGTTGCGATATGTGTCGCTGACCGAGAGGGGCTGCAGGGCGCAGTCGCCGGCCGCCGCCAGCGCATCGCCTCCCGGCGCAGCCGCCCGCACCTGCCAGTCTCGGTCGGTGTCGGCCGTGTAGAGCTGCGTCTGCGTCGAATGGTTGTGACGGCAGCACTCGCCGCCCAACTGTGCGGACTCCGCCGCCCCTGCCTGTGCCATGCAGAGGTCTGCCGCATGGCCGTGATGGCAGCATGACGCCTCTGCGCAGTGGTGCAGGCAGGCAGCCGCTGCCGCATGCGTGCAGCGGCAGCTCAGCGCCGTGCAGGCGCTGCCAGCCATCGAGAGCACATAAACCGACAGCAGCAGAAAAGCTCCTATTTTGCCTATCGTTTTCATCCTTCGCAAGCAGGCGTCACAAGCCTTCGATGGTGCAAATATAGCAATTTTTTTGCTAAACGGAACATCTCTTCGCCGGCTCCCGCCCGCGGCATCCGCCTCGGCAGCGCACCGCGCTGCCCGTCAACGAAATATTATTGTCGGCAAATGATAAAAAATATCGATTTTTCGGTGCAATTTTGCAAAAACCTCACTATATTTGTCCCAAGTTTGCACATGTACGCGCAACGCGCATGAAAGACATGTGTCGAACAGGGTTGTAAATTGAAATTTAAACATTTTTTAATACTTATGAAAAAGCATCTTTTCTGGCTTGCTGCCCTTGCATTGGGCATGGCAGCATGTACGACCGACCCCAACGGTCCCGAAGGCCCCAAGGGTCCCGAAGACGACAACACGACTCCCGTGGCATCCGCCCAGCTCATCGAGCTCAAGGCCGACCAGAGCCGTCTGCTCACTCCGGGCGCCTCTCTTGCTGCCACCTCTGCAGCTGACGCCGAGAACAACGGCGCATGGCTCGAAGGTCCTAAATACCTCCAGTCTGTCGAAGGCGGCGAGTCGAAGGACGTATCGCACAAATATTCGGCTACAGGTCTGGCCTTCAACGGCAACACCCTCTACATCAGCTGGCACTCCAACCGCAAGGCCGACCTCGACGAGGATTCCGAGGACCATCAGCACGGCACCAATGTCGACGGCGACAGCGAGCCTTCGCTCGACTCGGCCGACGACTGGGGCGGCATCGTCGACGTTATAACCATCGACCCGAGCGACATCACCAAGCTCGAGTGCACCAAGCTCTACCTGCAGCCCGAGCACAAGTACAACCACGTGCTCTATGCCGACAACAACCTCTACCTGGCTTCGACCAGCTGGTTCGTAGGCGCAGCTCTGCACGTCATCCCCACCACCGCTACGGGTCTGACCACCTCCGAGGCCGAGCGTTTCAGCCTCACCGGCAACTCGGCCAACTGCGCAGTCAAGGTTGGCGACGAGATTGTCACCATCTCGGGCCGCACCGAGGGCGGTCTGAACTGGTTCAACCCCGCAACGGCCGACACCGACCAGTCCAAGGCCAGCGTCAATGCCACCACTGCCAACTTCGGCGGCAAGCACATCTATGTCGACGGCAACAAGGTCTATACCCTTCGCAACCCCCAGGCTCCCGTAATCGAGGTTTACGACGCCGAGAGCAAATCGATCGAGACCTTCGCAACCGTCTCGGGCAATGAGGACGACACCGACTTCGGTCTTCTTCCCATCGACGGCAAGAACGTGCTCGCTGGCGACGAGAACTACATCTATGCATGCTGCGGCCAGTACGGTCTGCACATCTACGACAAGGCCACGGGCGAGAAGGTTGCCAGCAGCCACAAGAACATCGCCGAGAACAAGAACGCAAAGCCCTGGCAGAAGTACTACACCGCCAACGGCGTCGATGTGGACGACAACTATGTCTACGTAGCCAACGGCGCAGGTCTCGTCATTCTCGAGAAGAACTTCGACAACCTGAACCAGTACGGCGGTCTGAAGCTCAAGAAGTACGCTCAGTTCACCGGCACCGTCGACTTCACCTTCAACAACCGCTCGGGCAACGACAACACCGAGGAGGGTCAGCTCAAAGAGTCGTCGAACTTCGTCAAGCTCTACACCAACGGCGACAAGCACTACGCATTCGTAGCCTACGGCATGTACGGTCTGCGTATCTACGACCTCTCGGAGCTCTACCCCGCAGTTGAGGAGTAACGCTCCGCCGCTTAAGCGACAAATCCCGCTACTGCAACGTAGCGGGATTTTTTTTGCTCCATCTCCCGGCATATCTGCGCCAATCTCCTGCTCCTGCTCCTGCTCCTGCTCCTGCTCCTGCTCCTGCTCCTGCTCCTGCTCCTGCTCCTGCTCCTGCTCAGTCTTCAGCCGGCCCTATCGCACCCGCCGCCTGCCCATACTCCCTATCGCGCCGGCATCGCACAGCCTCCACAGCTTCCTTCAGCAGCACCTCCGCACTACCTGCACCTCCCGCACCTCCCGCACCTCCCGCACCTCCGCTGCATCCAGCATTGCAGCATCCCCGCCCTGCGCCGCCGCAACACACCGCTCACAGCCCAGCCCTGCCATGCCATGCCCTGCGGCCAAAAAGAAAGCCGCCGCACCTGAGTGCGACGGCCCGCTGCAACCCTGCAACATCTTATTTCTTTATCAGCTCGCTGACCGAATATATTCTCATTCCGTACATGCCGTATGCCACGAACACCTTGTCGCCGCGCACGCGCACGAAGTTCGACGACTCCTTCGCCGTGCCGTCGGGCATCGTGCCGTCCTTCTCCCAGCCGTTGGGATAGACGAAACCCTTGCCGGTGTAAGCCACGTAGCTTACGGTGTGGTACTCCTTGGTCTTCTCGTCCTGGCTGTCATTCTTGAATACGGCCAGACCGCCGCCCGTAGCCACATATATGTAGCCCTCATCGTCCACATCGACGCAGTTGGCCGACACTTTGCTCTTGCCGACCCTCTCGCCCGTCTTCCAGTCGAAGACATGCAGACCGTTGCGGCCGCAGCAGATATACACCTTGCCATCCTTCACGACCATTGCGTTCTTGCCGTCATAGGGCACCAGCGACACTCCCGTCGACAGTTCGCCGACCTGCACGCCGTTGTAGTTGTATGCAGTCACCGTAGCGTTGGTCGTGTCGTGCAGCGCATATACATATGTTCCGTCGTCGTATATGAACTTGCCGCCGTAGCCGGCCGTTTTGCTGTTCTTGTACTTCTTGACCTGGCTCGACTCGTCGTCTACCGCAAACCAGTTCAGACCGCCCTCGGTGCGGCCCGAGATTGTGGCTATGTACTTGTTGTCGATTATCTCCACGCAGTTGGCCGAGTTGCCCGTCAGGTTCACGCGGTACGCCTGCTTGGTGTCGAACGTCTGCCCCACGCCCGTGTCGGAGGGCACCAGAGGCACCACATGCAGCGCTGCGCCCACATTCCAGCTGGTCGAAGCCAAGTAGAGCTTTCCGTCGAAGTACTGCACATGGTTGTACTTGTGCTCGGGGTTCCACACCGTGCCGGCTATGTAGAGGTCGGCTCTGTCGGGGTGGTAGTTGTTTATCTGCACTATGTCGATTATTCCGCCCCAGTCGTCTGAGCCCTCTACCGACGGGCCGCCATATCCGGCCTCATCCTCGCGGTCGGGGTCCATGTTGGTTCCGTGGTCGTGCTCGAAGCCGTCCTGCGACTCGCCGCCGGGCAGGTTCGAGTGCCAGCAGATATATACATAGTTTCCGTCGAAAGCCAGACTCGTCGCCGAATACTTGTGCGCTGCGGGCGGCAGAATCTCGTCCTGCGAGGGCGGCTGCTCGCCCCATGTGTAGTTGGCGCGGCAGTCGTTCTCGTCGTTCGAGCCTATCTGGAAGTCGCCGTCGAATTTTGTCGGGTCGGCCTTTACGCTAATGCTGTATCCGTAGTCGTCGTTGTCGTTGCGGCCTCTGTCGAACACGGTGTTGTAGCCCTGGTTTGTGTACGACGACTCGTTCGATGCCCAGCCCACATATATCACCGGCTCGGCCGTCACCAGCTCACCCGTTTCGGTCCGTGTTCTCTTGCCGAATACGGCCAGCTTGTCGTTTGCGGTCTTGGTTCTGAAATATTTGAACACCTTCTCGCTCTCCGAGGGCTGCACACCGGTAATCGAGCCCTGAATATATACGGCCGAGTTGCCCTCAGCCACCACGAAGTGACCGTTTACGAACACGTTCTTTCCGGAATTGTTCTTAACCGCCTGGCCGCCTATTACCAGCACGCCGTTGTTGAGCCAGTATACACCGTTCGAACCGTTCTGGAACTCCACTCCCTGTGTCAGTTCGAGGAAGTAGTTGACATATATCTCCAGCGCATCCTTGTTGTTGCCGTGAACTACGAATTTGTGGAGTGTGGCGCACTCGTTGAAGTAGAAGCGGGTCGGATTGTCCGTCTTTCCGTTGTCTATCTCCAGGTCTTCGATTGTCACCGACGAGTCGAACCGGTACTCGCCGTATCGGGCATAGAGCTGGCCCTTGAACTCCACGGGCTGCGAGAACCATAAGTAGGGATAATTGTTATCGACGCTGAAGTTGTTCTCGAAAACGGTCTTTCCGCCGAACCAGTACTCGCCGTATGTGAACTGCACGCTGCCCTTGAATGTCGCGTCGGCGTGAATCTCCACATGCGAGGGTTTGTCGTCGCCGTTTGGCGCATTCTGCCATACGCTCAGGTTCAGCGGCTTGGAGTTGTAGTAGTAGAAGTTCACGTTTCCGGCCGGGATGTTCACATTCTTCGAGTCCGATATCGAGCCCCAGACATAGTATGTCCAGTGTCTTTTCAGCGTAGCCGACTGGTCCCACGAGTCGCTCAGCTCGACATCCGTTGCCGACGAGAGTATGTAGAGCGTACCTGCCTCCGAGGCGTTGTTACGGTCGTAGTATGAGATTTTCACGCCCGGCTTGGCCACATAGAGCCTCTTCAGGTTTCCGGCCTGGAACTCATTTCCTTCGGTAGTCGGTTTTATGACCATGGCCTCGACACCGCCCCAGATTCCGTTCTGGTTATATTCGGGAATATCCGTTATATCGGGTTCGGCCTCTATCGCGTGCCCGGTGTCGACGGCCTCTACTGCACGCGTGGCGGCATACGCATCCGTGGCCTGACGCGATATGATTCGCGACTGGTCGACAGGCAGATGCTTGAGCACCTCTTTCGAGGGCGCAACCTCCGGCTTGCCTTTACCTGGTCCCTCTGCCGGGTCGTTCGTACATGCCGACATCACCAGAGCCAGCGCGCCCAACAGCAACAACTTCTTCATAACCTATAAGTTTTTAATCAAAATATTGCAATCACATTTTCACCACGTCTATGCGCCCGTCGCCGCACGTCTGCTGCGGCAGGCACCCTTTGACGTCGTACACCACCGCACGGCCGGCGCCGTAGCGGCTGAAATCGAAATCCCTGAACTCGTCGTGCGCCACGCACAGCGCCATCACGTCATAGGCGTGCTCCTTCAGCTCTTCGCAGCGTGTGCAGACCTTCACTCCGTACAGGTTTTCGGCCTGCGAGGCATCTGCCAGCGGGTCGTATATCTCCACATGCGTGGTGTATCGTGCCAACAGGCGGTATATGTCAATAACGCGCGTATTGCGTATATCGGGACAGTTCTCCTTGAACGTAAATCCGAGCAGCAGTATCTTCGCCCCGGCCGGATCCGCATCCGTGTGCGATGCCAGCGACTGGATGATCTGCTCGGTGACATATCCCGGCATCGAGTTGTTTATACCGCGAGCCATCGACATCAGACCGGCCGCTATTCCTTTGCGCGAGGCGAACTCTATCAGGTAGTACGGGTCCACGCCTATGCAGTGGCCTCCGACCAGCCCCGGGCGGAATCCCAGCGCGTTCCACTTGGTGTTCATCGCCTCGAGCACCTCGTTGAAGTCTATACCGAAGGCATTCATTATCTGTGCCACCTCGTTCATGAAGGCAATGTTCACGTCGCGCTGCGTATTCTCCACTATCTTCGCGGCCTCGGCCACGCGTATGCTTGGCGCCTGCCATGTCATGCCCTCTCCCAGAATCGAGGCGTATACCCTGTCGATGAATGCCGCCACTTCGGGCGTCGAGCCCGACGTGACCTTCACCACGTTGTCGGGCGTATGGAGTCTGTCGCCGGGGTTGATTCTCTCGGGCGAGTATCCGGCGAAGAAGTCCACGTTGTACTTCAGCCCCGAGGCCGCCTCTATCGCCGGCACGCATATCTCCTCCGTGGCTCCGGGGTACACCGTCGACTCGAATACCACTATGTCTCCCTTCGAGAGTATGCTGCCCACCTCGCGGCTGGCAGCCTTGATATACGACACGTCAGGCCGGAAGTTCTTGTCCACGGGCGTGGGCACCACTATTACGTAAAAGTTGCACTGGCGCAAATCCTCCAGAGATGAGGTGAACTCGCTGCCGCGCTGCATCATCTCGCCTATGTCGTGGCTGTTCACGTCGCCGCAATGGTCGAATTTCTGTTTGAGTTCGGCTATCCGCGACTCCGACAGGTCGAAACCCACGACCTTGTATTTGCGCGAGAAGAGGCATGCCATTGGGAATCCGGCATAACCCAGGCCTATAAACCCGACCTTCAGATTCGAGATGTCGTTGTTGTTCAGCATATTGTATCGGTCACAATGTTGAAACAGCATATTTCGGGCCGACAGCGCCGCAAGCGGTCCGCTGACTTTGCAAATGTAATACAAATTTGTTTATTTGTACACTGTGTCATAATTATTTTTGCGATATTTTCTCCGAACCTGCACTCTCCTCGGCCTGGGCCCACACCGAAGTCTTTCTCGGGTTCCATTCGTCGCGGAAAGAGTTGAAAAAGAAGAACTCCGTCGTATAGCCTATCATTCGCGTCAGACGCAGGAAATAACCCGTGTAGAATGTCGACAGAGGCAGGTATTTGGCCAGCCGCAGCTCCTCGCGCCGGCGCTCGGTGACCATCATTATCACGCCGAAGGCCACCAGCGAGAAGCAGAACCTCAGCAGCCACCCAACCACCATTATCTCGAGCAGCCGGTCGGTGTAGGTGAACAGCAGCGAGAGTATGTAGTAGAACCACATGTAGTTGAACACGCAGTCATAGAGTATGCTCTCCATGTTCGACAGCCAGTTCAGCAGCGACCAGTTGCGGTTCGGCAGCAGTATGTCTTTGTGCTTGCGCACCCTGAATCGCACCAGCGAACGCGCCCATCGCCGCCGCTGGCGGTACAGCCCGAACCATGTCGTGGGCACGTTGGTCAGGCATATGGCCTCGTTGGCGAACCATATTTTGTAACCCGCCTTGCGTATTTTCTGCGTTATGTCGCCGTCCAGACCGGGTCCTATGTCCCACATACCCACCTTCATGAGCGTCTCTCGCTCGAAGGCTCCGAATGCGCCCGATATGATGTGGTATATGCCCAGATGATTGACCACCATGCGGCCCACCATGATCGTCTTCAGATACTCGAGCGCCTGCAGCGAGGTGCATATCGTCGCATCGGCATTGCGCACCTTGATGCATCCGCCCACGGCCTTTATTCGGCTGTCCATGTAGAACGGCAGCAGTACCTTTTCGAGAGCGTCGCGGTCGAGCGACGAGTCCGAGTCCAGATGCACCACATACTTTCCCCTGGCATAGCGGGCTCCCATGTTCGCCGCACCGGCCTTGCCGCCGCGGTCGTTCAGCCGCAGATAGAGGTCTATGAAGCCGTTCTTCTCCATATCGCGGCAAATCAGCGGCGTGGCGTCGTCCGAGCCGTCGTCGACCACGATTATCTCGTAGTTGCCGTATGTCTGCTCGCGCAGACTCATGGCCAGCTTGTAGATGTTCTTGCCTTCGTTTCGTCCCGGCACCAAAATCGACACTAACGGATTCTCCGAGAAGAGCACCATCCGCGCCTGCGTCTCCAGGCGGCGGCGCCGGCGCGTGGTGAGCTTGTACCACACCCCGACGATTATCTCCAGCAGGTAGTACCTCGGAAACTCTATCAGAAACAGATACCAGTATATGTGCAGCAGCGTGTTCATGTCGAGGTTGCGCTTGAAGCACACCTCGATGTCGTAGTAGAGCTCCATCATGTGGTTCGTGAACCACATGATGCCGCTTCCCGCGGCGTTGAGTATCTCCGAAATGGCATCCATCACCTGCGGCTGTCGTCCCGGCCGCTATGCCTCGCCGTGCGGCTCTTCATCGCCCTCTGCGGCGGGTTCGCGGTCGTTGTGCTCCTCCTCGATATACTCGGTCAGCTGGTTTATGAAGACCTCCGAGTCGTCGTCGTGCATGAGTCTGTAAGTCTTTATCCAGCGCACCATCGACACATCCTCCGAGTCGTCCACATAGTCGCGGTATATCTGGTCGAGCATTCTCTTTATGCGGTCGTGCTCGGCCTCCATACGATCCTTGTGCACCACCACCAGGATATAGAAGTTACTGTTGAGCGTGGTAATCTTTATCGTGGTGATTCGCGAGAGCAGCGTGCGCATTGCGTCGAACAGCTGCCAGTTCTCGCGGTCGCCGTCGTAGTGGTAGTGGTAGCGGTATACGAACAGCACGTTGTCCTCATACGAGTGCAGGTTGTTGAACATCTTTATCGACTCGATGAAGTTCTCGAATGTCGAACGTCCCGAGTAGATGTCGTTGCTCTCGATCTGGAATATTCCGTCGTCGCCGGCAAAGGCCTCTATACCCTTCTGCGTGAGCTTGTACTCCCACACGTCGATTGGCGCCAGCTCGGCTGGTTCCGACTCGTTGCCGCAGTTGGCGCAGCGCACCTTCATGGCCGGCGCCAGGAAGGTGTTTCCGCAGTTGACGGCCTTGTTGTTGCGCCCGTAGGTGGTGTTGTTGCAGGTGAAAACCGTAGCCGGGCGGTCGTAGTCCACGCCTATATGCCGCAATATCCGCTTGCACTTGGGGCAGCACAGCTGGCCGTCATAGGCGTATGTGGTCTCGGGCGAGATGTTGGCGCAGCGGAAGTGGTGAATCATCGACTCCTGGTGTATGTTCGAGCTGCCGCACTTGGGGCAGCACTCGATAAAGAGCAGATGGCTGTTTCCGCAGCTGTGACACACGTGCACGCGGTCGATGAACCGCGAGCGCTCGGCGAATCCCAACTCCTCCAATTTGAGTCCGAATTTCATTCGCTCGTCATACTGCAGCGTCTCCTGGTTGTCGTATCGTGCCAGATACATCGCCGAATAGCCCTCGGCCAGTCCCCGGATGGTGTGCATCGTGAAGTTGAGCCGTCCGCGCGATATGTCGAAACGCACCATGTTTGCCAGTATGCGCGAGGTGGTCGAGAGGTCGTTTGTCAGCTCGCGGCTGATGTTGTACTTCTCGATGTTGCCGTAAATCTCCTCTATGTAGTCCGTGAACCGGTCGTCGGTCGGCGAGTCGCAGAATCCGTCGATGAGGTATGCCGCGAAGTGCATGGCCTCCTCCAGGGCCGTGGTTGCGAACCGCGGCTTGAGGAAACACTTGTCCACACGCGTGGGCGAGAGCCAGCGCAGCAGCACGCGGTTCTCCTCGTAGTTGTGGTGCACGATGTTGACGTATATGGCGTCGAAGCTGTCGCTGTCCAACGCGTCGATATTCTCTATCTGCATCGCCTTGTTGACGATCAGAATGCGGCGTCCGCGCGAATTGGTCACGAAAGTATAGCGGCTGCTCTTGCTCTCCGCATTCTGCGCGCTGTACATTAAATTATCCATAATCTGCTGCCTCTGCTGTTTGACAATGGGTTGCGCCCTATTTCCGCTGCGCCCCGGCCGCCGGGACAAGTATCACGGCATCGGCATAGAGCACCTTGTCCACACCGGGATTCAACGCCACGATATCCTCGATCCTGACTCCGTAGGTGCGCGCTATGCCGTACAACGTCTCGCCACTCTTCACCTTGTGGCGCACATAGTCTTTAGTCCCGGCATCCGAGCTCACGCTTCCGCCGGCCGCGCTATTTTCCGCCCGGCTCCTTTCGGCCGCGCTCTGCGAAGGCTTCGCAGCCTCCCCGGCCTGCTTCTGCGGCAGCGTGTCGCCTGCATCGGCATCTTCATCATCGCCCTCCGACTCCTCGGGACGGTAGTGGTATCTGTCCGAAGCGTTCTTCTGGCGCATCATGCCCAGGTGATACTTCGACTCCTCGGTCAGGCCGTCGCGCGTGATGTACCAGTAGTCCGAGCCGTCGTCGCGGCGGCCGTTGTCGTAGTTCTTTATGCGCACCTTCACCGGCACCTTGTCCACCGCCGCCCACAGCGGCAGCACCTGGTCTCTGTCGGGCGAGAATACCACCATCACGCTGGTGTAGTTGTGCGAGAGGCTGTTGCGCAGCTCCTCGGGCAGCTCCTCGGTGCGGGCGCCGAGCAGTTCGACCGTCGCACGGAATCTCACATCGTCGTTGACTATCACCTCGGCCTGGGTGTTGTTGTTCACGCGGCCCATGTAGTATGTGGGCACGTATGCCACCACCTGCATGTTGCTGCGCTCCAGGCTGACATTCTCCAGCTGCAGCACATGCTCCTCCTTGAACACGCGCGAGAACGGCGTGGCCCACAGCTTGGTCACCACGGCCGTGTCCTGCGCAATCTCGTAGCGTATTGCCGACGAGTTGCGCTCGTAGATCTGGCGCAGCACGTAGTCCAGGCCGCCCTGGTCGTTGGCGAACTCGAGGCTGTACTGGCCGAACTTGTGCACTGCCGACTGGCTTTCGCGGTGTATGCTTCCGTATATTCCGGCCTTCTTGAGGGTGGCGTTCAGCTGCTCGCGCGTCTCGGCCAGCTGTCTGAGCAGGTCCATCTTGTGCGAGTTCTCGGTCATTCCGAAGCGTATGTTGTTGTCCTCCTTGGCGATTTGGCTCTCCAGCTCGCGGATTTTGACCCTCAGCACCTCGGCTTCGGCATATGCCATGTTGAGCTGCACTCGGGCGTTGCGGTCGTTGACTATCACGCCGGGCTCGGAGCTCATGCTTCCCAAACCGAACAGGTTGATGTAGACGAACGAGTAGAGCGTATCGCCGGGGATGACTATGTCGCCCACCTCCGTATACTGGTCGAAGATATACATATCCTCCACCGCGCGGTAGTCCTTGTACTCGGTCTGAATGTAGCCGTCGAACTCCGTGTAGACCACCTTGCGGAATATGTAGAAACCCAGCAGAAGCAGCACGACAACCAACACTATCGTGAAGATAATCTGCTGCTTGGCCAGAGCCCTGTTTCGTTCGGTTATTATCCGTTCGATGTTCCGGTTCTCGTCGTAGTCCGATTTGAAGCTGAATGACTGCATATCACATTCAATCCGTTGTCCCCTTGCGCGCGCCCTCCGGTGCCGGTACCGCAGACGCGCCTGCGGTTCATTTCATCTCCTGAATTATCAAGTATCGGCTCACGGGCTCGTCGGAGAGATAGCTCTGCAGCTCTATCAGCTGACAGTCGCGCTGATAGGCATATGTCAGCATCCTCTCCCACGCCTGCAGGTATACGTTGTACTCCTGCAGCCGGTCGATGCGCGAATATTCGCCCGCCACGTTCCGGTAGCCCTCCTTGCGCATGGCTATGTAGCTCTTCAGGCTGACCATGCGCTCGTATTCGCCGTAAATATTTTCGTTATAGTTCTCTATGTCGCGCAGCAGAGCCGTCACCTCGCGCTCTATCTGCTCGCAGGTGCGCTGCTGCTCGATTCGCACCACGCTCTGCTCGGCGCGTATCGCGCGGCGCTTGCGGGCCGTCTCGGCCGATATCGGTATCTTGAACGACAGACCCACGTCTATATTGTGCGTGTTGTGCACATTCGGGCGGTTGTAGTACGACACGCGGGCGAATGGCAGGATGTCCATCGTCTGCAGATAGTCGGTCTTTTTGCGCTGCACGCCAAGCAGTTCCTCGCGCATGGCCAGCTTGCGCACATCGCGGTGCTCCTCGCGGATGTACTGCATGAGCGAAGCCGTGTCGGCCACCTTGATGTAGGCTATTCCGACATTTGCCGGCAGGGGCGTCACGATCGAATCGGATTTGATGGCTATCAGCTGGCGCTCGACTTCGGCCTGTTCGTTGATAACCTTCAGCAGGTCGTCGCTCGAAATCTTGCCGTTGCGCAACAGGTATATCTGCGTCTGCATGAGCAGGCGCAGATTCTCGGCATGCACTCCCAGAACCGTCAGCAGACGGCCGTAATAGCGGTAGCGCACCGACCTCTTCTGGCGGAATATGGTTTCGGCCAGAGCGTCGCGCTCGTACTCCAGCTGGCGCAGTTCGCCCTCGAGCTGCAGCTCGCGAATCTTGGTGGCGCGCTTGTAGAGCGAACTGTGGAATATGTTCCACTCCAGCTCGGCCTGCAGCTTGGCGTTGTATGCCACAAGCGGGTCGTCGGGGTCGTAGCTTATCTGATTGCCGGGGCGCACATAGGCCTGGCCGCGGATGTCGAGACCGGTGCGGGCCTTCATCTCGCGAATCTGCGCATCGACAGCCTCGTCTATGGCCTCGACGCGCTCTTTGACTATGAAATCTATCTCGGCATAGTCCAGCGCCACCGAGGCCAGCGTGTCGGCCGGCATGCGGAATACCAGCGAGTCCATCACCTCGAAGCGGCTGTCGTAGCGCTCCAGAATGCGGTTCGTCTCATCCTGACTGTCGAAATCGACGCTCCCGCGCCCCGGCTGCAGCTCTGTCGAGCCGGTGCGAGCGAGCTGCTGCGCAGCAGCTCCGAACCACATGGTCGCGGACAGCATGGCGAGCATGATATGTAAGCGGCGCGGCATTACTATCTGAATTAGCTACAAACGTAGTCATTATTTTCGATAGTACAAAATAAAACATACAGAAATACACTCCGTTGCGACAAAACGGACTCTTTTCGCACAATCGCGCCCGCAACGGCTGCAGCCGCGGGACGCCGCCGTTACAGGATGTCGGGAGTTTCGGCCAGCAGCAGCTCGCGCCAGCTGTCGGGCACGCGTACGCTCTGCTGAGCCTCGAAGTCGAAGGCCACCATCGTCGAGCGGCTCTCGCTGCAGACCGTCTGGCCGCCGTCGCTCTCGCTGCGCACGATGCGCTGGAAGAGGGTCATGCTCTTGTTGCCCACGCGCTCGGTCGAGGTCTCGACCGCTATGTCGTCGTCGTAACGTATCTGCGACATGTATGATGTCGAGGTCGAGACGGTGACTATGCGCAGGTTGTCGTAGAGTATGTCGTGGCCGAAGGTGCGGCGGTAGTAGTCGGTCTTGCCGGCATCGAAGTACATCTGCTGCGCCACGTTGTTCACATGGCGGAAGATGTCGATGTCAGAGAATCGTTTCTGTATGGGTGTGAGAGTCTTGCGGGCCATGGTTCTATCTTATGATTTGCACCGACCCGTCCTCGTCGAAACGCATGATCGAGCTGGGCTTGCGCGTGGGGTGCCCCTCGAAGCGGGGGTTGACAACGAAATCGACGCCATCGACAATCTCGCGCGAGACCTCCTGCAGACCCTTGGGCGCAGGCTCGCCCGAGATGTTGGCCGAAGTCGAGACTATCGGCTTGCCGAACTTGCGCAGCAGGCGGCGGCAGAACTCGTGGTCCGGAACGCGCACGCCCAGAGTGCCCGTGTCGGGTATGAGATTGGCGGCCACGCCCACGGCGCCAGGCAGTATGAGCGTGAGCGGCGAAGTGGCCATCTCCATCACCTCGTAGGCTATGCCGGGAGCCTTGTCGACATACCTGACCACCATGTCGGCGTCGCGGCACAACACCAGCATCGAGTGTTTGTTCTCGCTGCGCTTCAGGGCGTAGATGCGGGCCACGGCCTGGGCATCGGTAGCGTCGCAGCCTATGCCCCACACCGTATCGGTCGGATAGAGCAGCAGCCCGCCGCTGCGCAGCACGCTGACGGCCGATTCAATCTCCTTGTCCATGGTTGTCAACGGTTTAGAGGCAGCACCTCGATCCAGTAGTCGTCGGGGTCGTTGATGAAATAGAGGCCCATCTTATGGTTCTCGAAGCACACCCATCCGTTCTGGCGGTGATACTCGCGCACGGCGTCGTAGTCGCCGTCGACACGTATGCAGAGGTGGCTTTCGTTGTCGCCGAGCTCGTAGGCGCCCTCCTTGTCGCGCAGGTATGTCAGCTCGAGGCGGAAGCCGCTCGCGCCGTCGCCGAGGAATACCAGCTCGAACGAGCCGTCGGCAGCCTTGCGGCGGTCTATAACTTTCAGGCCCAGGGCCTTGTCGTAGAACTCGATGCTGCGCTCGAGGTTCGTCACGTTGATATTGAAATGGTCGAATCTGCCCTTTATCTCCATAAGTCGCAGTGTTTTTGATTATCTACCCGCGAAGTTATGCAAAAAAAGCGAGATTGCGAAATACCGGGGCGTTAAGCAGCCGTTGTGCCGGCGATATTGGCGTTCGTGTGGGGGTTGATATACAAGGACGGATATTCGGACTGGATTGCGATTGTCGTCCTGCTGCTGGCTACCATATATTTCATATGCGACGTTCTGCAATATTTCATCGGCGTGGTGAAATACAAGAAGCATATCGAAGTCATCAACAATTTGGTGAATAAGAATGTTCCCGAAAAGGATATAGCCATAGGCGAATCGGCGGGAAGAAAACGAATCAACGACTTGTCGTTTCGCATATTCATCGTCAAAAGCGCGATACTGGCTATAGTATTCCTGTTTTTTATAATCATGGTGGGCCGTGCGCTTTTTCAGAGCAACAGCAAAAAAGACATTTCCGAGGTCGAATATGTGGTGCCGACGAGCAGCGAAGCGTTCGTTTCGGCAGACAGTCTGCACAATTCTCCCCAATAACACTCCGCAACTGCAGCCGATTCGGCAGATATTTGCGGCAGGAGCGAAAATTTCGGCTGTAGATTTTGCGGGAAAAGAAAAAAGATTTATCTTTGCACTCGCTTTTCATAAGCATGGCGAGATAGCTCAGCCGGTTAGAGCGCATGATTCATAATCATGAGGTCGAGAGTTCAAGTCTCTCTCTCGCTACTGAATGAGACGAATGAGAAATCATTCGTCTTTTTCTTTTGCAGCCCACTCGAAATCGAGAATAGGCAATTACGGCGCTGCTGTGAAGCGCTGCAATTGCTAATTGCTAATTGCTAATTCTTGTCTTTGCAACAAAGACAAAAAAAGGTCCACCCGCATATTCGTCCTATGCAGGCAGACCTGTGGCTGCTGGTATCGATACGTAACGCTCAAAACACGTCTTCTCGCGGCAGCTGTTTCTTAAGCAGCGGCTACACTATTCCCCGACTTCACCAAGCCTCGCGGCTTCCGTTCACCGAAAGGCAGGCAGGGATGTGCCGAAAAACTTCGTATTCTGTGGCGTGACGCAGCGATGTCCTCGTTTTATGTTTGCGTCCGAAGTAATTGCGTTTGACGAACTTCTACGTTTTCGTCCGAACGACCGATATCGGTTAAAGCGGCAGTCGTCTATGCATATCCTCTGATGCCGTGCACGGCGGTCGTTGTTTCTGAATCGTGGGCCCGACAACGACGCAAAGGATAGATTCGACGATGCAAATATACAACAGCGAAGTAGCCTTTGTCAAGAGTTGGGAGCAAAATTTTTGATTAAAAATTCAAAAATTTTGGAAATAGGTGTTATTTTGTTTGCAGCTGGCGCTGCATTCTTTGTCGCTTTTGGGCG
The DNA here is from genome assembly GCA_022511345.1 of Alistipes sp. Taxonomy (GTDB): domain Bacteria; phylum Bacteroidota; class Bacteroidia; order Bacteroidales; family Rikenellaceae; genus Alistipes. The sequence continues at coordinate 121,788 of JAFLRR010000004.1, forward strand.
CAAAAGCGACGCAAAACGCTCCGCAGGGCACAATTTGCGGGTTCGCGTCTTGTCGTCCGGCTCGGAACGCTGCGCGCGTTTGAAAGCTATCAAACGGTCTTCCTCGCTTCTCGGACGTCTGCGACGCTCACTTCATCCGCAAATTCTGCAATGCGGATTTTCGGTGCGCTGCACAGCAGCGCTGTAATTTTGAATCTTGAATTTTGAATTTTGAATTGCAAAGCATTGCGGAGCTCTGCGACGAACGTCGCGCGGGCCGAAGCCTCCGCCCAGCGGAGGCCCGCTGAAAACAGCGCTCCTCCGCAGGCTTCTGCCCGCAAGAGTACACAAAGTCCGAGACAATTGCTAATTCCTAATTGCTAATTTCCAATTATTCTGGCATTGCGTTTGATTCTCGGTCAGAAAAAAACGATATGATTAAACGCAACACTACCGTCGAGGCGATGCGGATACTCACGCCGCTGGCGGCTGTCGTACTGCTGGCCGGTCTGTCGGTCGAGATTATCAGCGGCGACAACATTCACTTCACGGGCTGGTATCTCGGCGTGCTGCCGGTGGTATGTCTCGTATTCATCGTCGACTTCTTCGTGGACTGCGCAACCAATCCCGACCCCGAGCGGCGGTTCTGGAGACACCTGCCATTTCTGCTGCTGTCGATACCCTACCTGAACATAATCCGCATATGCGGCGCCGAGATGACGCGCGCGCAGGCTATGGCCGTGGGTCTGGTGACGATGCTGCGGGCATTCATGGCAATGTTCGTGGTGGTCAGGTGGATGGTGCGCGGCAGCGGCCCGCGGAGGCTCTTCTATGCATACATCTTCACCGTGGCGGTATTCACATATCTCTCGGCGCTGGTGTTCTACGACTACGAGATACACGTAAATCCGCACCTGACATCGTTCGGCAACGCCGTATGGTGGGCCGGCATGGGTGTCACGACGGTCGGGGCGGCGATATTCCCCGTGACGACCATGGGCAAGATCTTCGCCGTGCTGCTGCCCATGGTGGGAATGCTGATGTTCCCGATATTCACGGTCTACGTAACCGACATATACACCAGAAAAAAGGAGCGTTCATAGCCCGCGGCGAACGAAAAAAAGCCTGTGCAAGTTGCACAGGCTTTTTCGTCGGAAGGCTCTCGCCTACTTCTTCTCCTTGAGCAGGTCGCGAATCTCCGAGAGGAGCTTCTCCTCGGCCGAGGGCTCGGGAGCGGGTGCCGGTGCGGGCGCCTCTTCCTCCTTCTTCTTCATGCTGTTCATAGCCTTAATCATCAGGAAGATGCAGAAGGCCAGAATGGCGAAGTCGACACACGTCTGGATGAAGTTGCCGTAGTTCCACGTGATGTCGGAGGCTCCCTCTTCGGTGGCCTTCTTGAGCACTACGTGCAGCTGCGAGAAGTCGGCGTTGCCGAGGAATGCGCCGATAGGCGGCATGAGAATGTCGTTGACAAGCGACGATACGATTTTGCCGAACGCGCCGCCGATGATTACGCCGACAGCCATGTCCATCACGTTGCCCTTGAGGGCGAACTCCTTGAATTCTTTGAAAAATGCCATAATTTTTAACTGTTTTTATTGTGTAAATCGTTTTGTCCGTTTTCAGCGAACCTCGCGGTCGGGATGCTCGCGCAGGAACTTCTCCCACGACGAACTGCCACGCTTGGAGGCTGCCTTGAGTCCGCCGCCGAGGCCCTTGACCCGCTCGCTGCCCATGGCCGAAACGAGCGGTGAGCAGGCCGTGTAGTAGTGGCAGAGCGCCACGGCCATGCCGTCGGTGGCGTCGGCCTTGGACGGCAGCGCCTCGAGCGAAAGGATGCTCTTGACCATAGCGGCGACCTGCTCCTTGGTGGCCGAGCCGCCGCCAGTAACGGCCTGCTTGATGCGCGTGGGCGCATACTCGCTGACCTTGAGTCCGCGGCTCAGCGCCGCAGCCATCGCTACGCCCTGCGCGCGCCCCAGCTTGAGCATCGACTGGATGTTCTCGCCGAAGAAGGGAGACTCCAATGCCGCCTCGCGCGGGCGGTACTCGTCGATGAGCGTGCCGACACGTTCGAAGATGTAGCGCAGCTTGGCATAGGGGTCCGACATGCGGTGCAGGTCTATGGCGCCGAGAACGACCGACCGCAGAGTGCGGCCGTCGACCTCCAGCACTCCGTAACCGGTGTAGTTGGTTCCGGGGTCGATGCCGATGATTCGGTATGGATGTTCGGCTGCCATGGATGATGTCAAGCGATGCTTTATTAGTCGAGCAGCTCGGCCAGCTTCTCGGCTACGGCCTTGCCGCGCAGATTGGTGGCGACGATTTTGCCGGTCGAGCAATCGACAAGGAAGTTCGACGGAATGGCGCGCACGGCGTAATCCTTGGCCGCCTGATTGTCGAAGCGGCGGAGTTCGCTGACGTGAATCCAATTCATGCCGCGGTCCTTCACGCAGTTGCGCCAGCGCTCGCCGTCGGTGTCGTGCGAGATGCCGAAAATCTCGAATCCCTTGTCGTGATACTCTGCATAAGCGTCAATCAGATAGGGCACCTCCATCATGCAGGGGCCGCACCACGATGCCCAGAAGTCCACCAGCACATATTTGTTCTTCGGGTTTTCGACCACCGACGAGAGCGTCACCGTGTTGCCCTCCATGTCGGGCTGCGAGACCTCGATATAGGGCTGGCCCGGGTCGGATGCGAGTTTGGCCTCGGCGTTGGCGCGGATACCGTCGACGATTTTGCTATTGCGGACATGTTCGGGGAGGGCCTCGATGGCGGCGAGAGTCTGCGCACCGGTCATCTCATACGACAGCGTGCTGAGATGTGTCGCACCGAAGATGTTGTCGTTGTTCTCCTCGAACGATGCCAGCATCAGTGCATCCATCTCGGCGGCGATGGCCTCGCGCTCCTCGGCCGATTTGGAATCGTAGTAGCGCTGTTCGAGTTCATTCGCCTGCTCCCTGTACTTGACGGCAGCGTCGTTGGCCGGCGTGCCAGTTGCGATTTTGTTGTCGAAATCGACCGTCACTTTGCCGGCAGGCTCGATGAAGACCAGCATATAACGCGTATCATCTTCGCCGGAGTTGCGCAGCACGACTGCCTCGGAGGTCTCCGACGTGCCTTTGAATACGAATTTGCCGTTGCGCACCTCAACCGAATCGGTCGCTTGGTCGGGAGACGCATAGTCGCACATGTACATGTACTGGCCGTCGAAATCGGCTGCGGTGCCGGAGATGGTGTAGGCATTTCTGTTTGTGCAGCTGGCGGTCAGAGCCGCGGCGGCTGCGATGAAGAGGATTTTTTTCATGATACGGTTCGTTTTGTCGTTCTTGATTAATCTATAAGTTCGGCTATTTTGGCGCCCAGGGCCTCACCGCGAAGATTCTTGGCCACGATAAGGCCCGTGGCCGTGTCGATGAGGAAATTCGACGGGATGCTCTCGACGCCGTAGGCCTCAACTGCCTCCATGCGGCCTTTGCGAGGCTGGAGGACATGCAACCAGTTCATGCCGTGCTCTTTCACGCCGCTGCGCCACGCATCTTCGCTGCCGTCGAGCGACACGCCGTAGATTTCGAAGCCCTTGCCGTGATATTTGGCGTAGGCCTCCTTGAGGTGGGGAACCTCGCCCATGCAGGGACCGCACCACGTGGCCCAGAAATCCAGCAGCACATACTTGTTATCGGGATTCCCGACAACCGACGAGAGCGAGAGCGCATTGCCTCCGGTGTCGGGCAGGACGATATCGATATAGGGGCTGCCGGGCTCGGTGGCCAGCTGCGACTCGGCCTTGGCACGCATGCGGGTCGCCATACGGCTTTTGCGCACAGCTTCGGGGAAGGCGTCGAGGGCCTGGACAACTTCGGAGGCAGACATCTTGTAGTTGAGGATTTGGAGCATCGAAACTCCGAAGAGGTTGTCGCCGTTCTGCTCCATCATGGCGCGCGCATTCTCCTCGGACTCGGATATTATGGCCTGGCGCTGCTCGAGAGTCTCGGCAGCCTGCAAACGGTCGAAGCCTTCATTCTGACGCTTCATGAAGATGGCATAGGCCTCATTGGAGGGGGTGCCGCTGCTGTAACCAGTCTCGATGTCGGCAGTCACGACGCCCGGCTCGATGAATATCATCTGGAAGAACTTATCTTCGCCATTGCTCGTCATAGGGCCGCGCAAAACAAGCTCCTCGGGGATTTCGGCCGAGCATTTGAAGGTAAAGCGGCCGTTGTCTATCTTCACCGAGTCGATAACATCCGAAAAATCTTCGGTATCGCACAGGTAGGCATAGGTGCCCTCCATATCATCGGGAAGCACGCCTTTGACGATGCAGAGATTTTTATCGGCGCACGATGCGGCAAAAGCCGCGAACGCTGCCAGGGTGAGAATCTTTTTCATAGTGTCGACTATTTGGTTTTCAACTCTTTAACCTCTTTTTCGAGTGCATTTACACGCTGTGCCAGTTCGGGCAGGTTGCGGAACACGGCATTCGAACGGTGGTACTTGATGCCCGCCAGCGCCGGCGAACCCATGCGCACCTCGTCGTCGGGCACCGACTTGTCGATGCCGCTCTGCGAACCTATCTTCACGCGGTCGCCTATTGTGACGTGGTCGGCGATGCCCACCTGGCCTGCGAGGAAGCAGTTCCTGCCCACGCGCGACGAACCGGCGATGCCCATCTGCGCCGACGAGACGGTGTTCTCGCCAATCTGCACGTTGTGGCCCACCTGAATCAGGTTGTCCAGCTTCACGCCGCGGCGGATGATGGTCGAATCGGTCTTGGCGCGGTCGATGCAGGTGTTGGCGCCGATCTCCACGTCATCCTCGATGATGACGTTGCCCAGCTGCGGAATCTTGTCGAAGCCTCCCTCGGCATTGGGCATGAAGCCGAAGCCGTCGGCGCCGATGACAGCACCTGCATGAATTATGCAGTTGCGGCCAATGCGGCAGCCCTCGTAAATCTTCACGCCGGGGTAAATCTTCGTACCCTCGCCCACCTCGACTCCGTCGCCGATGTAGACCTGAGGATAGATCTTGCAGCCGCGGCCGATTCTGGCTCCCGACTCCACGACCGCGAAGTCGCCCACATAGCAATCCTCGCCGACCTCGGCATCGGAGGCTATGGACGAGCGGCTGCTGATGCCGCTCTTCTGGGGCTTGGAGGCCTCGTAGAGCTTCAGCAGCGACAGAACCGCGGCGCCCGCATCGTCGACCTTGATGAGCGTGGCCGCCACATCGGCCGAAGGGGTGAAGGTGCGGTCGACAAGGATTATCGAGGCGCGGGAGGTGTAGACGTATTTCTCGTATTTGGGGTTGCTAAGGTATGCCATAGAGCCCTCGGCGCCATCCTCGATGGAGGCTACCGTATGGACGCGGGCGTTCTTGTCGCCGACAATCTCTCCGCCGAGAAAGCCGGCTATCATTTCAGCTGTAAATTCCATGCAAACGATCGTTTTATTACTTCATTTTCAAATATTTCTCCAACTCGACACCCTCGGGCAGAAACTCGTCGGCACGGCGGCCGAAGAGCAGCAGCTCGCGAACGACGCTCGACGAGATGTCGGCGACCTCGGCCGGAGTGAAGAGGATGACGGTCGAAAGCGACGGGAAGAGCCGCCGGTTGACGGAGGCCATGCTTCGCTCGTACTCGAAATCGGCCACGCTGCGCACACCCCTGATAATGGCCGCGGCTCCCTCGGCGGCGGCGAAATCGCCCGTGAGGCCAGAATATATCCTGGCCTCGACACGCGGCTCAGACGCATAGAGGTCTGAGACCAGCCGGCAGCGGGCCCCGGCCGTGAGCAGGCTCTTTTTCGAGCAGTTGTCGCCGATGCCTATCACCACCCGCTCGAAGAGCGAGAGCGCCTGCGCCACGACAGCCTCATGGCCGCGGGTGAAGGGATCGAAGGTCCCGGGGAAAATAGCGGTGGTCATATCCTTGGGTAAAGAGTTGTAATGTTAAAGCACGCAAATATACGAATTTCATCCGGATAAAGCCAACGCCCGGGCCCCTTTTTGCCGCACTGAACGAAAAAGAGCCCCGATGCGTCACCGCCGGGAGGCGGCGGCAAGCGCCCGGGCTGCCGCACGGGCGATGATATCGGCCAGAGGACGGCCGTCCAAAGAGCCCAGGGCCGTGATTCCGCGGCAGTCGCAGAGGAATATCTCGTCGGCATCGCGCAGGGCGCCGGCGGCGATGTCGGTCTGAACAAGCTCGTAGCCCGCATGGTGCAGGGCGGCGGCGGCGCGCATGCCCTCGACGCTGCGGAAGGTGTCGGGAGTATAGACCGTGCGGCCGCGGACAACGAATACGGGCGAATCGTCGGCAGTGAGCACACGGCCCCGGGAGTCGCAGCGGACCACCGAGCGGAAGCCCCGCCGGCGGGCGTCCGAGAGGGCCAGAAGATGCATGGCCGAGCGGGCCGACGAGGGAAGCTCGCCGAAGGGTATGTCGTAGCTGACCAGGGTCGCCTCGGGGCGCAGGGGCCGCAGCACGAAGCCGTCGCAGACGAATATCTCGCCGCACGTCCAGCGCGACTCGCCGCCGGAGTAGATGCGAAGCGTGATGCACGACGAGACTCCCGACGGATAGCGGTTGCGCAGCAGCATACGGCGGCACAGGGCATCCATAGCCGCCGCGTCGGCATCGAAGCCGAAGCCGAAGAGCTGCTGCGAAGCCTCGCCGGCAACAGCGACATGGGCTGCAAGCGCCGCAGGGCGGAGGCTGCGCACGTGGATGTGCTGGTAGACGAAAGCCTCGTCGGGCGCCGCGGGAGGGGCGTCGGTGAGGGTGCGGCCGAGGATGATGCTGTCAGCCATGGGATTCAGGCGGTGAAGATTTTGAGCAGCAGTTCGCGCAGAAGCTCGCCGTCGCCGGCCGAGCCGGCTCCGACGCCCTTGCTCTTGGCGTCGTACTCGCGCAGAAGGCCCAGAATGGCGAAGACCGAACGGTTGTTCCACGCAGAGGAGACCTGCTTGACCTCGCCCAGAGCGTAGATGTTGCCCATCTTGAGCAGCTGCATGAGCTCCTGGTCCGACGGGAAGGGTATGTTCCGGACGCGGGCGCGCCAGCGCAGATAGTTGACGATGAAGATGCGGCGGAACTCGCCGAAGAGGGCCGCAACGGTAAGCAGCAGCGGATTGTCCTTGGGATTGGCCGCAAAGCGGTCGGCGATGGTCAGCGCATGGACCTTGTCGCGGCGGACAACGGCGCGGCAGAGCTCGTAGTTGTTGTACTCCTTGGAGATGCCGGTGTGCATCTCGATGTGGGCGTCGGTGATGACCTTCTCGCCCTCGGGAAGCGACACGGCCAGCTTGCACAGCTCGTTGGAGATGGCAGACAGGTCGGTGCCGAGGTGGTCGGTGAGCATGGAGAGCGCCTTGGCGTCGAGAGACAGGCCGCGCTCGCCGACCAAGCGCGAGAGCCACGGTCCGATTTCGTAGTCGCGGGGCTTGACCGACTCGAAAACCTCGCCGGCGGCAGCCGAGCTCTTGTAGAGCTGCGAGCGGCGGTCGACGCTCTTCTCCTTGTGGCATATGACCAGAACGGTGGAGGGCTGGGGATGCGCCGTGTAGAGCGAGAGCTTGTCGAGGTTGCGCAGCTGCTGGGCCTCCTTGACGATGACGACCTGGCGGCTGCCGGTCATGGGCATCTGGCGGCAGCAGTTGACAATCTGGCCGGCATCGCTGTCGCGGCCGTAGAGGGTCAGCTGGTTGAAGGCCCGCTCGGTCTCATCGAGAATCGAGACCGAAAGCAGGTCGGCAAGCGAATCGATGAAGTAGGACTCCTCGCCCATAAGAAGGTAGAGGGGCGCGAACCTGCCGGCCCGGATATCGGCCGCAATGCGGCGGTACTCGGCCTCGGAATCCCTGAATTTAGCCTTTGCTGCGGCCATGTCACACTATCTCCTTGGTTATGCGCAATACGTTGTCGGTCTTGTCCGTCAGACGGTAGCGGTCGTCGATGCGGCGGCCCACAAGCCAGACGATATCCTCGCCCGAAAGCAGCACGAACTGGCGCTCGCGCTCGGCGGCCGAGACCTTGGCGTCGGTAAGGTAGTCGCTGACCTTCTTGAAACCGTTCATGCCGAAGGGAATGAAGCGGTCGCCGTCGCGCCAGCGGCGCAGGGTGAGCGGATAATGAAGCTGGTCGGCGTCGAGCTGCGCAATGTGCTCGGGAACGCCGTAGTCCTTGATCATGGCTATGTCGCAGCGCTCGAACCACAGAGCCGAATTGCCGCAGTAGCAGCGCACGGCATCGCGCTCGACCTCGACGGCGCAGGGGTCGTCGGGCTCGGTGCGGAAGACCTTGATGTCGCCGCGGTCGATGCAGGCGGTGTACTCCTTGGAGTAGAAGCGGCGGCCAGTGGAACCGCGCTCGAGAGCCCGGCGAAGCGAGTCGCAGACGTCGCCCTTGAAGCCGTAGGCCGAGTTGAGAAGCTGGTAGACCACAAAACCGCGCGGAAGACCCGGGTCGATGCGGTCGACATGGATGGTGTCAACGCCGTCGGCGCTGTCGACAACGTCCGAGCGAATCATGCAGACGGCACTGTCGATGAAGGTCTGGGCCTCGGTCAGGCGGGCGATGTTGCGCCGCATGATGCCGGCAAAGCCGGCGTTGATTTCGCGGATGCGGGGAATAAGGCCCAGGCGAATCTTGTTGCGCAGATATTTGGTCGAGGCGTTCGAGGAGTCCTCGCGGTAGGCGATGCCGTGGGCCATGGCGTACTCGAGAATCTCTTTGCGCGAGGCGAACATCAGCGGCCGGATGATGCGGCCGGCACGAACGGCGATGCCCGTAAGGCCGCGCAGACCCGTGCCGCGCAGCAGATTGATGAAGAAGGTCTCGGTCGAGTCGTCGGCATGGTGGGCTATGGCCACGGAGGTGTAGCCGTGCTCGCGGCGAAGCTCGTCGAACCACGCATAGCGCAGCCGCCGGGCGGCCATCTCCATCGACTCGCCCGTGCGCTCCATCTCGGCCTGAGTGTCGAAGCGCTTGACGTGGTAGCGCACGCCCAGGCGCGAAGCCTCGCTCTCGACGGCGGCCTCGTCGCCGTCGCTCTCGCGGCCGCGAAGCATGAAGTTGCAGTGGGCCACGCCTATGTCGTAGCCGCACTCGGCGAACAGCGACAGCATGACCATCGAGTCGGAGCCGCCCGAGACGGCCAGCAGGATGCGGTCGCCGGGAGCGGCCAGATCGTTCTGCTCTATGTAGCGCTCGAAGCGCTCGCGAAAACCGTTTGTCATATGATGTTAACTTCGGTATCTATATCTACTCCGAACTTGTCGCGCACGCAGGCCTGGACCCTGCGGGCGAAGGCCAGCACCTCGGCGCCGGTAGCTCCGCCGTGGTTGACGATGACCAGAGCCTGACGTTCGTGGACACCGACCGCTCCCTGGCGGACGCCCTTCATGCCGGCCTGCTCGATGAGCCAGCCCGCAGCCAGCTTGACGCCGCGGCCGTCGGGCGCGGGATAGGATGGCATGGAGGGGTACAGTGAGCGCAGGCGGTCGGCTTCGGAGTCGTCGACAACGGGATTTTTGAAGAAGCTGCCGGCATTGCCGAGAACCGAAGTGTCGGGCAGCTTCGAGCGGCGGATGGCGCACACGGCATCGCGGATGTTGCGCAGCGAGATGCCGCCGCGGGCCTCGACCTCGCGCTGCAAATCGCCGTAGCCCACGTTTGGCCGGGGATGTTTGCTCAGACGGAAAGTGACGGCCGTGATGACCACGCGCCCCTTGAGCGAACCCTTGAAGATGCTCTCGCGGTAGCCGAAGCCGCAGTGCTCGGCCGAGAGGGTGAGCATGTTCATGGTATCGGGGCAGAACATCTCCACCTCGACAATCGAGTCGCCCGCCTCGGCTCCGTAGGCGCCGATGTTCTGAACGGGCGCAGCTCCCACCTTGCCCGGGATGAGCGAGAGATTCTCCAGACCCCACAGGCCGCGGGATACGGTCTCCTCGACAAGGTCGTCCCACTCAACGCCGGCTCCGACCTTCATATATACGTGGTCGGGGTCCTCGCCGGTCACACGGCAGCCGCCGCAGCGCGGAACCAGCAGCAGGCCGTCGTAGTCGCGCGTGAAGAGGATGTTGTTGCCCCCGCCGAGCACCATCCAGCGCCCGGGCACGCCGCCGGCGAAGATGTCGTGCAGCTCGCACGCCTCGTCGAACTCGACAAGACGCCGGGCGCACTGCCGCACATGGAAGCTGTTGCGGTCGGCGAGATTTATGTCGGCAAAATCTTTTATCATCGTTTTTTTGCAAAGTTACGAATATTTTTATTAATTTTGGTATGGCTTGCGCGCCTGCCGCACGCCCGAGGCATGACAGACAACATTAAACAGAATCTTATATGTTTACCGACAAAGACTTGCAGCAAATCAAAGCTCACGGTCTGACCCCCGAGGCCGTAGAGAAGCAAATCGAGAATTTCAAACAGGGATTCCCCTATCTGAAGGTAGTAAAGGCCGCGTCGCCCGGCGACGGAATCACGGTGCTGACCGGCCAGGAGGCGGAACGCGCCGCAGCTCTCTATGACGAGCGGACGGCGAATCTGCGCGTGGTGAAGTTCGTGCCGGCATCGGGTGCCGCAACGCGCATGTTCAAAGAGTTGTTTGCGTTCGTCAACGAGGACAAGCGCGGCGCGGGCATCGACAAACTGCTGGAAAATATCGAAAAATTCGCCTTCTGGCCCGAACTGAAAGCCGTACTGCCCGAGGGCGCCGACGACAAGACCATAGTGGAGTATATAGTCAAGAAGGGTCTCGAATACGGCTCGAAGCCCAAAGGTCTGGTGACGTTCCACGCATATCCCGAAGGCTCGCGCAAGGCCGTGGAGGAGCATCTGGTCGAGGGCGCGATGTATGCGGCGTGCGACGGGAAGGTGAGGATTCACTTCACCGTCTCGGCCGAGCACATGGACGGATTCAAGGCCCTGCTGGCCGAGAAGCTGCCGCAATACGAAAAGCGGTGCGGCGTGAAGTACGACATATCGTTCTCGGTGCAGAAACCCTCGACCGACACGGTGGCCGTGAACCCCGACAACACTCTCTTCCGCACCGACCAGGGTGAGCTGCTGTTCCGCCCCGCAGGCCACGGAGCGCTGATTGAGAATCTGAACGACATAGACGCCGATATAGTGTTTATCAAGAACATAGACAACGTGACCACCGACGCCCGCAAAGGCGACACGGTGCTTTACAAAGAGGCGCTGGCGGGCGTTCTGCTCGAGTTGCAGGATGGTGCATTCAAACATTTGGAGGCGCTGCGGACCGGAAAGGCCGACCTGGCGGAGACGGCGCAGTTCATAACCGAAAAGTTGTGCGTGAAACTGCCTGAACAGTACGATGCCGCACTGCTGGAGAAGATTCTCGACCGCCCGATGCGTGTCTGCGGAATGGTGCGCAACGAGGGCGAGCCGGGCGGCGGTCCGTTCTGGGTTGCGGCGGCCGACGGAACGCAGTCGCTGCAGATTGCCGAATCGAGCCAGATTTCGGAGGCCGACATGCCGCTCATGAAAGAGGCTACGCACTTCAACCCCGTGGACCTCGTATGCGCCGTGAAAAACTCGCGCGGCGAGCACTTCGACCTGACGGCATATGTCGACCCCTCGACGGGATTCATATCGTCGAAATCGGCCGGAGGACGCGAGCTGAGAGCTCAGGAGCTGCCCGGACTGTGGAACGGCGCGATGGCCGACTGGACGACGGTCTTCGTCGACGTGCCGGTGTCGACATTCTCGCCGGTGAAGGTCGTGCAGGATCTGCTGCGGCCCCAGCACGCCGAATAACATGATGCAGTACGTGCGAAGCCCCCGAAGGCTTCGCACGCTGCTTTATAGCGGGGCGCCACGAAGCGCAGGGCCGGCAAGGCTCGAATTTTAGGTGAAAAGCGTTTTGCTCTTCGCGATTTTTTTTCGTACATTTGTAGAGACTTTGCGCGCGAGACGCACGCCGGGCCGCGCCAATGTGCGCCCCGGGCGCAGAACGAGCCTGGCGCAAGGCCGACAGAAAGAGGACAATATATTCAATTCAAGATAGTTATGGAAAACAAACTTCAGGAGCTGACCCGCAAACTCTATGACGAGGGTTTGGAGAAGGGTCGCGCAGAGGCCGACCGTCTGGTCGGCGAAGCCAAGGCCCAGGCGGCACGCATAATAGCCGAGGCCGAGGCTAAAGCCGAGAGTATCGTAAAGCAGGCGCAGGAGCGCGCCGACGATACGGCCAAGAACGCCATGACCGAGATATCGCTGGCGGGAAAGCAGGCTGCAGCCAAAATCAAGAGCGAAATAGCCGGAGCGATAACAACCGGCATAATCGGCGACAAGGTGTCGGCCGCAAACCTCGACGGCGAGTTCGTCAAGCAGATGCTGCTGACCGTGGCCAAGAACTGGAACGGCGCCTCGACTTCGAAAGTATCGCTCGAGGCTCTGCTGCCCGAGGCCGCCCGCGAAAAACTCGACGCGGCAATCAAGGCCGGAGCCGGCGAACTGCTCGCCGCAGGCGTGCAGACCGCATACTCGAAGGATGTCAAGAGCGGATTCAAGGTGGGCGAAAAGGACGGAAGCTACCACATATCGTTCTCGGACGCCGACTTCGACGCTCTGCTGGGCTCGTATCTGCGCGAGAAGGTTCGCGACTTACTCTTTAAGGCCTGAACTGAAATGGCGGCAAAGCAATACTACTGTTTGGTAGCCGGACTGAAGGAGTACCTCCCGGACTCGGATGTCAAGGGCTTCGACCCCCGCGCCATAGTCGACGAGATTCTCGGCGAGGTGTCGGCAGACGACGCCGAAAAGGTGAGACTGCTATACAGCTACTACGACTGCGAGAACCTTATCGGCAGCCGTGCGGGACGCGCTGCGTTCAACCCCTCGGGAAACATTCCCCAGGAGCTGACTGGCGACACGGCCGCAATGCCCGAATGGATGGCCAGCGTGGTGCGCGCATTCGACGACCCCGAGGGCGAGGATGCCGAGACGGTCGACACATCGGCCGGATTCGGACGGGCCCTGCTGGCCGCCTACTATGACGAGTGCTCGCGCTCGCAGAGCCGGTTCCTGCGCCAGTGGTCGCAGTTCGACCGCGACCTGCGCAACGTGACCGCGGCACTGAAGGCCCGCGAGCTGCAGCGCTCCATAGACGAGGTGTCGGTGGGCGGCGGCGACGTGGCCGAGCAGCTGGCGCGCTCGTCGGCGGCAGACTTCGGCCTGAAGGGCGAAATCGGTTACATCGATGCAGTGATGGCCGCAGCCGAGGAGAGCAACCTGCTCGAACGCGAACACAAGTTCGACATAATCCGCTGGAACGAGGCCGAGGCTCTGTCGTGGGAGAACTACTTCGACATAGATGCCGTACTGGCTTATCTGGTAAAGGTCAACATCGTCGCCCGACGCATGCGTTTAGACGAGAAGCGAGGCCGCGAGATGCTTCAGAAGCTGGTGGCAGAACTCGACGGCAAGGAGTTGATTAATAAACAAAGCTAACATATGAAAACAACAGGACGTGTAAACGGTATCATCTCGAACATCGTGATAGTCAAGGCCGACGGAGCCGTGGGCCAGAACGAGATATGTCACGTGTACTGCGGTGATACGAAGATGATGGCCGAGGTCATCAAGGTCATAGGCGATGACGCCTATGTTCAGGTTTTCGACAGCACGCGAGGTCTGAAAATCGGCGACCGCGTGGAGTTCGAAGGCCACATGCTCGAAGCGACTCTGGCTCCGGGCATACTGTCGCGAAACTACGACGGTCTGCAGAACGACCTCGAGAAGATGGAGAGCCTCTTCATCGAGCGCGGCTCGATAACCGACCCCGTGGACTTCGACAAAAAGTGGGAGTTCAAGCCGCTGGCAAAGGCCGGCGACAAGGTGTCGGCGGCTTCGTGGCTGGGCGAGGTGAAGGAGCAGTGGATTTCGCACAAGATAATGGTGCCCTTCGTCATGACCGGAAACTATACGGTCAAGAGCGTGGCCGCCGCAGGCGAGTACAAGGTGACCGACACGGTGGCAGTGGTGACCGATGCCGACGGCAACGAATATAATATTACAATGGTGCAGAAGTGGCCCGTAAAGCAGGCCGTGCGCTGCTACACCGAGAAACCCCGCCCGTCGAAGGTCATGGAGACCGGCGTGCGCGCAATCGACACCTTCAACCCGCTGGCCGAGGGCGGTACGGGATTCATCCCGGGCCCGTTCGGTGCAGGCAAGACGGTGCTGCAGCACGCCATATCGAAACAGGCCGATGCCGATGTAATCATCATCGTGGCGTGCGGCGAGCGTGCAAACGAGGTGGTCGAGATTTTCAAGGAGTTCCCCGAGCTGATAGACCCCCGCACGGGCCGCAACCTCATGGAGCGCACCATAATCATATGCAACACCTCGAACATGCCCGTGGCAGCGCGCGAGGCCTCGGTATACACCGGTATGACCATCGGCGAGTACTACCGCGCGATGGGTCTGAAGGTGCTCGTGATGGCCGACTCGACCTCGCGCTGGGCACAGGCGCTGCGAGAGATGTCGAACCGTCTGGAGGAGCTGCCCGGTCAGGACGCATTCCCCGTCGACCTGTCGGCTATCATATCGAACTTCTACTCGCGTGCGGGTCTGGTCAAGCTGACAAACGGACAGACCGGTTCGGTGACCTTCCTCGGTACGGTGTCGCCCGCCGGCGGTAACCTCAAGGAGCCCGTTACGGAGTCGACCAAAAAGGCTGCCCGATGCTTCTACGCACTCTCGCAGGGCCGCGCAGACTCGAAGCGCTACCCCGCTATCGACCCGCTGGATTCGTACTCGAAGTATCTGGAGTATCCCGAAATCAAGGAGTATCTGGACGAGCGAATCGAGAAAGACTGGGTGGAGATGGTATACAAAGGAAAGACCATCGTGCAGCGAGGCAAGGAGGCAAACGACCAGATTAACATTCTGGGCGACGACGGAGTGCCCGTGGACTACCACGAGCGTTTCTGGAAGTCGGAGCTCGTGGACTTCGTGATTCTGCAGCAGGACGCATTCGACGACATCGACGCAAACTGCCCCGTGGAGCGACAGAAGATGATGTACAAGATGGTGCTGGAGGTCTGCGACAAGAATTTCGCGTTCACGGACTTCGAGCAGTGCTCGCAATATTTCAAGGGCCTCATCAACCTCTTCCGCCAGATGAACTACTCGGAGTGGGAGTCCGAAAAGTTCTTCGACTACAAGAAGCAGATCGAGGATTACATCACTAACGCACTTAATAAATAGCCGACCATGACAACACGTGCATTTCAGAAGATTTACACCAAGATAGACAACATCACCAAGGCTACCGTCACCCTGCGCGCCGAAGGCGTGGGCAACGACGAGCTGGCAACCGTGGGCGGAAAGCTGGCGCAGGTGGTGAAGATTATGGGTCAGAACGTCACCTTGCAGGTCTTTGCCGGAACCGAAGGTCTGGCCACGGACTCGGAGGTGGTATTCCACGGCGAGCCCCCCAAGCTCAAGGTCTCGGACAACCTGGCCGGCCGATTCTTCAACGCATACGGCGAACCGCTCGAGGGCGGCGAGATTGTCGAGGGCGAGGCCCGCGAAATCGGCGGCCCGACCGTCAACCCCTTCCGCCGTCTGCAGCCGTCGGAGCTTATCGCCACGGGTATCGCGGGTATCGACCTTAACAATACCATCGTGACCGGTCAGAAGATTCCCTTCTTCGCCGACCCCGACCAGCCCTACAACGCCGTGATGGCAAATGTGGCCCTGCGTGCCAAGGCCGACAAGATTATTCTGGGCGGTATGGGACTGACCAACGACGACTTCCTCTACTTCAAGCAGGTGTTCGAGAACGCAGGTGCGCTCGACCGCATCGTGTCGTTCGTCAACACTACGGAGAATCCGCCCGTGGAGCGACTGCTGGTGCCTGACATGGCGCTGACGGCAGCCGAGTACTTCGCAGTGGACAAGGGCGAGAAGGTGCTGGTGCTGCTCACGGACATGACCCTCTATGCCGATGCGCTGGCAATCGTGTCGAACCGTATGGACCAGATTCCCTCGAAGGACTCGATGCCCGGTTCGCTCTATTCGGACCTGGCGAAGATCTACGAGAAGGCGGTGCAGCTGCCCAACGGCGGTTCGATTACCATCATCGCCGTTACGACCCTTTCGGGCGGCGATATCACCCACGCAATCCCCGACAACACGGGTTACATCACCGAGGGTCAGCTGTTCCTGCGCAACGACTCCGATACGGGAAAGGTTATTGTCGACCCGTTCCGTTCGCTGTCGCGTCTGAAGCAGCTGGTTATCGGCAAGAAGACACGCGAGGACCATCCGCAGGTGATGAACGCCTGCGTGCGACTCTACGCCGACGCCGCCAACGCCAAGACCAAGCTGGAGAACGGTTTCGACCTGTCGGACTACGACGAGCGCGCACTGAACTTCGCCCGCGACTACTCGGAGCGCCTGCTGGCAATCGACATCAATATCGGTATCACCGAGATGCTCGACACGGCCTGGACGCTCTTCGCGAAGTACTTCTCCAAGCAGGAGGTAGCAATCAAGGCTGAACTCA
Source organism: Alistipes sp. (assembly GCA_022511345.1). Taxonomy (GTDB): domain Bacteria; phylum Bacteroidota; class Bacteroidia; order Bacteroidales; family Rikenellaceae; genus Alistipes. The sequence continues at coordinate 138,311 of JAFLRR010000004.1, forward strand.
TCGCCAAGTACTGGAAAGAATAGCGTTAAGGAATGGCAATCAAATTTCAATATAACAAGACTTCGCTCGGAGAACTCGGCAAACAGCTGAAGATGAGGCAGAAGGCCCTCCCTACGATAAAAAGTAAGGAGTCGGCGCTGCGCTCGGAAGTAAAGCGGGCGAAGGACTCGGCACTCGAATACCGCGAAAAGGTCGACAGGCTGATGGCCGAATACGACTACATGGTATCGCTGTGGGGAGAGTTTGATTGTACGCTTCTTCGCATCTCCGACGTCGAACTCAAGACGCGGAAGATTGCCGGTGTGCGGATTCCCGAGCTCGACCAGGTGCACTTCGAAGAGAAACCCTATGATCTGTTTTCGGCGCCGTCATGGTATGCCGACGGCATAGCGATTCTCAAGCGCCTGGCAAGTCTGAGCCTCGAATACGAAGTCTACAACCGCAGAATGGAACTGCTCGACTACGCACGCCGCAAGACCACTCAAAAGGTGAACCTCTACGAAAAGGTGCAGATACCCGGGTATGAGGACGCCATACGCAAAATCAAACGATTCATGGAGGACGAGGAGAACCTCTCCAAGTCGGCCCAGAAGATTGTCAAAACAAAACAGCAACAACAGGCTGCGGAGGGGCCTCAGGCATGATTTCAAGAATGACAAAATACGACTTTGTGCTGCTTGCGGCACAGAGCGAGGATTTCATTGAACGACTGCGCGAACTGGGGCTCGTGGATATCACTACCACAGGCTGGGAGCCCTCGGAGAGCGACCGACAGCTGCTCCTGGACATCGAAGGCACGGGCAAAGCCATCGAATTCCTCAAGGGGTGGAAGCCCGAGGAGGGTCTTATGGCCGACCCGAAACCGTGCGCGACCGGCCAGGAGGCTTATGCATGCTATGCCGCGGCGCAGCGCGAGGCTGCGGCGGCAAGGACCGAGCTGGCGCGTTTAGAGAAGCTCGCGGCAGAGCTGCGCCCCTGGGGCGAGTTCGACGCGGAGAGTCTCGACAAGCTCGCTTCGCAGGGCGTGGTGCTGCACTGGTTCACGGCAGTAAAGAGCGTATTCGAGGCTTCGCAGCAGATGTGGAGCCAGCAGTACACGCTGTCGGAAATAGACAGCGACGACTCGGCAGTGCGTTTTGTCGTGGTGGCTGCTCCGGGCGAGGAGATATCGCTCGACGCACAGGAGATGAAGGCCCCCGCAACGGACATACGCGGCGTAGAGACTCAGATGGCTGCCGAGCAGGCGCGTCTGACGGCGCTCAACGCCGACTTCTCGAGTGCCGTGGCATCGCTGCCGCTGCTGGAGAGATACAACGCCGAGCTGCGCGAGCGTCTGCAGAGCGTGCGCGTCACCGCGACGGCCGCCGAGGCTGCCGACGGAGTGCTGCGCGTGATGGAGGGTTGGGCCGAGGCCGAGACCGCCGCACGCGTGGATGCGCTGCTGGAGGAGTATCCCAATGTGGTATACATCAAGAGCGACCCGACGCCCGAGGACGACACGCCCGTGCAGCTGAAGAACGGATGGTATGCACGCATATTCGAGATGATAGGCGACCTGTACGCGCGGCCGAAATACGGCTCGCTGGACCTGACGCCATTCTTCGCGCCGTTCTACATGCTCTTCTTCGGAATCTGTCTGAACGACGCCGGATACGGTCTGGTGCTGCTGCTGATGGGTCTCTGGCTGCTGTGGAAGAATCCCCAGCCGGGTATGATGCGCCGCGCGGCATGGTTCGCGACGCTCTGCGCCGGTGCGACGATTCTCTTCGGAGGGTTCTGCGGCTCGTTCTTCGGTCTGAACCTCAAGGATTACTTTCCCGGGGTGCCGTTCTACGACTTCCAGAACAACTTCTTCTCGGTGGCGCTGGCTATAGGCGTGGTGCAGATACTGTTCGGTATGGCTATTAATATATATGTCATATCGCGCTCGTTCGGCTTCAAGTACTCGCTGGGGCTGCTCGGCTGGTTCATCATCCTGCTGGCAGGTTCGGTGGCCGGAGGTCTGCCGATGCTCAACCAGGCGTGGGTGATTCCGTGGTTCACCACCTCGTCGCCGGCATTCTATGCCGCGTTGGGAGTGGGTGCGGTGCTGCTGCTGTTGTTGAACACCCCGGGACGCAACCCGCTGCTGAATGTGGGTTCGGGTCTGTGGACGCTGTACAACAACATCACGGGCCTGCTGAGCGACGTGCTGTCGTACATCCGACTGTTCGCCATCGGACTGTCGGGCGGCGTGCTGGCGGTCGTATTCAACTCGCTGGCCGACGGATTCGTACCCGACGGCGCAGGCATCGCGGTGCGCATACTGGTGATGCTCCCGATACTGCTCGTAGGTCACGGAATCAATCTCTTCATGTCGACCATCTCGTCGTTCGTGCACCCGATGCGTCTGACATTCGTGGAGTTCTACAAGAATGCGGGATTCGAGATGGCTACGCGCTCGTTCGACCCGATTCGCAAAATGGATTAACAAATAAACAATAACAAAAAACACAAATCAAATTATGGAAACAACAGCATTGGTAATGGCTTATGTGGGCGTGGCCCTCATGGTCGGTCTGGCCGGCATCGCATCGGCAATGGGTACCTCTATCGCAGGACAGGCTGCAGTGGGTGCCATGAAGAAAAACGGTTCGGCTTTCGGTAGCTACATGATTCTGTCGGCACTGCCGGGTTCGCAGGGTCTGTACGGTTTCGTCTGCTTCTTCATGGTGCAGGGCTTCCTGGCACATCCTTCGATGTTGCAGGGCGCGGCAGTTCTGGGTGCAGGTCTGCTGGTAGGTATCGTCAATCTGGCGGCTGCCGTTTATCAGGCTAAGGTCTGCGCAAACGGTATCGCAGCTATCGGCAACGGTCACGACGTGATGGGTAAGACGCTGATTCTGGCGGCATTCCCCGAGTTGTACGCAATTCTGACGGTTGCTGCAACGTTCCTCATCGCAGGCATCGTGGGCTAATCCGCACGGCCGCAACGAAAAGCCGCACCCGAAACGGGGTGCGGCTTTTTTGTGTTCTGAGGGGCTGTCGGGCGGCGGAGGCCCTACCCTACTTGATTTTGCGCTTGTCGAGCTCGCGCGTGTAGGCGCGGGCGTTGGCCAGGTGCTCGGAGTAGGTGCGGGCGAAGTTGTGATGGCCGTCGAATGTCGGGCGGGCGCAGAAGAAGATGTAGTCGTGCTTCTCGAAGTCGAGAACTGCCTCGATGGCCGCCTTGGAGGGCATGGCTATGGGCGAGGGAGGCAGGCCGCGGTTGATGTAGGTGTTGTAGGGCGAGGGGTACTTGAGATGGCGGTTGAGAATGCGGCGCAGGCCGAAGTCCTGCATGGCATATTTGACGGTCGGGTCGGCCTGGAGAGGCATGCCGCGGCGCAGGCGGTTGATATAGACGCCGGCGATGCGGGGCATCTCATCGGTCTGGCGGGTCTCCTCCCAGACTATCGAGGCCAGAGTCATGACCTCGAGGCGGCTCAGGCCGCTGCGGGCGCGGCGGGCGTCGCGCCCGGGGGTCCAGAAGGCGTCGTACTCGCGGCGCATGCGGGCGAGGAGCTCTTCGGGCGTGACGGTCCAGTAGAGTTCGTAGGTGTCGGGCAGGAACATCGAGAAGAGCGTCAGCGAGTCGAATCCCACGCTGCGGGCGGCGGCCGGGTCGGTGAAGAGGTTCATGAGCGAGGCGGAGTCGGCGGCGAGCTGGGCGGAGAGCTTGGCGGCGAGCTGCGCGGGGATGCGGACGTTGTTGATGGCCACGCGCACCGGGGTCTGCATTCCCAGCTTGATGCGGCGGGCGGTTTCGACGGTGCTCATCGAGGGGTCGAGCAGGTAGTGTCCGGGTTTGAACGACGAGTCGAGGTCGATGTGGCGGGCATAGAATCGGAATGCGGCCGGGTGGCGCAGGTGGCGGGTGAGCGAGTCGAGCACGGCGCCGTAGTCGGCATCGGGATATATGTAGAGGCTGGCCTGCTCCTTCACGGCACCGGGGCCGTAGAATATGCGGCGGGCAGTGAGGCCGGCGACAGCGGCGGCGGCCACGAGCAGGCCGGCGGCGGTGAGAATCTTGCTGCGGAGTTTCATGCGAAAAAAGTTTGTGCAAAAATATCGATTTTTTATTATTTGAACCAGAGGTTTTGCATATCGGCGAAAAATTCCTATTTTTGCATCGGGTAAGTCTTATACGACCAGCTCCCGCAAAATCCCCCAGGCGAGGAATCGAGCAAGGGTATGCGGTCGTAGCGGTGCGATATAAGTAGCTTACCCTTTTTTTGTGCGGCCGAGGGCCGCATTTTTTTTCACAGCCCGGGAAAAAAGAACGGAGCCAGGGAAAAAGAACGGAAGCCCGGGAAAATCCCGGGCCTCCGCCTGCAAAAATCCGTTGGTGAATCTATCGGTTGGGCAGACCGTAACCGTTGGTCACGTTGCCGTTCGAATGGTTCAGAGTCTCCAGAGGAATCGGGTAGAAAATCATCGGCACATCGTCGTGGCTCTTGATGCCGCCTACGGTAGCACCGACAAAGTCGTCGATGTAGTCAGCGAAGTCGGCACCCCAAGCAACCTTGGTCCAGCCGTCGGCCTCGAGAGCGGACTCGGTCTCGGCGGGGTCAGCAAAGAGACCCTTGATACCGAGGTTGTGGTCGCCGCCGAGGTTCCAGTCCCATACGCCACGCCAGCCCGGCGACAGAACGGGGTCGCCGTCGACTGCCTCGTAGGTAACCTGAGCACCGCCCGTCGTCTTGGTGTAGATGTATGCGGGGAACTTGTTGCCGTTGTCGAAGGTCGCGTAGCCCTTCGACTTGATGTCTTCAGCTACTTCTTTCATGCGCTCATGCATAGCATCGATATCCTCCGAGAAGGTGCCGGCACGCAACATGAAGCGGCGAACGGGGCCCTCGCCGAAGAGCTCGAGGTGAGCCTCCTTGACTACGGCCTTCTTGACATCGTCGCCCGACAGACCGGTGAGCTGGCTGACGCCGGCACGGTTGCGGAGCTGGTTGAGCAGCGACAGAGCCTCGCCGTCCTTGTTCAGACCGGCCTTAGCCTCAGCCAGCAGCAGGACAACCTCGCCCATACGCATGATGGGATAGTTGATACCCGACAGACGCTGTTTCTCGATATAAATCTCGGACATGTGGCAGTAGTCCCACTTGTTGAGCGTAATACCGCCACCGTTTGCCGAGTTGTCACCTTTACCGCAATTGAGCTTGAGCAGAACCTCGTTGCCGGCATTCAGACCGGTAACGCTGGCGCTGACATCGCGACGCTTGTCGGCGGGGTCCCAGTCGTAGTAGTAGACGGGGTTCATACGCGATGCGGAGAAGACCTTGGGAGGCATGGTGCCGTTTCCGCCCGTGGTAGCACGGCCGAATCCGTAGAGAATCTCGCAGTTGACACCCATACCGTCGACACCGTTGCCCTGCTTCTGACCAATCTCGAAGAGGGTCTCGGGGCTGATCTCGAAATCCATAGCGTACTGGAAGTGACGCTGGAAGGGGTTGTCGACGTTCGAACGCTCGTCGGTGGTGATGATATGACCCGAACCGGCATTCTCGCCCATGGCCTTTGCAAGCCAGGTCTCGGCGATAGTCAGGTAGTCGGCATAGTCGTTGCGGCGCGAGTACTTGTAACCGTTGGCAGTAGCCTTGTCGGTAAAGCTCAGCTCGCCGTAGAGACCCTCGACATCGGTGCGGATGGTCTGGTAGCCGGCAGCCTCGACAGCAATCTTGCCGATGAGGGCGTTGTTGAGCGTGCGGCTGAGGCGCTCGCCAGTGATGCCGCCCTCGCCCAGCTTGTACATCAGAGGCTCGACCTCGATGAGCTGTGCGATAAGGTCGTCGTAGATGTCGAAGCGCGAAGAGAGCTTGTAACCCTCGGCTGCGGTGTTCTCGTAGCCGTAGGGAATGTCGCCGAACGACTGCACCAGACGGAAGTAGATGAGGGCGCGCATGGTGACAGCCTCGCCATAGAGCTGGGTCCAGTCGGAGGTGACGCCGGCAGCCTTGTCGGCCTGGTAGTCGGAGTTCTTGGCGATAATGCCTGCAAGACGGGCTGCATAGCCAATGGCCGCATAGGCGTTGTTGAAGCCTCCGGCAGCCTCCTCGGTTCCGTACTCGGAGATGCGCATGGCTGCGTTCTTGTTGTTGGGCGAGCCATATGCCGACTCGGGATAGTGCTCGGCATCGGAGCCCAGGGGGTCGTTCCAGCCGTATCCGTTGAAGAAGATATTGTTCTGAGCCAGCTGGCCGTAAACCGACGAGAGGATTTTGAATGCCTCGTCGGGGGTCGAGGTTACGAACTCGTCACCCAGCTGCGACGGCGAGGATACGTCCAAAAAGTCGCTGCATCGAACGAACGACAGGCTGCAGAGAGCTGTTAAAAATATGATTAATGACTTTTTCATCTCTTTTGCATTTTGTTGTTAGAAGGAGAGGTTCACACCGATGACGTAGGAACGCGGACGCGGATATGCACCCCAGTCGAGACCCAGCGTAGGATAAGCCTGGCTGTTCATCGAGGTGTTGGTGTTGACCTCGGGGTCGAGACCCGAGTAACCGGTGATGGTGCATACGTTGTAGATGGACGCGTAGATGCGCAGATTGCTGATACCGGCCTTCTTGGTGATGCGCGAAGGAAGCGTATAACCCAGAGTGATGGTATTCAGACGCAGGAACGAACCGTCCTCGATACCCAGCGACGAAACTACACCGTTCTCGTTGTAAGCATAGGGCAGCTTGGCGTTGACGTTGGCTGCACGCAGTGCGTCGGGGTCGGTGATGTTGTAAATCTGGCCCGAAGCGTCGATGTCGTAGATCTTCCATGCGTCGCGAACGATGGCCAGCTTGTTCTCGTAGATACCGTTGTCCTTGTAGTTGTAGAGCGAAGCCAGCTTGTTGGCGTTGTAGACCTTGTTGCCGAGGCTGTAGTTGAAGTAGAGACCCAGGTCGATGCCCTTGAAGGTGGCATTGAGGTTGAAACCGCCGGTGGTGGTGGGAGCCATGCTGCCGATGATCTCGATATCTTTGTCGTCGACGATGCCGCTGTTGTCAACGTCCTTGTACTTGGCCATACCGGGGTAAGCATACTGTCCCTCGGGACGCGAGCCTACGCCATGGAAGGTCGAGAATACGGAGGAGGACATGTCGGGCACGCCTGCCTTGAGTCTGTACTCACCATCAACATAGTCGAAGTCGTCGACAGTGTAGAAGCCGTCATAGACGAAGCCGCGAACCTGACCGACAGCCATGCCGGCTGCCAGAACGTAGTCCTGCAGAGGACGGGTGTCGGACGATGCCCAGCGCGACTCGTAGTAACCGGTCACGTTGTCGGCGAGCTTGTCGACCTTGTTCTTGTTGAAGTTGATGTTGACGCCGGCCGATACGTTCCAGTCCTTGTTCTGGTAAATGACGCCCTGCAGAGCAATCTCGACACCCTTGTTGGAGGTCTGGCCCACGTTGGCGTAGGTAGAGGTCGAACCGGTGATACCAGCGATGGAGGTCTGCATGAGCAGGTCCTTGGTGGTGTTCCAGTAGACATCGACGCTACCGCTCAGGCGGTTGTTCCAGAAGCCGAAGTCGATACCGAGGTTGCGGGTGATGGTGGTCTCCCACTTCAGGTCGAGGTTGGGCATGGTGTTGCTCGAGTACTTGTAGGCAGGCATGTCCATGCCGTTGATGTAGCCGCGATAGCGCGAGTCGGTCTGCGATGCCCAGGTCTGCGACCACAGCGATGCGCTGATGCCGTCGTTACCCACGGTACCGTAGGAGAGGCGAAGCTTGAGGTTGTCGAGCCAGTCGGCGTCGCGCAGGAACTTCTCCTCGGAGATGCGCCATGCGAATGCACCTGCGGGGAAGTAACCCCAGCGGTGGTCGGGCGAGAACTTGGACGAACCGTCGGCACGGAACGTGAAGGTGAACAGGTAGCGGTCCATGAGCGTATAGTTCACACGTGCGAAGAGCGAAACGATACGGTCGGGAATCGACTTGCCGCTCGAAAGAGAGATCGAGTTGCCCTGGTCGAGCATGGCGAATGCGTTGGCCTTGGTGAAGTTGGTGGGGAACTGCGAACCCTTGGCACGAAGGCTCGTACCGCCCGAGTCAGCAACCTCCTGGCCGATGAGGACGTTCAGACGGTGGTCCTCGCCGAAGCTCTTGTTGTAGTTGAGGGTGTTGGTCCAGCGCAGACCCCAGCTGTCGTTCTTGTCGATGGTGGCATCGCCGGCATAACGGGGCTCGCCGTCGTCACCGAAGTACTCCTTGGCCAGGTAACCCTCCCAGGTCTTGTTCTGAGACCAGGTGCGGAACATGGTAAGGTCGGTGTGGTAGGTCAGCTCGGGGATGATGGCCCAGTTGAGCGACAGAGTACCGCGCAGGTGCTGGCTCTCGCGAAGAGGCTCGTAGTCGGCGATACGCGCATAGGGGCTGCGCTCGTCCCACATGGACTGCTTGGCGAAGGTGTTCACGTTGTTACCCTCGTACATGGCCGCTGCATCGCCGCGGATGTCCCCGGTGGCGATGGGACGGAAACGGTAGGAGTAGGAGAGAATCGAACCCGCACCGTTGGTCTGGCCCTCGTTGGACATGGCTTTGGACTGAACATAGCGCGTGTCGAGCGCGATGTCGAGGCCCTTGGCGATGTTCTGGTTGACCTTGAGAGACATGTTGGCACGCTCCAGATAGGAGTTGAGCTTCATACCCTGGTCGTCGAGGTAGTTGAAACCGAAGTAGACCTTGGTGCGGTCGTTGCCGCCCGAAACGGTGATGTCGTGGTTGTGAGAGAAGGAGCTGTTGTAGACCTTCTTCTGCATGTCGGTGGTCTTCACGTTCTTGTAGGCCTCGATACCGCCGTTGGCTGCAGTAGCGTAACGTCCGATGCCGAAGATCTTCTCGAACGGCTCGGCGTAACCGTCACCGAAGCTGGTGGCACGACCCCATACATTGACCAGATACTCGTAGGGATTGAGGGCCTCGAGGTACTCGGTCGGAGTGTTGAACTTGACATAGCCGTTGTAGGTCACCGAAACCTTGCCCTCCTGTGCACCCTTGGTGGTTACGAGGATAACACCATTGGCACCGCGAGCACCGTAGATGGCCGTCGACGAAGCGTCCTTCAGAACGTCAATCGAAGCAACCTGGTCGGCAGGAACGTTGTCGAGCGAGCCCGGAACACCGTCGATGAGGATCAGCGGGTCGTTGGACTGGGTGATAGAACCACCACCACGCACGCGAATCGATACGGTTGCGTCGGGACGACCGTCCTGAGAGGTGACATTCACGCCCGGAAGCTTACCCTGCATGGCCTGTGCTACGCTGGCAACAGGCATGGCTGCGATGTCCTTGCCAGTGACAGAGGCTACAGAACCGGTAAGGTCCTTACGCTTGACGGTCTGATAACCGATGACTACGACATCCTCAAGAGTGGTAACATCCTCCTCGAGGGTGATGTCGATTTTGGTCCGTCCGTTGACGGGAACGTGCTGCGTCTTCATACCGATGTAGGTGACTACCAGAACGTCGGTCTTGGGATTGGGTACGTTCAGCTCGTAGGTACCGTCGAAGCCGGTGCTGGCGCCGATGGTGGTACCGTCGACTACGACAGATGCGCCGATGATAGGCTCACCCGACTGGTCCGTTACCCCACCCCTCACAGTCTGAGCTTCAGCATAGCATGCGAAGCCCACACCCAACAGCAAAGTCAGGACGAACTTGAGAGATAAGTTTTTCATACAATAAGTTTTTAGTTAATTAAATTGGTTCTGCCCGGATTCCCTCGATTCCAGGCCGTTTTATCAGAACAAAATTAAATACAAATTTTTATAAATGCAAATTACGCCGAATTTTTTTTCAGACCACCGCGACCAATTCGGGCCCCGAAACGGGCCTTCGGGGGCCCGAGGGGGTGGAGATAGTGAAATATTTTAATATATAAGGTGCGGTTTGGAGGGGTTTTGGGTGGTTTGTTTTTTTTTGGGTGGTGGTGGTGGTAGGGAGCGGACGGCGGCGGCAGGGAGCGGGCGGCGGCAGGGAGCGGGCGGTTTTTTTTGGTGGTGGTGGGGAGCGGACGGCGGCGGTTCGGGGTTCGGGGTTCGGGGAGAGGCGGAGTGAAAAAAAATGCGGCGGCCCTGAAGGGTCGCCGCGACAATTGCGCGTTATGTCTCAACAGCGGATTCGCACGGCGGATACCGGCGAGTCGGCCAACTGATTGAGCGATTGGCGGGCCCGGCAAGACCCGTAGGCGGAACTACAGGCTGCCGGAGCAAAAGATGACGGCCGCAGCGGCGTCAGTTGACGGTCTTGCGGTCGGGGATGTTGGTCGGAGCGTCGGCCTCCATCTCGATCTGCAGCCGGACCATGTTGATGGCCGCGGCGGCGGCTTCGTCGCCCTTGTTGCCCAGGCGGCCGCCGCTGCGCTCCTCGGCCTGCTGCATGTTCTCGACAGTCAGCACGCCGAAAGCGATGGGCATATTCCACTGAATCTGCACCTGGTTGATGCCGTGGGTCACGCCGTCGCAGATGAAGTCGAAATGGCGCGTATCGCCCTGAATGACGCATCCGAGGGCTATGACGGCATCGACATCGGTGTATTCGGCGAAGAACTGCGCGCCGAGAGTGAGCTCGAAGGTGCCGGGGACATACTTTATATGTATGTTATGCTCCTGGCACCCCGCGGCGCGGAGAGTCCGGACTGCACCCTGAAGCAGAGCCTCGGTGATGTCGCGGTTCCACTCGGCAACGACGATGCCGAAGGCCATGTCGCCGGCATCGGGCAGCGGAGAGTCGAGATGCGACAGATTGCGGTTTCTGGTTGCCATCGCAGGGCCGGAGTTACTCTGCAGCGCCGAGCAGCTTCTCGACCTCGCGGGCGTCGCTCGATGCGGGATAGTCGTTGGTTATGCGCTCGAGGTACTTGCGCGCTGCGGCCTTGTCACCGGATGCGATGAGAGCCAGGGCTGCCTTGCGCAGGTAGAGAGGAGCGGTGTAGTTGTTGTCGGCGGCAGCGACAGCCTTGTCGAAGAACTTGACTGCCTTGCGGTAGTCGCCCTTGTCGACTGCGATATCGCCCTGCAGGCCGTAGTTCTGCGCATTGATTACCGCGCCAGGGATGCCCTTGACAGCCTTGAATTTCGACAGATACATCTGCGCCTTGTCGAGGTCGCCAAGATGCAGAGCACAGATGCCGGCATAGTGCATGGCGAGGTTTCCTGCGGGGGTCGAACCGTAAGTTGCAGCGACTTCGTCGAAGCCTGCGCCGTTCTCATCGCCGTAGAGAGCCAGTTCGTAGTCGGGCGTGGCGCTCTCGAAACGGTACTGAGCCTCGGCAATCATCGCCGACGCCTTGTCGGCACGGGGCTCCGAGACCAGCTTCTTGTAACCGAATGCCGCAGCGGCTATCACCAGCAGCGCCGCAAGCGCGTACACAACTTTCGACGAGTTCTCCTCGAAGAACAACTCCGTTTTGCTCATTGCCGAACCCAGAGCCTCCTCTTCGGGTTTCAGAACTTTTTCGTTTGCCATAGATTGTATGAATTTTTAATTTTACAAAGCGTATTATCGCGCAAATATACAAAAGAAATCTCAAAGAACAATCCGAAGGCGCAAAAATCGACAGCGGAAGGCCGATTTGTAAATTGTTTTGACTATCTTCGCGCTGAAAACTCACCCGAAGGTGCGATGTATCTGCGAAAACTCGCCATACTGAACTTCAAGAATCTGGCCGACGCCTCGCTCGACCTGAAGGAGCGCATAAACTGCTTCGTGGGCGAAAACGGAGCCGGCAAGACAAATGTGCTCGATGCGGTATACTACCTGTCGATGACAAAGTCGTCGATGTCGCTGACCGACGGACAGTGCGTGCGGCACGGCGAGGAGTTCTTCATGCTCGACGGCGCATACTCGACCGACGCAGGCGCCTCGGAGAGCATAGTGTGCTCCTTCTCGCGACGAACGGGCAAAACCCTCAAACGCAACGGCAAAGAGTACGAGAGACTCTCCGACCACGTGGGTCTGATTCCGGCAGTGATGGTATCGCCGGCAGACACGGCCCTCATAAGCGACGCGGCCGACGAGCGCCGACGATACCTCAACGCATTCATATCGCAGCTCGACCGCACATATCTGCGCGCCGTGATGCGCTACAACGCCGTGCTGGCCGAGAGAAACAAACTGCTGAAAATATCGTCGGACGAAACGATGCTCGCGGTCTACGACGAGCAGCTTGCAGCCCACGGAATGGTGATACACCAGATGCGCAGCCGATATGTCGAGCGGCTGCAGCCGGTGGTGGCCGAGTGTTACCGCGCCATATCCGACGACCGCGAGAGCGTGGAGCTGACATACCGCTCGGAGCTCGATGAGAGACCAATGGCCGAGCTGCTGAAGGCTTCGCGCGAGCGAGACATGATAAACCGTTTCACAACAGCGGGAGTGCACCGCGACGACCTGCTGCTGAAAATCGGAGGATATCCGCTGCGGAAATACGGCTCGCAGGGACAGCAGAAGTCTTTTCTTGCGGCACTGAAGCTGGCCCAGTGCACGATAGTGACCGAGGAGCGCGGCGAGAAGCCCCTGCTGCTGCTCGACGACCTGTTCGACAAGCTCGACACGGGACGCGTGGAGCGGCTGCTGAAGCTGGTGTCCGACGAGCGGTTCGGCCGAATATTCATAACCGACTGCAACCGCGCGCGTCTGGAAGCGCTGCTCGACAAGGCCTGCGGAGAGTATGCCCTCTTCACGGTCGAGGAGGGCGGCATAACGCAGGTGCGATAGCTGCGGGCTGCGGCAGGACGCAGTGCAGGTCGGGATGCCGGCGGCGAACAGTGCCGGAAGGGATGCAGAGAGCCGGCGGAGCCGACAACCGGAGTGCGGAGAGCCGAGACGCGGAGGAGCGGAGCGGTGCAGGAAAATAGTTTTTTTATTAGTAACTTTGTCACAAAGCTGATACTGAAGTGTACGACATAATAGTCATAGGCGCCGGCGCGGCCGGCATGATGGCAGCAGGCACGGCTGCAAGAAGCGGAATGAAGGTGCTCCTGATAGAGAAGACGGAGCGCGCAGGCCGCAAAATACGCATAACGGGAAAGGGCCGGTGCAATCTGACAAACGCACGACCGCCCGAAGAGTTCGCATCGCACATACGCGCGAACGCCGAATTCATGAAGGGGCCGTTCGCCAAGTTCGACAACCGCGCGGTGATGCGATTCTTCGAACGGCAGGGTGTAAAGCTGGTGGTGGAGCGCGGAGAGAGAGTATTCCCCGCAAGCGGCAAGGCCTGGGACATATCCAATGCGCTGGAGGGATACTGCAAGGATTTCGGTGTGGAGTTCGCATACCGCTCGCGTGTGACGAGGATAGTGACGCTGTGCGGCAGAGTGCTCGGAGTGGATTTCGTAAACAGACACGGATTTCCGCGCCGCGCCGAGGCCGACAGGATAATAGTGGCAACGGGTGGCATGTCCTACCCCGCTACCGGCTCGACAGGCGACGGATATCTCTTTGCAGCCGACGCAGGACACACCATCGAGCCGGTCAGACCGTCGCTCACGCCGCTGGTCACATCGCACCCGCAGCGAAAGTTTCTCGACGGACTGCTGCTCAAAAACGTACGCGCAACACTCTATGTAGACAACCAGCCCGTGCGCGAGGAGTTCGGCGAGGTAGGTTTCTCGTCGCGCGGAATAGAGGGCGCGGCAACGCTGAGAATGAGCCGCGACGCCGTGGATGCGCTCATAGACGGCCGCAGCGTGAAGATGACGCTCGACATCAAGCCTGCGCTCACGCACGAGATGCTGCACGAGAGGATAAAGCGCGAGATTGCAGAGATGGCGCCCGAAGAGTTCTTCTCGGAGCTGCTGCGAAAGCTCGTGCCAAAGCAGCTGACATTCCCGCTGGCGCGGGAGCTGGATGTTCACTCGCGGCTCTACGTGGGAAAGGTTTCGCAGACCGAAATAGAGCGTCTGATAACCGTGCTGAAGGGAATGACATTCCCCGTGACGGACTATGCGCCGTTCGAGTATGCCGTGGTCACGGCGGGCGGCGTGCGATGCGACGAGGTGAATCCCGAAACACTCGAATCGCTGAAAATCAGGGGACTGTACTTCGCAGGCGAGGTGCTGGACATAGATGCCGACACGGGAGGATACAATCTGCAGATTGCATTCTCGACCGGCAGGCTGGCCGGTATGCAGGCGGCAGCGGCAGCTGCGGCCGCAAAAACCGCTCAAGAATGAAAATCACGGGACGTAACATAAAGCAACGGCTTTACGGTCTGAGCCGGCTGCCGCAGCGGCTTTCGCGGGCGCGGCACTTCCGCGGACACGGAGTGCATTCGCCGTTCGTATACACGATTGTGCGGCAGGTGTTCATGCGCCCCGGTTTTCTGACCGACGACATCTACTACACGACAATAGTATACGGCGCGCTGCTCGAGCAGAGGATTCCGAGAAAGCGAGCCTTGCAGTTGGTGAATCTGTGCGTGCACTGCGGTTATCGCGAGATTTCGTATCTCCGCCCATGTGCGGCAGATTTGATGGTCGTACCGCAGAGCGTAGAACCGGAGGCATTCGGAGAGTATGTCACCACAGCACGCCAGTGCGGCGCCACGCTCGCCATAATGGCTCCGTACATGAACCGAGAGAGAGAATGCGCCTGCCGCGAAATAATAGCCTCGCACGCAGGAACATCGGTCGACAACCGCGGATACCTGCTGATATTCAACAACCATCTTCCAAAGCAACACTTCACATTATGAAGCTATACACCAAAACGGGCGACAAAGGCTCCACGGCGCTCTGCGACGGCAATCGCGTGGACAAGTTCGACGAGCGCGTTGAGGCATACGGCGCAACCGACGAGCTGGGGGCATTCACGGCGCTGCTCGGCGACAAAATGCGCGACGATGAGCGGCTGAAGGAGTTCGCAGGCGACATAGAGCGCATAAGCAGCGACTTGATGTATGTCGAAGCGCTGCTCGCAGCTGGAGCCGCCGAGGTCCCGCAGCTGCCGGACGACAGCATCCGCAGGCTTGAGGAGCGCATAGACAGCATGCAGGCAGCACTGCCGCAGCTGCAGCACTTCACGCTGCCCGGAGGATGCGAGGCGGTATCGCTGTGTCATGTATGCCGCACGGTGTGCCGCAGGGCCGAACGGGCCGCAGTGCGCGCGGCGGCCAGGTATGACATTCGGGCCGAGGCGTGCACCTATCTGAACCGTCTGTCGGACTATTTCTATGTTCTGGGACGTGCCTGCGGCGCGGCTCTCGGCGTAGAGGAGAGAGTCTGGAGACCGTAGTCGCAGCAAAGGACTGAAGGTCGGGCCCGCAGGCGATGAATCGCAGGCTGCACATGGCAGCGAGGCGCGAATCCCAAAAATCTGCAAAACGGTGACTCTGCGGCCTGAAGTCAGCCTGGAGGCCATGGCAGGCGGAGTAGCCGCAAGGGGCTGAAGGCTCGGGAGACGAAAGCGAATGTTATCTTTCAGCGGATAATGTTTGCTTTTATGTTTTTTTATATATATTTGCACCGTGACAGCCCGCCCCCAAGCGAAGCAAAGTGCAACGCAATTAACGGATTGTCAGAACTTAAAAAGCCATTAGAAACTATGTATTGGACGCTTGAACTCGCATCAAAACTTGAAGATGCACCATGGCCCGCAACGAAGGAGGAGCTCATCGACTACGCCGTTCGTTCGGGCGCGCCGCTCGAAGTTCTCGAGAATCTGCAGGAGATAGAGGATGAAGGAGATATCTACGAATCTATCGAAGACATCTGGCCCGACTACCCCTCTAAAGACGATTTCTTCTTTAACGAGGAAGAGTATTAGTGCGGTTTTAAGCACATTTTAACTATTAAATCCCTGTTAATCAATGAGATTAGCAGGGATTTAATTTGTTTGTCCGGGCGCTTGTTCGTCGGTCGGGAGAGGCTGGCGTGCTTGTTCTCAGGGCCGTTCTATGGGTGTTATTTTGGATTTGTTTGTCTAATTTCCCTAATAATTAATGCTTATTGGAATACCTTGAGCCCTCAGTTGTTCTATCATTGCAAGCTGTTCCGCCGTTAACTCTTTTTTAGGGTCTTCGCATATTGGTCCATACTCTTCAATCCAACGTTTGAACACACTCTTAACCTGGTTGCATATTCTAACATCATTCGACTGTATATCATCGAGATACCACTCTTCAATAGTTGAGCTGCCGAGTTTTTTGCTGATAGAAATATCGGATTCTGTATATTTATTTTTCTTTTTACTGAAATAATTGTTGCTTGCCGATATATTCAGCTTTTTCTCGAGCGGCAGTTTATTACCAATATGTTCTAATTTCTCATTGGCTTCGTCTTGATCCAAAGAGTAATATTTAGAATCCCAGGATTGCGGGAAAATATGCTCTATCTCCCAATATGCTGGCAATAATTCGGTTTGGTCCACATCTTCATATGCAAGCAGCTTCAGCAGCATTCTCACCATATTCTTATGAGGTGCTATGATGAGATTATCCGTTCTGTTTTTTTCTGCTTTTATCGCATCCTCGTTGTCAAGTTTTTTCTCTTCAAACCCGGCATAGAACTCCGGATGAATATTATCGATAATTTGCACATCAAGTTTCAATATATCAGACTTAACCGCATTTATAGTCGGAATCTCTAAATAGCGAGTGAGCAGCATGACGTAGAGCTTTCTCAAGAACTTCAGAAACATCGGCTCAAAATCAGTCTTGCTCTTGTGTTCCATATAAAATATCGACACCGGATATTTCCAAAATTCATTTGTATATGACGACAGGCAATCAAGTATTTTGCATATATCCATATTATGACTCCAAGGCTCGCTTTCCAAAGGAGTCCGGCAATTTACCACCGCCCATAGATGGAGATTTTCTTCCAAACTGTCGATGATATCTACAGAAAGTCGCTTTTTAGTCTTGTCGAGATAGTATTTTCTAACACCCGGAGTAGTCGATTTGTCATCTTTTTCTTTGGCTCGCAAATAAAACATGTGATAATAGAAAAGCGACTGTATATCTTCGTTCACGCGTTCCGAGTCCGCTTCAAGTTTCTTCCATTTCTGGATAAATGACTTTTTGCCGGATTCGTCCAAGGTCTTATAAATATACGACTTGAATATATCGGCATCGGAAAGAGGCAACCCTCTGTTATTTAACGTATTGAATATGGTAAGAGCCGTTTCCTGATTATCGGCTGTAATAGGCAGCAGTATGGAATAATTCAGCAGAGCCAATACAAAATAATATATCTGGTTCGGGCTGGTTCTCGATTTTTCCGAATACAGTTCAATAAACTTGTTATAGTTCTTCGAATAATTGTCTCTGCTTTTGGAATCGGTTTCTCCTGTCTCCAAAATTTTACGCAATATTTCATTGCCCGAATCGCTCACCACTTCAGAGCGAAGCAATATTTTAGTACGGTCTTCTTTTCCGGTCATTTCATTCTCTTTCCAAAGCGCCGGTTTGATTTTCGAAATGAAATTCGAGATCTCGTCCGTTTTGTTTTCCTCTTTTTCCAACATGGAGAAAACAGCTCTCAGGAGAAGAAAAAGCGATGTTATTCGCTGCTGTCCATCGATAATTTGCCTCTCGCCATTTTCCTCATATGACACGATGCATCCCAAAAAATAATTTTTTGCATCATTCGACTGAGTGCGCTCAATGGAGAACTCCCAAAGATCTTCAAATAATGTGACAATCTCATCATCGGACCATGAATACGGTCTCTGATATTCCGGTATTACGAACGGGACGTCTTGTCCACCTGTAAGAAGCTGTAAAACAGTCTGCTTATTTACATTAATATTTGTCGCCATATTAATAAGGTATTTGGTTATCTGTTTGTTGTAAAATTTATCGGTTTAAATACAAAAACATGGTAGATTATTATGGTGTGCTTTTATAAGCCTCTATATATCAAGGCGCTTTACACTTTACTTTACTGATTTAGAGTAAAGTAAAGTAACAAAAGTGGTTTCATTTAGCTTCATTAGTTTCGTTTGTTTGGAGTTTTATTGACTATATTTTGTTTCTTGTTTGTTTCTCATATTCGATTATTCTTGCTACCTTTGCACAGACGATAACGATAAAATCTTTCCCCTATGGCACGCGCGAAGAAACAGGTAAAGGCAAAAGAGCCGGTAAGGCTCCGGATGAAGCAGTTGAGCAACGGAAACAAAAGTCTCTATCTCGACATCTACCACAACGGCAAGCGGACATACGAGTATCTGAAACTCT
>JAFLRR010000005.1 GCA_022511345.1 Alistipes sp.
CCTGCCTGCCTTTCGGTGAACGGAAGCCGCGAGGCTTGGTGAAGTCGGGGAATAGTGTAGCCGCTGCTTAAGAAACAGCTGCCGCGAGAAGACGTGTTTTGAGCGTAACGTATCGATACCAGCAGCCCCAGGTCTGCCTGCATAGGACGAATATGCGGGTGGACCTTTTTTTGTCTTTGTTGCAAAGACAAAAATTAGCAATTAACAATTAGCAATTAGCAATTGCAGCGCTGCTGTGCAGCGCCGACAATTTTGGGCGGGCCGTCTCTTTTTGATTTTGCGGAACAGAAATTTATTTCTACATTTGTCATGCGCTCCGCGGGCGGGGCGCGACATGAGACAATAAAAAGCGTTAGCTTGAAATTTTTGCTTCTCTGAAACTTAGACACTTTCTCGAAGCTGCTGAAAATTAAGTTAATCGTTCACGTCATTTCGACGTGGGCTTTATTCTGATATTTAGCAGCAAAGGTAGTCTAAGACCTCAGAGAGCGAATAAAAGATTTAGTCCGCGTTTTTTGTTGTTCGATTGCGAACAATTTATTAACCAATTAAACAATTTTTTGCGTGTTTATGAAAAAACTGTTATTCATTTCATTGTTTGCGGCGCTGATTGCAGCCGGCTGCAGTAAGGACGAGGGTCCCGGGGGACAAGGCCCAAAAATCCCGGGCAATGAGATTTGGTACACATCGACCGACGGAAATATTGTAGAGCCGTTTGAAGCGAATTTCGGAGGAGCCGAGATTCTGAGCAACACCTACGAGGATGGCAAAGGTGTTATCAAATTCAGCGCTCCCGTTACGACGATTGGATGGTATGCATTCGCTAATTGCCGCAGTCTGACAAGCGTAACTATTCCCGACAGCGTGACGGAGATTGGAGATAGTGCATTCGCTGTGTGCAGCAGTCTGACAAGCGTAACTATTCCCGACAGCGTTACGACGATTGAAAATTTTGCATTCGGTCGTTGCAGCAGTCTGACAGCCTTTTATGGCAAATTTGCATCGGCTGACAACAGATGTTTGATTGTCGATGGTGTGCTTACTTCATTTGCTCCTGCCGGATTAACTGAATATACTATACCCGACAGCGTAACGACGATTGGAGAGTCTGCATTCGGTCATTGCAGCAGTCTGACAAGCGTAACTATTCCCGAAAACGTGACGACGATTGGTCGTTATGCATTCGCTTTTTGCATCAGTCTGACAAGCGTAACAATGCTCGACAGCGTTACGGAAATTGGATTGTTGGCATTCAAAGGTTGTAGCAGTCTGGAAGCCTTTTATGGCAAATTTGCATCGGAAGATAACAGATGTTGGATTGTCGATGGTGTGCTTATTTCATTTGCTCCTGCCGGATTAACTGAATATACTATACCCGACAGCGTAACGGAGATTGGAACGGATGCATTCGGTTATTGCAGCAGTCTGACAAGCGTAACTATTCCCAATGGCGTTACGACGATTGGAACGGATGCATTCTCTAATTGCACGAGTCTGACAAGCGTAACTATTCCCGACAGCGTAACGACGATTGGATTGTATGCATTCGGTTATTGCCGCAGTCTGACAAGCGTAACTATTCCCGACAGCGTAACGGAGATTGGACTTCATGCATTCGATTCTTGCAGCAGTCTGACAAGCGTAACTATCGGCAACAGCGTTACGATGATTGGATGGGGTGCATTCGAATATTGCAGCAATCTGACAAGCGTAACTATTCCCGACAGCGTTACGAAGATTGGAGGTTCTGCATTCCGTGATTGCCGCAGTCTGACAAGCGTATATTGCAAGGCTGCTACACCGCCGACACTTGACAGTGATGTTTTCAAATATGACGATAATGGATATAAAATACTTGAAAACTTAACAGCCATATATGTGCCGCGGGAATCGGTCGAGGCATACAAGGCTGCTGAAAATTGGAGCGAATATGCGCATTTGATTCAGCCGTACGACTTTTAGTGCGTGCCGATATTTGCGCCGGCCGTAAAAAAAGGCGTTGCGCCTGCGGTGGAAAAGAGCGGAAAAATTTCTGATTTGTCATTCGGTCGATTGCCGATTCGATTTATTTTCGTATATTTGTGCGCTTTTCGCGCGCGAGGTGCGTACGCGAATGGCCAATGAAACCTAATTATTAATTTTTTAACGGGCGATTGAATCGCAAAATTTTCCGCAAATGGAAGAAAACAAAATTGTTGCAAACGAGAATTTCGACTGGAATTCTTTTGAAAACGAATCCAACCTCTACGACCGCAGCAAGGAGCAGATCAGCGAGGATTATGACAAGACTCTCTCGAACATCGCAGTAGGCGAGGTTGTCGAGGGTACGGTTACGGCCGTCGACAAGCGCGAGGTCGTTGTCAACATCGGCTACAAGAGCGAGGGCGTTATCCCCGCAACCGAGTTCCGCTACAACCAGGCTCTGGCCGTAGGCGACAAGGTGGAGGTTTATGTCGAGTCCGTAGAGGACAAGGGCGGCCGCCTGCTGCTCTCGCACAAGAAGGCTCGCCAGCTCAAGTCGTGGGACCGCGTGAACGAGGCTATGAACAACGACGAGATTATCCAGGGTTATGTGAAGTGCCGCACCAAGGGCGGTATGATTGTCGACGTGTTCGGCATCGAGGCCTTCCTGCCCGGTTCGCAGATCGACGTGAAGCCCATCCGCGACTACGACGTATATGTCGACAAGACCATGGAGTTCAAGGTTGTCAAAATCAACCAGGAGTTCCGCAACGTGGTGGTTTCGCACAAGGCGCTCATCGAGGCAGAGCTCGAGGCTCAGAAGCAGGTCATCATGTCGCAGCTCGAAAAGGGTCAGATTCTCGAAGGCACGGTCAAGAATATCACCTCTTACGGCGTATTTATCGACCTGGGCGGTGTCGATGGTCTTATCCACATCACCGACCTGTCGTGGGGCCGCGTGAGCCGTCCCGAGGAGGTTGTGGCTCTCGACCAGAAGCTCAACGTTGTGATTCTCGACTTCGACGAGGCCAAGAAGCGCATCGCGCTGGGTCTCAAGCAGCTCACTCCCCATCCGTGGGAGGCGCTTGACGCTTCGCTCAAGGTCGGCGACACTGTCAAGGGCAAGGTTGTCGTTATGGCCGACTACGGCGCATTCGTCGAGATCGCTCCGGGTGTCGAGGGTCTGATTCACGTGTCGGAGATGTCGTGGAGCCAGCACCTGCGTTCGGCTCAGGAGTTCATGAAGGTGGGCGACGAGGTCGAGGCCAAGATTCTGACGCTCGACCGCGACGAGCGCAAGATGTCGCTCGGCATCAAGCAGCTCACTCCCGACCCGTGGGGCGATATCGAGTCGCGCTATCCCGTAGGCTCGAAGTGCACCGCCAAGGTTCGCAACTTCACCAACTTCGGCATCTTCGTCGAGATCGAGGAGGGCATCGACGGCCTTATCCACATCTCCGACCTGAGCTGGACCAAGAAGGTTAAGCATCCGGGCGAGTTCACCCAGATCGGCGCACCCATCGAGGTTGTAGTGCTGGAGATAGACAAGGAGAACCGCCGTCTGTCGCTGGGTCACAAGCAGCTCGAGGAGAACCCCTGGGCAGGTATCGAGAGCAAGTATGCTGCCGACACCGTTCACGAGGGTACCGTTACCGAGATTACCGACAAGGGCTGCGTAGTGGCTCTGGGCGATAACATCGAGGGCTTCTGCCCCGCACGTCACATGACCAAGGAGGACGGCACGACCCCGAAGGTGGGCGACAAGCTCGACTTCAAGGTGCTCGAGTTCGCCCGTTCGACCAAGCGCATCACTCTCTCGCACGCACGTCTGCACGAGGAGAGCAAGCGCGCCGAGGAGAAGGCTGAGCGCGCCGAGCGCCGCGCAGCTGCCGAGGCTACCAAGTCGTCGGTCAAGAAGATCAACGCTGCCGTAGAGAAGACCACGCTGGGCGATATCGCCGGCCTGGCCGAGCTCAAGGCTGCTATGGAGGCACCCAAGAAGGCTGCCAAGAAGAGCACCAAGAAGGCAGAGGCTGCAGCTGAGGCACCCGCCGAGGAGGCAGCTGCAGAGAAGAGCGAGGAGTAATCCGCGAGCTTCGGAAAGAGTAGAAAATCCGCCGCCCTCAGGGCGGCGGATCTCTTTTTATGCTTGCACGGATTCGTCAATTTTTAGCGGCTGCACCCCGCAGCACGCATCGACATTGGCGAGACTCGGATATTCCCGCGATGGCGGGCAACACTCTCGAAAGGGCACCCGATTCGGGCGCTCTTTTTATTTCCTTTGCCGTCCTTTTCATTTATCGAAGATATATTTCAATAGCCTCGACAATCAATTGGCTGCGTGAGATTCCGCGCTCTTTTGCCGACTCGATAATCCGCGCCAGCAGTTCTGGCGAGATGGAAAATGCAACCGTCTGCGTCCTGTTGTCTTTGGGCTTGCGACCGGCACCCTCGCGGCGACCACCGCGCATTTTTTTCGCTGTTTCCATATTCTTATATATCTTTATATATCATATAACAATTCCGCAGCGGGCAGGGCTTTCGCTCCACCCCGAAAGTCATAATTCTTTTCAAAAGTCATCAAGCCGCGCCGGCCCTCCGCAACGGTCATTCCGAAAGATTTTAGAAGGGAGGCCGATGCGATTCTTGCATATTCGCAACGAAAAAAGCGGCACTTAAAAGCGCCGCTTCGAGTTGAGCTACCTGGATTCGAACCAAGAATAACAGGACCAGAATCTGTTGTGTTACCATTACACCATAGCTCAATGTCCTTTTGGTGATGCAAAAGTAGAACAATATTTTTCAAATGCAAAGAAATTTTCGAAATTTTTTTTAATTTTGTTCGTTTTCCGCTGCGGCGGCAACCTTTAACGACTAACTTTTCAAACATTATGGGTGTAAAACTTCGTCTGGTGGTCATGAACTTTCTCCAGTATGCAGTCTGGGGTTCGTATCTGACTTCAATGGGTTCATATCTTGTGAGCGTCGACTTGGCTTCGCGAATCGGTCTGTTCTATGCCGTGCAGGGCATAGTCTCGCTCTTCATGCCCGCAATCATGGGCATCATCGCCGACCGCTGGGTGCCGGCGCAGCGTCTGCTGGGCTTCTGCCACGCTCTTGCGGCGATATTCATGGGTGCCGCCGGATACTATGCCGCATCGACCGGTGCGGGCGTAGGATTCACCACGCTCTTTACGCTTTACACGCTCAGCGTGGCATTCTACATGCCGACCATAGCGCTGTCGAACTCGGTGGCATACTCCGTTCTGGAGAAGGCCGGGCTGGACACCGTCAAGGCCTTTCCGCCGATTCGCGTGTGGGGTACGGTGGGCTTCATCTGCGCAATGCTGCTGTGCGACGTTACCGGCTTCCAGACCACTTACATGCAGTTCTTCCAGTGTGCGACCATAGGCCTGATTCTGGGATTCTATGCCATGACGCTGCCCGAGTGCCCCGTGAGCGCGGCCGCAGCCGGCAAGAAGAGCCTCACCGAGGCGTTGGGTCTGCGCGCATTCGCGCTCTTCAAACAGAAGAAGATGGCCCTGTTCTTCATATTCTCGATGCTGCTGGGCGTATCGCTCCAGATAACCAACGGATTCGCAAACCCATTCATCACCTCGTTCCGCGAGATTCCGGAGTATGCCGGAACATTCGGCGCCAACCACGCCAATGCGCTCATTTCGCTTTCGCAGCTCTCGGAGACGCTCTGCATACTGCTCATACCGTTCTGCCTGAAGCGGTTCGGCATCAAGCGCGTGATGCTGATGTCGATGTTCGCCTGGGTGCTGCGATTCGGACTGTTCGGACTGGGAAATCCCGGCGGCGGGGTGTGGATGTTCATCCTCTCGATGATCGTCTACGGCGTGGCGTTCGACTTCTTCAACGTGTCGGGTTCGCTGTTCGTGAACCGCGAGACGGATACCAACATCCGCTCGTCGGCGCAGGGCCTCTTCATGATAATGACCAACGGCATCGGCGCGACTATCGGCACGCTGGGTGCGCAGGCCGTCGTCGACCGCTTCGTCTACACGCAGCCGCAGGGTACGGCGGCGATGGTCGAGGGCTGGTCGCACTCGTGGCTGCTCTTCGCGGGTTACTCGTTCGCGGTGGCTACGGTGTTCATGCTCGTGTTCCGATATAAGCACGTGCCGGAGAGCGAGGCGTAAAATAATAGACGATACGAAACAATGGCGGGAGTTCGGCCTCGGGCAGGATTCCCGCATTTTTATTGCAAGAAATGAATGGTTGGACCGTATATATTATTGCAATGTCAGAATTTGTTATTATATTTGTCCAAATGTTGCATGCAATGCGGGCGGCACAGGACAAGGATAGCTCGGCAATGAAAAAAGGCGGACTTTGCCGCCTGGAGTAGTCCCGAAAGGATTCGAACCTTCATCGTAAGAACCGGAATCTTAAATTCTATCCATTGAACTACGGGACCGTGGTGCAAAGATGCAAAAAAAAAATGAATTATGCGACGATTGGATGATAATAATTGGGAGAGGCTCGAGAGCGTAATACGCCGTTCGAACATGACCGTGAACGGGTTTGCAAAACATATCGGGCTCTTGCGCGGCGAAAATCTGTATCAGATAAAGCGCGGAAACAACGGTATTTCGCGCGACCTGGCCGCGCGTATAGTCAAGCACTTTCCGGACATCGACAAGCTCTGGCTGCTGACGGGCGAGGGAACGATGATTTCGCGCGGTGCGGATGCAGCAGGGGCGGTGCCGTTCTACCGCGAGGATGCCGAGAGCTCCATAACTGCGCGCGACAAGCTGAAGCCGGACTCGGAAATCATGGTGCCGGGTGTGGAGTGCGACTTCGCCATGAGAGTCGATTCGACGGCCATGGCACCGTCGATACCGGCCGGAAGCATCGTGCTGCTGAAAAAAACGGATGCCGAGTCGATTATTCCCGGCTTCGAGTATGTCATTGTGAGCCGAAAAATCGTAACTTTGCGTATCGTTCGCATGTGTACGGACGGCAAGACATTGCGGCTGGTGGCGGCCGACAGCGAGAGGTTTGACGATATATTGCTGAAAAAGAAGGATATAGATGAGCTGTACAAGGTCGCAGGCAAAATATTGATTAACAAATAAGGATTATGTTTTCGGGTATTGTTGAGAGAACCGCCGAGGTCGTGGCAGTCAAAAACTGGCGCGGCAACCGGGATTTTACGCTGCGGACAGACATCTGCGGCGAGCTGAAGATAGACCAGAGCATATCGCATAACGGCGTATGTCTGACCGTGGTGGACATAGCCGGCGACACCTATACGGTAACGGCCATGCACGAGACGCTCATGCGAAGCAATCTCGGTGAGCTGAAGGTGGGAGACAGGGTCAACATCGAGCGTTCGATGAAGCCCGACGCGCTTCTGGACGGCCACATAGTTCAGGGTCATGTCGACCAGACGGCCGAGTGCGTGGAGGTGGAGGATGCCGACGGAAGCTGGTACTTCAAATTCCGCTACCAGCCCCAGGGCGGGGGACTCTGCACCGTGGAGAAGGGCTCGGTGGCCGTGAACGGAGTGAGTCTGACGGTATGCGACTCGAAAGAGGGGGAGTTTCGCGTGGCGATAATACCTTATACATATGAGAATACGAACTTCAATGCCATAAAGGTCGGCACGAAGGTGAACCTCGAATTCGACATCGTGGGCAAGTACATAGCCCGGCTGATGGAGAGCTACAGGCGTTAAACGGTAGAAACAAACTAAAAAAAGGAGCGTTTTTTATGAATATCAAAACCAAGGAGGCGGCTTCGCTGCTTATAGCCGCGCTGGCAGCTGCGGCAGTGGCCGGAGCGATGGCATGGTCGGGCCGGGAGTGGGTGGCCGTGCTGTGCACGTCGGCGGGAGTATTTGCCGTGATAGCTCTGGCGGCTCTGTTCATCATACGCAAGTATGTAGCCTACAAACTCAAGCCGATATATTCGATAGTCCTCTCGCGCAATGTCCATACGGGCGAGATTCTCAGCGAGCTCAAGGACAAGCATGTCGAGAACATGTCGGGCGAGCTGGCCGCATGGGCCGAGACCAACGACAAGGAGATTGCGCGCCTGAAGGAGACGGAGATGTTCCGCAAGCAGTATCTGGGAAATGTGGCGCACGAGCTCAAGACCCCGATATTCAACATTCAGGGGTATATATCGACGCTGCTGGACGGCGGCCTGGAGGATGAACTGATAAACCGCAAGTATCTGGAGCGCGCCGAGAAGAGCATAGACCGGCTGATAAACATAGTCAGCGACCTGGACACGATATCGAAACTCGAGAGCGGAATGCTCGGCATGCGCCGCGAGCAGTTCGACATAGTGGCCCTGACCAAGGAGATAGCCGACCAGATGGAGATAGAGGCCTCGCGGCGAAACATAACGATTATGGTCAAGGGCTCGGACAACCTGCCCTCGCCGTTCTGGGTGTTGGCCGACAAGCACTATATCGGACAGGTGTTCGTCAATCTGATAAACAACTCGATTCGATACGGCCACGAAAACGGCGTGACGCGCATAAAATTCCGCGACATGCTCGACCGAATACTCATCGAGGTGAGCGACAACGGTGTGGGCATAGCGCGCGAGGACATGCCGCGCATATTCGAGCGGTTCTACCGCACAGACAAGAGCCGCTCGCGCGAGCAGGGCGGTACGGGTCTGGGCCTGGCGATAGTCAAGCACATAATCGAGGGCCACGGCGAGAAGATATCGGTGCGCAGCGAGCTGGGAGTGGGTACAACATTCTCGTTCACGCTGCCAAAGGTGGCCCTGCGCGACGTTAAATAGAACCTGAACGATGAGCAACGGATTGCTTTACATAGACTGGAACTTCGATCCGGTATTCTTCACGCTGTTCGGCGCCGACATACGCTACTACGGAGTAATGTGGGCGCTGGCGATACTGATAGGCGGATGGTTCTTTGCGGACTTCTGCCGCCGCGAGGCGCTCTCCCCGAAACTCGCCGACTCGATATTCGTATACGGCACGCTCGCAACTATCATAGGCGCGCGCGTGGGCCACTGCCTCTTCTACGAGCCTGCCGAGTATCTGAGCGACCCGATAGCGATAATAACCGGCATACGCAACGGCGGAATGGCGAGCCACGGCGCCGCCGTGGGACTGCTGATAGGCCTGTGGCTCTTCTCGCGAAAGAACGGGATGCCATATGTGTGGTCGCTGGACAGAATAATGATTCCGGTGGGCATCGGAGGCGCGATAGTGCGAATGGGCAACCTGTTCAACTCGGAAATTGTGGGTGCGCAGACGTCGGTGCCGTGGGGTTTCCGCTTCATGCGCCTGTACCGCAACATGCCGCCCGAGGCTGTTCCGGTGCAGCATCCAACGCAGATATACGAGGCGATATGCTATCTGGCCACATTCGTGGTCTTGTGCGTGATGTACTACCGCCACGACGCAGGACGCCGCCGCCCCGGGCTGCTGTTCGGTACGGGTCTGACGGGCGTGTTCCTCACGCGGTTCTTTCTCGAGTTCATCAAGGAGCGCCAGGAGGCATTCGAGGAGGGAATGCTGCTCGACATGGGGCAGCTGCTGTCGGTGCCATTCATCATAGCCGGAATATGGTTCATAGTGCGTGCCGTGCGCCGACCGGCGGCAGAGGCGCAGCCCGCGCAGGAGAGTGCGGCCAGGTGTGCCGCACCGGCTAAAAAGAGCAGAAGGAAGAGATGGTAGGAGAGGTAAACAAAATTATAGGCGACGTGCTTGCGATAGAGGGTGCGGTGCATCTTCCGGGCACGGGTTCGCTGTATGTCGAGCCGCATGCCGCCGAAAGAGTCTCTTCGCGGCGGATACGCCGCTCGTACAAGAGCGTGGAGTTCACCTCGCAGCAGCGCGGACGCTCGATAGCGGATGTGCTGGCGGAGTATTGCGACGGTGACGGCGTACGTGCCGCCGAGATATATGAACACTGGCGCTCGAAGTGCTTCGACGGCCGCACGCTGAAAATCGAAGGCGTGGGAAGTCTCGATAGGAAGAGCTTCGCAATGGACGAGGCTTTCGACAGAATGCTCAACCCTGCCGGACGCGGCGAGGCGGTGCTGAGGCGCAGAAGCGGGGGCGGAATATGGCTCTATGTGCTGATTGCGCCGGTGATTGCCGCGCTTGCGGTAGGCGCCGGCGTGCTGCTGTTCCGCTCGGGGGTGTTCGACAGAACGCCGGGGTTGGTGGCCGGAGCGTCGCGTCTGTTGGATGCGGCGGAACCGGTCAGAGGCGGCGCTGCGGAGAGCACGGCGCCGGCGGCTGAGGCCGGGACGGAAGAGGCCCGTGAAGCAGCGGCCGCTGAGGTTCGGGAGCCGTCGGAAGGAGTGAGCGAAGACGGCGAGGATGTGCGCCCCGCAAAGCCGCAGCAGAGCCTGCCGGCAGACGAGGTAAACAGACTCTCGAGCGGTCGCAGCTATGTGGTGCTGGGCGTATTCTCGACGCCCGAAAATGCACTGCGGGCCGTGGCCTCGGCAAGAGCCGAAGGCGCAGAGCAGTGCGCGGCATTCGCATACGGGCCCAAGTATATGGTGGCGTTGACATCGGACGACTCGCGGCAGAGATGCGAGGAGTTCATGCGCAGCAGCTCGTATGAGAATCTGTGGATATATACGGCGCGCTGACGATGCGAATATCCGATGCCATAATCCGCATTACGGACTTTTTTTACATCGCTCCGTTCGACAGACTCATCCCGCGGCACACTTTCCGCTACGGCCTGTGCGGCGCGGCGACATATTTCATATTCGACCCGGCGCTGTATGCCTTCACATACCACGCGGTGCTGTGCAAGCGTATAGTGCATGTGGGCGCAATGGCCGTATCGCCCGAGATTGCGGCGCTGGCAATAGTATTCCCGATAACATTCACTGTCGGTTTTCTGCTGAACCGGTGCGTGGTTTTCCGCAGCTCGCAGCTGCCGGCGGCAACGCAGCTGGTGCGACATGCGGCGGCCGCGGCGGCGGCTTTTGCGCTGAACTATGTTCTGATGAGGTTTTTCGTGCGCACGTGCGGATTCTGGCCTACGCCATCGAAGGTGCTCGTGTCGGCCATATGCACCGTGTGCAGCTATCTGGCGGCGGTGAAGTTCTCGTTCCGCACCGAAGATGGGCGCTGAGGTCGGGTTGCGAAAACAGAAGCGATTGCTTAATTTTGCGTAAAGAATCAGAAAAATGAGACGGTCAATATTTTTTACCGACAAGCGTTTCATGATAACCGACGAGCCGACGGACGAAACCGACGGACGGGTACTGAGGCTCGGGGCAGGCGAACGGTTCACCCGCCAGCAGCTCATGCAGATGTTTGCCGAGACGGACAGAGTGGCGGTAGGAACGCCTGAGCCAGAGGAGCTGTTCGAACGCTTCGCGGCGGAGTTCAGGATGGTAGAGGCCGCAGGCGGAGTGGTGTGCAAGGATGATGGGCAGATGCTATTCATACACCGCAACGGCCGCTGGGACCTGCCGAAAGGACACCTCGAGGCGGGCGAAACGATAGAGGAGTGCGCCGTGCGCGAGGTTATGGAGGAGACCGGCGTGAAGGTTGGGCAGAGGAGAAGCTATGTATGCGATACGCTCCACTGCTACGAGCTGAACGGCCGCTGGGAGATGAAGCACACGCACTGGTATGCCATGGAGTACGCCTCGGGAACGCCCGTGCCGCAGACGGAGGAGGGTATAGACGCCGTGGCCTGGCTGAGGGCGGAGAGCAGGGACGAGATAGGCCGAAATACGTACCCTACAATAATATATGTCTACGACCGTTTTACAGAAAAGCAGACCGCATCATATGGTAAAGATACTTTGGGTTGACGACGAAATAGAGCTGCTGAAGCCGCATGTGCTGTTTCTGCAGGGCAAGGGGTACGAGGTGGACACCTGCAACAACGGATACGACGCCATAGACATGGTAGGCGAGGGGTCGTACGACCTGGTCATACTCGACGAGATGATGCCCGGAATGACGGGCCTGGAGACGCTCCCGAAAATCAAGGAGGCCAGGCCGAACACGCCCGTAATAATGGTAACCAAAAGCGAGGAGGAGAACATCATGGACAAGGCCGTCGGCTCGAAGATAGCCGACTACCTTATAAAGCCCGTGAATCCGAACCAGGTGCTGCTGTCGATTAAGAAAAACGTCCACTCGCGCCAGCTGGTGACAGAACAGACCACGGCCGACTATCGCGCCGAATTCGGCCGGATATCGGCATCGCTGCAGTCGGCCTCGACGTTTGCCGACTGGTGCGGAATATACCGCCGGCTGACGGGCTGGGAGATAGAGCTGGCGGAGTCGAACGATCCGAGCGTGGGCGAGGTGCTCGTATATCAGAAAAACGAAGCGAACCGCGAATTCTGCAAATTCGTGCGCCGCAACTACTTCAACTGGATAAACCGCCGCGACGACGACACGCCCGTGATGTCGCACACGCTCATGCGCAGCCGCATATTCCCCGTGGCGGACAGCCACGCCAAAACCACGCTGCTGCTGATAGACAACTTCCGCTACGACCAGTGGCGCTCGATAGCTCCGCTGCTGCGCGGATACTACGACGTGGAGGTCGACGACTTCTACTGCGCGATACTGCCTACGGCTACGCAATATGCCCGCAACGCAATATTCGCCGGCCTGATGCCCCTGGCAATAGACAAGCTGATGCCCCAGAAGTGGCTCAACGACAACGAGGAGGGCGGCAAAAACATGTACGAGGAGGAGTTCCTGCGCCGCCAGACGGCACAGAACGGCCGCTCGTACAAGATGACATTCGACAAACTGGTGCGTCCCGAGGCCGGCCGCAAGCTGATAGAGAACATACAGCGGATATACGAGGCCGATTTCTCGGTCATAGTCTACAACTTCCTGGATATCCTGTCGCATGCCCGCACCGAGACCGAGATAATCCGCGAGCTGACCGAAGACGAGGCTTCGTTCCGCTCGCTGACGCGCTCGTGGTTCGAACACTCGGAGCTATACACGCTGCTGAAGCTGCTCTCGGAGCGCGGACATACGGTGATAGTGACCTCGGACCACGGCACAATTCGCGTAGACAATCCCGTGCGCGTGACGGGTGACAGGGCGACTTCGGCGAACCTGCGCTACAAGACGGGCCGGAATCTGGCCTACAATTCGCGCGAGGTGTACGAGATTACGCGGCCTGAAGATGTGCAGCTTCCGTCGGGAAACCTGACCTCGAGCTACATATTCGCATACAACAGCGATTTTCTGGTATACAACAACGATGCGAACCGCTTCATAAGATACTACCGAAATACGTTCCAGCACGGCGGAATCTCGATGGAGGAGATGATTGTCCCGTATATCGTGCTCAAACCGAAGCAGAACTGATTCGACGACAATAAATGATTTGAGACAATGGAGGCTAAAACATTGCATATAGACTCGTTAAACGACCTGCCCGATGTGGCCGAGACGATTGTCGAGTCGCTCGACGGCCGCAGCGTGGTGGCTTTCTACGGCCAGATGGGCGCCGGAAAAACGACGCTCATACGCGAAATAGTGGCTCACCTGGGCGCCGAAGATACGGTCACGAGCCCAACCTTCGCCATAGTGAACCGGTACGAGGGCGAAGGCGGCCGCAGGATATTCCACTTCGACTTCTATCGCATAGACGACATACGCGAGGCTTATGACTTCGGGTACGAAGAGTATTTCTACTCGGGCGACCTGTGTCTTGTGGAGTGGCCCGAGAAGATTGCCGCGCTGATGCCCGAAGATGCCGTCAGGGTGAGCATAACGGTCGGGGCGGGAGAGTCGCGGACGATAGAGATAGAGTAACACTGAGACAACAACCGAAAACAGATTAGACAGAACCCATATGCAGGAATACATATCGAAGCAGCAGCAGATTCTGCGTCCCGCAGGGCAGATTTATGCGGCCATGAGCCGATTCGACAACCTCACGCCGGCGCTGGCCGACAAGGTCGAGCAGTGGCATGCCGACGAGGAGCACTGCTCGTTCAAGGTCAAGGGCTTCACGGTGCGTCTGCGCATGTCGGAAAGGGTGGAGCCCAAACATATAAAAATCGAGGCCGACGAGGCCGGCGCGCCGTTCGACTTCGCATTCTGGATTCAGCTGCACGAGGTCTCGCAGTCGGATACGCGCATAAGACTGGTGCTGCACGCCGACCTGAACATGATGATGCGAATGATGCTCGGAGGCAAGATCAGAGAGGGCCTGGACAAGGCCGTGGAGACGCTGGCGGCGTCGTTCAATGCGGCTCCCGTATTCTGAGGTTCGCGCCGCGCACCGGCACGGCCGAAGGCGGAAGAGTCTGGTGCGGTATTTGTATCGTGTTGTGGCAGTTGTCGTTACGCAGCTGCGGCATGCGATTTGCCGGGGAAGCGAAAAAAAACGAGAAAAAGATTTTATATATTGGAATATAATTAAATAAACAGTATATTTGCAAACTGAAAATCCGGCTATGTGTTAAAACGAGACGGATTCCGATAATGGAATTGTTTAACACTAAAAATAACACAAATTATGACCAAGGCAGATATCGTTAGCGAAATCGCTAAAAGCACCGGAGTCGAGAAGGTGCAGACACAGGCCATCGTAGAGGCTTTCATGGAGTGCATTAAGGGTTCGCTGGCAAAGAAGCAGAACGTATATCTTCGCGGCTTCGGCAGCTTCATCGTAAAGAAGCGCGCAACCAAGGTAGCCCGCAACATCTCCAAAAACACCACCATCACCATCCCCGAGCACGACATCCCGGCATTCAAGCCCTCGAAGAGCTTTGCCGCGAAAGTGAAATAAATAAAAGTAAAACCTCTTAAATCACCCGACTATGCCGAACGGAAAGAAGCATAAGCGTCATAAGATGGCAACCCACAAGCGCAAGAAGCGTCTGCGCAAGAACCGTCACAAGAAGAAGTAGCAGACGGTACCGCACACTTTTGCAGGCCGAAGCTAAAGAGCGGAATACTCTTTAGCTTTGCCTGTTTTTTAGGAAACCTTTTGTCTGACGACAGCATCCGGTGCACGGCGCCACAGCGCCCGGACGGGTGCATTGTGTCGTTAGGCCCGGTGCCGGATGCGACTGCCCCGAAAAATGCGGGGTGCGCGGAGCCGGTGCCGTAACTCTGAAAATTTATCTCGTATCGTGCATGAATCGAGAATTGGTAATTAACGTAAATCCGACGGAGATTTCGATTGCCCTGTGCGAAGACAAGGTGCTTGTCGAACTCAACAAGGAGAAGTGCAGGACGGGATTCTCCGTGGGCGACATATATCTGGGCAAGGTGCGCAAAATCATGCCCGGACTGAATGCCGCATTCGTGAACATCGGTCACGAGAAGGATGCTTTCATACACTACCTCGACCTGGGTACGCAGTTCACATCGCTCAACAAAGTCGTGGCGAGCTGCCAGCCCGGAAAGCGAAGCATAAAGGTCGAGACGATGAAACTCGAACCGGCCGTGGAAAAGGCCGGAAAGATAACCTCGTATCTCGAGGTGGGGCAGACGGTGATGGTCCAAATCGCCAAGGAGGCGATATCGACCAAAGGTCCGCGTCTGACGGCGGACATATCGCTTGCCGGCCGGAATGTGGTGCTGGTGCCCTTCTCGTCCAAGATATTCCTTTCGCAGAAAATTCGCTCCAACGAGGAGAAGAAACGTCTGAAAAAGATAGCTACGGGCGTGCTGCCCAAAAACTTCGGCGTGATTATCCGCACGGCCGCCGCAGGCGCCAAGGATGCCGACATCGAGCAGGACATACTCTCGCTGGTGGAGAAGTGGCGCAGCGCAGTCAAAAACATCCGCAAAAGTACAGCCCCGGCACTGCTGCTCAGCGAGCTGAGCCGTGCAAACACGATCATACGCGACTCGCTCAACGGAACATTCTCGCAGATAGTGGTCGACGACGAGGCCATGTATGAGGAGATTCGCGACTATATCAGGGTGATAGAGCCCGAGAGCGAGAAGCTGGTCAAGCTGTACAAGGGCAGCGTGCCCATATTCGACGAATTCGACATATCGAAACAGATAAAGTCGCTGTTCGCAAAATATGTGTCGCTGCGCCGCGGTGCATACCTCATCATAGAGCGCACCGAGGCGATGAACGTCATAGACGTAAACTCGGGAAACCGTACAAAGGCCGAGGATGACCAGGAGCAGACGGCTCTGGAGGTGAACCTGGCTGCGGCCAAGGAGATTTCGCGCCAGCTGCGTCTGCGTGACCTGGGCGGCATAATCATCATAGACTTCATAGACCTGCACAAGCATGCCAGCCGCCAGCAGCTCTACGAGGAGATGACCAAGCTCATGTCCACGGACAAAGCCAAGCACACGGTGCTGCCGCTGACGAAGTTCGGCCTGATGCAGATCACGCGCCAGAGGGTAAGACCCGTGGCGGTGCAGGAGGTGAAGGATGTATGCCCGACGTGCGGCGGAACAGGTAAGATAGAACCTACGGTGCTGCTGGACAAGAAGATAGAGAACCAGATATCGCTGCTCACCGAAGACCGCGGGCACCGCTATCTGAAACTTGTCGTCAGCCCCTACGTGTCGGCGTTTCTGCACCGAGGATTCCCGTCGCTGCGCATGCGCTGGATGATGCGATACCGCGTGTGGCTGAACATCGTATCGGACCAGAGCGAGGGCATAGTCGACGTGAAGTATCGCGACCGCCGGAACAAAGACCTCATATGACCCCTGCGGCAGAAGGCATCATGAAGCTCTTCGCCGACTCGCGCAGCGTGCGCGAGCTGTGCCGAAAGCTCAATACCGAAGGCGTTACCGTCCGGCTCGAAGAGCTGGTCGGCGGCGCCTTTTCGCTCTATGCGGCCGCGACGGTCGAAAGGTCGGGCGGCGTGCATATATTCGTGGCCGAAGACCGCGATGCCGCAGCGGGAATGGCAAACGACTTCTACGCTCTGCTGGACCAGAGCAGGGTGATGTTTTTCCCGTCGGCATATAAGAAATCGGTGGTCTACGGGGCCGAAGATGCCCAGGGTGTGGTGCAGCGCACGGCGGCGCTGAATGCCGTGCGCAACCATCAGGGCGGATATACCGTGGTCTGCACATATCCCGAGGCGCTGGCCGAAACGGCCGCCGGAGCGGAGGAGATGCGCCGCGGAACCATAAGTCTGAGCGTGGGCGACCGAATACCGGTGGCAGAGCTGGAACAGATGCTGGTCGAGGCCGGATTCGAACAGGTGGACTTCGTATACGAGCCGGGGCAGTATTCGGTGCGCGGAGGCATAGTCGACGTATTTTCGTATTCGGAGAGCAAGCCGTTCAGATTCGACTTCTTCGACGACGACATAGAGTCGGTGCGCCGGTTCGAGATCTCGAGCCAGCTATCGGCCGAGAAGCTCAAGAGTGCCGAGATTATCCCCGACCTCACCTCTTCGGCCGGGGCGAAGGTGTCGCTGGCCGAGTTTGCCGGCAGCAGCGCCGTGTTCTGGATGCCCGACGCCGACTATGTCATGCGCAAGGTCGACGACGTGCGGCGCAAGGCCCTGCACGACTCGTCGGAACCGGAGAAGATAGACGGCGTGGTCACGAGCCGCCGCGCGCTGACGGAGGCCATGCGCGGCTCGCGGCTGGTGATGCTGCGCGACAATCTCGCGGAGCGGCCGGCAGATGTGTCGGTGCGCTTCGACACGGCCCCGCAGCCCGATTTCAACAAGAACTTCGAGATGCTGGCCGACGATATGGCGGCGCGCGCGGCAGAAGGGTGCCGCACATATATCCTTTCGGAGAACAAAACGCAGATAGAGCGTCTGCAGAACATATTCCACCGCCTGAACCGACGCGAGGTGACATTCGAGTCGCTGCCGCTGTCGCTGCACGACGGATTCGTCGACAGGGCGCTGCACCTGTGCATGTATGTCGACCACCGGATCTTCGACCGCTACCGCCGATACCGCATAAACGGCGAAATAAAGCGCGACGAGCAGATGACCGTGGCCGAACTGAACAGCCTGAAGACGGGAGACTACGTGGTGCACATAGACCACGGCGTGGGACGTTTCGGGGGACTTGTGAAAATCAACGAGAACGGCCGCATGCATGAGGCCATAAAGTTGATATACAAGGACAACGACGTGCTGTTCGTAAACGTCCACTCGCTGCACAGAATATCGCGATACAAGAGCGGCGACGGCGAGCCTCCCAAGATTTACAAGCTCGGCGGCGGGGCCTGGCGGAAACTCAAGAATGCTACCAAGAAGGCCGTCAAAGACATATCGCGCGAACTGATAGCGCTCTATGCCCGGCGGAAGGCCAGCAAGGGTTTCGCATTCTCGCCCGACAGCTATCTGCAGCAGGCGCTGGAGGCGTCGTTCGAATGGGAGGATACGCCCGACCAGCAGAGCGCCGTGGAGGCCGTAAAGCGCGATATGGAGTCGGAGCGCCCGATGGACCGTCTGGTCTGCGGCGACGTGGGATTCGGCAAAACCGAGGTGGCCATACGAGCGGCATTCAAGGCCGCGGCCGACGGCAAGCAGACCGCGGTGCTGGTTCCGACAACGATACTGGCGCTGCAGCACTACCGTTCGTTCACTTCGCGTCTGCGCGACTTCCCGGTGCGAATAGAGTATCTCAACCGAACCAAGACGGCTCGCGAAACGCGGGAGATAATCGAGGAGCTGGCGGCCGGCAGGATAGACATACTCATAGGCACGCACCGGATATTGAATCCGAAAGTGCAGTTCCGCGATCTGGGACTGCTCATTATCGACGAGGAGCAGAAGTTCGGAGTGGCCGACAAGGAGAAACTTACGCACATGAGCGTGAGCGTCGACACGCTGACTCTCACGGCTACGCCGATACCGCGCACGCTGCAGTTCTCGGTCATGGGCTCGCGCGACCTGTCGGTAATATCGACGCCGCCGGCAAACCGCCGCCCGATAGTCACCGAGTCGCACGTATTCTCGGAGGAGATAATCCGCGACGCCATAGAGGAGGAGATGGCTCGCGGCGGACAGGTATACTTCGTGCACAACAGAGTCGAGGACCTGATGCGCATACAGGGCATAATAGCCCGCCTGTGCCCAAAGGCCAGGGTGGGAGTGGGGCACGGACGGATGCCGGCCGAGAAGCTCGAGAAGCTGATAATGGACTTCATATACGGCGAATTCGACGTGCTGCTGTCGACCACGGTCGTGGAGAACGGAATAGACATACCGAATGCCAACACCATAATAGTCAACGATGCCCAGAACTTCGGACTGAGCGACCTGCACCAGTTGCGCGGACGCGTGGGACGCTCGGACAGAAAGGCGTTCTGCTATCTGCTGACCCCGCCCGACGAGCTGCTCACGAGCGATGCACGAAGACGAATGAGCGCCATAGAGGAGTTCTCGGACCTGGGCTCGGGATTCAACATAGCCATGCAGGACCTCGACATTCGCGGCGCGGGAAACCTGCTCGGCGCCGAACAGAGCGGATTCATAGCCGACATAGGATTCGAGACATACCGCAAAATCATGGACGAGGCCGTTGCCGAGCTGCGCGCCGAAGGTCTGGATGTGGCGGGATTGTCCGAGCCCGAGAAGGAGGCCGTCGAGACTCTGTCGTGGGTCGAGGACTGCGCCGTGGAGACCGACGTGCAGGCCGAGTTGCCGGAGTATTATGTGCGCCAGTCGGCCGAGCGTCTGAGGCTGTACCGCGAGCTGGACGAAATGAAGGACGAACGCGCGCTCGAAGCCTTCGCCTCGCGTCTCGAGGACCGTTTCGGCCGCATGCCCGAGGCTGCCGCCGAATTGATGAACGTGGTGCGCCTGCGCCGCGAGGCCATGCGCCTGGGAATGGAGCGGGTGAAGGTCAAGAACGGATTGATGATTGCGGGATTCGTCGGCGACGACTCTTCGCCGTTCTACAAGAGCGAAGTGTTCATGAACATGCTGCGGCATGTGACATCCTCGCCGCAGAGATTCGTGCTCAAGCAGCACAATAACCGCCTGGCAATGACCGTTAGGGGTGTAAAGGACATAAGCGCCGCATGGGAGGTGCTCAAAACTCTCTGAACCCGCTTGGACTGAAGATGAACCTTGTAATCGACATAGGCAACACGCGTGTGAAAGCGGCCGTTTTCGACAACGGACGAGCGGTGGCCGTGCATGCCTGCGAGAGCTTCGGCGCGGATGAGGCGAAGCGTTTGCTGGAGCTCTATCCGTCTGTCGAAAAGACTATAGTGAGCTCGACGGCCGCCGATGCCGCCGATGTGGCACGCCAGATGCGCAGACTGGCGGGACACTGCCTGCTATTCGGTGCGGGAGTGCCCGTGCCGATACGCTCGTCATACGCCACGCCCGAGACGCTCGGCGCCGACCGCATAGCTGCGGCGGTGGGGGCGGCATGGCTGTATCCCGGCCGAAATGTGGCGATAGCCGATTTCGGCACGGCCCTTACGGTGGACCTGGTTACGGCCGACGGAACATATCGCGGCGGCTTCATCAGCCCCGGACTGAAGATGCGCTTCCGTGCGCTGCACGACTACACCTCGCGCCTTCCGGAGTGCTCGGCAACGGAGCGTCTGCTGCCATTGGGCGACTCGACGCAGAGCTGCATAGAACAGGGCGTAATGCAGGGAATGGCGGCCGAAGCGGAGGGTCTCATAGCGCGTCTGAGGGCTGAAAATGAAGATTTGTTGATAATTTTTACGGGTGGAGACGCGAAATTTTTTGTTAAACGGATTAAAAATGCGATATTTGCAGACTGTGAACCCGTATTGTGCGGGTTAGACCGAATTTTGGAATATAATGTACCCGAATAAAAGAACCGCAGCAATTCTTGTCGCAATGGCGATGTGGTGCCTGCCCGCAGCCCTCAGGGCCCAGACGAGCAGCATCAACTCGTTCTCGCCGTATTCGATGTACGGCATAGGCGAACTCAATACTTTAGGAACGATTCAGATGCGTGCGATGGGCGGTGCCGGCGTGGCTCAGCGACTGCCCTCGTCGGTCAATACGCTCAATCCGGCTTCGTACAGTTCGACCATGCAGCGCAGCTTCCTGTTCAACTTCGGAGTCGACGGCGCATACTACAAAAATACGCAGACAATATACTCCCAGGCGGACAACTCCTCGCGCGAGGCGAAGACCGGATACGGAACATTCAACATCCACGAGGTGGCGGTGCAGTTCCCCGTAACGCGCGGCCTGGGCGTGGGTATCAGCCTGAACCCATACAGCAGCGTGGGATACCGCATGCAGGGATTCGAGGGGTCGGACGAGATTTGGGGCGATGTGGGCCGCGTGGCATACAGCTACAGCGGCGAGGGTGACATCACCGAGGTCAAGGTGGGCGCCGGTTGGGAAGTGTTCAAGAACTTCTCGATAGGTGTGGCAATGCAGTACTACTGGGGCGACATAGACCGCGCATACAACACCTCGATACTGAACAACTACGGCGAAGGTGCATTCTCGTCGATTGTCGGTACGGAAAACTACCGCGTGTCGCGCGTAAAGGGCCAAATCGGATTCCAGTGGGATGCAATCTCCACCAGAAAGCATATCCTGACGGTCGGCGGAACCTATGACTTCGGCGGCGACCTGCGTCCGGAGGTAACCAATGCGGTATATATCGACGATATATTCCAGAGCGACGTGACCAACAAGGTAGAGCGGCTGCAGGTGCGACTGCCGGCACAGCTCAACTTCGGATTCTATTACCAGAACCCCAAAATCGCGGCGGCGCTCGACTACACATACCAGAATTGGGGCGCGCGCAACTCGGGATTCGAGGTCATGGGCAACGGAGTGAAGGTGACGTATGCCGACACGCACACCATTAAGGCCGGTATAGAGTATACGCCGAACCTCTACGACGTGCGCCGATACATGCGCCGCGTGAAGTACCGCGCAGGTCTCAGATACGGCGGCTATTACCAGGCTTTCAACGGCCACACGGTCAAGAAGTACGCCATAACGGCCGGTCTCGGATTCCCCATACAGTTCATGGGAATGTCGTCGATAGACCTGGGTCTGGAATTCGGAGGCTGCGGCGACCGCTCGACGCTGAAGGTCGACGGCAAGCGGCTGGGACTGGTGGGACAGCACTATTTCAAGTTCTCGCTCGGATTCTCGATGTTCGGCGACGACTACTGGTTCGTAAGGCCCAAGTACGATTAACGGCCCGAACGGCAATGAATGAAATTGAACAACGATAATTCAAAAACCTGTAAGAAGATGAAAAACTTCAGATTTTTCCTTTCGGCGGCTTTAGCAACGGTTTGCTTCGCCGCTACGGCTCAGGATTTGAGCGACCCCAAATATGCGGTTTGGGGCGAGACCGAGGAGCAGCGTCACGAGAACATCCTCGCAAACCAGTATCTCAAGCAGAATCTCGACAGCAAGAACTACGAGGCTGCTTCGGGTTATCTGAAGAAGCTGCTGGACAATGCACCCAAGGGCTCGGCGAGCATCTATCAGCGCGGCGCGCTGCTCTTCAAGCGCAAGTATGCGCTGGCTAAGGACCCCGAGACCAAGAAGCAGTGCATCGACTCGCTGATGGTAATCTACGACCTGCGCGTGGAGCACTTCGGCAACGCCAAGACTCAGGGCAAGGCTTATATCCTCGACATCAAGGCAAAGGATTATCTGAACTACCGCTCCGAGGACCGCGAGGGTCTGCGTGCCGCATTCGAGGCTGCAATCGATGCCGCCATCGAGCAGGACCAGGTCGATCACGAGACCATAACCATCTACTTCGGAAACCTCTGCGAGGATTACAAGAACGGCGATGGCAATGTCGGCGCCGAGGATGTGATTCTGGTATACGACCGTCTGTCGCCCTGCTTCGAGGTTGAAGGCGCTGCCGACCACAAGACGGTGTTCGACAACCACTTCGGTGCCAGCGGCGTGGCAAGCTGCGAGAACCTCGAGGAGATATTCCGCAAGAAGCTGGCTGCAAATCCCGACAGCGCAGACGTTCTGGCTCAGGCTGTCAGCCTCATGTCGCGTGCGAAGTGCACGGGTTCGTTCTACCTGACCACCGCCGAGCAGTATTATAAGGTTAAGCCCTCGGCTGAGACGGCGCTCTTCCTGGCGCAGGCTTTCCAGAACGAGCAGAACTTCGACAAGGCCATACAGTATCTCAACGAGGCAATAGCTGTCGAGACCGACCCGGCAGAGAAGGAGAAGCTCTATGTTCGCGTGGCAGTGGTGGATCTGGCGGCCCGCAACTACTCCGGTGCAGCTGCCGCAGCTCGCGCAGCTCAGGAGCTCAACCCCGAGAACGGCTACAGCTACTTCGTGCTGGCTCAGTGCTATGCCGCTTCGGCATCGGCTTGCCAGGGTCTTGACGGCGAGGCTGTTTACTGGGCGGCTTACGACACGATGGCCAAGGCTGTGGCTCGTCTGGAGTCCGAGCCCGAGACGCTCGAGCACGCAAAGTCGATGCTGCAGATGTTCCGCAACCGTTTCCCGACTTCGGAGACCTGCTTCTTCGCAGAGCTCAAGGAGGGCGAGCGTTACACCGTGAAGTGCGGCTCGGCTTCGGGCGTGGCTACGACGGTTCGCTTCAGATAGTAAAAACATTTCGATGCGCGTATGAACCTTTCGCTCGTCGGAAGATATGCTTCGGTAGCACTCTCCCTCGCGGGGAGTGCTATCTTGCTAATCGCATGCGGAGCGGAGAGCGACGGCGATGACCCTGCGGCCGAGACCATGCTCTCGGAGTACAGCGAGAATGTCTCGATAATAAAATCCGAAAACGGGCGCCGCTCGCTGATATTCACCGCACCGCTGGTCGAGGGTTACACTTTCGGCAGCGTGCCGTATCGTGAGTTCCGCGAGGGTATACGCGTGGTGACATACAACAACGACTCGCTTTCGACAGTCGATGTGATACTCGAGGCCGACTACGCCATATTCTACGAGAAAAACCAGCTGTGGGAGGCGCGCGGAAATGTCGTGGTGCGCAAGATGAACGAGAGCCGCACCACGCTGTACACGCAGCAGCTCTTCTGGAACGTGGACGCCAAGCGCGTATACTCGAATGTAGATTCGAAACTGGTTGAAAACGGCGGCCGCGATGTGGCCTACGGCGAAGGTTTCGAGTCGGACGACAGACTGGAGTTCCCGCGCTGGCGCAAGGGCCGCGGAATGATGACCGTGAACGTGGCTGAGATGAAGAACCGCCGCGAGGAGGATGACTCGCTGCGCAGCGAGAAATTCGACCGCAGCGGCGATGTGTCGATAGCCAACTCCCGCCCGCCTGTGGGCAAGGTCGGCACGCAGCCTGGCTCGTCGAACGACGAACGGAGGCCTTCGGCCGTGCGCGGCTCGTCGTCGCGCCGCAGCGGGCAGCAGCCCCGTCCTGCCATAGAGCGCGACTCGCTGCGCCGTGAGGCCGAGCGCCGCGAACGCATGCGCCGCAGCGTAGCGAACCCGGTGCTGGAGGAGAATGAGGCGGCGGATAGACTGCTGAAGGTTGAGCGTGAGAATATTATAGTGGAATAGAGATGATAGTTTCGATCGTACTGATACTGCTCACTCTGCTTCTGTCGGCTTTCTTCTCGGGAATGGAGATAGCCTTTCTGAGCAAGAACCGTCTGCGCCTTAAGATAGACCGCAAGCAGAGCCGGCCGTTCGATTTCATAGCCGAGATTTTCGAACGTCACCCGGGGCAGTATATAACATCGATACTGGTCGGCAACAACATCGCCCTGGTGCTCTATTCGCTCTACATGTCGGCGCTGCTGCGCGGAATAGCCGCGTTGTGCGGCTGGAGCGAGATTGCCGAACGTGGCTCGCTGCTGCTGGAGACATGCGTCTCGACGCTGCTGATAATATTCGCCGGCGAGTTCATCCCCAAAAGCATATTCCGCGGCAATCCGAACTTCTACTACCGCTTTTTCGCGCCGCTGATGTACATATTCTACATCGTGCTTTATCCCATAGCGCGCCTTACGACGCTGGTGTCGTTCTGCATACTGCGTCTGTTCGGACGCCGCGTGGCCGATGTGCCGGCCGCCGAGGTGTTCGACAAGGCCGACCTGGCCAGCCTGCTCGACTCGAACCCGGCAGGCGATGCGCAGCATGAGAACGACAGCGACATGGACCTGTTCCGCAATGC
Organism: Alistipes sp.; assembly: GCA_022511345.1. Classification (GTDB taxonomy): domain Bacteria; phylum Bacteroidota; class Bacteroidia; order Bacteroidales; family Rikenellaceae; genus Alistipes. Next base: position 25,004 of record JAFLRR010000005.1, read on the forward strand.
GCTGGATTTTGCCGACCTGCGCGTGCGCGACTGCATGGTCCCGCGCATAGACGTCGAGGCTGTGGATATCGAGGATACGAGCATCGAGGAGCTGACGGCCCGCTTTGTCGAGAGCAGCTACTCGCGAATATTCGTCTGGCGGGAGTCTATCGACAACATAATCGGATATGTCAATTCCAAGAGCCTGTTTACGATGCCCGAGAGCATCGAGGCCGTGATGATGAAGGTCGACTATGTGGCCGAGACCATGCCGCTGCAGGCGCTTCTGGGCCGGTTCACGAAAAAACGCCGCAACATAGCCGTGGTAATCGACGAGTTCGGCGGCACGGCCGGAATAATATCGCTGGAGGATGTGCTGGAGCAGATTTTCGGCGAGATAGAGGACGAGCACGACAGCAGCGATTTGACCGAAAAACGGGTGGGGGAGAACGAATATGTATTCTCCTGCCGCCTGGAAGTCAAATACTTGAATGAGAAGTACGGCTTGGGAATCGAGGAGAGCGACGAGTACGACACGCTGGCCGGATATATCATCTACCGCCACGAGGGAATACCCGAGGCGGGGCATACGATAACGGCCGGCGACATGCGCATCCGCATATTGCGCATATCGGGTTCGCGCGTAGAACTGGCCCGGATAACCACGAAATAATCGTTTTTCATCCTGCATGAATATATTTTCACGGAAAATTCGTATCTTTGGAGGCTTTTTGACAAATAATTAAAAATACAAAAATAATTTTATGGCTACATTGAACACTTTGAGAACCAAATTCGGCGTAGTGCTGACTGTCATCATCGCGCTCGCCCTTTTGGCGTTCATCCTCTCTCTGAAGACCGAGATGGGATTCTCCAGCAACGACCCCAAGGTCGGTGTTATTGCCGGTGAGAAAATCTCCTACTCGGAGTATCTCAACGAGTACAACGCTGCCGAGCGCAACTTCGGCGGTCAGGTAGACGAGCGTCAGCTCGATATCATCAACAACATCGCCTGGCAGAACATCATCACCAACCGCGTGCTGACTCCCGGATTCGACAAGGCCGGAATAGCTGTGTCGGATGAGGAGCGTCTGGACATCATTGCAGGACGCTATCCTTCGCAGGTGCTCTACAGCGCATTTGCAGATCCCGCAACCGGCGAGTACGACCCCGCAGCGGTGTATGAGTTCCTGGCACAGGCTGCCGACGATGCATCCATGTCGGCCATATGGGCCCAGATCAACCAGAGCCTGCGCAGCGAGCGCGCAATGCAGAAGTATGCAGGCCTGACCCGCAGCGGCGCATATGTAAACGCTCTCGAGGTAGCTTCGGGTGTAGATGCCGCAGGCAAGACCTTCTCGGGCAAGTGGACCGGCGCGAGGTACTCGAGTGTTCCCGATTCGCTCATCTCGATAAGCAACAACGACCTGAAGAAGTACTACGACACGCACAAGGCGCAGTTCAAGCAGCTGCCCAACCGCACCATATCCTATGTCGTGTTCGACATCGACGCTACGGCCGACGATATGCTCGCTCTGGAGAACGAGGTTCGTCAGACTGGCGCCGACTTCGCCGTTGCGGAGGATGTCAAGGGATTCATCCGCCAGAACCGCTACGGCTCGGTTTCGGACCGCTACATCAGCGTAAAGCAGCTGCCCGAAGATGAGGCTGAGGCTCTGGCTAAGGGTCAGTACGGCCCCGTGCTGAAGAACAACGTGTGGACCATGTCGCGCGTAGTGGATTCGAAGACGGCGCCCGACTCGCTCGGCATCCGTCACATCGTGCTTCCCTTCACCGAGGAGAAGTTGGCCGACAGCCTGCTGACCGCGCTGCGCAAGGGCGGCGACTTCGCTCTGGCTGCTGCCGAGTATTCGGTATATCCCGCTACGGCGCAGAATGGCGGCGAGGTGGGCGTGATGCCCTTCTCGGCATTCACCGGCGAGTTCGCCGAGGCTCTGGGCGGCGCTTCCAAGGGCGACATCGTGAAGGTCGTATCGGGCGATGCCATTCAGCTGATGCAGGTCTATCGCGCCGATGCTCCCGTGAAGTATCTGCAGATAGCTACCATAGCATATCCCGTCGAGGCGTCGGCTGCTACGCGCCGCGACATACACGCTTCGGCAAGCTCGTTCTCGGTGGACGCCGCAGGTTCGGTCGCCAAGTTCGACGAGGCTGCCTCGGCTCACTCGCTCACCCCCCGCATCGCGACCATCAGCCAGGGTGAGCGCACCATCCGCGGTATTGACAACTCGCGCGAGGTTATCCGCTGGGCATACGGCGCCAAGAAGGGCGAAATATCCGAGATTTTCAACCTCGGCAACACCTATGTAATCGCAATGGTTACCGACATCGACAACGAGGAGTACCGTCCGCTTCAGAAGGTTTCGGCACAGGTTCGCAACGCTGTGCTCCGCGACAAGAAGTATGAATATCTGACCAAGAAGCTCGCGGGCTCGACCATCGACGAGGCAGCCGCTTCGCTCGGCAGCGAGGTGGAGACGTTCGAGAATGTGAACTACTCGCTCTACTATATCGACGGCATAGGCTTCGAGCCCGGTGTGGCAGGCGCCATAGCTTCGACCAAGACCACGGGCGAACTGTCGGCTCCCGTTCGCGGAATGTCGGGCGTATATCTCTTCACCGTGGAGAGTGTCGCCGCTGCCGACAACGAGCGTACTCCCGAGGCCGAGAAGGTGCGTGCACAGGCCGCAGCCGAGGCTTATGCGGCTCAGGCTTCGATAGCAGCCGTTCAGGAGATGGCCAAAATCGAGGACCTTCGCGGAAAGTATTTCTAAGAGAAGAGATACCGCATGACAAAATCGGCGGCGAGTGCTAAGACTCGTCGCCGATTTGTTTTTCATTTTCAGGCCGGCAGCGCACAGGAGAGAGGCTGCGCTGTGTGCAGGGCGGAGAGAGTGTTGCTGTCTGCGTGGCGTAGAGGGGCTGCGCTGGCTGTTCAGCGTCAGCAGTAGGCCTCGACGTCGGCGCGCGAGATGCTCTCGCCGCTGAGGATGATGAGCCGCTCGATGACGTTGCGCAGTTCGCGTATGTTGCCGCTCCATTTCATGGCGGCGAGAGCCTCGACGGCTTTGCGCTCTATTCTCTTTGCCGGCAACCCGTATTCGGCGCAAATGCGCTCGATGAAGTGGTCGACAAGCTCGGGTATGTCCGAGGCGCGTTCGCGCAGCGAGGGCACCTTTATGACGATTACGCCAATGCGATGGTAGAGGTCCTCGCGGAAGTTGCCGCGGGCTATCTCGTCGCGCAGATTCTTGTTCGTGGCCGCTATCACGCGCACGTCGACCTCGACATCCTTGTCGCTGCCTACGCGGCTTATGCGGCGCTCCTGAAGCGCGCGCAGAACCTTGGCCTGGGCCGAAAGGGACATGTCGCCGATTTCGTCCATGAAGAGCGTCCCGCCGTCGGCCTGTTCGAATTTGCCTTTGCGCTGTTTTACGGCCGAGGTGAAGGCTCCGCGCTCGTGGCCGAAGAGTTCGCTCTCGATAAGCTCCGAAGGTATGGCGGCGCAGTTGACTTCGACGAACGGCGCCGACGACCGCGAACTCTTGGCATGAAGCCAGCGCGCCACGAGCTCCTTTCCGGTGCCGTTTTCGCCGGTTATGAGCACGCGGGCCTCGGATGGGGCCACCTTGTCTATGAGCGTGCGCACGTGCGATATTTCGGGCGAAGAGCCAACTATGCGGCCCGCCTGCTGGGGCGTGGCGCCGCGCTTCTGACGCTGTGTCTGCCGGCGGGGGCGGCGCTCCTGGTCGGAGGGCTCGGCGGCGTTGCGTATGGAGGTCAGCAGACGGTTCATGTCGACGGGCTTGGTCAGAAAATCCTCGGCTCCGTGCTTCAGCGCGTCGATTGCCGAGTCGAGGGTCGAGTCGGCCGACAGAACGATGAAGGGTATGCCAGCCTGCGGGACGTCGATGCCGCTGTCGGAGACTATGACGTCGAAGGGTATGCGGCGGCACATCTCGTCGGCCGTGGCTGCATCTTCGGCCGCCTCGGTCGAGAAGCCCTCGAATTCGAGTCTTTCGCGAAGCGTATTTCGCATACTTTTTGAGTTGTCGAGTATTAAAACCTTAGGCATGGCTTGCTAAAATGAAAATTTTACACTTACTTTGTATTTCCGTAAACGGCCAGGACCGTCTGCTGACAACCTGCCCGACCGGGGGCGGAGAAACCGCCCGAAGCCTGCGGCGTCGGAGCAAATATAATAACTTTCCGAACAACGGGGCCGGCGCCGGAATGCGCCGCAGAGAGGGCAAAGACAGCGGTTTTGATTATGAAAACAACCATCCGGCGACACCTGCGGAGCTACTCGCCGAACCGTGCGGAACATTGAATCGACCCGGTATGGAAAATACTATGAGGAAAAACTATAACAACACCAGACGCAAGCTCTTCCTTCCCGAATACGGTCGTCATATCCACGAGATGGTCGAATCGCTCATGGAAATAGAGGACCGTCAGGAGCGCAACCGTCAGGCCCGGGCCGTGATAGCGGTCATGGGCAATCTGAATCCGCTGCTGCGCGATACGGCCGATTTCACGCACAAACTTTGGGATCACCTCTTTATAATGTCCGATTTCAGGCTCGATGTGGACTCTCCGTATCCGCTGCCGTCGCGTCAGGATTTGACCGTGCAGCCGGCTCGCATGCCATACACGCAGAGCAGAATAGCATACAAGCACTACGGAAAATATGTCCACAACGTAATCCGCAGCCTCGAGAACGTGCACGACCAGGAGGATGTGGCCAATGCGATAGACCGCATAGCCCGATACATGCGCACGAAAAGCTATGAATACAACCTCGAGCACCCCAACAACGAGGTAATCATAAAAGATATAAAACAGATGTCCGAAGGGACTATCAGTTTGGATGAAAATGCTCTGAACAATCTCCGAAGCGACTATAAACAGCACTTTACGGCACGTCCGCAAAAGAGCGCCGCCGCAGCCGGCCAGCGCAAGGAGTATCGCAAGAGCGGCAAGAACAACCATCAGAAAAACTATCGCAGCCGTACAAGACAGTAGGGCGGAATTTCAATAAATCGACAGACAATGAAGAAATATCTCGTGTTTGCGGCCGTGGCCGCATTCGTATGCAGTTCCTGCGGTTCGTCAAAGGCCCGCGTTTCGGGACGCTTCATAGGTTCCGATGACAAGACTGTCTATCTCGAGCAGGTGACTCTGTTCGCTCAGCACACAATCGACACCGCGACATTGGACAATGCGGGTGCCTACCGTTTCGACATATCCGATTTGAGTTCCACGCCGTCGCTATACAATATAATCTATGCCGGCGAGCGTATTCCGCTCTTCATCAGCGGAGGCGACAAGATAGATGTCGGCTCTGTGGGCAGCGTGATTCGCAACTATACGGTCGAGGGCTCCGAGGAGTCGTCGCTGCTGCGCGATTTCTACCGCAGCTATGTCGAGGGCGTGCGCAATCTGGACAAGATAGCATCTTCGCTGCCGGCAGAGGAGGGCGAGGTCCGTCGCGAGACGCTCCGCCGATACACCGACGAGTACTACCGAATCAAGCGCGAACAGCTGCGATTCATAATCGAGAACAAGGACCGCATGGCGGCTGTATATGCGCTCTACCAGCGTATCCCGGGCGACCCGAATCTGTTCAGCGGCGACGGCGACATAATCTACTACCGCACCGTTGCCGATGCCGTTGCCGAGCGCTATCCCGACTCGCCGTATGTGCCGGCTCTGCGCAATGAGATTGCCCGCATGGATGCCCGCATCAGCCTCTTCAGAAATGCCGAAGAGTCGCGATTCCCGGATATAGAGATGCCCGACATGTACGGCCGCAAGATACGACTCTCGTCGCTCGGAGGCAAGGTCGTGCTGCTCGACTTCTGGTCGGCGGCTCTGGGCAACAGCAATGCGCTCAACGCCGAACTGAAGGAGATTTACGAGCGGTATGCCGGCGAGGGATTCGAGATTTATCAGGTCTCGGTCGACACGTCGAAGCCCGTGTGGATTTCGGCCGTGCAGGAGCAGGCGCTGCCGTGGATTTCGGTGTGCGACTTCACCGGCGAGGCTTCGTCGGCCGTGGGTAACTATAATGTGCGCAAGCTGCCTTCGAACTTCCTCTTCGACAGCGAAGGCAACATTGTCGGAAAGGATTTGTACGGCGCACAGCTCGAGAAGGAGCTGCGCAAGGTAATCAACCGGCGATAAGTGTATTACTTCGTATCGGACATACACCTCGGAGCCGGCAGCAAGACCGAGAGAGAGAATACCGAGCGGCGTTTTGTCGAATGGCTCGATGCGGTGTCGGCCGACGCCGGCAAGATATTCATACTCGGCGATCTGTTCGACTTCTGGTTCGAATACCGCAACGTGGTGCCCAAGGGTTTCGTGCGGACACTGGCCCGGCTGGCCGAGATGACCGACAGAGGGGTAGAGATCGTTCTGCTGACCGGCAATCACGACATGTGGGTGCGCGACTACCTTAAGAGCGAGTGCGGCATCGAAATATTCACCTCTCCGTTGGAGACTGAGCTGTGCGGCCGCAAGATGCTGCTGGCGCATGGCGACAACATGAATGTCGAGCGAAGCAAAATAGGTCTTAGAATCATGAATGCGGTATTCCGCTCGCGCGTTCTGCGCTTCCTGTTTTCGTGGCTCGTACATCCCGACCTGGCGCTCAGCTTCGGTAAGTGGTGGAGCGGCTCGTCGCGAAAATCGCACGGCGTGCAGGGGCCGGAGTGCACGGAGCCGCTGATAGAGTATGCCCGAAAATATGCCGCAGAGCATCCGGGGGTCGATACATTCATCTTCGGGCACATGCACCTTATGCACGACTGCAGCGAGGGCGATATGCGTACGATTTTCCTCGGCTGCTGGCAGAATGAACCTTCGTGCGCCGCAATGGACGGCGACGGAAACATAACCCTTAAGAGGATATAGCATGAAACAGTATCTCGACCTTCTGCAGCGCATAGCAACCGAAGGCTCGGTGCGCGGCGACCGTACAGGAACGGGAACGCGCAGCGTGTTCGGACATCAGATGCGTTTCGATTTGAGCGAGGGATTCCCTCTGCTGACCACCAAGACGATGTTCCTGAAGGGCATAATTCACGAGCTGCTGTGGTTCCTTGCGGGGGATACGAACATCAAATACCTTGTAGACAACGGAGTGCACATATGGGACAGCGACGCATACCGCTACTACGGCGAGTTGTGCGCCCGCCACGGCGTTCTGAGTCTGCTCGACAAGGAGGCATTCGTTCAGGCAGTCAGAGAGGGCGCCGAGTCGCCCATAGACGGCTACCGCTTCGGCGACCTGAACCGCGTCTACGGATGTCAGTGGCGCTCGTGGCTCTGCCCCGACGGCAGGACCATAGACCAGATAAGCCGTGCGGTGGAGACGATAAGGAACAATCCCGAATCGCGCCGAATAATAGTCTCGGCGTGGAATGTGGCCGATGTCGACGAAATGGCTCTGCCGCCGTGTCACGTGCTCTTTCAGTTCTATGTCGCCGAAGGGCGTCTGTCGTGCCAGCTCTACCAGCGTAGCGCCGACACTTTCCTGGGAGTGCCGTTCAACATTGCGTCGTACGCTCTGCTGACGATGATGATGGCGCAGGTGTGCGGATTGCAGCCCGGCGACTTCGTTCATACGATAGGCGATGCCCACATCTATCTGACGCATTCGGACCAGGTTGCCGAGCAGCTGTCGCGCACGCCGCGCACGTTGCCGAAGATGAGGCTGAATGCAGAGCGCAAGTCGCTTTTCGACTTCCGATTCGAGGATTTCACTCTCGAGGGCTACGACCCGTGGCCTGCAATCAAGGCGCCGCTCGCCTTTTAACCTGCCGGGTATTATGCTGAGTATAATCGTTGCCGTGGCGTCGAACGGCGTGATAGGAGACAACAACGGCCTGCTGTGGCACATAGGCGAGGATATGCGCTACTTCAAGCGTGTCACCTCGGGACATCCGGTGGTAATGGGCCGCAAGACCTACGAATCGCTCGGCCGGCCGCTGCCGGGGCGCGACAATGTGGTCATAACACGCAGCGACATTGAAATCGAAGGCTGCCGCGTGGCACACTCGCTGGCCGAGGCTGTTGCGCCGTTTGCGGCCGATGCGGAGGTGTTCATAATAGGCGGGGCGCAGATCTATGCCGAGGCTCTGCCTGTGGCCGACAGGCTGTATATAACACGTGTCGGTCGCGAGTATAAGGGCGACACCTCGTTTCCGGAGTATGACGAAAGCTGCTGGCGGCTGGTATCGGCCGAAAGGTTCAAATGCGGCGAGAAGTTCGATGCTCCGTTCGCATTCGAGGTATACGAACGGGTGAAGTAGAGCGGATTTTGCTGAATGTATGGCGGGAGGAGACTCTCGCCCTATTTTTTTGAGAAGAGACCTTGGGATATTCTGCGGCGCATGCGCACGACGTATGCGGCCCTGGAGAGTTTGAGGGTTGCGGCATAGCATGCGGCGATTGCGGCCGTGGCAATCCATTTGAAAATCTCGAGCGTGAAAGCACGCGCCACTCTGCGCTCAGCCTCCGCGCGAAGTCGCTGCGTGGCGCCGACACCGCGGTAGAGGCGGTCGAAATAGTCGTCGGTGAGCTTCTCGGGCGGGATTATGTGATACATCACGGCCCTCGGCACGTACAGACATTTCACTCCCATTCTGGCCAGACGTGCGAACAGGTCGCTCTCCTCGCCGCCGGTCAGACTCGCTCCCGAGCGGCCGAGCGAGGTGTCGAAGAGCCCGCAGCGCTCTATTGTCGCGCGGCGCAGGGCCATGTTGCCGCCACCGGGTATGCGGCCTGCCGGAAATTCGCGAATCTTATCTCCCAAATCTATCGGGTTGGCTATGGCCTGCTCGGTCCACCGCGACATCCATGCCGGGCGGCCGGCAGGGTAGCGGGCGATGATGCGGCCTCCGGCAGAGCCCGCCTCGGGGTGCCGGTCGAAAAGGTCGGTATAGGCGCTGATGAAATCGGGGCAGATGCACTCGTCGTCGTCGATGATTGCGATATACTCGCCACGGCTGTGCTCTATGCCGCAGTTGCGGGCGTGAGAGAGACCCTGACGGGATTCGTGCACTAAGCGCAGCTGGAATGAGGCGTGGCTTGCAGCAAATTCGGCGAATCTTGCAGCGGTGTCGTCCGTAGAGTTGTTGTCGACGACTATGCACTCCCACTCGTCGCGCGGGGCGGTCTGTGTCACGACAGACTCCAGCGCGCGGAGAAGCCATGCAGAGCGGTTGTAGGTCGCAATTATAAGCGAGAGACGCGGCATGTTCTGCTAAAACAGAGAGCCCGTGTCGCCTGCAGGCGAGGCGAGGCCCAGATGCGTGTATGCCAGTTCGGTAGCCTCGCGGCCGCGGGGCGTGCGCTTGATGAAGCCCTCCTTAATGAGGAACGGTTCGTAGACATCCTCGATGGTGCCGGCATCCTCGCCCACGGCAGTAGCTACGGTGTTTAGACCCACGGGGCCGCCCTTGAACTTTTCGATTATGGTGTGCAGGATGCGGTTGTCCATGCGGTCCAGACCGCGCGAGTCGATGTTCAGGGCACGGAGAGCTATGCGCGTAATTTCGAGGTCGATGTGCCCCTCGCCCTTGACCATCGCGAAGTCGCGGACGCGGCGCAGCAGCGCATTGGCGATACGGGGCGTGCCGCGTGAGCGCATGGCTGTCTCGAGGGCGGCATCGTCGTCGATGGAAATGTCGAGAATGCGGGCCGAGCGCTTGACGATGCGGGCCAGCACGTCGGTGTCGTAGTACTCCAGATGGCACTGTATGCCGAAGCGCGCACGCAATGGCGAGGTGAGCAGTCCGCTGCGAGTGGTGGCTCCGATGAGGGTGAAGGGCGCGAGTTCGATTTGAATCGAGCGCGCCGAAGGGCCCTTGTCCAAAACGATGTCGATTTTGTAATCCTCCATGGCCGAGTAGAGGTACTCTTCAACGACGGGACTCAGGCGGTGAATCTCGTCGATGAAGAGTACGTCGCCCGGATTGAGGTTGGTCAGAAGACCTGCCAGGTCGCCAGGCTTGTCGAGCACGGGACCCGATGTGACCCGCAGCTGAGCATTCATCTCGTGGGCGATGATGTTCGCCAGCGTGGTCTTGCCCAGTCCCGGAGGACCGTGCAGCAGCACGTGGTCGAGCGAATCGCCGCGCATGAGCGCAGCCTTGATGAAGATGCGCAGGTTGTCGACAATCTTGTCCTGACCGGCAAAATTCTCGAGCTCCAGCGGTCGGATTTTGTTCTCGAACTCGCTGTCGGTCTCGATGTTGCGTATGTTTCTGACCTCGGACATGCGTTTTGTGGCCGGTTTACTGCTTCTTGCCCTTAGGTGCCAGAATCATGTTCATCTTCTTGCCCTCGAGGGTCGGCATGAGCTCGACCTTGGCAATCTCCTCGAGGTCGGTAGCGAAGCGCAGCAGAAGAATCTCGCCCTGCTCCTTGAAGACTATCGAGCGGCCGCGGAAGAAGACATAGGCCTTGACCTTCGCGCCCTCCTTGATGAAATTCTCGGCGTGTTTGAGCTTGAAGTTGTAGTCGTGGTCGTCGGTCTGCGGACCGAAACGAATCTCCTTGATTACCACCTTGACCTGCTTGGCTTTGATCTCCTTGGCTTTGCGCTTCTGGTGGTAGAGGAATTTGCTGTAGTCGGCAATGCGGCACACGGGAGGATCGGCCTTGGGCGATATCTCGATAAGGTCGAGCTCCATGTCGTCGGCCATGCGGAGCGCTTCGCGAATCGAAAGCACTACGGGCTGCTCGACATTGTCGCCTACGACACGAACCTGCGGAGCCGTTATCTCCTCGTTGATGCGGTAGAGGTTGTCTCCGTCTTTCTGAGGATTGCGGCCGCGACCCTGAAAGCCGGGCCGGTTTTGCTGCGTGTTATTCCCCGAAACAGCCGGTTTCGGACGGAATGGACGTGGAGTTGCGATAGCTTTTAATTATTTAGTGGTTTGTAACTGTTTATGCCTGCATTTTGTTGGCTTCGGTCTCCTCGTGGACGAGGTCGGCGATAAACTGGCAGAATCCGTCGAGCGTCATCTGGCCCTTGTCGCCTTCGCCCTGGGCTCGCACCGAGACGAGTCGCTCGGCAGCCTCCTTCTCGCCCACGATGAGCAGGTAGGGGATGCGCTTGAGCTCGTTGTCGCGAATCTTGCGGCCGATTTTCTCGTTGCGGTCGTCGACCTGTGCGCGTACGTCGCGGCGGTTAAGGTATGCCGAGACCTCCTGGGCGTAGTCGTTGAATCGCTCCGAGATGGGCAGAATGACAACCTGGTCGGGCGAGAGCCACAGCGGGAACTTGCCGCCGGTGTGCTCGAGCAGCACGGCCACGAAGCGCTCCATCGAGCCGAACGGCGCGCGGTGAATCATGATGGGGCGGTGCAGCTTGTCGTCGGCGCCCTTGTAGGTCAAATCGAAGCGCTCGGGCAGGTTGTAGTCCACCTGGATGGTGCCCAGCTGCCACTTGCGGCCGATGGCGTCCTTGACCATGAAGTCCAGCTTGGGGCCGTAGAATGCGGCCTCGCCGTACTCGACGACGGTGTTCAGACCCTTCTCCTTGGCTGCGGTGATGATGGCGTTCTCGGCCTTCTCCCAGTTCTCGTCGGTACCGATGTACTTCTCCTTGTTGTTGGGGTCGCGCAGCGATATCTGAGCCGTGTAGTTGTCGAACTTGAGCGTGCGGAAGATGTAGAGCACGATGTCGATGACCTTCTTGAACTCGTCGAGCAGCTGGTCGGGACGCACGAACATGTGGGCGTCGTCTTGCGTGAAGCCGCGCACGCGGGTCAGTCCGTGAAGCTCGCCCGACTGTTCGTAGCGGTAGACGGTTCCGAACTCGGCCAGACGCACCGGCAGGTCCTTGTACGAGCGGGGCTTGTACTTGTAAATCTCGCAGTGGTGCGGGCAGTTCATCGGTTTGAGCAGGAACTCCTCGCCCTCGTCAGGAGTGTGGATGGGCTGGAACGAATCCTTGCCGTATTTTGCGTAGTGGCCCGAAGTCACATAGAGCTCTTTGTTGCCGATGTGGGGCGTGATGACCTGCTGGTAGCCGTACTCTTTCTGCACGCCGCGCAGGAACTGCTCCAGACGGTCGCGCAGCGCGGCGCCCTTGGGCAGCCACAGCGGAAGACCCTGGCCGACGCGCTGCGAGAAGTGGAACAGCTCCAGCTCCTTGCCCAGTTTGCGGTGGTCGCGCTTCTTGGCCTCCTCCATCATTGCCAGATACTCGTCGAGCATCGACTTCTTGGGGAAGGATATGCCGTAGATGCGCGTGAGCATCTTATTCTTCTCGTTGCCGCGCCAGTAGGCTCCGGCCACCGACGTCAGCTTCACGGCCTTGATGTAGCCCGTATTGGGGATGTGCGGACCGCGGCACAGGTCGGTGAAGGCGCCGTTGGTGTAGAATGAGATGGTGCCGTCCTCGAGGTCGTTGATGAGTTCGACCTTGTAGTTCTCGCCCTTGTCGGTGAAGGTCTTCAGTGCGTCGGCCTTGGCCACCTCGGTGCGAATCAGAGGCTCCTTGCCGCGAGCCAGCTCGACCATCTTGTCCTCGATTTTCTGAAGGTCGGATTCGGTGATGGCTACGGGCGAGTCGACGTCGTAGTAGAATCCGTTTTCGATAGCGGGGCCTATGCCGAACTTTATGCCGGGATAGAGCTCCGTCAGCGCCTCGGCCAGCAGGTGCGACGATGTGTGCCAGAAGGCGTGCTTGCCCTCGTCGTCGTCCCACTTGTAGAATTTCACGGAGGCATCTTCATCTATGGCGCGGGTCATGTCGACGGTTGCGCCGTTGACCGAAGCGGCCAGAGAGTCGGCAGCTAAACGAGGGCTGATGCTCTCCGCGATTCGGTACGCGGTAATCCCTTTTTCGAACTCCTTGACGGAGCCGTCGGGAAATGTGATTTTAATCATTGCTTTTATTCGTTTTTTCAAATCCTCCCTCTTTCCGCAATACGAGACGGCCCGGAGGGACGGATTCGGGTTTTCAATCTTCCTTCTCGTCGATGTGCAGGTCCTTGACCGACATGTCGCGTCCCTTCTCGCGCTCGTAGTGCTTCAGAGGGTTGCGGCTCCATTCGTCATAGCGCCTGCGGTTCTCGAATATATCCGAGGCCATATATATGGCGTTGCGCATCGACTGCGGGTCTGCCTTGTCCTGACCGGCTATGTCGCAGGCCGTGCCGTGGTCGGGCGAGGTGCGCACACACTCCAGACCGGCGGTGAAATTTACTCCGTCGGGCGATATGGTCTTGAACGGGGCCAGTCCCTGGTCGTGGTACATGGCCAGCACGGCGTCGTAGCGCGTGCGGGCGTCGGAGGCGAAGAAACCGTCGGCCGCAAAGGGTCCGAATGCGAGTGTTCCGCCGGTGAAAGCCTCCTCGATGGCCGGCTTGATGATGTTTTTCTCCTCGTGGCCGAGCAGACCGCCGTCGCCGGCATGGGGGTTGAGCGCAAGCACTGCTATGCGGGGCTTGACCACGCCGAAGTCGCGTATGAGCGAGCGTTCGAGCCTCTGCAGCGAGGATACGATGCCCTCCTTGGTGATTGCGGCGCTGACCTCCGAGACGGGGATGTGAATCGTGGCCAGACCTACGCGCAGCTTGTCGCTGCACATTATCATGACCGGCTGGCCGCCAAACTCGCCGGCTAAAAATTCGGTGTGGCCAGTGAATGCGAACGAGTCGCTCTGTATGGCTGCCTTGTCGATGGGGGCAGTCACCAGAGTGTCGATGGCGCCGCTTTTCAGGTCGGCAGCAGCCTTGCGCAGAGCCTCGGCGGCAGCCGCTCCGGTAGCGGCGGTAGGGTGGCCGGGCTCGAACTCTACATCGGCGCAGGGCACGAGGTTGAGTTTGCCGCGGCGGGCTTCAGCGGCCGAGTCGATTATGTTGAAGTCGGCGATTTCGATCTCGCCGGAATGCTCTTTCCAGAATTCGGCGGCACGCGGCGAGCCGTAGATTACCGGAGTGCACACCTCGACCATTCGCGGGTCGGCGAAACACTTCAGTATGACTTCCCAGCCTATGCCGGCAATGTCGCCTTGCGTTATACCTGTTCTCAATTTGTTTTCAGACATTCGATGTCGCTTTATTTCAATCTACAAAGTTATTAATTTTTTGCGACAATCGACACCGCCATGCGAAAAACATGAAAAAGTATGCGAAAAAGAGATTGGCGCGGGCCCACCTGAGCGACAGCCGTTGCATGGCGATTCGCAGCTGAAATCAGTGGACCTCGACCCATGTGCGGGCTGTGTATCCAACCTTGGGCATCATGGCTTCGATGTAGCCTATGGTTCGCTTCAGACCCTCGTCGAGCGATACGGTCGGAGCCCATTTCAGCTCGCGCCGTGCGACGGATATGTCGGGCGTCTTGCGGTGCAGGTCGTTGTAACGCGTCTCGACATGGCGTATGCGCGAGCGGCTGCCGGTCAGTTCGATGATCAGCTCGGCCAGCTCGCGGACGCTTATCTCCTGCGTGCCGCCGAAGTTCATGGCGGAGTGTTTTATCTCTGCCGGGGCGTTCATGAGCCGCACAAGTCCGTCGACGGTGTCCTCGACCCAGCAGAAGGTGCGCGTCTGCTCGCCGCTGCCGTAGATTATGATTTCGCTGTTGCGCAGCGCAGCAACGCTCATCCTGACCACGGCGCGGCGGTCGCCTATGTCGCATCCGGGACCGTAGGTGTTGAATACGCGGGCTATGCGGGCGTCGGTCCCGTACTCTATGCGGTAGGCGCGGTGCAGGGCCTCGGCCGAGCGCTTGGCTTCGCCGAGGATGGTAGCCACGGTGTTGTAGTAGCTCTCTTCGGAGAGCGAATCGCGCCGCGAGATGGCCGAGATGTCGCCAGACGAGGCGAAGAGCACGCGGGCACGCTCGGCACGCGCCGTCTCGAGCGTGTTGAGCGAACCGGCGATGTTGACCTTGAGAATCTCCACGGGCATGGCTTTGTCGTAGCCGAGGCATATGGGCGAGGCGAGGTTGTAGATCTGGTCGCACCGTATGCCGAAGCCGGAGGTTATGTTGTGCCTGATGAAGCGGAAGCGGTCGTAGCGCAGGGCTTCGCGCAGCAGCGGCGAGTGGTCGATGCCGCGCACATCGACGCAGAATACTTCGTGGCCTTCGCGCAGAAGCCTGAGACAGAGATGGGTGCCGATGAGTCCGACACCGCCGAGAACAACGATTCGTTTTTGCATTGCGGATTCCGTTTTTTCAACGGCCTGTAATCCAAAAACTGTGCCCCCGGCAGGATGAGGCATTATGCCGGGCCGGAGGCGGGATTATCGCTCCCGATCGCGGAGCAGAGCGTCTATCTTCTCCTCTATTTCGCAGAGTTTCTGTTCGATGCCGTCGTTGTTGTCGCTGACCATGGCGTCGACGAATATGGAGTTGACCAGCGACATGCCGATGATACCCCCGAGAATGAGCAGCAGGCAGAAATAGATGTGCACCCATCCCGACATCGAAGCCGGCAAACCGTCGGCTACGCTCTTGGGTATATCGGACCAGCCCTCGACGGTACACAGCTGGAATATGGAGAAGATCGAGGCGGCCGGCGTGGCGAAGTAGTCGGGAGCGCTGTCCCTGAACAGCGCGCAGGTTATCAGCGCGAAGACGACGATGAGTATCAAAAAGCCGACTATGACCGAAAACGATTCGCGCAGCGCCCGCTTGAAGTTCTTGGCTATCTGCGAGAAGTTGGGGAAGAAGTGGAAGGTGCGGAAGAACCTGAAAACGCGCAAGATGCGCAGAATCATCAGGAACGAAAGGTCGAACAGCTCGGCCGATATGAAATACGACGCGATGGCTGGCACGGAGAGTATGACCAGCGAGCCGTCCAGGCGGTTCCAGCCCGACGACCAGTAGCCACGCCAGCCCTCCTCGCAGATTTTGACAATCATCTCGACTGCAAACAGGCAGGTGCAGACGGCATCGGCCACGCCGAGCCACAAGGGCGTATAGCCGCTCTCCTGAACGTAGATGATGACGGAATTGACAAATATGATGAGCAGAATGATTCGCTCGTCGAGAAAAAATCTTTTCATGGCTGTTGTTTGAACTCGTGCCCCAGAACTAAGTCGCACTGCGAGAGCATCGAGCTTAGATGATACAGTTGTTCTCACCGATGGCGTTGAGCAGAAATTGCGTGATGTGCTTGTCGTGCGAGCAGTCGAGCAGCTCGTAAATCAAATCTCGCTGCTCGCTTGTCAGCCTCTTCATTGTGGAATCAGGGCCATAAGAAGATCGACGCGATGGCCATAAGACCTATGCCTACCGCGTTGCAGAACGAGGCCTTCATGATCCATATGTGAAGCGCCGGATTGAAGAAGTAGAGCATCGGCGACATGATAGAGCCGTCGACTATGCCCCAGCTGAGAAGATATCCGACACAGCCGATGAGCGCCGTGCATCCAGGTCCTAAACCTCCGGTAAAGAAGGCGATAACGGTCCATATGATCCAGCCTAATATGTTTATGATATTCAGCAGTATAATTAAACATCCGAACATAATCCTGCAGAGTTTTGCTATTTTGCACGCGCCATCGAGGCTCGCAGCCTTTCGATATCCTTTTTCAGCGATTCGATTTTCTTCTGATAGCCCTCCACCTCGCGCTCGCACTGACTCACCACCGCAATCTTCTGCTTGCGGATGGACTCTTTGCGCGAAGCATCCTTGGTGTTTTTCAACGATACGGCCAGCGACTCCATTTTGCGCTTCTTGGACTCTTTGGCCTTGGTGATTTTGGTCCGTACGGAGACTATATCCTTGCGCTTGGATTCGATCTGCTTGCGGTAGTAGTCTTTGCTGCTCATGAGATTGAGTTTGTTAGTATGAAAACCGGACCCACATGGGATGCTGTTCGCACTGGCTGTTGTATGCCGTCAGCGAGTATGCATCCTGAGCGGCTGAGGTGTAGAATTTCTTGCCTGTGGTGTCCATGGTGCAAACCTGGATGTAGAGACCGAAAACCTTGTCGAACTCAGCCTCCAGATTGCCGATTTTCTTGTGCCCGTTTATGGATATCTCTCCGCCGGTGTTGACGCGGCGCACCGAAGCCAGCGTCTTGTCTGCCGGCAGTGGCCAGATGGTCTGGCCGACAGCAGCCAGGGGTTTCATCGATATGTCGAAGATATAGATACCCAGATAGGGGAACTTTTTGGTAAACTCCTTCTGGAGCGTTGAAATCTTCTTGTTTCCGTTTACCGATATCTCGGTCGCACTCTTTTTGGGCGCTGCGCTCTTTGCCGCAACGGTTTTGGGGGCGGCGGTTTTCGCAGCCGCGCTCTTTGCGGTCGCCTTCTTGGCAGTTGCGCTCTTCGCGGCAGCGGTCTTGGGAGCCGTCTTCTTTTCGGCGGCGGATTTAGTCGCGCTTTTGGGCGCCGTTTTCTTCGCAGCGGCAGTCTTGGCCGAGGTTTTAGATGTGCTCTTCTTTGCTGTAGCCATAGGTTTGCAGTTTTAGGTCGGTGATGGCTGCGGGGCGGGAGAGGAGTGCCATAGGCAAACCTCTCCCGCCGGCGTTGCTATTTGCCCGACTGGGTAAGTGTCGTTTTGTTGTCTACGAGTTTGGAATCGTCGGGGGTGGCAACCTGAACTTTTATGCCGAACTCCTCGAGAATCTTCTTCTCGAAATTGCCGACCTGCATCTTGCCGTTGACCGCAATCTCGCCACCCTTGGCGTCACCCTTGCGGATGGAAGCCAGCGTAGCATCGTCGTCAGCGAAACGGACACCGTTGTAGACGCGAAGGGTCGAGCCGTACGCCTTCTTGAAATCGGCCTTGAGGGTCTTGACCTTCATGCGGCCGGAAATGGTGAAATCTGCCATAACTGTAAAATTTTTATAGTGTTAGTTAAATGTTTTTTCGGTTCTGCTTTCTCAGCGCCCGCGCTTTTTTGACGGACTCCCTGACCACGGCGGCTTTGGAGGTATTTCGGCGGCAGAGCTCGTAATGCTTTCGGCAGCCGTTATCCTTCAAAAGCTTGCGATACTCCTCGGGAAGCTCGAGCGATTTGCTGCTGAACAGCCAGCCGAACAGTTTCATGCCTACTTGCCGGCACGGCGGGCTTCGCCGAGCGTGAGATTGTTGTCCAGCAGTTTGGTGTTGTCGAAGTTGGCAATCTGCACCGTGATGCCGAACTGCTTGCGGAAAGCCTCCTCAACATCGCCGACCTTCTGGTTGGCCTTGATGGTCAGAGCCATGGCGCCGGTCTTGACGGTCATGGACGTGCGCTGGTCGAGCGTATTGAGAGTCATGCGGCCGTCAGCCAGCTGCTTGCCTTTGTAGACACGCAGCGACAGGTCGAATTTCTTCTTGAAAGCCGTGCACAGCGCATTGACCTTCATGGTTGAGCTGACCTCGAAATCGGCTGACTTGAGCGAATCGAGCGCATTGTTGATTTTGTTTAACAATCCCATAGTTATATGAATATTAGTTGTTTGTTGTCTATGAAGCTCTGAGCCGTGCGAAGCATCTGACTGTCGGGCTCGTCGACCAGCCTGGTGTGCATGAGTTCGTTGGGGCGGTAGAGCTGCCAGCAGATGGCCTTGAAGAGCTCCTTGGTGTTGCGTATCTCGGGATGATGCTCGTCGGGCTTGTCGAGTATGAACGAACAATGCAGCGGCGTGAGCGCTATGTTCCACAGGCTCGTGAAGAAATAGGGGTCGGCCGTATTTGCCCAGATGTGCGAAATCATGTAGTTCTTGATTGTGCTGATGGCTCCGGCGCTTACCGTATGGCCGGTATAGTCGCGGATTGCGCGGCGCACCCAGTAGTTGCCGTCCTTGTCGACCATGACTCTGATGCCGGGTCTGACGGTGGTGTAGATGTCGTCGGACTCGCTTCGGCGCACGGCCTCGGTCTTGTTGCTGAATAGGCGCTTGTGGCGGCGCATGTCGGCCTTGCAGTAGACATATTCCTCAGTCGAGAAGCGCACGGGAAGCTTGCCATCCTTGCTCAGGTCGAGCATAGCTTTGGCCTGTTCGCGCACCTTGTCGGGCTGCACGAACAGTGTGTTGCCGATAAGGTGATTTGTCAGTCCGCCATCGTTGGACAGCGCCGCTATAAGAATGTCGAGTCCGTTATAAGACATAATTCCCGTCGCCTGTCCGTTCCCCGACAGGAATTATAAAAAAGAAAGCGTGGAACCGTCGGCAAATTTAATGGGAATGGGCTCTGGTAAACCTTGTACGTTAAATAAGCAACAGCCCACGCCAAAGAATGGCGTGGAAAAAATGTGCCTTATTCCCGTACGTTAAAATTTACCAGATTTTATTCCCGGGACATCGGCCGAACACTTTCGTGTCCAAAAATACGCCTGCCAAAACAGCAGTTTTGCAAACTTACGACTAATTTTTTTAACTACCAAATGATAAGCTCCGAGATATCCTCTTTGCCGCTCATCTCAAAAGGCTTCGGCTGGCGTCTGGTCGCGCGGTGCGGTCGTGCCGGGATTGTCGCCCGGAAACTTTTCGGCACGAAAAAGGCGGCCGCAATGCGCAGCCGCCCGATTTATAAGATATGTGTCGATTGCTGCGGGTTATGTCCGAATCCGCCGCTGAAGGACCGACTTATTCGGTAAACAGCGCTTTCGGGAGCTGTTCGATGCCGGTGATGCGGACGACCTCTATTCCCTTGACCTTCTTGGCAGTCGAGGCGTATCCCGAGACCACTATCCGCTTGAAACCCAACCGCGCAGCCTCGCTGATTCGCTGTTCGGTACGCGGCGCGGGCCGCACCTCGCCCGAAAGTCCTATCTCGCCCGCACAGCAGACACCATCCATCAGCGGACGGTCGTAGTACGACGAGACGATAGCCGCCACGATTGCCAAATCCAATCCGGGGTCGGCCACGCGGAATCCGCCTGCGAAATTGAGAAAGACATCTTTCGAGAACATCTTCATTCCCACCCGCTTTTCCAACACTGCCAGCAGCATGTTCATGCGCTTGCTGTCGAATCCGGTGGCGCTGCGCTGCGGGGTTCCGTAGGCGGCGTTGCCGACCAGCGCCTGCACCTCGATAAGATAGGGCCGTATGCCGTCGACAGCAGCCCCTATGGCGATGCCGCTCAACGGTGCATCGTAGTGAGTCAGAAGGATTTCCGACGGATTGTCGACGCTGCGCAGACCCGCATCCAGCATCTCGAAGACACCTATTTCAAAGGTGGCACCGAATCGGTTTTTGTTGCCGCGCAGAATGCGGTAGACGTTGTTGTTGTCGCCCTCGAACTGCAACACCACGTCGACTATGTGCTCCAACACTTTGGGACCGGCGATGGTGCCGTCTTTGGTGATGTGTCCGATGATGAAAATCGAAGTGTTGGTGGTCTTGGCGTATTTGAGGAGCGTGGCGGCGCACTCGCGAATCTGCGACACGCTGCCGGCCGACGAGTCGATAAGTTCGGTGTAGATGGTCTGTATCGAGTCGATTATCACCACATCGGGCCGCAGTTCCTCAATCTGTGCGACGATGTTTTCCAGCAGAGTTTCGGTGTAAATCAGACACTCGTCGTTGCCTGCGCCCAGACGCATGGCGCGCATCTTAATCTGTTCGGCGGACTCCTCGCCCGAGACGTAGAGTGTGCGCAAACCGTTGTCGGCCAGTGCGATTTGGAGGCTGAGGGTCGATTTTCCGATTCCGGGCTCGCCGCCGAGAAGCACTAACGAACCGCGCACCAGTCCGCCGCCCAGCACGCGGTCGACTTCGGGATTTCCGGTCGAGACGCGCTCGGTGGTATTTTCGCGTATTTCGCTTATTCGCTGCGGTTTGGACGAGGGCAGCCGTGTCAGTGACGCCGCCACCGAACCGCTCTCTTTGGCGATAATCTCCTCGGTGAAGGTGTTCCACTCGCCGCACGCGGGGCACTTGCCCAGCCATTTGGGCGACTCATACCCGCAGTTCTTGCAGAAGAAAGCCTTTTTTATCTTTGCCATAAAGATTTTTGTTCACGCAAAGATAGGCATAATTTTGCATTTAGTATAAAATTACCTATATTTGCATTAGAAAAGATAAACTGCCTATAGTTAAATAAAAGTATTTGTAAAAATTCCATGTGAATTACCCCGTGCCGACAATGCGCTAAAAGCACCGGCACACAACATATAAAAGCGCATCGGCTTTTCTTCTGCTTCTTGAAATTGGACACTTTAAGAATAGTAAAGGAATAAAAGTTGGTGCCTGCGTCATTTTTGGCGCGGGCATTTCTTCTATCTTTTACTATGGTTGTCCAATACCAAAGAGGCGGATAAATAGAATTTGTCCGCGTTTTTTTATAACCTATAATAAACTAAAACTTATGACACGTTATAGAATTGAAGAAGAAAGCGACACCCCAGATTTTGTTGTGTTTTTAGAAATTGCATTAGCTCTTTTATTTCTACCCATTGGAATAATTATTCTACTTGTAAAAATCATAAATTATTTTTCGAGAAAGAAACGCGAAAAAGCAGTAGAGAAAGCAGGCGTAAGACAAAATTTGATGCAAGAACTAACAAACCTTGCCTATCTAAAAGACCAAGGTATAATTACACAAGCCGAGTTTCAAGAACGTAAAGCAAGAATAATGAAAAAACTATAATAAGATATCTACCGATTCTTTACTTGATAAAGAACCGGTAAATATCGTTGCCGTTGGCGTAGACCAGCAGCAGCAGCAGAATCGCCAGACCGATATACTGCATCACCTCCAAAAACTTGTCGCTCGGACGACGGCCCGTAACCATCTCCCACAGCGTGAACAGGGCATGTCCGCCGTCCAGACCCGGAATAGGGATGATGTTCATAACCGCCAGTATGACAGACAAAAACGCAGTCTTGAACCAAAAGTCCGGCCAGTTCCACTCCGACGGGAAGATGCTGCCGATGGCGATGAATCCGCCCAGCTCCTCGTACATCTTGCTCTTGGGCTGGAAGATGAGTTTCAGCTGCTGCCAGTACGACGAAATCATCGCTCCCGTGCGGCGGAAGCCTGCGGGTATGGCCTGCAGCAGCGTATAGCGGCGCATGCGGGACTGGTAGGGATTGGCCAGCGTGAAGCCTATCTTGCCGTCGCTGTCCACCGCAGCCGTCAGTTCGACCGCCGCGCCGTCGCGCAGCACCGTCAGCCGGACAGTCGAGTCGCAACGTTCGCCGAGCAGGCCCGAGAAGAGCGCGAAGTTGCCGCGTACATCCGTTCCGTCGGCCGCCGTAATCTCGTCGCCAGCCTGCAGACCCGATGCGGCCGCACGATCGCTCGTCGAGTCGACAATCACGGGCTGGCGCAGCGAGAAGAGATTCTTGTAACCCTCGGCTTTGCGCATATCCAGAAGTTTCTCGAACGGAATGTCGAACGTCACCTCGCGGCCCTCGCGTTCGACCGTCACGGTGCGGCCCTCGGAGGTGAGCAGCAGGGCGTTAACCACTCCGTTGATGTCGCCCACAGGCTCGCCGTCGATAGAGATGAAGCGGTCGCCGTCCTCGAATCCGAGCACATGGCCCGCCTCGCTGAAATCGTAGCCCCAGCGCGCATCGGCATTGTCGAAGTAGGACTCGCCCCATGCATAGCTGATGCCGCAGAAAATCGCGATGGCCAGTATGACGTTCATAATCACTCCGGCCACCATTACGATGAATCGCTGCCATGCCGGCTTGGCTCTGAATTCGTCGGGCTGCACGGGCTGCTTCATCTGCTCCTTGTCCATGCTCTCGTCGATCATGCCGGCGATTTTGACATAGCCGCCAAGCGGCAGCCAACCCAAACCGTACTCTGTGCCGCCGCGGCGGAACTTGAACAACGAAAACCACGGGTCGAAGAAGATGTAGAACTTCTCGACCCGAATGCCGAACAGACGGGCCGAGATGAAGTGTCCGAACTCGTGGATGCCGACGATGAGCGTGAAGGCCAGAAAGAGCTGCGCTATCTTTATGAGTATTTCAGTATTCATTGCAAAGTGTATTTATGCGTGTTTAGATTCGATGTATTCGCGGGCCAGGACGCGGGCCTCGGCGTCGGCTGCGGCATAGTCGTCGAGCGACGGAGCTGCTGTGAACGAAGCCTTGGACAGGGCGTATGTTATGGCGCCGGCAATGTCGTTGAACCCGCAGCGGCGGCCGAGGAACGATGCCACGGCCACCTCGTTGGCGCCGTTCATGGTGCAGGCTGCCGTGCCGCCGCGACGCAGACAGTCGTAGGCTATGTCCAGCGCGGGGTATTTCTCGCGGTCGACACGGCCGAAAGTGAGGGTAGGGTTGTCGGCGAACGAAAAACGTTCTGCAGGCCGCGGCAGCCGGTAGGGATATGTGAGGGCATAGCTTATGGGCAGATGCATGTCGGGCGTGCCCATTTGAGCCTTGATTGCGCCGTCGGCGAACTCGACCATAGAGTGGATAATCGACTGCGGGTGTATGACCACGTCGATCTTCTCGGGCGGGAAGCCGAAGAGCCAGCGCGCCTCGATGACCTCGAAACCCTTGTTGACCAAAGTGGCCGAGTCGATGGTAATCTTCGCACCCATGCTCCACTGCGGATGGCGCAGCGCCTGTTCGGGCGTGACCGAGGCCAGAGCCTCGCGCGGAAGGTCGCGCAGCGCACCGCCCGAGCAGGTGAGTATCAGGCGCTTGGGAGCAGAGGCCTCGCCACTCAGACACTGGAAGATGGCCGAATGCTCCGAATCGATGGGAATAATCGGCACCTGCTTGTCCATGGCCAGGGGCATGACGTATGCTCCGCCCACGACAAGGGTCTCCTTGTTGGCCAGCGCAACCTTCTTGCCGGCCTCGATGGCTGCCACCGTCGGACGCAGTCCGGAGTAGCCCACAAGTGCGTTGACCACAGTGTCGACCTGCGAACCCGAGACGACCTGAGCGATGGCCTCGGCGCCGGCGTAGACCTTTATGGGGTGGAGGGCAAGCGCCTGGCATAGCGCCTGATAGAGGCTTTTGTCGGCTATGACCACGCTGTCGGCATCGAACTCCACGGCCTGCTGTGCCAGCAGCTGCCAGTTGCTGCCGGCAGTCAGCACGCTGACGCCGAAGAGCTCGGGATTCTCGCGCACTATGTCCAGCGTCTGCCGTCCTATCGACCCCGTCGAGCCGAGTATTGCGAGTCGTTGTTTCATGCCTCAGAATTTGATGTAGCTTTCGGGGTCCACGGGCTTGCCGTTGTCCCACAGCTCGAATACAATCTGCTCCGAATGTTCGCCGTCGTCATCGCCGCCGTTGTAGCCTATGGCGCTGCCGGCATCGACTCTCTGTCCGTTGCCGACTGTGACAAGAGCCAGCGATTTGTAAATCGACAGGGTGTTGCGGTCGTGCTGTATGACCACCGTGTGTCCGCTCTCAGGCGACCACGATGCCAGAATCACCGTGCCGGGCGCTATGGCCGAAATCTGCGCTCCCGCAGCTGCGGCCACCGTGACGCCGAAACGGTTCTGGCTTATGTCGAATCCCGAGGTGACTATGCCGCTGGCCGGGGCCGACATCTCTATATGGTTGCGTTCGCTGCGCGGCACAGCCGTATGATGCAGCGAGTAGGGGCCGTCGCCCTGCATCGAGGCGCGCAGAAGCGAATCCTCGTGCGAAGGCATGACGAGAGTCTTGTCTATGCGCGTGGAGTCGGAGTTGGTAATCGTGCGCACGACAGGCGTCTTACCGTCCATAATCAGCGCTATGTTCTGGTTGTAGGTCATCATGTCGCGCATCAGACGCTCCATGGAGTCCAGACGCATTATGTTGGCCGTCAGACTCTCGCGCGAACGTATGGCGTTGGCCTTGTAGCCGGGCAGAAACTCCGTGAGCGGGGTGTAGACCACCAGCGACGAGATGCCGATGAAGAGTATCAGCAGCAGAGCCGCGGCGGCTGCCGTGAGGCCTGCGGGCGAGATGTGAACGTACCACTCCTCCGATTCGTCGGAGGCGTTGCGGACGCTTATGCGGCGCTTGCGGAAGAACCGCAGCAGTGCCGACTCCTTTTTCTCCTTGTTTTCCATAAAGTGCTTAAGCAGCGGCCGAAATGCCTGACATCTATGTTGTCGCAGGGCGTTTGCGGCCGGTTTTTACTGAGTACAAAGATACCGTTTTTGCTCGAATATTTTGAAGTGACGCGGGAATTTTTTATCTTTGTTAAATAAACAAACATATCGAAGTTATGACACCTGTTAAACCGACTCTTCTGGTCCTCGCAGCGGGTATGGGCTCGCGATACGGCTCTCTGAAGCAGATGGACGGCGTTGGCCCCGGCAATGAGGCCATAATCGACTACTCGGTCTACGATGCCATCCGCGCCGGATTCGGCAAGGTGGTGTTCGTTATCCGCCACTCGTTCGCCGACGAGTTCAATTCAATCTTCAACAAAGAGCGCTATGGCGGCCGCATCGAGGTGGCCACCGTATATCAGGAGCTCGACTGCCTGCCCGAAGGCTTCACCGTGCCCGAGGGCCGCGAGAAACCGTGGGGCACCAACCATGCCGTGATGATGGCCGACGGCGTGATTAACGAACCTTTCGCCATCATCAATGCCGACGACTTCTACGGTGCCGATGCCTATCGCATCATGGCCGAGTATCTCACTACGCTCGGCGGCTCGCAGAACAGCTACTGCATGGTTAGCTATCAGGTCGGCAAGACCCTCTCCGAGAACGGCAGCGTTTCGCGCGGCGTCTGCTCCGTGGATTCGGACGGATATCTGTCCTCGATGGTAGAGCACACCAAAATCGAGCGTGTCGACGGCCGGATTGTCTCGCATCTGGAGACCGGCGACGTTACCCTTGACGAGAATACTCCAGTGTCGATGAATTTCTTCGGATTCACACCCGAATATTTCACCTACTCCAAAGAGTATTTCGCAACTTTCCTCAAGGACAACATGGCAAACCTCAAATCCGAGTTTTTCATCCCTCTGATGGTCAACAAACTCTGCAGCGAGGGCACGGCCCGCATGCGCGTGCTTCCGACCCCGTCGCAGTGGTTCGGCGTGACCTACAAGGAGGACAAGCCGGTGCTGATGGCCAAAATCAGAACGCTCATCGACGAGGGCGTATATCCCGAGTATCTCTGGAAATAGTCCTTTGCCGGCAAAGAGCAGGGGAGGCCCGAAAGGCCTCCCCTTTTTTGTCTGCGCGGGAGTCTATTTCTCCTCCAGCCAGTCCATGAAGTCGCCGCTGCGGAATCGGCTGACGAATACGTCGAAGCCGGCCTTGGGCTGAAGCACTAATTTAAGCCGGTTGTTCAGGTGTTTCGATATCGAGACAATCGACTTTATCGACACTATGCAGCTGCGCGATATGCGGAAGAAGTTGTCGGGGTCTACGCTCTCCGAGAGCGAGTCGAGCGACAGGTCGACTATGTAGTGCTTGCCGTCGAAGGTCATTATGTATGTGCTCTTGTCTTCGGCATAGAAGTAGGCTATGTCCTCGGCGTTGACAACCGATATGCGGTCGCCGATGCGTATTACGAAGCGGCGTTTGTAGGCATGTTCGCGCTGCATGAGCGCCTCGCGCAGCGCATCGGCATCGATTACGCTCCGCTGCTCGCGGCCGGAGATCACCTTGCGGCAGCGTTCGACAGCCTGCCGCAGCTCGTCGTGGTCGAGAGGCTTGAGCAGGTAGTCGATGCTGTTTACGCGAAAGGCGCGGATGGCGTAGTTGTCATATGCCGTGGTGATTATCACGGGTACCTCTATTTTCACGCGGTCGAATATGTCGAAACACATTCCGTCGGCCAGCTCCACGTCCATGAATATCATGTCTACGCGGTTTTCGGGATTCTTCAGAAACTCGACCGTGCCGTTTACCGACTCCCTCGTGCCGACGACCTCTATGTCGTCGAACAACTGCGACAGAGCCTTGGTCAGATTGGTTCTTGACAAGGCTTCGTCTTCGATTATGAGAGCTTTGAGTATCATCGTTTCTTATGCTGTTTTCAGAGCAGCGGAAGTCTCACCTCGAACTCTTTTTCGTTGTGAATCACTTCGATTGTACGCTGCGCTATGTCTTCATACTGACGCCTTATGTTTTCGAGCCCGAGCCTGGTCGAAGGCTGGCGGCTGATGCGTGGCTGGATATTGTTGGCAACCGACAGCATCTCGTTCATGACTTCGATGCGTATGCGCAGCGGCGAGTCGCTGTCGACGGAGTTGTGCTTGGTGGCATTCTCGATGAGCATCTGCACGCTGCATGGCACGATTAGTCTCTGCCGCATCTGCGCCGGCACCCGGTTCTCGATTATCAGCCCGTCGGCGAAGCGCTCCTTGAGAAGGTCGGTGTACATCTCCGTGAACTGCATCTCCTCGTCGAGCGTTACCAGCGGCTCGTTCTCGTTTTTGAGTATGTATCTGTAGAGTTTGGCCAGCTTGCCGATGTAGGCCGCGGCGCGTTCGTTTTCGCCGCCGCGCACCAGAAAGTCGAGAATGTTCAGCGAGTTGAACAGAAAATGAGGACTTATCTGCTGCTTCAGCTTGGCATATTTGTACTCCTCGATCTGCTTGCCCGAGCGTTCGCGCCGTGCGGCCGACAGCGAGGCCTCGGCCACCTTCAGCAGCATGAATATTATGTAGGTTATGACCGTAGCCAGAAGCGACACGGCATATGTTCCGGTGAACTCCCATATCCCGAATGGCAGTTGTCCGTATCGGCTGACAAACGGGAAGCGGTAGCGCACTATGATTGTCAGCAGCAGCGGAAAGAGTATGAAGAATGCCGCCTCGGCGAGTACTCTCCCGACAGACCGCCGCCTCGTGCCCGACGGAAAGGCAGCGAACACGGCCGTGCCGCACAAGAGCGTCAGCAGGGCGAATGTGTTGGAGAAGAGCTTGCCGAACTGGGCGTATATGCCGCCGTGAATGACGAAGTAGGGTGCCCGGAACAGCAGCGAATAGATTATGCGCAGCAGCAGTACCGCTGTCGCTGCCGTGACTATGTGGCGCGTCTC
The DNA here is from genome assembly GCA_022511345.1 of Alistipes sp. GTDB lineage: Bacteria > Bacteroidota > Bacteroidia > Bacteroidales > Rikenellaceae > Alistipes. The sequence goes on from JAFLRR010000005.1 coordinate 52,896, forward strand.
GACCACGCGGTTTCTGCCGCTGTCGGCCGGGATGCGGTTCTTGCGGACGAAAAGATATGTCGTCCAGCCGAAAATCTCGGTCAGCACGAAGGTCGTGAGCGCCGATGCGGCGGCCAGCGAACCTATTACCGAATAGAGCAGCTGTCCGAAGTAGAGACCCGATAGAAACCCTATGAATGTCACGGTCAGGATTATCACCGCCGTGAGACCCATGCGCAGCCTGTACCGCGAGGCTATGACGGCAATCATGGAGACCGAAAGCACCGTCAGCGGGATGTCGTCGTCGTAGTTGAGCAGACGCGCAATGATGGCTATGGCCGCATGCGCTGCGGCGAACAGATGGATGATAAGCCCCGTATTGTCCGGATGCGCATCGTGCCGCGCCTGTGTGGTTAGTCGGTGCATCTGCCGCGCTGAATTAAACGATTCTCAAAGGTAGCCCTTTTTTGCGAGAAAACAAATTTTTCACAACAGGGCTCCGATAATTAAAATTTTTCAGAAACTCACTCTCCGCCAGCCCTTCGCCTCGGTCCGGAGACGGTATTCTGAGACTCTGCCGGCAGCGCCTGGTGTGCGATTCGGACGCTCTATTTGACAGTCCGGCTTTTCGATGTTGCAGTTCGTCTTGTTTTACGTGCAGTTCGTCGGAGTGTTGTTGTTTGTGCCGGAGGCATTATATATATTTGTATGTTAAAGCTGAAATTGCAAAACAACCGGCGAATTTTTAAAATTATGAAAAAACCTAAATTATCTTTTCCGCAAATCTGGAATCTCAGCTTCGGATTTCTCGGAGTTCAGATAGGCTACTCGCTGCAGAATTCCAACACCTCGACCATCTTCGAGTCGATGGGTGCCGACCTGCACCAGCTGAGCTACTTCTGGCTTGCTGCGCCAATCGCGGGCCTCATAGTGCAGCCCATAGTCGGCCTCTTCTCCGACGGTACGTGGACACGCTTGGGCCGCCGCATTCCGTTCATTCTGGGCGGTGCGATAGTCTCGGCACTGGCACTGGCGCTCATGCCCAACGCTCCGCTGCTGCTGGCCTTCGCCCCGCTGGCAATGGGAGCGTTCATCCTGCTGTTCATGGACCTGTCGTTCAACGTGACCATGCAGCCGTTCCGCGCCCTGGTAGCCGACATGCTCGACGACGAGCAGAAGACCAAAGGCTATGTGGTGCAGACTTTCCTGATAAACCTCGGTGCCGTAGTCGGCGCCGTGCTGCCGCTCATACTCACCAAGTTCGGCGTGTCGGACACGGCTCCTGCCGGCGGCGTGGCGCCGCATATCGCCTTCTCCTACTACATCGGCGGAGCGATATTGCTGCTCACCGTGCTTGTCACCTCGTTCAAAACCCGCGAGTATCCTCCCGAGGAGTTCGCGCGCTACAACGACCGCAGCGTCGAGCAGACGGCCGAAAAGCCTTCGTTCGGCGAGCTGATGCGCAATATTCCGCGCGTAATGCTCCAGTTGGGCGTGGTGCAGTTCTTCTCGTGGGCGGCGCTCTTTCTCATGTGGACATACCTCAAGCCGGCGATTACGGGCGTCGTAACCTCGCATGAGACCGGTATGCTGCTGACCGACGGCCAGACGCAGACGTGGGTGGGCGTGCTCAACGGAACCTATCCCATTCCGGCCTGCATAGCCTCGCTCTTCATCGGCGGCATAGCCTCCAGATACGGCAACAAGGTCGTTTACGCCGCCTGCCTGCTCTTCGGCGCAGCCGGATTTGCGGGCCTGAGCTGCATCAGCGACCAGTATGCGCTCATGATTCCCATGGTCGGCATAGGCATAGCGTGGGCGGGCATTCTGGCCATGCCCTATGCAATCCTGTCGCGTGCGGTCGACGCGCGCCGCATGGGCGTATATATGGGTATATTCAATTTCACCATCACCATCCCGCAGATTGCCGTGGGACTGGCCGGCGGCGTGATTGTCAAATACCTCTTCCACGGAAGTCCCATGTCGATGCTGGTGCTTGCCGCGGTGTTCATGCTTCTGGCGGCCGTGTCGGTGGCCATAGTCAGGGAGACGAAATAGAAAAACTATATAGAAACCGAAAAACAAACCGAATTATTAACTAACACTTAAGGCTATTATGAAAAAATTTTTGGCTATGTGTTTGGGGATAGGCCTCTTAGGTCTCGTAACCCCCCCCCTTGCTTCGGCACAGGACGGTAAGTATACGGTGAAGGGAACCGTGGTCGACGCCACGGGTCTTCCCATTATCGGAGCCGCCGTTGTCGAGAAGGGTACCATGAACGGCGTCTCGACCGACTTCAACGGCGAGTACACGCTCAACGTTAAGGATGCGAACTCGATTGTCGCAGTCAGCTACATCGGCTACAAGACCGTTGAACTGGCGGCATCGTCGTCGCTTCTGAAAGCTCTCACCCTCGAAGAGGACCTCATGTCGCTCGACGAAGTTGTGGTCATCGGCTACGGCGGCGTTAAGAAAAACGACATGACCGGTTCGGTCGTTGCCATCAAGGCCGAGGATATCAACCGCGGCGCCGTGAACTCGCCCGACCAGATGCTTCTGGGTAAGGTTCCGGGTCTTATGGTGACTCCCGCTACGGGTGAGCCCGGTACCGGCGCAAGCATCCGCATCCGCGGTACCGCGTCGCTCAACGCCTCGAACGACCCTCTGATCGTCATCGACGGCGTGCCCGTGACCAGCAACGGCGGTGCGGGCATGGGTAACCCTCTGGCTTCGGTCAACCCCGACGATATCGACACCTACACGGTGCTCAAGGATGCTTCGGCTACGGCAATCTACGGTTCGCGCGCATCGAACGGCGTGATTATCATCACCACCAAGAAGGGCCGTCCCGGCCAGCTGCGCGTAAGCTACAACTCGAGCTACACCGTAAAGCAGAATGCCGACAAAATCGACGTCATGAGCGGTAAGGAGTATGCCGACTACATGCTCAATGTCTACGATCCAGGAAACGATGCCGACCGTGCCGCCATCCGCGGCCTGATAGGCGACATCTACAACGGCAACAAGATTTACAACACCGACTATCAGAGCCTCATCTACCGCACGGCGTTCGCTACCGACCACAACCTCTCCTTCTCGGGCAACACCCAGAGCGAGAAGATGCCTTACCGCGTCAGCCTCGGCGCCAACTACGACCAGGGTACGGTCAAGGGCGGAGACAACACCCGCATGAGCCTCGGCATCAACCTGGCTCCCAAGTTCCTCAAGGACCACCTGACCGCAAGCATCAACATCAAGGGCATCTACAACAAGTCCAACTGGACCAACGGCGCCGTATCCGATGCGCTGACCTTCGACCCCTCGAAGCCGGTCTATTTCTACAACACCGACGGAACCATCAACCGCAGCGTTGCCAACGGCTACTTCAACTGGGGTTCGTTCGATTCCGAGAATACGTTCGTGCCTGAGAAGAACGCCAACACCAACCCGCTCTCGACGCTCAACGACAATGTGCGTTACACCACCACGTGGCGTTCGATAGGCAACATCCAGCTCGACTACAAGATCCACGGTCTGGAGGATCTGCGCGCCAACCTCAACCTCGGTTACGACATCGCCGAGTCGGCAGGCCGCACCTACAATACCATCGGCTCCTACAACAACATCAAGGCCGGCTCGGAGGATACCTTTAACAGGTACAACAACTACAGCGCCAACACGCTGCTCGAGTTCTATCTGAACTACAACAAGGAGTTCGGCATACATCACCTCGACCTGATGGCCGGTTACTCGTGGCAGCGCAACTACGTGCGCAATCACTCCATCGACTACTTCAACAACGACCGTTCGGTGATGCGTGCCGACTACGGCATCGTTCCCAAGGAGTACTACCTCGTGTCGTTCTTCGGCCGTATCAACTACTCGATAGATTCGCGCTATCTGTTCACCTTCACCGTCCGCGAAGACGGTACGTCGCGCTTCTCGTCCGACAACCGCTGGGGCCTGTTCCCGTCGGCTGCATTCGCATGGAACCTGGCACAGGAGAAGTTCCTGCAGGATTCGCGCTCGCTGTCGGCTCTGAAGCTGCGTCTGGGTTGGGGCCGCACGGGTCAGCAGGATATCTACGACAACTACTATCCTCACATCCCGCTCTACAACTACCAGCCCAACTCGACCATACCCAACACGCAGTATTTCCCCTGGGTTGACGGTACGATCGCTCCGAACTACTTCAACCGCGGTCTGAAGTGGGAGACCACCGAGACCTACAATGCCGGTGTAGACTTCGGATTCTTCAACGGCCGCATCAACGGTGCTGTCGACTACTACTACCGCAAGACCACCGACCTGCTCAGCGAGGTCGACATCCCGATGGGTTCGAACTTCACGAACCGCCTGCCGTCGAACATCGGTTCGATGAAGAACCAGGGTGTCGAGGTTTCGCTCAACTTCGTTCCCGTGCAGACCGAGGATATGAACTGGAACATCAACCTGAACGGAACGTGGCAGCAGACCCGCATCACCGACCTCGGAGGCCGTGTAATCAACGTCGGCGAGAGCATGTCGGGTCAGGGTTCGATTCTGTCGGGCGTTCACATGGAGGGTTACGAGCCCTACACGTTCCGCCTCTACCAGCAGGCCTACGATGCCAACGGCAAACCCATCGCCAACACCTTCGTTGACCGCGACGGCGACGGCCGCATCACCGACAACGACCGCTACGTGACCGGCAAGAGCGCCGTGCCCGACTTCTTCTACGGCATCAGCACGCAGTTCACCTACAAGAACTGGGACTTCGGCTTCAACGCCCACGGCCAGATAGGCAACTACGCAATCAACAAAGTTGCCGTGGACAACGCCACCACCTATCGCAGCACTCTCTCGTACAACTACCTGACCAACCTTACGGAGTACAACTTCCGCACGGGATTCAATACGAGTCTGGGCACCGAGCAGGCTTTCTCGGACATGTTCATCGAGAATGCGTCGTTCTTCCGCATGGATGACATCAACGTAGGATACACCTTCCGCAACGTCGGCAAGTCGAACATGCAGATTCGTCTGGCGGCATCGGTTCAGAACGCATTCGTCATCTCCGACTTCTCGGGTCTCGATCCCGAGAACAGCGACCCGGACGGCGTCTTCGGAACCATCATTCCGCGTCCGCGTCTCTACACGCTGCGTCTGAACATTAACTTCTAAAACAGCATCGAACAATGAAAAAGATATTTTTATACAGTGCGGTTGCGGCAGTCGTGTCGCTTTGCTCGGCAGCATGCGTCGGCGACCTGGACACCCAGCCGCTCGACCCTACGGTCAAGACCGCTGACCAGATATTCAGCGAGCCCGAGAGCTATTCGCAGTATGTCAACTATGCATACGGATACTTCGCGCTGGTCTCCCAGGGCAGCCACAATGACGCCGATATCGCCGTCGGCAACGCCGGCCAGAGCGAGTTCGTGCGCCAGTATATGATACTCAACGAGCTGACGGCAGGTTCGCTTCTCTGCCCCTGGACCGACGACTATGTGACCGGTCTGCAGTACGGTTCGTGGTCGGTCGACAACACGGCGGCCTATGCAGTCTACGTGCGCGGCCTTAAGGGTGCCACCATATGCAACCAGTTCCTCGACTCGTCGGTTTCGAGCGACGAGGCTGTCGAGCGGCGCGGCCACTCGTCCGTTCTGGGCGATGTGCGCAACTACCGCTCCGAGATGCGTGCCCTGCGTGCATTCTACTATCTTGTTCTGCTCGACATGTTCGGCAATCCTCCCTTGGCTCTGCCCGAGAACATCGCTTCGACACCCTATCCCAAGCAGGTGGGTCGCGCGGGCCTGTTCAACTGGCTCGAGAACGAGCTGCTGGAGCTTACGGCCGACGAGAACCTTCCCGCCGTGCGCGTGCAGTATCCGCGTCTGTCCAAGGGCGCAGCATGGGCCATGTTGGCTCGCCTCTACCTCAACGCCGAGGTCTACACCGGCACGCCCCGCTGGGAGGATGCCAAGAATGCGGCCGAGAAGGTTATCAAGGAGGGCGGTTACGAGCTTTGCCCCGTCTATGTGAACCTCTTCCGTCAGGACAACACCGAGAGCGGCGCTGTCAACGAGTTCATCGTGGCAGCCATGTACGACGACAAGACCATCAAGAGCTGGGGCGGCACCACGCACCTGGTATACTCGGTGGTCGACGGCAAGGATATATCGGGCGAAGAGGGTAGCGGCGGCAAGCTGATGCAGGAGGATATCTCCGAGAAATACGGCTTCACGGTCAATATCTACAACAACCAGTGGAACGGCTACCACGTATCCGACGAGTTCGTTATGGAGAACTTCGAGTTGCAGGGCGTGACCTGGGAAGGCACCGAGGGCTTCGGCTATGACGTCGATGCGAGCGACAAGCGTGCGGCATTCTACAACCGCGGCTTCCAGCAGAAGATTGTCAACGAGGGTCTCTCGATTCGTTCGGGCTGGACTTGCCTCAAGTGGCTGCCCATCACCAGCGACCACCGCGCCAACCTTGTCGAGGACGGCATCGACCTTTCGTCGGCCGACTTCCCGCTCATCCGTCTGGCCGAGATGTATATCATCTACGCCGAGGCCGAGGCCCGTCAGAACGGCGGCAATCTGGGCAACTCGACGCAGGGTTGGATTTATCTGAACACCATCTATCGTCGCGCCAACGACAAGGATATTCCTTCGTCGGTCGACCTGGATTGGATTCTCAAGGAGCGCGTGCGCGAGTTCATGTGGGAGGGTCACCGTCGTACCGACCTTATCCGCTACAACAAGTTCACCGGCTCGGCCTATACCTGGCCTTACAAGGGCGGTATAGCCAACGGCGGTTCGATTGCCGAATTCCGCACCGTATTCCCCATCCCGACGCAGGAGTTCTCGGCCAACCCGTCGCTCCAGCAGAACCCGGGCTATTAATGCGAGTGTCAACGACTAATATAAAGTTAAGATTATGAAATACATCAAATATTTGGCGACAATGTTCGCGGCGGCGCTCGCCTTTGCATCGTGTTCAACGGATGTGGAGAAGCCGCAGCTTGCAGCACCTGCCGGCGACAACTATCCCGCTCCGGTGCTCGAGAACTTCGCAGACATAATCGTGAACAGCGACAACAGCACCGAAAACGTGTCGTTCGTCTGCAACAAGGTCGACTTCGGCCTGTCTCTGCCTGTGCGCTACCAGCTCTATCTGACCAAGGACGGACAGGAGGTTCACGTGGCTACGGCGTACACCAACGTCATTACTCTCATCAAGTCTGACATCAACGGCACCGCCATGAACTCTTTCGGCGCTTCGGCCAACACCGAAGTCGAGCTGGGAGCCTATGTCATAGCATATGCCGGCGAGTCGCAGATTCGCACCGAGAAGTCGAACACCGTGACCTTCAACGTGACCACCTATCGCGCAGCTCTGCGCACGTGGTTCGTCTGCGGTGTCTACAACGGCTGGGATGCCGGCAGCGCACCTGCCATCTGGGAGACCACGGGCGGCTCGAACATCTATGCCGGTATGTACCACCTTACCGAGGATGCCGACAATACGCCCGGCTATTCTGGCTTCAAGGTTCTGCCCGACCGTGCGTGGGGCGGCGACCTCGGCTACGATGCCTTCCCGTCGCACAGCGCCAACATCGAGTCGTCGAACGACGGCAACCTGTTGCTGCCGGCCGGCATCTGGCGCCTGAGCGTCAATATCGGCGCATCGTCCATCGACGCTGTCAAGGTCGGCCGCTTCTATCTGGCCGGCAGCTGGAGCAGCGACGGCTGGAGCAGCGACTTCATCGAGCTCGTGTACGACCCCTCGACCAACGTGTGGACCAGCGCTGCGCCCCTTTCTGGCGATACGGATTTCAAGGTTTGCTACACGGACGAATCGGGCAACATCACCTGGCTCGGCGACACCGGCACCACGGCCGACAACATGCCCGAGGGCCGCACCGATGCCATTGAACTCGGCGAAGGCAACAACTTAAAGGCTCCGGCAGGTTCGCACTATGTGGTTGTCTACACCGACCGTACTCCCTATCTTGTAGCATACGAGTAATCGAAAGAGTGTTGAATTTTCGCGGGCGGAAGCCCCTCGAGAGCTCCGCCCGCGATTAAAAAAGAACGAACAATGAAAATAGCAAAATATTTTATGATGCTCGCGGCTGCGGCCATGGCCTTCACGGCCTGCGAGGTCGAGCCGACCGATCTCTATTCGACCGCGCCCGTAGCCCCCGTCATGGATCCGCATGCCGGCATACTGCTGACCGACGATACCATGAGCGAGGATGTGACCTTCTCGTGGTCCGAGGCACGCTTCATCGGCGAGGATGTCGTATACCGCTTCTACGCCTCCTACAACGAGACCGAAGCCCTGCTGGCGGCTACGCAGTCGCTCTACTACACGACCTCCAAGGCTCAGTTCCGCACTCAGCTGGTCGAGGGCGTGTCGATACCCGAGAACGACAACTCGTCGGTGCTCTTCTATGTCGTTGCCGACAACGGTTACAAGACCTACAGCTCGGAGATGATTTCGGTAACGCTCTATGTCAACGGCGACTTCGTTCCTTCGGTGGTTACGGTCGCCGAGGAGGCTGCCGGCGGCGTGGTTCTGTCGGAGGATGAGGCCGAGACTTCGGTCAAGCTCATCGAGTGGACCGAAGCGCGCTTCGGCTACAACGAACAGGCCAAATACCGCGTCATGGCATCCTACAACGGCGGCGAGTCGGTAGTGCTGAGCGCGTCGCAGACCGCAACTTCCTACTCGGCTACCCACATGGCTCTCAACTCGGCTCTGCTGAGCATCGGATGCCCCAAGAACACGGCTTGCGATGTCGAGTTCTCGGTGGTTCCGTTCTATGACGAGGAGGAGCTCGAGGCAGGTTCGGCTACGGTCAACATCACCACCTACACTCCGTCGTATCCCGAGCGCATCTACTTAACGGGCGACTTCGGCGGCCATTCGTGGCCCACGTCTGGCGTGCCCTACCTTAACGGAGACGCCAACACCGGCTACTACACCGGCGTAGTGTCTTACTACAACGCCACGTATGGTGCCAAGCTCATCTACGAGCATCCTCTCACCGGCGAGACCGTATGGGTCGGAGGCGAGAGCACCGATGACAACACCTACCGCATCGGCGAGGGCGATGCTTACGGCAACCTGATTTTCGAGGACGGCACCTATATACTCATTGCCGACCTTGCAGCCGCTACGCTGACCGTCACTCCCGTCACCTCGGTGGGCCTCATCGGAAGCGCCCTGTCGACCGGCTGGGATGCCCAGACCAACTTCACCTACAACGCGACTTCGGGCATATTCGAGCTGAAGGATGTCGAGCTGCAGGCCGGCGCCTACAAGCTGCGCTTCAACGACAACTGGGATCTGCCTGGCGGATACAACCTCGGTGGCGATCCCTCGGATATGGTATACCAGGGCAGCGACATCACGGTGTCCAAGGACGATATCGGCCTCTATGACTTTGCCATCGACTTCTCGGGTCCCGAGAACAATACCGTGAAGAAGACTCTGACCGGCACCGTAGAGCCTCTTCCCGACCCGGCGGAGAATGGCTACGGACTGGTAGGTACATGCACCGGCTGGGCCGACGGCGCCGATATAGCATTCACCGACAACGGCGACGGTTCGCACACTCTGCTGAACCAGCAGCTCAATGCCGGCGAAGGCTTCAAGATTCGTTACCTGAACGACAACACCTGGAATCCCGAAGGCAACTTCGGTCTGGCATCGTCGGGCACCATCGAGATAGGCGTGCCTATTTCGGTGGTTGCTTCGAGCGGCAGCGGCGACATGTCGACATCGGTGTCTGGCGTTTTCGACCTCTACTTCTATCCCGCACGCGGCGTGCTCTATGTCATGAATGCCGGCGAGACGCCTTCGAGCGTGTCCTACGGTCTGGTAGGCGATTGCACCGGCTGGGCCAATGGCTCGGACATTCCGTTCACTGACAACGGCGACGGCTCGTACACCATTCTGGGCCAGCAGCTCAACGCTGGCGAGGGTTTCAAGATTCGCTATCTGAATGATGGGAGCTGGAGTGCTGCCGGCAACTTCGGTCTTGCGGCTGAAGGCACAATCGAGGTCGGCAAGGTAGCTTCGGTTGTAGGTGCCGAATACAGCCAGAACATCAAGCTCAACGAGTCGGGAACCTTCGACATATATTTCTATCCGGCAAAGGGTCTGTTGTATGTGATGCCCGAAGGTCAGAAGCCCGACGCAGGAGTGCTCTACGGCCTGGTTGGCGATCACAACGGCTGGGGCAGCAACGACGAACTGTTCGAGAGCTACAAGTCGGGATACTACGTAACGACCGGCGTTTCGCTTACCGAGGGTAAGGGCTTCAAGATTCGCTACTACAACGACGGCAGCTGGACCAATGACGGCAACTTCGGCAACGCCGGAAGCGACTCGGTGACCGTAGGCGCTGCTACCCGTATCGAGAACAACGGCGGCAACTTCAATGTTCCGGCTACGGGCGTTTACGACGTATACTTCAGCCCCGAGGCCAAGATTATGTATCTGATGAACACGGGCGACGTTCCCGCGATATAATCCTGTGCTGGGTTCCGGACTGCAAGGTCCGGGACTCAGCGCTGCATTCAGACCTGCGCACTTTGACCGGTGCGCAGGCCGCAAATGAAAACCGAAGCAGCCCGGGCGCAAGCGATGGTTTTCGGAGAGATTGAAAGCGACGAATCGAAGAACAAAAACATATTGAAATTATGAGATTTTCATTTCGTTTTCTGGTTATTGCAACCGCAGCGCTTCTGGCGGCGGCCTGCAGTAAAGACCCTGCCGGCGACCCCGAAACTCCGCCCTCTGGCGATAGCGTGCTGAAGGCCTCGCCCGCAGAGTTCGACTTCACGGCCGAAGGCGGCAGCCAGACCATAGTCATAGAGGCTTCGGCCCAGTGGAAAATATCGGGTGCTGAGTGGTGCTACGCTCTTGTGTCGGCGGGCGTAAAGGGCTCGACGACCACCAAAATATATGCCGAACCGTATAGTGGCAGCAGCGACCGCTCGGCCGTTCTGCATCTCACGTCGACCGGCATGGCCGATGTCGAGATTACGGTGCGCCAGGCCGGTCTGCAGGCCGACCCGACGGTAGTGGTGGCGCAGCCCGATGCGTGGGACGGCAAGCGCCGCGGCGAGACGGTCTACCAGTTGCTGGTCTATTCGTTCGCCGACAGTGACGGCGACGGCACGGGCGACTTCCGCGGCATAATCGACAAGATGGACTACATAGCCGACCTGGGCGCTGCGGCAATATGGCTCTCGCCGATTCATCCGTCGGACAGCTACCACGGCTACGACGTGACGGACTACATGGCCGTCAACCCCAAATTCGGCTCCGAGGCCGATTTCAAGGCTCTGGTCGACGAGGCGCATGCGCGCGGAATCAAGATATATCTCGACTATGTCATCAACCACACCGGCAAGGGACATCCGTGGTATATCGACGCATATTCCTCGACAGACAGCGAACACCGCGACTGGTACATGTTCTCGAACGACCCGGACAATGAGGTGCGCAGCGGCAAGTTCCCAATGTTGGGCACCAATCCCTCGAGCATCAATGGCGCGTGGGTCGATGTTCCCGTCACGTCGGGAGCCGACGAGGCCGTGCGATACAAGTTCTCGCTCGACTGGTCGAATGCCTCGGCCCCGACAATCACCGTGACCGAAACCGACGAACCGGTCTCGGCGACCAATACCGACACCTCGGTTGAGCGCTACCTCTACTACGGCGACGGCGTCAACACACGCTTCCATGCCAAGGGCGACAACAAGTACGAGCTGGTGGTGGACTATCTCTCGTCGTGGGGATTCCTGATACGCACATCGGCTTCGTCATGGGAAAACAACACCAAGTGGGGCGCTCCGTCGAAGAGTGCGAAACTGACGCTCGGCGTGCCTTTTACGCTCAACAGCTCGACGGCGGCGGACATACTCTTCTCGGACATGGAGACCTGGAAGGTCTACTCGGCCTGCTATACCGAGTGGATGCCCGACATCAACTACGGCGCAATCGCTTCATTCCGCGAGTCGGGACCCTACAAGGCCGTTGTGGAGTCGGTGAAGAAGTGGATAGACATGGGCATAGACGGCCTGCGTCTGGATATGGCCAAGCATATCTATGCCAACCCCGACAACAGCGACAACCCGACATTCTGGAGCGGCTTCTACGAGGATGTGAACGACTACTTCCTGTCGAGCGGACATACGGAGGATATCTATATGGTGGCCGAGGTCTACTCGGGCACCAGCCAGGTGCTTAACTATACCAACTGCAACCTCTCGTGCTTCAACTTCGACTTCTGGGGCTGGGACGGACAGAGCGGTCTGAGCTATGCCGTCAAGAACTCCCGCGGCCGCTACATAGCCTCCGACCTGCTGGATATGCAGAAGCGCCTCACCTCGCGCAACTCCGACTATCTGGATGCGACGATTCTGGCCAATCACGACATGAACCGCACGGCCGAGGCCTTCTCGGGCAATGTCGACCGCTGCCGCATGGCCGGAGTAATACTGCAGACTCTGACGGGACGTCCCTACATCTATTATGGCGAGGAGCTGGCATACCGGGGCACCAAGAACAACGGCGACGAGTTCGTGCGCGCTCCGATGGCCTGGGGCGACAGCTATACAACCCGCTATGCCGACAAGAACTGGCCTTCGACCGCGACCGTTGCAGAGATGGAGGGCAACCCGGAGTCGATACTCAACGCCTACCGCACATTCTGCAACCTGCGAAACATCTATCCCGCGCTGACCGAGAAGGGTTCGATGAGCGTATGCAGCGCCATCTACGAGGGGCAGGGTACCAAGCTCGATGCCATAGGTGCATGGTATCGCGAGGCCGAGGGTCAGAGACTGCTGGTGCTTCACAATGTGGGTGCGTCGACTCTCTCGTTCGACATACCCGACGAGCCGGAGTCGGCCGTGGCGGTTATGGGCACCGTGAAGAGAGAGGGTTCGACAGTTACGATGCCTAAATATTCGAGTGTAGTGTTCAAATTAAAATAACTGAATCATGATTAAACGATTGTTTGCCGTACTGCTGGCCGTTGCAGCGCTTTGCGCCTGCGGCAAGGAGGAGACTCCCGGAGGGGGCGGAGGCGAAGATGTCGGTGGCGGCGGTTCGGAGAATCAGCCCGGTGGAGATGAGGTCGTGACGCCTCCCGAATACTTCTCGACAGATTTTATGAAGGGTGCGACCATGTGCTTTGCGCAGTATATGGCCGATGCAGGCCTCAAGTATCGCGAGAACGGAGCCGAGAAGGACCCTTATGCGTCGATGAAGGCTCACGGAGCCAACATAGTGCGCCTGCAGCTCAACTTCGAGGATTTTAAGACCTATAACGGCGCAACCATAGACTGGGCGTCGTGGCGGCGCGTGCTGGCCGATGCCAAGAAGGCCTATGCCAATGGCCTGGATGTGCTGCTTACGCTCAAGCCCGATGCCGACGACTACTCCAAGCAGACCACCGACCACAATCTGGTTCCTGCGGCGTGGAAGTCGCTCACTGCGGAGTCCAAGTTGGGCGATGCGCTCTACGACTGGGTCTACAAGGTGCTGTGCGACCTGGCTGCCGAGGGTATATACCCGCGCGTGGTGGCTGTCGGCAACGAGGTGTCGGTAGGATTCCTCCGTCCCGACGGCTCGGCTGCGGCTGATGCCGGACGCACCGGACGCCTGCTCAAACGCGGATTCGAGGCTGTCGACGCCTATGCCGCCAAGTACAATCCCAACGTCAAGACTCTGTTGCATGTCGACAACCCGAGAAACATGCAGTGGTTCATATCGCAGGTTACGGCGGCCGGCTGCACGGGATTCGACATCGTGGGCTCGTCGTGGTATCCCGGTACCAACATAGGCCACACGATGGGCTCGGGCAGCTATGCCACATTCGGCGGCATATGCAGCGCACTGAAGACGCAGGGCTACGACTTCATGATTCTGGAGACGGCCCACTCGTTCACGACCGGCACCGTCGACGGCAAATGGATGGGCGACAACTGCAACAACTCGTACAACTATCCCGACTGGTCGGACGATGCGACCAACGCCGTGAACTATACGCCTGCAGCGCAGCGCAAATGGCTGGGCGAGCTGGCGGCAGAAATCAAGGCCGGCGGCGGAGCGGGCCTGGTGACGTGGGGCACCGAGTCGCTGCCGTCGACGGGCGTGTCAAAAACCGTCTACACCTATCCGGCTTCGTGGGCGGCAGGTTCGACGTGGGAGAATAACTCCTACTGGGACTTCACCGACTCGAACAACCTGCACGAAGGCATAGACTGGATGCAGGACGTGCAGTAGGCCGATTTTGATGCGATGCCAAAATTCCGCCCGCTCAATCTTTTGTATATCGGGCGGAATTTTTATATTTGTAACAATGAAAAACTTCTCTTTCATTACACTATGAGAAAACTTGTTTTACTGCTGCTCGCCGTTACGGCAGCGGCAGGATGCCGCACGGCTCTCTTTGCCGACATACCCTTCGAAGGCAATGTCGCACCGTCATATCCTCTGCATGTTTCAGGCGATACGCAACACTGCTGGCTCACGGACTGGTTTCCGCAGTTCGACGGGGCCGATTCGCTGACCGTGGGCGCCGGCCGCGGCATGACGATAACTGCGACGGAGGATGACATGAGCCGCTTCGATGTGAGCTTCGCCGACAGCGAGCCGCAGGTGGCTGCGATAGATGTGTGGCGCGACGGCGGGCATCTCTCTATCGTGGTGCTCAGGGGCAGCCGCGACGACAGCGCACTGATGTATACCGCAGGCGCCGGCAGGCGGAGCATATCGGTGTCGGCGACATTTCCCGTGCGCGACATCGTGGCCATGTGGCAGAACTGCCGCCTGCCCGAATCGAGCATCATTAGGACCGAGAGCGGATTCGAGGTTGAAGTGCCTGCCGATGCCGACTCCGAGGAGCGTTCGTTCATCAGAGTGTTCGCCTCGTCCGACAAGGGCCTTGCCAACGATATACTTGTGCCGCTGGCATATGGCCGTGCGGTGGTTTCGTCCGACAGGCTCAACCGCCACGATACGCAGGCGCAGGTGCTCTACTCGCTCATGATAGACCGTTTTAATAACGGAAACCCCGACAACGACCGCAAGCTCGACCGGGAGGATGTGCTGCCCAAGGTCGACTACTACGGCGGCGACATAAAGGGTGTAACGGATAAGATACGCGACGGATTTTTCAACCGGTTAGGCGTGACTACGGTGTGGATTTCGCCAATAACGCAGAACCCTTACGATGCGTGGGGGCAGAATGAGGACCCGGCAACGAAGTTCTCGGGCTATCACGGCTACTGGCCGATATATACCACCCGCATAGACGAACGCTTCGGAACGGATGCCGAGCTGCGCGAGCTTCTCTCGACGGCTCATGAGCACGGGCTGAACGTCATCCTGGACTATGTAGCCAATCACTTGCATATCAATTCGCCCGTGCTGCAGTCGCATCCCGACTGGACCACGCCGATGTACCTGCCAGACGGTCGTCGCAACCTGGAGCTGTGGGACGAGGAACGTCTGACCACCTGGTTCGATGTTCATATCCCGACCCTGGACCTCGAGCGCGAGGAGATTTGCGATCCGATGACCGATTCGGCACTCTACTGGATTGCGAACTACGACTTCGACGGATTCCGCCACGATGCCTGCAAACATATCCCCGAGAACTACTGGCGTATGCTGTGCAGCAAGATGAAGCGGCGCTTCCCCGACCGCAAGCTGTGGCAGATAGGCGAGACATACGGTTCGCCCGAACTTATCGGTTCGTATGTGAAGAGCGGAATGATCGACGCGCAGTTCGATTTCAACTTCTACCATACGGCTATCGACGTGCTGTCGCAGAATGACTCGATAACCAAGATTGCAGCAGTAGTGGCCGAGTCGGCCGCAGCCTACGGTTCGCACCACACGATGGGCAACATCACCGGCAACCACGACAAGCCGCGCTTCATATCGGTCGCAGGCGGAGCCGTGGACCCTGCAGAAGATACCAAGGCTGCGGGTTGGAAGCGCGAGATAGGCGTGGGCGATCCGGTTGGCTATGACAAGCTGGCACTGCTCGAGGCGCTAATCTGCACCATTCCCGGAGTGCCCTGCATATATCAAGGCGACGAATACGGAGTGCCTGGCGCCAACGACCCCGACAACCGGCGCATGATGGCATTCGACGGCTATGAGCCCCGCCAGCAGGAGCACTTGGACACCGTGCGGCACCTGGTGAGTCTGCGCCGCAGACTGCTGCCGCTGATTTACGGCGACTTGGCGACGCTTGCACTGAATCGCGACATGTGGGTGTTCGCCCGCATATATATGGGCGAGTATGTAATCGTGGCCGTTAACAACTCGCCGGAGCCGGCAGCTGTTGACGTGATGCTGCCCGAAGGTTTCGCCGTCCCTGAGGCTCTGCGTCCGAATTTCGGAGCATCGGCCGGGCTGAATGACGACGGTATGCTGAGAGTGGCTCTGGCCGGCAATTCGTTCGACATAATCGAAGTGGACGCAAAAAATAAAAAATAGTGAAGAATATGAGAAAAATCCTCTTTTCGCTCCTGAGCATAGTGCTGCTCTGGAGCTGCGGCAGACCCGCAGCCGAGTCTGCGCACCCCGACTGGACCTACAACACGGTGGTCTATGAGATGAATGTCCGACAGCTGACGCCCGAGAGCTCGTTTGCCGCTGCGACGGATTATCTGCCCGCGCTGAAGCAGATGGGTGTAGACATAGTGTGGGTCATGCCCATCTATCCGATAGGCGTCAAGGAGCGCAAAGGTACGCTCGGCTCCTATTATGCCATCTCGGACTATTGTGCAGTAAATCCCGAGTTCGGCTCGATGGATGACTTCGACGCCTTCCTCGCCAAGGCTCATGAACTGGGTCTGCGCGTGGTGCTCGACTGGGTTGCCAACCACACCTCGCCCGATGCATGGTGGATAGATGAGAAACCGGCGGATTGGTATGTGCGCGACTCGCTGGGAAACACCGTTATACAGTACGACTGGACGGATATTGCAAAACTCAACTATGACAACGCCGACATGCGCCGCGCCATGACGGAGGCCATGCTCTTCTGGGTCAACAAGGGCGTCGATGGATTCCGCTGCGACATGGCGGGCGAGGTGCCCGTGGATTTCTGGCGCACGGCATTTGCCGAACTGCGCGAGGTGAATCCCGAGCTCTACCTGCTGGCCGAAGGCGAGAAGCCCGAGCTGCATGTCGAGGCATTCGATGCCTCGTATGCATGGGAGCTGCACCACATACTGAACGACATAGCGCAGGGCGTCAAGGGCGTGGCCGAACTGAAGGAGTATATATCCCGCGATGCCGAGCAGACGCCGCATGAGGCATTTCGCCTGATGTTCACCTCGAACCACGACGAAAACTCGTGGGCCGGAACGGAGTTTACACGCATGGGCGACGCTGCCAAGACGCTGGCCGTGCTGACATTCGTGCTGCCCAACGGACAGCCGCTCATCTACACCGGTCAGGAGTTCGGTTACGACCACTCGTTCGAGTTCTTCGAGAAGGATCCCATGCCGTCGCTCGAGGCCAACGATTTCACGACTTTCTACACCGACCTCTGCCGCATGCGTCATGAGAATCCGGCGCTGGCTTCGGGCGAGAGGGGCGGACGTATAGAGTATGTAGAGGGCGTGCCCGAGAATGTGCTGGCATTCACGCGCCAGACTGACGGCAACAAGGTGTTGTGCCTGTTCAACCTATCGGCCGAGCCGGTGACGATTGTCGTGCCCGAGGCGTTGGCCGGAACTTACAAGCGCATAGATGTCGCCGACAGTGCGGAGTGCACCTTAGATGCCGGCGGGCAGATCGAGTTGGCTGCGTGGGATTATGCCGTAATGAACCAAATCTAAGACGATGACAGGAATCCATCCCGAGTGGAGCTATGATGCGGTGCTCTACGAAATGAATATCCGGCAGCTGACTGCAGAGGGAACATTCGCTGCGGCGGCAGAGAGGCTGGAGTTTCTGCGCGATATGGGCGTAGATGCCGTGTGGCTCATGCCGATACATCCGATAGGGGAGAAGGGCCGCAAGGGCTCGCTCGGCTCCTATTATTCGGTGCGCGACTATACGGATGTGAACCCCGAATTCGGTACCATGGCCGACTTCGACGCCTTTCTGGCAAAGGCTCACTCGCTGGGTATGAAGGTGCTGCTGGACTGGGTGGCGAACCACACGGCGCGCGATGCCCGCTGGATAGAGGAGAAGCCTCGGGAGTGGTATGTTCGCGACCAGTCGGGCGAGGCGGCAGTGCCGTGGGACTGGACCGATGCCGCGAAGCTCGACTATGGGAACCGCGAGGTGTGGCAGGGGCAAATCGATGCCATGCGCTTCTGGCTGGAGCGCGGTGTCGACGGTTTCCGCTGCGACATGGCCATGCTGGTGCCCATAGAGTTCTGGCAGCAGACGGTGGCCGAACTGCGCAAGGTGCGCCGCGATGTGTTCATGCTCGCCGAAGCCGAGGAGACGAATCTTTTCGACAGGGCTTTCGACGCATCATACTCGTGGAAACTGTTCCATATAATGAACGATGTGGCTGCATGCAAGTGCCGCGTATGGCCGCTGCGCGACTGGATATATGCCGATGCCATGACATATCCGCCCACGGCCATGCGTCTGATGTTCACCTCGAATCACGATGAAAATTCGTGGAACGGGACGGAGTTCCGCCGCATGGGCGCTGCGGCGCGCGTCATGGCCGCCCTGACATTCGTCATGCCCCAGGGCATGCCGCTCATCTATACGGGTCAGGAGTTCGGCTACGACCACTCGTTCGAGTTCTTCGATAGGGATTCGATGCCGCAGTTCGAGGCTAACGAATACACCGACTTCTACCGCCGTCTGTGCGCTCTGAAACATGCCAATGCGGCGCTTCGGGCCGGTGAGCGCGGAGGCAAGATGGTGGAGATTGAGAACAACGCCCGCGACTGCATGCTCTCGTTCGTGCGCGAGGTCGATGGCAACCGCGTGGTGGCCTTGCTCAACATATCGCCGTACACCATTCTCGCCGACTTCGACACGGGCATATATGCCGGCGAATATACCGATGCGATGACCGGCCGGAGATGCTGCCTGCAGCCGCATATCATGGAGCAGATGGACCCCTGGTCGTTCAAGATACTGACCAAAAACGAGAAGTGATGGATCTCAGGAGCTTCACTGTTGCAGTTATGGCTTTTTCGATTGTTTCATGCGCCGGGGGCGGTTCGCGCGACAATGATGCTGCATCAGCAGACAAGCCGCTCGGCAGAATAGACAGAGTGGAGCCTCTGTCGTGGTGGGTCGGGATGACCACGCCTCTGCAGGTGATGTTTCACGGGCGCGATATCGCTGCATGCGGCATAGCCATGGCCGAGGGTACGCAGGGCGTGCGCATTACGGGCATTCACCGGGCCGACAGCCCAAATTATCTGTTTGTCGACGTGGAGGTGGACGCCGATGCCATGGCCGGAGAGTACAGATTCGTGTTCACGCCGCGCGACGGCGAAAGCTGGGAGGTAGCATATGAGATTGCTGCGCGCCGCGAGGGTTCGCGCGAGCGCAGAAGCTTCACGACAGCCGACATGATATATCTGCTGATGCCCGACAGGTTTGCCGACGGCGACCCGTCGATAGATTCGACGGATGACACTGCCGAAAAAGCTGCGCGCAAAGAGCTTTCGGGCCGTCACGGAGGCGATATACAGGGCATAATGGACCATCTGGACTATATCGCCGACCTCGGCGCTACGGCAGTGTGGTCTACGCCTCTGCTGCTCGACAACGAGGCGCGCTACTCCTACCACGGCTATGCCTGCGCGGACTATTACCATATCGACCCGCGCTTCGGCACCAATGAACTCTACCGCGAATATGTCGCTGCGGCTCATGCGCACGGGCTGAAAATCATAATGGATATTGTGACCAACCACTGCGGCGCGGCCCACTGGTGGATGAAGGATTTGCCGTTCGAGGATTGGGTGCACCGCTTCGACGGCTATGTGCAGACCAACAATGCCTTCTCGACCAACATGGACCCCAATGCCTCGAAGTACGACCTCTGTATACAGGAGAGCGGCTGGTTCGACCGCATGATGCCCGACATGAACCTCGACAATCCATACGTGCTGCACTATTTCAAGCAGTGGGCCGTGTGGTGGATTGAGTATGCCGGAATCGACGGACTGAGGGTCGATACATACCCCTACAACGAGAAGGAGCCGATGTCGGAGTGGTGCCGTGCAGTAAGGGCGGAGTATCCGCATATGAACATTGTCGGCGAGTGCTGGACCTCGTCGCCGGCGCAGCTGGCATACTGGCAGGGCGGCAACGGCAACAGAGACGGATTCGATTCGCATCTGCCCGCGATTATGGATTTTCCGCTGCAGGAGGCTTTGATGAAGGCCCTTCCGACCGACTCGGCTCGCTGGGGGAGGGTATGGTCAGGGTATACGACGTGCTGTCGCACGACTTTCTCTACAGCGACCTGTCGAATATGATGATATTCTTGGGCAACCACGACACGGAGCGCATTGCCGATGTGGTGCGCCGCAATCCGGCACGCGTGAAGCTTGCCATGACCATGCTGGCCACGATGCGCGGCATCCCGCAGATGTTTGCCGGCGACGAGCAGATGTTCGTTTCGGCCGACCGTTCGCAGGGACACGGCGGCTTGCGCGTAGATTTCCCCGGCGGCTGGGCGAGCGATGGCTGCGATGCCTTCGATACGGCAACGCTCCGGGGCGATGCCGCCGATGTTCATGGCTATACGAAGCGTCTGTTCAACTGGCGCAAAAACAAGAGGGTGATACACTCGGGGCGGACTCTACACTTTCTGTCGCGAGACAACACATATGCATATTTCCGTTATGACGATACGGACGCCGTGTTCGTGTTCATCAACAACTCGCGCGGAGCCAAACAGATTCCGTGGTCGCACTACAGTGAGATTGCGGAGCGTCTGTATGACGGAGTGAATGTGCTGACAGGAATGCCCGCCACGTTGAATGACAAAACGACCGTGCGCGGCCGCGAGGCTCTTGTGGTGGAGTTTAAGATGAAACAGCAGACGGAGTAAGCTGCCCGAAACAGGTCTGCAGCAGATATGAGTTGCGGCGGACGGGCGAGAATGTTGAGCGGCGACCTTTTCATGGTCGCCGCTCGACTTGTTATTCGAACTCTATGGGAGCGAAGAACTCGGGCCTGTGGAAGTCGGGCGACGGAGTCTGTATGGGCTGCCATGAGAGGAAATGGGGCTTGGAGAGCTGGTCGCCGCACTTGTAGAGGTTGGCACGGGCGGCGAGTCCGGAGAACGATTTAATCCGGTGACGGAACAAAGCCTGCACGGGAATGGCTGCGGTGAGCGACCAGCTGTTGTCGCCGGTGCGTTCGGCGAAAGCGGCGTGCGGCAGGGTGGTGCGACGCTCTATCGAGGCGAGCGTGTCGGCCGCAGCATGAACCACGCCCTCGTTGCGCGAGCGGCGGAATCCGAGCAGCATGGTGCCGATGCAGTTGAATTCGAAATTGTAGTATCCCTGCCCGTCGACGGAGAGGAAGAACTCGACGCACGAGTCGTTCCACACGCCGCCATTGTCGTCGGTGACGAGTGCTGCGGTGTGGCGCTCTTGGACATCGAAGCGCAGCATGAGCGTCTGTCCGGTATGGAATGCCCTGAACGACACCTGCGGCGAATAGGGATAGTCGGCCCAGTTGCAGCAGGCCACTGGCTGCTGTTCGACTGCGGCGAATGCGGCATCGACGGCAGCCGTATCGGCCGGGTCGATATGTTTGCGGGATATTTTCATCATAGGTTTTGCGGTTTATGCAAAGTTATGAAAAATAGCCGAGACCGAAACCCTCTGCCGTGAATAAAAAAAGCGGAGCGCCAAATGTGGCGCTCCGCTTTCGGACCGACTGCGGCATCAGTTCAGGCGGCTGCTCTCCTCGCTTGAGCCGCTCTCGACGGCACGCTGACGGAAAGCCTTGCCGGCCTTGAAGTTATAGGCGGCGCGCAGATAGAGCCGCGGCGATTTCCAGAATTCGCGTATCGTCATTACGCGGGTGAACTGGTCGGATATGGCGCGAACCTGCAGATTGGAGTCGAGCAGGTTGCCGCCGGCCGTTATGGTAAGGCGCTTGTCGAAGAAGTGCTTGCTGACCGTGAGCGAGAGACTGTGCTGCGGCATGACCATGGTCTCGCCGCGCCATATGCGGCTGCAGAACCAGTATGAGAGGTCTATGGTGAACTCTTTGGGCAGGATGAACGTAGTGCTGCCGTTCGCATAGCAGAACGGGCGGAACACCTGCTCGCTCTTGCCGGGCTCGGTCTGGCCGTAGGTGCCGAATGTGGCGCCGGCGTTGAGATTCCACCACCGGGCTATTGTCACGGGCAGGTTGAGCGAGGCGGTGTAGTAGTCGAACTTGCCGTAGTTGCGGGATGTCAGGCGCAGGACGTTTGGTGCCGAAGGGTCGGGCTCGATAACCTGTTCGATGGCGTCGCGCGATATGTTGGCAGAGAGCGTAATAGAGTATTTTTGTCTGAAGATGTAACTGAACGCCAGGCTGTTGGTGTAGCTGGGCTTGAGGTCGGGGTTTCCAATCTGGTAGATGTAGTCGGATATCTGCCGGCGCTGCGGCGAGAGCGACCAGAAGCCCGGGCGGGAGATGGTGCGAGAGTACTGCATGACCAGCATGTGGTTGCCGTCGGTGTCGAGCATTCGCGAGACGTTGGCATTGGGGAAGAGCGAGAAATAGCGCTGCCGCACCTGGCTGCCGCCGCCGTCGGAGGCTGTGAACTCGCCGCGCAGACCGGCTACGGCATTCCAGCGGCCGCTGTGGACCGAGAATATGGCATAGGCGGCGGCTATGTTCTCGATATAGTCGATGTTGAAGCTCTCGGAGTCGTTTTTAGTCCACTGCTCATCCTGCAGGTACTCGTAGAGGCCGTTGTTGCGCATGTCGTTGCGGGTGTACTTGATGCCGGCCTTAAGCGATGTTTTGTGCGAGAAGTTCTTCTCGAGGGCCGCCGAGGCGGTCAGGATGCGGTAGCGGTTGCGGGAGTCGTTGCGGTAGAGCGAGTCGCGGCTGCCGGTCTCGAGATAGGTGACGGTCGACATGTCGTTGAAGCCGGTATTGCTGCGGTCGGTGTAGTCGGCAATCAGCTTGAGTGTCGAGCCGAGGGTGTCTATCTTGAAAATGTAGTTGACGACGGCCATATAGTGGTGCAGGCGTCCGGCGTAGATGTAGTCGGAGAGCTGGCGCTGCGACATGCTCTGCGAGATGATACGGGAGTCGGAATCGAGGTCGCTGTCCTCGAGCATGTTGTAGTAGTTGAACTCGCCGCCTATGCTGTGGCGGTCGTTTATCTCGTAGACAGCGCCGGTGCGGATGGAATAGATATTCTCGCTGCCATAGGTTTCGGAGTGAGTCTGCTGGTCGGTGTCGGAGGAGCGCCATGCGGTGCTCTCGTCGTCGATGTTGGTGTTATTCTCGAAGGACATGCTCGCATTGGCATAGAGGTCGAGACGGTTGCGGTGCCAGTTGATGCTTGCCGAGGGGAAATACTGGCGGCCGTAGCTGTTGTTGCGGAATGCCAGCGACAGGGTGCCCGTGGCTCCCTGCTCGCGCTGGCGGCGCAGGGTTATCATGATTATGCCGCCGGCCGAGTCGGCATCGTAGTCGGCTCCGCTCTGCGGAATGACCTCTATGCGCGATATGTCCTCGGCGCGCAGCGAGCGCAGATAGGCGAGCAATTGCGAGGTCTCCATGCGCAGCTCGCGGCCGTTGACGTAGACCTTGGAGCCCGATTTGCCGTTGATTTGTATGTTGTCGTCGGAAATCCAGATGCCGGGTGCCTGACGCAGCAGCTCGGAACCGTCCTTGCCGACAGCCGTGGCAGCATTGGCTACATCGACCACGAAACGGTCGGCCTCACGGCGTACCAAGGGTGCCGATACGACTACGGCGTCCATGCGGTTGTCTGCCGGCTGCAGGGTGAAGAGACCGCAATCGGTGGCAGAGCGTACATCGACCTGGCGCTCGGCGTTCTGGTAGCCGAGATACTGCACGCGCACCAGATATTTGCCCTCGGGTACCGAGGCCGAGAAACGGCCCTGGACGTCGGTGGCAGTGCCGTACATCTGCAGCGAATCGCGCATGAAGATAACGTTGGCGAACTCGACCGGAGCACCGTCGCTGTCGGTCACGTGACCCGTCACCGGCGACTGCCGTGCCGCGAACGATTCGGCGGCCATGCCAATCAGAAAGGCGATAATGAAGATGAAAATTCTCATTTTGCACATATGTTTTTACTCTATTGTTTGCAACACGTATTATTTACAAGTGCAAAGATATAAAAAAAAAACTATACTTTGCAAAACATAGTAATTATTTTGCAGAGAAAATACAATACCTATTTTAATAAGTAAATCTGCGATGCTGGTTGTGCAGGGCCGGAGGCTGAATCTGCAAGAGTGGGGCAACAAGGCCTCCTAAGAGGCATAACGACAGGCGTTTGAATGGACTGCCGCAAAACAGAACAACGGGGAGCATCGCATGACGCTCCCCGCTGCAACGGTGGTTGAAAACACTATTCGTAGGCTCCGGACTTGAGACGCGAGACCTCCTCGTTGGTCAGGAAGCGCCATGCGCCGCGCTTGAGCTTCTTCTTCGTGAGGCCGGCATAGTATACGCGGTCGAGCTTCTGGACCGAGTAGCCCAGATGTTCGAATATGCGGCGGACAATGCGGTTGCGGCCCGAGTGAATCTCGATGCCTACCTCCTTCTTGTTCTCGGAGACATAGGATATTTCGTCGGCATGAATCTCGCCGTCGTCGAGGACGATGCCCTCGGCAATCTGTTCCATGTCGGACATGGTCAGAGGCTTGTCGAGAGTCACCTGATAGACCTTCTTCTTCATCAGCGCAGGGTGAGTGAGCTTGCTGGTCAAGTCGCCGTCGTTGGTGAAGAGAAGCAGTCCCAGACTATTCTTGTCGAGACGGCCGACAGGGTAGATGCGCTCGGTGCAGGCTCCCTTGACAAGCTCCATGACGGTCTTGTCGGCATGGGGGTCGTCGAGCGAGGTTACGTAGCCTTTGGGCTTGTTGAGCACCAGGTAGACCTTGTGCTCGCCGTGTATGCGGCTGTCGTTGAACTTGACCTCGTCAGTGGAGCGGACCTTGGTGCCGAGTTCGGTGACTACAACGCCGTTGACCGAGACGAGTCCTGCCGAGATGTAGTCGTCGGCCTCGCGGCGCGAGCAGATGCCCGACTGCGCGATGAAGCGGTTCAGGCGAACCTCGCCCATGTGGCGGTCGGGGTTGTATTTGGGATAGCTCTTGGCCTTGTCATCCTTCTTGCGGAAGTTGTTGTTGCCGCCGCGCTTGTCGAAGCTCTTGCCGCCATAGGGTTTGCGGTCGGAGTAGCGGTTGCTGCCGTAGGGTTTGCCATAGTCGGTGCGGGGACGGTTGTCGCGGCCGCGGTAGGAGTCCGTGCGAGGAGTATCGGCACGGTTGCCGTCGATGTCGCCGTTCTCGTCGTAGTATTTGCGGGGCTGACGGTCAGCGTTGTATTTGCGCTCGCCGTATCGGTTGTTGCCGTAGGAGTCGCCGTCGCGTCGGTTGCCATAGGAACTGCCGCCGTAGCGATTCTCGCCGTAAGGTTTGCGGTAGGGCTTGGAACCCTCCTGGCTGTACTGACGGCCCGCTGCGGAGTTTACGGGGCGGTTGTCCTTGGTGAAATTGGGATTGTACGAGGCGCGCTTGACGGGTGCATAGCGGCGCTCTTCATCGTTTCCGCCCGCATATTCGGTGCGCGGGCGACGCTCGACGCGCTCGGCGGTCTGCGACGTCATTCGGGTGCGTTTGTCACGGCCGAAGCGTGCGAGAGTCGACGTCGAGTCGTTCTTGAAATCTTTCATAAATACTCTTTTTTTAGGTTCCGGCTGCGCAGTCTCTGCGTTCCGGTGTAAATGCGCGGCAAAGATAATCTTTTTTCCTTAAATCGAAGCCAAGGTGCGGAATGAATCTGCACATATGCCCCAAGGCTGCATATTGCCGACAGAATGCTCTACTAAAAAAAGATAAAAAAACGGAGCCTCCCTCGAGAGGGAAGCTCCGCGATTGCAGTCTGAGACCGCAAATTTTACTTGAGCTCTGCGAGGATTCGCATAGCGGCATCATAGATGGCCGTATCGTCCAGAGTGACGATTCCGCCGTCGGGACCCTGCTCGAAGTGAACGCCCGCGCCGGCATACTTGCCTCCGAAATAGTTGCGGACGGTTTCGACATCTATTCCCAGTTCGTCTGCGATGCGCTGCGAGCTGCCGCTGGGCAACTTGTCCTTCAGACGGCGCAACTCGTTAAATGTAATAGTCATAATCGTATATCGGTTTTAATTTTGGTTTTCCCGATACTAAATTAGTACAATTTTGAATAATTGCAAAATATTATCGTAAAAAATGCTCTGCGGCGCCTATTCGTCCTTCGCCTCGATGTAAATCTGGAAGAGCATCGGGGTGTAGGGCAGAATCTCGCTCGAGTATGTCGTGGTCGACGACGTGTCGGTCGAGGTGTCGTAGTAGCCGTTGTAGTAATAGTTGCCGTAGTAGCCGTTATAGTAATTGTTGTAATAACTGCCGTAGTAACCGCCGTAATAGCCTCCGTAGTAGTTGTTGTAGTAATTAAGGTAGTTGTAGTAGTTCAGATAGTCGTAGTAGGACGAGCTGGAGGTCGTGGTCGACGAACCTCCCGAGACGCCCGTTGCGCCGTAGGCGTTGGTCGAGGTGGTCAGAATGGCGCCCCAGCGGCCGAAGAGCAGGTGGGGAATGCCGTAATAGAAGGCCAGAATGGCACTCGACTGGTTCTCGGAAGCCTTGTAGCTCATGGCCGACGACTTGCTCTGCACCTCGCCGTAGATTATCTCCTTAACCTCGTCGATGTTGGTGTCGACGATGAAGCCGTCGAGCAGGCGGGCGATGTACCATATTTTGGTCTCCTTGTCAAGACCGATGGTGTCGCCGGCGACATGCTCGGCAGGGTCGCCGAAGCGCTCGATAAGGGCTGCGTTGATCTTCAGGTCCAGCGCATCCATGTCGTCATAAGGTTCGTAGCTGCTGTAGGGCTTGATAAACTCGGAACCGAAAGCGAACGAACGCTTTTCGGCCGACGGCTCGTAGCGGCGGTTGATATAGACCTGCGGTATGGAGTCGGCAGCGTTGCGCCATGCGTAGATATCGTCCTCCTCCTCTTCGGTCATGCCGTTCTCGTCTTCCGCCTCGTCCTCTTCGGGAAGGGGACGAAGGCCGCCGTTGTGCTCGGCGAAGTAGTCGACGTCGACGCCCTCGCGCTGCAGGGGGTTGGCGATAGTGTCGCAGACAAGGATGTCGATAATCACGGGCTTGTCCTCGGCCAGCGAGTACTGACCTCCGTAGCCGGCATCGTCGCTCACGCCGTTGGATTTGTAGGCTACCGAAGCGGGCAGATAGAGGCGCAGCTTGCTGCCTATACGTGCCGAATATTCATCGGTAGGGGCTCCGCCGTCGGCGCGGTAGCCGATTTTGAGTTTGTTGCGCAGGGCGTAGGATGTACCCTCGAGCATCGAATAGCTGTTCTTGCCGCAATAGCGGTACATCGGAACGTAGTGCGTGTATTTGGTGAATGTGCCCTCCTGCTTGGCCCGGGCTGCGTTGCGCGTGAGGCAGAGGCGGCCCGAAAGCGTGCGCACATCCATGTCGAACGAGAGCCATATAGACTCCGAATCGCCGACAGCTTCAGCGCCCTCGTCGGTCGAACCTTCGTCGAGTATCTCGACATAGTAACCTTCATCCTGCCTGTTTTCGGCAAGCTGGGGCTTGTGCAGCTTTATCCACGCATCGAGCGAGCGCTGCTCGAGAGTCGAATCGGACTCGCCGGCAGGCTCCTTGATGCACGAAGCGAGCACGAGCATGGCAACGACTGCTGCGGCCGTTGCACGAAAAATCGATTTCATATATCTTTTCATGTTTTTCATATCTGTTCTACGGAGTTGATTACTATGTGCCAGTAGACGGGTATATCTTTGTTAAGTATTCCTATATATGCGCCGCTATAAGCAAGTGAGCTTGTGGACCATATCTCTACCTCGTCTCCTTCGCGGCAACCCTCGAGCGCCATCTCCACACCCCGTATCAGTTCGCCTTTGCCCAAGGTTACTGTCACAGGCTCGAAGGCGAAGAACGGGTCGTCGTCGAGAGTCCATCCGGCATTGGCCATGGCATCGCGCAGCGCCGGGTCGTTGGTGGCGTAGAGCTGTGCCAGAGTCGGAGCGCGGTAGGCGGAGAAGTCGTAGGCGGCAAATGTCATGGTTATAGTGCAGCCGCGCCACACTTCGGGGCGGGCATCGCGGCCGGCGTCGTAATAGTTGACGATGTAGCGGTAGGAGGCGCGGCCGAATACGGAGTAAAACTGCGGCGGAGTGTTGTCGTCGGGGTAGTCGGCCAGATCATCCTCGCAAATCAGACGCGGGGTGTGCGTCGAGGTGAGGAAGGAGACGGTGCGCTCCATCTGCCCGAGCGTGATGTCCTCGGCCTGCTGATTGCAGGATGTCGTCAGCAGCGCTGCCGAGACGAGCAAGAGAAATATGTGTGCCGCTCTTTTCATTCGCGTATAATTCGTGCAAATGTACGCAAAACAATCGAAAAAACGAAAGCTTTTGCGCAAAAAGCCCGCTGTCGCGCCTTTTGCTCTTCCAATAACGCCTTTGGAGCGGAAATATTGCGGGAATTATCGCTTGCGCGGGTGTTGTTTCGGTTTTTATGATTATCTTTGCCGCCGCAACAAGGTTCCTTATGTTATGTTGAGCAGAAGATTACTTAGAACAAAGGTGCTGAAAGCACTCTACGCCCGGCTTAAATCCGAGTCCGCAAACGATGCGGCCGCAGTGAAAAATCTGATGATGTCGGTCGACAAGGCCTATGAACTCTATGTCCACGTGATGAATCTCATCGTCTGCGTGAAGAACTATGCCGAGGAGCGTCAGGAGATTGCTCTGCACAAGCAGCTGCCAACATATGAAGATCTCAATCCCAACCGTCGGTTTGTCGAGAACTGCGTTGTTCACCTTATTGAACAGAGCGAGTCGGTCAAGGAGTTCTCCAAAGCGCACAAGCTGTCGTGGCACGACTGTCCTGAACTTATAAAAACTCTTTACAATCAACTTGTATCGGCCGATTATTTCAAGGCTTACATGAGTGCTGAAAAGTGCTCGTTCAGGGATGATGTACGCGTTGTCGAGGAGTTTTTCAAGAACGAACCCGACAATTGCGAAATGCTCGAGGAGGTGCTTGAGGAGCAGTCGCTGATGTGGCGCGACGACTTGAATTCGGCATTGATTATGGTGTTGCGCACGTTGTCGAATGTGCGCCGCAGCACGACTGAAATAACACTGCTGCCCAAGTTCAAGAACGAGGACGATGCCGACTTCACGCGCACGCTCTTTACCGATACGCTCGGCTCCTATGACGAGTCGCTGAAGATCGTCGAGCGCTTCGCCTCGAACTGGGATTTGGAGCGCATAGCCTTTATGGACAATCTGATAATGGCCATGGCTATGACCGAGCTGAGATGCTTCCCGTCGATTCCCGTGAAGGTGACGCTCGACGAATATATCGAAATATCGAAATACTACTCGACGGCCAACAGCGGACAGTTTATCAACGGCGTGCTGGACAAGGTGGTCGAGGAGTTCACTGCTGACGGACGAATCAGTAAATCGGGAACAGGCTTGTTGTAAAAACAATGAAAATCAATATGCTGAAGATATTGACATGTATCGTTGCTGCAGCTGCTGCGCTGACCGTGTCGTGCGGCGGCGGACAGAAGCCGGCGGCAGGTACAGGAGATGACGTGCTGCTGACCGATTCGGCTCTAATGCACGGCCTTACGGACACGGTGCGCTTCGGGCGCCTCGGCGAGGGCGAGATTGCCGTGCGTCGTCTGACGATGCGCAACGAGAGTTCGCGTCCGGTGGTGTTTGTCGGCGAGGATGTGTCGTGCGGATGCGTATCGCTGGAGTATGACCGTCGTCCGGTAATGCCGGGCGGAACGGTAGTTGTAGCCGTAACATTCGACTCGCGCGGTGAGTACGGCTGGCAGATGAAGCGCGTGCTGCTGCGTCCGGGCGATGCCGCTCCGCTGAAGCTCTATGTCGAGGCCGAGGTGGAGTAGTTGTATATTAGACAAAAAAAGAGTACTTTTGTTGTCACAAGCAAATTACGAACAATTAAAAACATAGTGAATCATGCTTAATTTACTTCAGACTACAGCGGAAGTCATTGCAGAACCCGCACAGCCGTCGCCCTGGAACTTCTATATCATGATAGGTCTCTGCATCGCAGTGCTCTATTTCTTCATGTGGCGCCCCGAATCGAAGCGCCGCAAGGAGATGGCCAAGTTCCGCGACGGATTGAAGAAGGGTGACAAAATCGTTACCGCCGGCGGTATCTACGGAACCGTCAAGGAGGTAAAGGAGACGACTCTTCTTATCGAAGTCGACGGCGACGTGACGCTGCGCATAGACAAGAATATGGTCGTTGCCGATACCTCGTCTGCACCTGCTGCCAAAAAGTAGATGCAAGGAGCGCGAGAAGCGACAGTCGGAGTCCCGAGCGGGTCTCCGATTTTTTTTGTGCCAAAATTGGCGCAAGCCGTGCTTCCGCGGCTGTTTTAAGGCGGGAGAGCGTCGGCCGGCGCCTGTTGTGCTGGAAATACCGTGCGGCGGGGCGCGGCCTTTTTGCAAAATTCTCTATTATTGACTACTTTTGTCCTCTGCTATGGCAACGCTCATCTACGAACACGACAAGGCTTTCGCTCTCGAGTCGGGCAGCAGTCTCGACTCTCTGACGATTGCCTACGACACCTACGGCACGCTGAATGCCGCGGCCGATAACGTCGTGTGGGTGTGCCACGCGCTTACGGCCAACTCCGACGTGGCCGACTGGTGGCCGCACACGGTGGAGGAGGGCCGGTTTCTGGACCCTGCGCGCCACTTCATCATCTGCGCCAACATACTCGGCTCGCACTATGGCACCACAGGCCCGTTGCATGTGAATCCGGCGACCGGAGAGCCTTACTACGGCGATTTTCCGGAGTTTACCATTCGCGACATGGTGGAGGCTCACCGCCTGTTAGCCTCGGCACTCGGGATAAAGCACATAGAGGTGCTCATAGGCAGTTCCGTGGGCGGTTTTCAGGCTGTGGAGTGGGCCGTCACTGAGCCCGACTTCATTTCGAAGCTGGTGCTTATAGCCACTGCCGCCAAGGCCTCGCCGTGGACTATAGCCATAGACCAGACGCAGCGCATGGCCATCGAGGCCGACAAGACGTTCGGCGAACCGCACGAAGAGGCCGGCATGGCCGGTATGGCTGCCGCCAGGGCTATAGGGTTGCTGACATACCGCGGCTCTGAGGGTTACAATATCACCCAGCGCGACGCCGACGACCGGCTGCGGCCTGCTGCCCGGCACAGAGCCTCGACATACCAGGCATATCAGGGCGAGAAGCTCTGCCGCAGATACAATGCCTATTCGTACTACGCCATACTCAACGCTTTCGACACGCACGACGCCGGCCGCGGTCGCGGAGGGCTGGAGAAGGCGCTGGCGCGAATCAAGGCCAAGACGCTCACGGTGGGAATCACCACCGACATGATATTCACTCCTGCGGAGATGCGCGAGCTGTGCTCCATGATTCCCGGTGCGGAGTACCGCCAGATAGAGTCGAGCTTCGGCCACGACGGATTTCTAGTGGAGCACGAACGGCTGAACGATATTCTCAATCCATTTATAAACGGCAACAATGAGTAAAATCAAAATCGGATTATTCGGATTCGGCGTAGTGGGCAGCGGCATCTATGAGGTGCTGCGCAAGAGTAAGAACGCCGATGCTGAGATAGTAAAAATATGCGTGGCCGACCTCTCGAAACCGCGCACGCTCGAGGCGTCCTACTTTACCGACGACCCGCAGGATATTCTCTCCAATCCGGAGATAAACCTGGTCGTGGAGGTTATAAACGACGCCGATGCCGCTTATACGATTGTGAAGAGTGCTCTGGAGCGCGGCAAAAATGTGGTCTCGGGAAGCAAAACCATGCTGGCTCAGCATCTTGACGAGCTGATAGAGCTGCAGAACAAGTATGGCGCAGCGCTTCTCTACGATGCCTCGTCGTGCGGCTCGATACCCGTTATCCGAAACCTCGAGGAGTACTACGACAACGACCTGCTGTTGGAGGTCAAGGGCATTCTGAACGGTTCGTCGAACTACATTCTCTCTCGCGTGTTCGACCATAAGAGCAGCTATGCCGATGCATTGCGTCAGGCTCAGGAGCTGGGCTTCGCCGAGAAAGACCCGTCGTTCGATATCGACGGATTCGATTCGTTGTTCAAGCTTGTAATAATCACCGTCCATGCATTGGGCGCATATGTGCGGCCGGAGAGGATATTCACATACGGAATATCGACCATTCACGAGTCGGATATCAGCTATGCTCGCGAGAAGAGCGTCAAAATCAAGCTCGTGGCCCAAGTGGTGAAAATCAGCGACGAGAGCTTTACGATGTTCGTTATGCCCGAGTTCGTCTCGCCGTCGCGCTATATCTACAGCGTCGACGACGAGTACAACGGCGTGGTCATACGAGGCGAGTGTTACGACCGACAGTTCATGTTCGGAAAGGGTGCCGGCAGCCTGCCGACCGCCTCGTCGATCCTGAGCGACATCATGGCCCTGCAGCACGACTACCGCTATGGCTACAAGAAGCTGCACTTCCATGACAAGCCCGAGTATACGACCGACGTGAAGTTGAAGATTTATGTCCGTTACAACGAGACCGACATCCCGTCGGTGCTGGATTTCCTGTCGGTGGAGGAGCAGTACACCGGCCGCGAGAGCAAGTACGTCATAGGCGAGATACTTCTCTCGGAGCTCATAGCCAAGCGGGAGAGTATTCGCGGCAAGGATGTTTTCATTGCCAACATCCCCATGTTTTTCATAAACAGAGATTGATGCGGCCCTGATGCGGGCGCAGAGCAAAGCGGGTCGGCTACTCCATGTCCGACTCGCTTATCATATTGTTCAGCAGGGCGTAAAGCGCCAGGCCGGCGATTGTCTTGATGCCGGTTTTGCGCTGGATGTTTTTGCGGTGGGAGATTACGGTGTGTATGGATATGTGGTGCAGGTCGGCGATCTCCTTGTTGGTCTTGCCGCGTGCAACCGACACGAGAATTTCACGCTCGCGCTCCGACAGTTCGTAGTTTTCGCCGTGGGATGAGGCGGAGGTGCTGCCGGCAATCTGTTGCAGTTTGTGCAGAGTCTGCCGCGAGGAGTCGAATACGGATATCACGGCGTCGAACTGACGCAGCGTCTTCTCGTCGAACAGAGCGTATGTCACGGCTGCAAAGACAGCCCCCTGTGGTGCCACGCTGCGCAACTGCGACAGCTGCGAGGAGTCGGACAGAAGCGACGGGTTGACGACCACTATGTCGGGAGCATTGCAGCGTATGCGCTCCGCTGCGCTCTGAAGGTCGCAGACAATGCCGGTGTCGGGCGTGCGGAACCCCTGTCCGATTATCTTGCGAAGGCCGGTCGAGACGATCTCCGACGGCTCGAGAATCAATACTTTATATGTCGTTTCGGCCATCGGTTTCGAGTTTTTTGACGAGCGGAATCAACACATGATTCTCTATGTCGGTGTGTTTGCTCAAATCCTCTTCGAATCGGAATATCTCGAAAAGCACTTCGTTGCGTATCTCGGCAGGGCAGCAATCCTCGGGCAGGTACTTGATTATGATGCTCTTCAAATCGTCGAGCTTGGCGTCGATATCGCTGTGATTGTCACGGAATTTTGCTATGTCGTATCCGTGCGACTCGTCGCGGTGCCCGGAAATAAGGTTTCGGATGTAGGGAAATACGGTTTTCTCCTCGTATTCGAAATGGTTGGCGACCTCGCTGCAGTAGTCGGAGTAGAACGTCTTGAGTATCTTGCGGTGTATGGCGCCGCAGGAGTTCATCATGAGTTCGATTTTCTCTCCGAGACGCGGTATGACGGTCTCGGAATAGTAGAGATGCGAGCGATACAGGTAACTCGTGATATCCTCTAAGTCGGTAGTTGCAAGATGGTCGGTTTCAGGTGTATAGTCTCCGTCGGACGAATAGATTCGGCAGATGAGCAGAAAGAGGTCGGCAGACAAATTGTGACGCCGGCACATGTTACCCACGCTTGTCTCGCCGAATCCGAGCTGAATGCCCAGACGCGACAGAATCGACAGCAGCCTGTAATCGGAGGCCACCAGCTCGGCGAGCTTCATGTTTTCGTCGAATCTGGTCGGGTGCGACGCGCGGTCGGTCTGTGCGGTTTGACGTCCATTCATGACAGTGCGGTTTTTATTGCTTCAAAGGTACGCATTTTTTCGATTTGCCGAACCCGCTATTTCTGGTTATAATAGATCTTGCCGAGTCCCATGAAAAGGGGATGCCGCTATCTTTCGGCTGCTGCCGGTGCTACTTCCTCGGCAAGCATGTCGTGGCTCTGCTCGTCGATGCCCGTCATGCGCACGCTGCAGATGGTGTTGATTTTGGTGCGGTCGTAGGGCGCGCGCACGCGGATGTAGTTGTCCGTATAGCCGAACATAAGGCCGCCGCGCATGGTGCTCTCGAAGAGCACATCGGCCTGGCGGCCGGCAAACGATGCGCAGAAGTTTCGGTGCAGGCGCCGGCAGAGCTCTTCAAGTTCGGCAACACGGGCCGCTGCCACGGCAGGCGCGACTTGTCCATCCATCTCGGCTGCGGGAGTTCCGGGGCGTGCCGAGAAGGGGAAGATGTGCAGAAATGAAGGTGCGAGCCGCTCCAGAAAGGCGTATGTCTCGCGGAACTCGGCGTCGCTCTCGGTGGGAAAGCCTGCAATGACGTCGATGCCGATGAATGCCCCGGGCATGGCTCTTCTTACGGCCTCGATTCGTTCTGCGAAGCGGGCCGTGGTGTAGCGGCGGCGCATGAGGCCGAGTATGCGGTCGCAGCCGCTCTGTATCGGTATGTGGAAATGGCGGCAGAATTTTGGCGACGAGGCGCAGAATTCTATGATTTCGTCGGTCAGCAGATTCGGTTCGATGGACGAGATGCGGTAGCGGTCGATTCCCTCGACCTTGTCCAGCTCGCGCAGCAGGTCGATGAACCGCTCGCCGGTGGTGCGGCCGAAGTCGCCGGTGTTGACTCCCGTGATGACTATCTCGCGCTGCCCGGCAGCCGCTATGCGCTGCGCCTCGGCAATTATGTCGGCGATGGGTATGTTGCGGCTCGAACCGCGGGCGTAGTGTATCGTGCAATATGAGCAGCAGTAGTCGCATCCGTCCTGCACCTTGAGGAATGCCCGCGTCCTGTCGCCGCTCGAGAAGGCCGCGAAAAAGTTGGTCAGCTCCTCCACGGCGCAGGAGTAAACCTGAGCGTTGCTGCGCTTGCCGGCAAGTTCGACCGTTCGTTTATATAAATCTCCTTTCGAATTGTTGCCCAGGACTATGTCGACACCGTCGATTGCTGCAATCTCCTGCGGTTTGAGCTGCGCATAGCACCCCGTAACGGCTATCACAGCATCGGGGTTGCGGCGGTGGAGCCGGCGTATTATGTTGCGGCACTTTTTGTCGGCATGCTCCGTTACGGAACAGGTGTTCACTACGCATATGTCTGCCTGGTCGTTGGCTCCCACGCGCACGAATCCTCCATCTTCGAATTGACGGGCTATGGTCGAGGTCTCGGAGAAGTTGAGCTTGCACCCGAGCGTGTGGAAATTTACTCTGCGTTCCTGCATCTGCTATTGCCGTTCTAAAACGTCGCAATATTACGAAAAAAATTGAATATTCGGAGTTATTTTCCTAACTTTGAACATCCCGCCGGCACAATATGGCGGATGAATAAATCACAATAACGATGAAGAACCGAAACCTCAGACGATTCACCCTGGCGGCCATATTTATGCTGGCTGCCACGGCATACTTGGCCGTAAACGCTGCCGGCAGGCGCGAAAAATATGAGCCGTGCGGACCTCTCCCCACGCCGCAGCAGATAGCCTGGCAGCAGATGGAGATGTATGCCTTTCTGCACTACAGCATCAACACCTATACCGACCAGGAGTGGGGTTTCGGCAACGAGCCGGCAGAGCTCTTCAATCCGTCGCATCTCGATGCGCGCCAGTGGGCCGCCGTATGCAAGGAGTCGGGTATGAAAGGTATAATTCTCACGGCCAAACACCATTGCGGCTTCTGCCTCTGGCCGTCGGCATATACCGACTATTCGGTCAAGAGCTCGCCTTGGAAGGATGGCTGCGGCGATGTGGTCCGCGAACTGGCCGAAGCGTGCCGGGAGTTCGGGCTGAAGTTCGCGGTATATCTCTCGCCGTGGGACCGCAACCATCCGCAGTACGGCCGGCCGGAGTATATCGAATACTTCCGCAACCAGCTGCAGGAGCTGCTTACCGGCTACGGTGAGATGTTCGAGGTGTGGTTCGACGGCGCCAACGGCGGCACAGGCTGGTATGGCGGAGCCGACGAGCGCCGGCAGATCGACCGCAAAACATATTACGACTGGGAGAATACCTACCGCATGATTCGCCAGTGGCAGCCCGACTGCCTGATATGGAACGACGGAGGCTCGCGCGGCGATTTGCGCTGGGTGGGCACCGAAGCCGGCTATGTCGGTCAGCCCAACTGGAGCTTGCTGATGTCGTCGGGCGATGTTCCGCGCGAGCAGCTGCAGCACGGAGTCGAAGACGGCGACCGCTGGGTGCCGGGCGAGGTCAACACCTCGATTCGTCCGGGCTGGTTCTACCACAGCAAGGAGGATGGCCGGGTGAAGACTCTGGCGCATCTGGTAGATATATACTACAAGTCGGTTGGCCGCAACGGCACGCTGCTGCTAAATTTCCCCATACGCCCTGACGGGTTGATAGATGCCCGCGACAGCATAACGGGCGCAGCTTTCGGCCGATATGTTCAGGAGCTGTTCCGTGATGATTTGGCGAAAAAGGCCGTGCGCAAGAACCGCGGCCGCGAAGTGACGCTCTCGTTCAAAGAGCCAGTAACATGCAATCGCATAGTGCTGCAGGAGCGTATAGAGTGGGGCCAGCGCGTGAAATCGTTTAGGTTAGAGGCATTTGCCGGCGGGGTGTGGACCGAGCTGAAGGATGAACTGCTGCCCGAGGATGAGTCCCTGACCACGATAGGATACAAGCGCATCGTCTGCTTTCCGGAGATTGCAGCCGAAAAGCTTCGTCTGACGATACTCGACAGCAAGGCCGAGCCCGTCATTGGCGATATCGGAGTATATCTGGCTCCGCCCGTTGTCGAGCCGCTGTAGCTTTGGACTCGTTAATCTTTTAGCCGGGCAGATATCGGAAAAGTCTCGAATTTTGCCTAAATTTGCATGCTTTGACGCTGCGGCCGCCGTGCCGGGATGCAAGGCATGTGTACTGAATGGAATTTCTCAACGACATACTCCGCTACGACTATCTGTCGAATGCGCTGTGGGCCTGCATACTTGCAGGCATAACATGCGGCATTGTCGGAACATATGTTGTTTGCCGCCGCATGGTATTCCTCTCGGGCGGCATCACGCATGCGTCGTTCGGAGGCCTCGGCATAGCGTTCTACCTCGGCGCCGACCCGATTCTGGGAGCGTCGATATTCGCCGTGCTCTCGTCGCTGGGCATAGAGTGGGCCGGAAGCCGCGGGCGTATCCGCGAGGATTCGGCCGTAGGCATTGTCTGGTCGGTGGGCATGGCTGTCGGGGCGCTGTTCATGTCGCTGCGGCCCGGTTACACGTCGGGAGATTTGTCGAGCTACCTGTTCGGAAGCATCATAACGGTCTCGAAAGGCGACGTTACGGCTCTTGCCGTACTCACGGCGCTGGTCGTCGCGGGGGCTGCCATGTGGCTGCGGCCGGTGATGTATGTGGCTTTCGACCGCAACTTCGCCCGCAGCCAGGGCATTCCGACTGCGCTGATATCCTACGTTATGGCGGCTGTCACGGCCGTGACCATCGTGCTGTCGATACGCATAATGGGAATCGTGCTGCTGATTTCGCTGCTCACGATGCCTGTGGTAATAGTCAACTCGCTCACGCGTTCATATCGCAAAATCGCTCTGTGGTCGAGCGTTGCGGCTGCCGCCGGAAACATCGCAGGACTGGCCGCAAGCTACTATCTGGAGGTGCCGCCCGGCGCTGCCATAATATTTGTACTGGCTTTTGCGCTTATTGTGGTAAAACTGCTATCTTTGCATGGCAGTAAAAAGACAGCCCGATGAAAACGATACATAAACTCGTCCTTAAATCCTATCTGGGCCCGATGGTGCTGACATTCTTCA
Source organism: Alistipes sp. (assembly GCA_022511345.1). Taxonomy (GTDB): domain Bacteria; phylum Bacteroidota; class Bacteroidia; order Bacteroidales; family Rikenellaceae; genus Alistipes. The sequence continues at coordinate 91,259 of JAFLRR010000005.1, forward strand.
TCGTCATGTTCGTGCTGATGATGAACTTCGTGTGGCGCTACATCGACGATTTGGTGGGCAAGGGACTCGAGGCGAGCGTCATAATTGAGCTGATGTGCTACGCCATGGTCAACATGATTCCGCTGGGACTGCCGCTGTCGATGCTGCTGGCGGCCATCATGACAATGGGCAATCTGGGCGAGAACTACGAGCTGCTGGCCATGAAATCGGCCGGCATGTCGCTGCCGCGCATAGTGCAGCCGCTGCTGTGGGTCGTGGGGCTGGTGGCTGTGGGCAGCTTTTTCATCACGAACAACCTGGTGCCTTATGCCAACAAGAAGATGTACAGCCTTATATACGACATCAAGCAGCAGAACCAGGCGCTCGAATTTCACGACGGCATATTCTTTACCGGCGTGCCCAACATGAGCATCCGCGTGGGACATCAGGAGCCCGAAAGCAAACAGCTGCACGACATATTGATTTACGACAACCGCGCCACCGACGGCAATATGAAGACCATCGTGGCCGACTCGGGATACATACGCCTGTCGGACACGAAGAAGTTTCTGATGGTGACGCTCTTTCATGGCGAATCCTACGAGCAGACCCGCAACGGCAAGTGGTACAACAACAGTGAGCTGACACACAACATCTTCGACCGTCAGGACCTGGTGCTTCCCATGTCGGGATTCAGCATGGAGCGCTCCGATGCCAACAACCAGAACAATGACCAGACCAAGAACATAACCGAATTGCAGCACGACATAGACTCTTTGGAGATATCCGTGAACGAGGCTACGGCCCGCTCCTACGGTCCGCTGCTGTCGGAGCAGATCTTCTCGCAGGACAAGTCGCTCTTTGCCGTGCGCGGCGACTCTACATACGTCGACAAAAAGGGTTTCAGGGAGGTTATGGCGGCCGATTCGCTGCCGGCATTGTCGCTGCGCGACCGCAACCGCATATGGAACTCGGCCCGCTCGGCGGCCAAGGGCTCCCGCAACCGCTTCTCGTCATTCGACGAAGAGACGGTCAAAAGTTCGCTCAAGCAGCTCTACCGCAGCAAAGTCGAGTGGCACCGCAAAATATCGCTGCCATTCTCGATAATGATATTCTTCCTTATCGGAGCACCGCTGGGAGCCATCATACGCAAAGGCGGTCTCGGTACGCCGATAGTCATATCGGTCATATTCTTCGTCTTCTATTACATAATCAGCCTCTCGGGCGAGAAGATGGCCAAGGAGGGCAGCCTGGAGGCTCTGTACGGAATGTGGATTTCGTCGTTCGTGCTGACCCCGATAGCCATATATCTGACGCATAAAGCCACTAACGACTCGGCTCTGCTCGACATCGAATGGTATGAGGCCAAGTTCAAGCTGCTGAAAGAAAAGATAGTCGCCATAATCGGCAAATACAAAGACAAAATAAAATCGAAATAAGATGACAGACAAAAACATACTCAACGGAATCGAAGAAGCGATTGAGGATATTCGCAACGGCCGCATGGTCATAGTCGTCGACGACGAAGACCGTGAGAACGAGGGCGATTTCGTGATTGCTGCCGAGAAGATTACTCCCGAAGACGTGAATTTCATGCTCAAAAACGGTCGCGGAGTGCTTTGCGCTCCGTTGAGCGAGGAGCGCTGCGAAGAGCTCGGACTGAACATGATGGAGCAGAACAACACCTCGCTGCTCGGCACTCCGTTTACCGTGACGGTCGACCTGCTGGGACACGGGTGCACCACGGGAGTCTCGATACACGACCGCGCCGCCACCATACGGGCCCTGGCTTCGCCCGAGACTAAGCCTGCCGACCTGGGCCGTCCGGGTCATATCAATCCTCTGCGCGCCCGTCAGAAGGGAGTGCTTCGCCGGCCCGGCCATACCGAAGCCGCTGTCGACCTTGCCCGCATGGCAGGATTGCAGCCGGCAGCTGCGCTGATAGAGATAATGAACGAGGACGGAAGCATGGCAAGACTTCCCGAACTACTCGAGGTGAAAGATAAATATGGATTGAAAATCATCTCGATAGCCGACCTTATAGCATATCGCCTCAAAGAGGAGTCGATAGTCGAGAAGGGCGAGACGGTAGACATGCCCACCGAGTTCGGAATGTTCCGTTTCACACCCTTCATGCAGAAGAGCAATGGATTGGAGCATGCCGCCCTGACGCTCGGCGAATGGAAGGAGGGCGAGCCCGTGCTGGTGCGCGTACACTCGTCGTGCGCTACCGGCGACATATTCGGTTCGCGCCGCTGCGACTGTGGCAATCAGCTACATGAGGCTATGCGCATGGTGCAGAAGGAGGGCAAGGGCGCCATAGTCTACCTCATGCAGGAGGGCCGCGGCATAGGACTTTGCAACAAAATCAAGGCATACAAACTCCAGGACGAGGGTCTCGACACGGCCGAAGCCAATGTCCGCCTCGGATTCGGTGTCGATGAACGCGACTACGGCGTAGGCGCCAGCATACTGCACGAGCTGGGCATCACGAGCATGCGTCTAATGACCAACAACCCGTCGAAGCGTGCCGGACTGGAGGGCTACGGACTCTCGATAGACGAAATCGTACCGATAGTCATAGCTCCCAACAAATACAACGAACGCTACCTCAAAACCAAGGAGGAGCGCATGGGTCACAAGCTCGGCCTTTTCAATAAGTAATGCATCGCAGAGGAATGAACGCCAAGGAGTTGAGAATAGTGTTCATGGGCACGCCCGAGTTCGCTGTGCCGTCGCTTCGTGCACTTGTCGATGGCGGCTACAATGTTGTGGCCGTGGTCACTACGCCCGACAGAGAGGCTGGACGCGGACTGAAGATGCATGAGAGCGACGTCAAAGTGGCAGCCCGCGAATTGGGTATTCCCATTCTGCAGCCCGAGAAGCTTCGCGACCCGCAGTTCGTAGAGGCGATGCGGGCTTTGGAGCCAGACCTCGGAATCGTGATAGCCTTCCGCATGCTGCCCGAGATAATATGGGCCATGCCGCGCCTCGGAACATTCAACCTGCATGCTTCGCTGCTGCCGCAATATCGTGGAGCGGCACCTATAAACCGCGCCATTATCGACGGTCAGACCGAGACCGGCGTAACGACCTTTCTGCTTAACAGCGAGATAGACAAAGGCGCAATAATAGGGCAGTTGCGCGAACCTATTTATCCGCAGGACAATGTAGGAACACTCTATGAGCGGTTGATGCGCATCGGCGCCGGCCTTGTGACAGATACCGTCGAACGTCTTGCCGCCGGCAATATCGAGCCTGTGGAGCAAGCGCATATCGACGAGACGACTCTGCGTCCGGCTCCCAAGATATTCAAAGACGACTGCCTTGTGGAGTGGAGCTTGCCTGGACGCGAGATAGTAAACTTCGTCCGCGGATTGTCGCCATATCCCGCCGCATGGACTCGCATGTTGCGCGAAGGAGCCGAAGCCGGCTCGGCAAAGATATTCGAGGTCCATTTCGAACCGTCGGACAGTGACGCCGCCCCGGGTACGGTCAAGACCGACGGACGCACGCATCTGGCCGTTCGGTGCAAGGACGGATACGTATATATAGATTCGATGCAGATAGCAGGCAAGAAACGCCTGGCAATCCGCGAATTGCTTCTCGGTCTGCGCGATGCTGCAGGATATACTTTCGGCTGTTAGCCCATTGCGGCAGGCGCAGGTTCAAGAAGCTTTTCAATCATACTTTTCAGTGTGTCGGCCGGTTGCAGTCCGGTAATTACATGGGGCCGGCCTCCGGGTCTGGCGAACAACAGCGTAGGCACGGACCTTACGCCGAACGCCTCGGCAAGTTCCGATTCGGCATCTACGTCGACCTTGTATATGTCAACACGCCCGCTGTAGTCGGCGGCAAAACGGTCGATAAGCGGCGCAAGTGCCCGGCAGGGGCCGCACCACGAAGCGAAAAAGTCGACTACAGCCGGTTTGCGGCCATTGAATATCCACTGCTGCCCAGGCTGCGATATGTCGACGACCTTCCTGCAGAATTCATCTTTGCTCAGACTGACGGTTTTTCCCATAGCATATAGAATTTATGCACACCGGTCTGCAAATATGATACCGTCGGCTGGCGTTCGCAGCCGGCCGGCAATGCTTTGGAAAAGAAAAATGCGGCCCGCACGGAGCCGCATATTTCATCTGTTACCGCCGTATCGCCTCAGCGTACCTTGCGGATTATCTCTCCGCCACGGATGATGGCCTGTTCGTTTTCCGGCAGCATCTTCCAGGCCCGTTCGGGAAGCGATTTCTTCAGGCCCGTCATCACGTTCTCCATCTCGACTATGGGGCGCACCTTGAGATAGCCGCCCAATATCATGGTGTTGAACAGTTTGGCATTGCCGGTCTTGGCGCATTCGGCCGTGGCGTCGATGGTGTAGACCGAAATATCGTCGCGCACGGGATGGCGCGTGATGCCGTTGGTGTCATATATAAGCGTGCCGCCCTTGCGGACCAGCGGTTCGAACTTCTCCATTGACTGCTGGTTGAGTATTATGGCCGTGTCGAACTCGTTGGCTATGGGCGACGATATGCGTCTGTCGGAGAGTATGACGGTCACGTTGGCAGTGCCGCCGCGCATCTCCGGGCCGTAGGAGGGCATCCATGTCACCTCGTAGTCCTGCATAACGCCCGAGTAGGCGAGTATCTTGCCCATCGACAGGACTCCCTGTCCGCCGAATCCGGCTATTATGATAGTCTCTTTCATAGTTGCGATGCGTTAAATATCCTTAATGTCTCCGAGCGGGTAGAACGGCAGCATGTTCTGCTCGAGCCACTGGTTGGCAGCTACGGGCGACATTTTCCAGCCGCTGTTGCATGTCGAAACGACCTCGACCATCGAGAATCCGCGGCCGGCGAGTGCGTTATCGAATGCCTTGCGTATGGCCCGCTTGCACTTGCGGACATTGGCCGCCGTGTGCACGGACTGGCGGGTCAGGTAGACCGTGCCGTCGAGGTGGGCCAGCATCTCGGATATTTTATACGGATAGCCGTTCAACCGCGGGTCGCGGCCGTAGGGCGTAGTGGCGGTCTTCATGCCCAGCAGGGTAGTCGGGGCCATCTGTCCGCCGGTCATGCCGTAGATTGCGTTGTTGATGTAAATGACGGCTATGTTCTCGCCGCGCGCCGCAGCATGTATCGACTCGGCAGTGCCTATTGCCGACAAGTCGCCGTCGCCCTGGTAAGTGAATACCAGATGCTCGGGATGCAGACGCTTGACACCCGTAGCCACAGCACAGGCACGGCCGTGTGCCGCCTCGATCCAGTCGATGTCGATATAGTTGTATGCAAACACGGCGCAGCCGACAGGCGACACGCCGATGGCGCGGCTCTCGAGCCCGGCCTCCTCGATGACTTCGGCTATCAGCTTGTGAACCGTACCGTGGCTGCATCCGGGACAATAGTGCATCACATTGTCCGTTATGAGTTTCGATTTTCCGTAGACGCAATTCTCGCGCTTTATTTCAACTTCAGCCATAACCGCTATCTGTTAATAAGTTTCTCTTTGAGAGCCTGCAGCACCTCGTCCGGCGAATATATCATACCGCCCTGGCGGCCGTAATGCTCGACAGGAGCCTTGCCGTTTACTGCCAGGCGAACATCTTCTACCATCTGTCCGGCATTGAGCTCAACGCTCAGGAATCCCTTCACGCCGCGAGCTGCCAGCGCAGCCAGTGCCTGCGTGGGGAAAGGGTAGAGCGTTATGGGACGCAAAAGCCCGACTTTCAGCCCTTCAGCTCGCGCTGCCTCGACTGTCGCTGCACATATGCGGGCCGACGAACCGAAGGCCACGATGACATATTCGGCATCGTCGCAGTCTACGGCCTCGTATCGAACCTCGTTCTCCTCCATAGCCTTGTATTTGGCCTGCAGGCGCAGATTTATCTTCTCCATGGCCTCCGATTGCAGCTCGAGCGACGTCGACACGTTGCGCGGTCTGTCTGCCGGCTTTCCGTATACGGCCCAATCGCGATATTCAGCTGCAATCTCGGCATCGCTCTTGCGCGGGCGCTGCTCGGCAAGCACCACCTTCTCCATCATCTGACCTATGGCTCCGTCGGCCAGTATCATAGCCGGATTGCGGTACTTGAACGCCAGGTCGAAACCAAGCGCCACATGGTCGTGCATCTCCTGCACCGAATTGGGCGCCAGCACTATCAGTTTGTAGTCGCCATGGCCGCCGCCCTTGCAGGCCTGGAAATAGTCGCCCTGCGAGGGCTGGATGGTTCCGAGACCCGGGCCGCCGCGCTGGCAGTTGATTATCAGACACGGAAGCTCGGCGCCGGCTATGTAGCTCAAACCCTCGGCCATGAGGCTTATGCCGGGACTCGACGACGATGTCATCACCCGCTTGCCGGTCGAGGCGGCGCCATAGACCATGTTGATTGACGATATTTCGCTTTCGGCCTGCAGCACGACCATGCCCGTGGTCTCCCACGGCTTGAGCTCCATGAGCGTCTCCATAACCTCGGACTGCGGGGTGATGGGGTAGCCGAAGTAACCGTCGCAGCCGTAGCGCACGGCGGCATGGGCAATCACCTCGTTGCCCTTCATCAGTTTAACCTCTTTGCCTGCCATATCTATTCCTCGAATTTTTGACGATAAACCGTTATGCAGCTGTCAGGGCACACCACGCCGCACGAAGCGCAGCCGGTGCATTTGTCGGGGTCGGCATCGAATGCAATCCTGTAGCCCTTGCTGTTGACCTCGCTCGACAGCGCCAGAATCTGTAAGGGGCAAGCCGACACGCACACTGCGCAACCTTTGCAACGCTCCCGGTCGACGACTATTTTGCCTTTGATTTTTGCCATAACATCTGAATTGTAGTTAGACAAATATAAGAAAAATTAGGCGACAAAGCAAACTTTTCACAGCGTAATCTCCGCCGATGCTATGCCGTATGTTCAACCTCGAAAGCAACCGATGGTAAAAAGCGGCTGACAAATCGCACAAACCGATTAATTTATAGTGTAACAGGTATGGTCAGCAACCGACGAGCAGCAAACACTCGCCAAAGAGGGGGCGCTATACTATAATACTGCCGTTACATGATGGGATAGGAATTGTTAACTTATACAGTCCGCGAAAAAAGCCATCCGGAACGCTTTTCCCGGATGGCCTTTAACAAAACAGTTTCGAGTATATTACTCGAACGAGTGGATGACTACGCCCGAGCGCAGTTTGGGCTCGAACCAAGTCGTCTTGGGAGGCATGATGTTGCCCGTGTCGGCGATGTCGATAAGCTGCTGCATCGAGACGGGGTAGAGCGCGAACGCCACCTTCATCTCGCCACTGTCCACACGCTTCTGCAACTCGCCCAGACCGCGGATTCCGCCCACGAAGTCGATTCGCTTCGAAGTGCGCAGATCCTTGATGTCCAGCAGCTGGTCGAGCACCAGATTCGACAGCACCGTAACGTCCAGCACGCCGATGGGGTCCGAATCGTTGTAGGTTCCCTCCTTTGCCGTGAGCGAATACCACTCGCCGTCGAGATACATCGCAAAGTTGTGCAGTGCCGCGGGAGTGTAAATCTCCTTGCCTTTCTTCTCGACCGTGAAATTCTTCTGCAGCGCCTCGACCAACTGAGCCGGAGTCATGCCGTTAAGGTCTTTGACAACGCGGTTGTAGTCGATGATGCGCAGCTGGCTCGCGGGGAAGGTGACAGCCAGGAAGTAGCAGTATTCCTCGTTGCCCGTGTGCGAGGGATTCTTCGACTTGCACTCTGCGCCGACGCGTGCTGCGGCGGCCGTGCGGTGGTGACCATCAGCTACATACAGAGCCGGAATCGTGGCAAAAATCTCTGTTATGCGGTCGTTGAGCGCCTTGTCGCGGATGACCCACATGTGATGTCCGAATCCGTCGGCTGCCGTGAAGTCATAATCGGCGGGGTTGTTCTTCACCACGCTCTCGACAATGGCGTCGATTTCGGCATTGTCAGGATAGGCGAAGAATACCGGCTCGATGTTGGCCTTCTGGTTGCGGACGTGAATCATGCGGTCCTCCTCTTTGTCGGTGCGCGTGAGCTCGTGCTTCTTGATTGCACCAGAGAGGTAGTCCTCGAAGTGGCAGCACATGGCCAGACCGTACTGCGTGCGGCCGTTCATGGTCTGAGCATAGATATAGTAGTGCTCCTCGGGATCCTGCACCAACCAGCCCTTGTCGCGCCACGTGCGGAAATTCTCGACTGCCTTGTCATATACCTGCTGCGAGTGCTCGTCGGCTATGGGGTCGAAGTCGATTTCGGGTTTGATGATGTGGAGCAGCGAGCGCTCCGTAGCTTCGGCCTTGGCCTCTGCTGAGTTGAGCACATCGTAGGGACGCGAAGCAACCTCGGCTGCATGCTCCTTCGGCGGGCGGATTCCGCAAAACGGTTTTATACGTACCATAAAATACTTTATTAAATTATTAAATTCACCCCATTGATTAGCACCACCTTGCCGCTTGCGGCATTAAGTCCCCCGCCGAGACGGGGGATTTAGGCGGTGGGTCCAATCTGCAAACGCGGCCGCAGGGCGCGCATCAACAGCCGTCGGGCTTGCTAATAGGCAACGATTACTTGTTTACCTGGAATTTGGTATTGCCCGTCGTGAAGTAGTCGACAATCTGACGCGCAGCGGCCAATCCGGCATTGATGTTGGCCTCGGCAGTCTCGGCACCCATCTTCTTGGGCGTTGCGAATACGCGCTTGCCGAATGCCTCATCCAGCGCGGTCTGAGTGTCGGCTGCGATGTCGGTCGCATACTTCAAATCCTCGCGCTCCGTGAGAGCCTTCGCCAGTCCGGCCTCGTCGATAACCTCCTTGCGGGCGGTGTTGACCAACGTGGCACCCTTGGGCATCGAGGTCAGCAGTTCGTAACCTATCGAGCCTTTGGTCTGAGGCGTTGCGGGGATGTGCAGCGACAGATAGTCCGAAGCTGCGTAAAGCTCCTCGACGCTGTCGACCTTGCGCACTCCGTCAGCCTCGAATACGGCTGCGTCGGTGATGAAGGGGTCGTAGGCTACCACATTCATGCCCAGAGCCTTGCCCTTGCGGCCCACCAGACGGCCCACATTGCCGTAGGCGTGGATTCCGAGGGTCTTGCCCTGAATCTCGCAACCCGTGCCGGCCGTGAACTTGTTGCGCGACATGTAAATCATCAGCGCCACGGCCAGCTCGGCCACCGCATTGGAGTTCTGACCCGGGGTGTTCATCACCACCACGCCGCGCTCCTTGGCTGCGGCCGTGTCCACGTTGTCGTAGCCGGCACCGGCGCGAACCACGATTTTCAGGTTCTTTGCGGCGTCGAGCACCTCGGCCGTAACCTTGTCGCTGCGGATGATGAGCGCGTCGGCATCGGCCACGGCCTCCAGAAGCTGAGCCTTGTCGGTGTATTTTTCGAGCAGCGAGAGGGTATATCCAGCTGCCTCGATGATTTCTCTGATTCCGTCGACCGCCTTTTTTGCAAAGGGTTTTTCGGTCGCAACCAATACTTTCATACTTTTAAGCGTTGTAAATTCTATAAATTCCGTCGTTTTCCAATCCGTCACGTCGTTGGTGAAAGGGTTGTGCTGCGTCGGTATGTTGTATGAATAACCCATAGGAGACGTTGTCTATTTCTCAATCCGCTCGGCGGCTTTGAGCAGGCGCGAGGTTTCGAGCAGACTGAAAACATTGCCCGCAATCTGTGCGGCAAACATTATTATTATCAGCCACACCCACGCCTCTTTGAGTCCGCAGCAGAGGATTACGATTAGACTTGCGACCAGTCCGGCCGTCAGCACTCCAATCAGGATGCGGTACTGCCGAATCTTTTTCCGCAGTTTTTCGGGGTCGCTGACAACCGATTCCAGCCACTGTTTCTCCTGTGGTGTCATGAAATTTACCAGTTTTAACGTTATCTCTTGTTGGCTTTCTCAAACTCCTGCATGCAAGCCACCAGAGCCTCGACGCTCTCCTTGGGCAGAGCGTTGTAGCACGAAGCGCGGAATCCGCCCACTAAACGATGGCCCTTGATGCCGACCATGCCCTTCGACTTGGCGAACTCCATGAATGCCGGTGCCAAATCCTCGTTGCCCTCGGTCATCACGAAGCAGATGTTCATCAGCGAGCGGTCCTCCTTCTCGACCGTGCCGCGGAAGAGCGAGTTGCGGTCGATTTCGGCGTACAGAAGCTCGGCCTTCTCCTTGTTGCGGCGGTAGAGCTCCTCGACGCCGCCGATTGACTTGGCCCAGCGCAGAGTCTCGACCAGCACGTAGATGGGGAACACGGGAGGCGTGTTGAACATCGAGTTGTTGTCGGTGTGGGTGCGGTAGTCGACCATAGTCGGCAGGTCGCGTGCAATCTTGTCGAGCATATCCTCGCGGATGATTGCGAACGTTACGCCTGCGGGTGCCAGATTCTTCTGCGCACCGCCGTAAATCATCGCATACTTCTTAACGTCGACCGGACGCGACAGAATATCCGAGCTCATGTCGGCGATAAGGGGCACGGGCGAGTCGATGTCGGTGTGGTACTCCGTACCGTAGATGGTGTTGTTGGTCGTTATGTGCAGATAGTCCAGGTCGGTCGGAATCGCGAATCCCTTGGGGATATAGGTGAAGTTGCGGTCCTCGGATGTAGCCAGTACCTGCACTTCGCCGTAGCGCTTTGCCTCCTTGATAGCCTTCTTGGACCATACGCCGGTGTTGACATAGCCGGCCTTCTTGCCGAGGAAGTTGGCGGGCACCTCGAAGAACTGGGTGCTGGCGCCGCCGCCGAGGAAAATTATCTTGTAGTTCTCAGGAATACCGAGCAACTCGCGGAAGAGCGCGTCGGCATCGGCCATCACGGCGTCGAAATCGGGCGTGCGGTGCGAAATCGAGAGAATCGAGAGTCCCGAGCCGTTGAAATCGAGGACAGCCTGTGCGGCCTTTTCGAGAGCCTCCTGCGGGAGAATCGAGGGTCCCGCATTGAAATTGTGTTTTTTCATAGGATGTATAAATGTTTTAAAATCTCTGTTTCTGTTAATGCGCTAACAAAACTTCTACAAATATAATCATATTTTCATAAATAATATCAACTCGAGCCATATTCCAGGCGGAATTTCCCGAGATTTTATTTGCGGCAATTGAGCTTTATTTTGTATTTTTGCACAAATTTGACTCATATGATTAAATCTATGACAGGTTTCGGCAGGGGTGAAGCTGCTCTGCCGAACGGCAAAATAGCGGTCGAGGTCCGTTCACTCAACTCCAAACAGCTCGATTTGAGCGTGAAGCTGCCGATGGCCTACCGGCAGTTCGAGTCCGAGATACGCGACACGGCCGGCAAACTGCTGGGCCGCGGCAAGGCCGACATATTCGTCACCGTCGAATCGGCCGCAGTCGAGACCTCGGCGCATATCAACAAAGAGATATTCAGCGAATACATGCGCCAGCTGGCCGAAGCCGCAAACTATGCAGGCACCGAGTTCGACACGGCATCAGCCGTTGCGGCCGTGCTGCGCCTGCCGGATGTAGTCTCGTCGGAGTCAGCCGGAATAGGCGAGGTCGAAGCTGCTGCGCTGCGTGCAGCCTTGGCGGATGCCATGGCCCGCATCGACGCATTCCGAGCGCAGGAGGGAGCCACGCTGATTACCGACCTGCTCAGGCGTGTCGACAAAATAGAGAACATGCTGCTCGACATTGCTCCCTATGAGAGCGCCCGAGCCGAAACTGTGCGCAACCGCATACGCGAGCACATCGCCGCACTGGACATCGAGGTCGATACGAACCGGCTCGAGCAGGAGATGATATTCTATATCGAGAAGCTCGACATCACCGAGGAGAAGGTGCGCCTGAAAAATCATTGCCGCTACTTCCGCGAGGTGGCGGCCGAGGAGGAGGGCGTAGGCCGCAAATTGGGCTTTATCGCCCAGGAGATGGGCCGCGAAATCAACACTCTCGGCTCCAAGGCCAACGACGCCGAGATTCAGAAGACGGTCGTGAAAATGAAGGACGAACTCGAGAAAATCAAGGAACAGGTGCTCAATATTCTCTAAACTATGGAAAAAGGCAAAGTCGTAATATTCTCCGCACCGAGCGGCTCCGGTAAGACGACCATCGTCAAGGCGCTGCTGTCGATATTCCCGCAGTTCGAATTCTCGATATCGGCTACCAGCCGTGCGCCGCGAGGCAATGAACAGCACGGTGTAGACTACTACTTCATGAGCGAGGAGGAGTTCCTCGCGGCTGTGGCCGAAAATCGTTTCGTCGAACACGAGGAGGTGTATGCCGGCACGCACTACGGCACGCTGCGCAGCGAGGTGGAGCGCATATGGAGCAAGGGCAACATAATAATTTTCGATGTCGATGTCATGGGCGGCATATCGCTCAAGAGAATCTTCGGCGACAGCGCCCGCTCGATATTCATCATGCCTCCCTCGATAGCCGAGCTTCGCCGCCGTCTGGAAAACAGAGGCACGGACCTTCCCGAGGTTATCGAACGCCGTATAGCCAAGGCCGAATTCGAACTGGGCAAGGCGCCAGAGTTCGATGCTGTAGTGGTCAACGACGACCTGCAGCTGGCCATATCCGAGGCTAAAAAGATAATCGAAGAATTTATCGGGTAGGGTATGAAGCGGCGGATGATGCTATACTTCGGCTCGTTCAATCCCGTGCACAACGGCCACACGGCACTTGCCGAGATGGTCATCGAGCGGGACTTGTGCGACGAGTTGGCGATGATCGTCTCGCCGCGCAATCCGCTCAAAGAGGATTCCATGCTCGCTGCGGAGTTGGACCGCTTTTCTATGGCGGAGGCGGCATGCGCCGCTTCGCGGTACCCGGAGCGAATAAAGGCCTCGGCAGTGGAGTTCCTGCTTCCGCGGCCATCATACACAATCGACACGCTGCGCTATCTGGAGCAGACATGCGGCCAGCGGATGCAGTTCTCGATTCTTATGGGTGCCGACTTGGTGCTGACGCTCGACCGCTGGAAGGAGGGCGGCGCCATATTGGACCGATACCCTATATATGTCTACCCGCGCACCGGCTACGACGTCTCGGGCATCGACAGCCGCGTGCACTATCTGGCCGATGCGCCCGTGTTCGACTACTCGTCGACCGATGTTCGCAAAACGCTTCGGTCGGGAGGCGATGCAAGCAGCATGATAGCGCCCGGGGTGTTGAAATACATAGGCGAGAAGGGGCTCTGGAGCACCGAAGAGTATCTCGGGCAGCTCGACGACATGATTGCCGGCAATCCGTCCGATACGGAGTCGCTGATGGAGCGCGGGCGTCTATTCTATCGCCGCAACAAGTGGGGCGAGGCGCTCAACGACTTCGGCCGCGTGCTTGAGTTGCAGCCCGGGAATGTGGAGGCATCGCGCATGCGCGAGATGATAAACGAAATTCTCGAGTTCAGATATACCGATATATACAATCCTTGAAAGATGATTGAAATAGACGGCAAAATAGTGAGCACCGACATCCTCACCGAGCACTTCTGCTGCGACCTCGATGGCTGCCGCGGAGAGTGTTGTGTCGACGGCAATGCCGGAGCGCCTCTCGAGCAGGAGGAGGCAGTCGTACTCCGGACCGAATATGCCAATTACCGTCCCTATATGACGAGCAAGGGTATCGAGGCTGTCGAGCGCGACGGTTTTGCCGTCATCGACTGCGACGGCGACCTGACCACACCGTTAGTCGACAATGCCGAGTGCGCCTACTCCTACAACGAGGGCGGCATCACGCTCTGCGCCGTCGAGCGTGCGTGGCGCGAGGGACGCACCTTGTTCCGCAAACCTGTGTCGTGTCATCTTTACCCGATAAGATTGGTCAATTTCTCAAACGGCACCATCGGGTTGAACTACCATCGCTGGAGCGTATGCGCTCCGGCACGAATTTGCGGTCGCAAGAGCGGCTTGCCCGTATACAGGGCTGTCAAAGATGCTCTCGTGCGCCGCTTCGGCGAAGATTTTTACAAGGCGCTCGAGTGCGCCGAAGAGTATATGAAAAACGAAAAACAGCTATGACATCCAAATCCGTTATTCTGCTTGCCTCTGCTCTGTTGCTTGCCGCACCCGTTTCGGCGGCAAGAAAGAACCGCGTTACGCGCAGCAATGAAACAGACCTGCAACACAAGGTCGACTCGCTCAATGCCATAATCGCCTCGCGCAATGCCGCCGTCGACTCGCTGCAGATGCTGCTCGATGCGACCAATGCTGCGGCAGATGCATCGCAGAACTATATCGACCCCGAGCAGGCTGCTGCCGACTCGATTGCCCGCGTGCAGCGCCGCCTGAAGCCGACACGCATATCGTCTACATTCGACTCGTCCGACCTGGCTGTGCTCGATACGCTCGACTCGGGCGCCGAAGCCGTCAAGGTAGTGCTCTATGCAAACAGCATGTGGAGATATGTCCGCGACCGCGAATATGCCAAGGACAGCACCATATTCGAGCGTTACTGGGATACCAACGGACTGTTTCCATACAAGGATGTCAAGTATACCGACCTGCCCAATTCGGTTGTAATAGACCTTCTTGACTCGCTCAACTCATATCACTATCCCTACAAGGGCAAGATTCATCCGCGCGGCAAATACGGTCCCCGCCGCGGCCGTCAGCACCAGGGCATCGACCTGCCGCTCAAGACCGGCGAACCCATATATGCCACCTTCAGCGGCCGCGTGCGCATTTCGCAGTACAACCGCGGCGGCTACGGCAATCTGGTAATCATACGCCACGACAACGGGTTGGAGACCTACTACGGTCACCTGTCCGAGCGCAAGGTCGAACCCGGCGAGTGGGTTGAAGCGGGACAGGTCATAGGTCTTGGAGGTTCGACGGGCCGCAGCACTGGTCCGCATCTGCATTTCGAGACGCGCTACTACGGACAGTCGTTCGACCCGCAGCGTCTCATAGATTTCGAGAGCGGAGAGCTCTGCCGCGAGATGTTCCTGCTCAAAAAGTCCTATTTCAGCATCTACTCCAACGCCGGACAGGATTTCGACGACGAGGAGGCCAACGAGGCTCAGGACAAGAAGGAGGATGCCGAAAAGGCCGCCATGCAGTATCACAAGATTCGCTCGGGCGATACGCTCGGTGCCATTGCACGCCGCTACGGCACAACGGTAACCAACATCTGCCGCCTGAACGGAATAAAGTCGACAACCGTGCTGCGCGTGGGACGCACGCTGCGCGTAAGATAGCCCTAAAGCTGTGGGATTGGCAGCCGACAACATACGTTCTCTGACCGAGCAACTGCCTGCAGGCGTATCGCTCGTAGCCGTGTCGAAGACATATCCGGCCGAGACGATAGCCGAGGCCTATGCGGCCGGTCAGCGAATATTCGGCGAGAGCCGTCCGCTCGAGATGCGCGACAAATACGAGGCTCTGCCGAAAGATATCGAGTGGCATATGATAGGGCATCTGCAGACCAACAAGGTCAAGTATATCGTGCCTTTCGTCTCGCTCATCCACTCTGCCGACAGCCGACGGCTGATTGAGGCTGTCGACGCATGCGCCGCCCGTTGCGGCCGCACGGTCGATGTACTGCTCGAGGTTCATGTGGCAGCCGAGGAGAGCAAGAGCGGATGGGAACCATCGGAGCTTGTGTCCTATGTCGAAAGCGGCGAGTGGCGCAAATTGCGCAACGTGCGTTTTCGCGGGGTGATGGGCATTGCTACCAACACCGACGATATCGGTCGCATAAGGGCCGATTTCGAGGCTCTGGCCCGAATCAAGAGTGAGCTCGGAGCCTATTTCGACCAGACATTCGACACGCTCTCGATGGGCATGTCCGACGATTACGAAATTGCCATCGAGTGCGGTTCGACTATGGTTCGCATAGGCTCGCGCATATTCGGCGCCCGCACTTACAGATAGGCTATCTATGCAGACGAAAAACGACCGGCTCTCATGAGTCGGTCGTTTCGTTTATAGCAGTTTGGGGCTACTTGCCGAAGTAGCGCTTGTAGAGACCCTCGAAGCCCTTGCCGTGGCGAGCCTCATCCTTTGCCATCTCGTGCACTGTGTCATGCACAGCGTCGAGGTTCTGCTCCTTGGCAATCTTCGCAAGGTGCATCTTGCCCTCGCATGCGCCGCACTCGGCATTCATGCGCTTGTAGAGGTTGGTCTTCGTGTCCCAAACCATCTCGCCGAGAAGCTCTGCGAACTTGGCAGCGTGCTCAGCCTCCTCGAAAGCGTAGCGCTTGAAAGCCTCGGCAATCTCGGGATAACCCTCGCGGTCGGCCTGGCGGCTCATGGCCAGATACATACCTACCTCGCTGCACTCGCCTGCGAAGTGGTCCTGAAGACCCTGCCACAGCTCCTCGTTCGAGCCTTTGCCATCGCCTATCTTGTGCTCGGTCACGAAATTCAGAGCTCCGTTCTCGACTGCCTCTACGAACTTATCTTTGCCTACTTTGCACAGGGGGCACTGCTCGGGTGCCTCCGCACCTTCGTGGATATAACCGCAAACGGTGCAACGCCATTTCTTTGTCATAATCGTTTAAGTTTATTAAAGTGTTAAATTTTATTCTTCATTGCAAATATACTACTCTTTGCCGACAATTTAGGCATTGCGCCGATAATATTTTCCTATGATAGTATAAGCAGAACTTATCTTGCAACAGCCTCTGACAGAATCATCTCTATGACAGTCAGATCGGAAGCGTCCTTGACAGCCACGTGCTTGCGGCTGTCGAGCAGGTAGAGAGCAGGTATGGCTTTCAGATCGTAGAGCAGACCGTTGCTTATTGCCGATTTGTCATCGCGAGCATATATCCACTCCGAAGGCATTTCGGCGGCATATTTCCGCCATTCGTCCACATCGTCGTCGGGGTAGAGCATCAGAATCTTCAGCCGGCCGCTGCTTACGTTCTGGCGAACAATATCCGACGCCTCGAGGGCCATGCGAATGTCGCGGCACATGGGGCAGCCCGGATTGTTGAAGAAGAGCAGCAGATATTCGGCCTGCGTGCCGTAGAGACTCGAACGGCGTCCGTCGAATGTGACATACTCGAAGTCGTTGGCCGCATGTCCCGGCCGATTCTGCAGAGCCATGCGCAGTCGGTGTCTGGGAGCCTTCTTCTCCAGTTCGCCTATGCTGTCAGTAGCCATTATGCACTCGAGAACGGGGATGTACAGCTCGTCGTCGCGCAACTGCGAATTGGGGTCGTACAGCACCTTCTCTGTCAGAAACATGAAATAACGGAAGGTGTTGGACGACGCCTCGGCACGCTGCATAAGACGCACCAGCGGCGAAGTGTCGCCTGGAGGAACGAGTTGCACGGCATAGAGTGCGAAATAGCGGAGCATGGCCGATGTATCCTGCCCGGCGACGTATGCAGAATCGGCGAACTGAAAGTCGTCCCAGAAATGGTCGAGCAGATATGCCTGGGCGTCCTCGTGCTGAACGGCCGCCGGCACCTGAAGCGACGGTGTGAAGATTCGGCTTGCGGCATGCCCGGCATCTCGGCTGCCGTTTTCACGCACGCTTCTGCCTCCGCATGCGAAGAGCATGGCGGTTGCTGCGGCAACGAGAATGAGATGTTTCCAAGCGTGAATCATATTGCAAAGATATGCAAAATTAGCAATCAACGATATCGGCATGCCGGCACGAAAAAAATGAGCAGCCATATGATTCTGGCTGCTCATTGCCGGTCATGATTGAAACCGGCGAGGTTCGGATGTTACTCCTCCGACTCTACGGCCTTGAAGAGTTCGACATCCTCGGGCTCCGATGCGAAGATGTAGGAGTAGGCCTCCTCCACCTTGCCGGCAGCCAGCTTGGCATATATTTTCGCACTCTGCGCGTACTCCTCGACGTCGGCAGCCTGACGTGCCAGCAGGAACGGTATGATGATGTGTCCTGCGGTCTCGACCAGACGGCGTGCGTGGAACTCCTTGTAACCGGCGTGCTCCTTGTCGATAGTCTCGACACGCTCTATCATAGCCTCGAACTTCTTGCGCAGCTCGACCAGCTTAGCCACGACGGGCTTCACTGCGTCGACATACTCGCCCTCTTCGTAGCGTGCGATCTGCTCCATGTAGGTACCTTTGGTCACGGCATTGATAGCAGCCACGACCTGCAGCTGCGAGGTTCCCTCGTAGATGTTCATGATTCGCGCATCGCGGTAGAGACGCTCGCAGGCGTAGTCCTTCATGAAGCCAGAACCGCCGTGAATCTGAATCGAGTCGTAAGCCAACTGGTTGGCATACTCCGAAGCGAAGAGCTTGACCAGCGGCGTGAAGCCGTCGGCAAGACGCGTGTAGAACTTCATCTCCTGACGCTCCTCGGCCTCGAGCGAACGCTCGTGCGAGATATGGGTGTACTGCTTGTATACCTCCACGAAACGGGTTGTTTCGTAGAGCAGTGCGCGCACGCCCTGCAGCTTGGCCTTCATGTTGGAGAGCATCTCCGATATGGCAGCGAACTTGACGATAGGTTTGCCGAACTGAGCACGCTCGTGTGCATACTTCAGCGCCTCGCGGTAAGCAGCCTCGCAGAGACCCACCGACTGAGCGCCGATACCCAGACGGGCAGCGTTCATGAGCGACATCACATACTTGATAAGACCCATCTTGCGGTCGCCGACCAACTGTGCGGGAGCATCGGTGAAGACCAGCTCGCAAGTGGGCGAGCCCTTGATGCCGAGTTTGTTCTCGATGCGGCGCACCTTCACGCCTCCGTCGCGCTTGTCGTAGACCAGCATCGACAGACCGCGCGCGTCGGTGGTTCCCTCCTCGGTACGGGCCAGAACCAGCGAAACCTCGCCGTCGCCATTGGTGATGAATCGCTTCACACCGTTCAGAAGCCACGTCTGCTTCTCCTCGCTCCAGGTAGCCTTGAGCATCACGGCACCGAGGTCGGAACCTGCATCGGGCTCGGTGAGGTCCATGGCGCAGGTTGCGCCCTCGCACACCCACGTCAGGAACTTCTCCTTGATTTCCTCGCTCGCGAACTCATTGAGAGTCTCGGCGCAATCCTGCAGACCCCAGATGTTCTCGAAGCTGGCATCGGCACGGGCAACCATCTCGTTGGCCATGACGAAGGTCACCAGCGGGAAGTTCAGACCGCCGAAACGGCGCGGCAGCGTAAGTCCGCTTAGGCCGGCATCGACGATAGCCTTCATATTCTGCACCGTGCCCGAAGCGTATTCCACATGGTCGTTCACCACGCGGGGGCCTTCGTGGTCGACGCCCTCGGCATTGGGGGCGATGACATCGCCGCAGACGCCGCCGGCGATTTCGAGCACTTTGCGGAACGAATCCATGGCATCCTCGAAATTCTGCGGTGCGTAGTCGTATTTGTCAGCTTCGGCGAAGCCGCGTTCCTTGAGCTCCACGATTTTGCGCATCATGGGATGCTGCAAGTGGTACTGCAAATCTTTATTGTCAGAAAAGAAATTAGCCATGGTCGTTTACTTTGAATTTTGTTTGTAGTACTTAATCATCTTGGGGATGATTTCGTTCACGTCGCCCGTGATTGCGTAGTCGGCAATCTTGTTGATGGGGGCATCGGGGTCGGTGTTGATGGAGATAATCATCGACGACTGGTCCATGCCGGCCGTGTGCTGGATCTGTCCCGAGATACCGCAGGCGATATAGAGCTTAGGACGAACCGTAACGCCGGTCTGGCCGACCTGACGCGCATGCTCCGTAAAGCCTGCGTCGACAGCGGCACGCGAAGCGCCCACCTCGGCACCCAGCACGTCGGCGAGCTCGTGGCAGAGCTGGAAGTTCTCCTTCGAGCCCATTCCGTAGCCGCCGGCAACGATTACGCCTGCGCCCTTGATGTTGATGCGGCGCTCCTCGATCTGGCGGTCGATAATCTTCACCACCAAGTCGGTGTCCTTAACGAACTTCTTCCAGTCGATAGCCTTCACTTCGCCTGCAGCGGGCTTTGCTGCATATGCCTTGCGCATCACGCCCTCGCGGACGGTAGCCATCTGCGGACGATGGTCGGGATTGACAATCGTGGCGATGATATTGCCGCCGAAAGCCGGACGAATCTGGTAGAGCAAGTTCTTGTACTCGGTGCCGGTCTTGGCATCCTTGTGGTCGCCGATTTCCAGCTGCGTGCAGTCGGCAGTCAGACCGCTGTAGAGAGCCGACGATACGCGCGGTGCGAAGTCGCGACCCACGGGCGTTGCGCCGAACAGAACGATCTGGGGCTTCTCCTGCTCGATTAAGCCGCACAGAACAGCGGTGTGGGGCAGCGTGCGGAAGGGAGCGAACTCCTTGTCGTCGGCCACCCATACGGTATCGGCACCATATTTCGCCAGCTCCTTTTCAATGCCGGCAAGGCCTGCGCCCACAGCCACGGCCTCGAGCTTCACGCCCAGAGTGTCGGCCAGTTCGCGGCCCTTGGTGAGGAGTTCGAGGCTCACGTCAGCCGCAACTCCGTTCTCGTTTTCGATATATACGAATATGTTGTTCATCGTAAAATCCTCCAATGTTAACCGAGCGTGCGGCTCGTAATCAGTTCCACCATCAGTTCCTCGATATCCTTGTCAGCCGAGGAGAGCTTCTTGGCCTCCTTGGCCTGGAATACGACATTCTGTATGGCCTTGACCTTCGTAGGCGAGCCGGTCAGACCGAGCTGGTTCTCGTCGGGATCGACATCGGCAGCCGCCAGTTCGACAATCTGCAGGTAGTCCTTCGATGCGGCCATCTTGGCATTGAATGCCTCGGCGTCGGCTGCTATCTCGGACTTGGTCAGGGCGTACTTGTACTTCATCACGCGCTTTGCATTCTGCGGGCGGCACTCTGCGGCCGAAGCGTTGACCGTGATTACCAGCGGCAGGGGAGCCTCCACGGTCTCGACACCGTGTTCGAGGCGGCGCTTTACGACAATCTTGTCGTCGGCAATGTCGAGAATCTCCTCGACATAGGTCACCTGCGGCAAAGCCAGCTTCTCGGCAACCTGGGGACCTACCTGCGCCGTGTCGCCGTCGATAGCCTGACGGCCTGCGACGATAATGTCGGCACCTATTTTCTTAAGCGCGCACGAGAGCGCATACGAGGTGGCCAGCGTATCCGAACCTGCAAACTTGCGGTCGGTGAGCAGATAGCCTCCGTCGGCACCGCGGAACATGGCATCGCGGATTATGTCGGCCGCACGCAGCGGGCCCATCGAGAGAATGTGAACAGTCGAACCTGCAACTCGGTCCTTGATGGAGAGAGCCGCCTCGAGAGCATTCAAATCTTCGGGATTGAAGATTGCCGGCAGAGCCGCACGGTTGACCGTGCCTTCGGGAGTCATGGCATCCTTGCCCACATTGCGGGTGTCGGGTACCTGCTTTGCCAGCACAACTATTTTCAGCTGTTTCATTATAAATTAAATTAATATATGTTCGTTTTTTCAACAGTTGCTGTCTCGCCACGGCATCCTCCGACCTTATGTCGGCTATGCAGTCGGCTTGTCGAAAGCGCTCTGTTTTATCTTACAATCGTATCCTCACGGTCCGGACCTACGGATATTATCTTTACCGGTATGCCGGTCTGCTGCTCGATAAAGCTGACGTAGTCCTTGAACTCCTGCGGGAAGTCTTCATAACGGCGCACCTTGCGCAAGTCGCATTTCCAACCCTTGAATTCACGGTATACGGGCGTCACTCCGCTCTCGATATTGTAGGGAAACACGGTGGTGCGGCCCTGCGGAGTGTCGTATGCCACGGCAACCTTTATGACGTCGAAGTCGTTCATCACGTCCGACTTCATCATTATAAGCGCCGTCGCGCCGTCTATCATGACAGCATATTTCAGCGCCACCATGTCGAGCCATCCGCAGCGGCGCTCGCGACCGGTGACGGCACCGTACTCATGGCCTATGTCGCGCAGCCTTTTGCCGGTCTCGTCGAACAGCTCGGTAGGGAAGGGGCCGCTGCCCACGCGGGTGCAGTATGCCTTGAATATTCCGTAGACCTCGCCTATGCGGCCGGGAGCGACTCCCAGACCCGTGCAGACGCCGGCACATACGGTGTTCGACGAAGTTACGAAGGGGTAGGAGCCGAAGTCGACATCGAGCAGCGTTCCCTGCGCGCCTTCGGCAAGAATGCTCTTGTCGGCAGCAAGCATGTCGTTGACGGTCTGCTCGGAGTCGATGATGCTGAAACGCTTCATGTACTCTATGGCCTCGAACCACTCAGCCTCCAAAGCTGCCACATCGCACGGATAGTTGAGCGAAGAGAGTATCGCCTCATGGCGGGCCTTGGCTTTGGCGTAGATGTTTTTGAAGTCGAGGAAAATATCGCCTGCACGCACTCCGTTACGGCTGATCTTGTCGGTGTATGCAGGTCCTATGCCTTTGCCGGTAGTGCCTATTTTGTTGGCACCTTTGGCCGCCTCGTATGCTGCGTCGAGCAGACGGTGCGTGGGCATTATCAGATGTGTTTTCTTGGATATGCAGAGCCGCTTGGTCAAATCGTGTCCGCTCTTGGCCAGCTCTTCGGCCTCGTTGCGGAAAAGTATCGGGTCGAGAACGACACCGTTGCCTATGATATTGACCTTGCCGCCCTGGAATATTCCCGACGGAATCGAACGCAGAATATATTTGCAACCGTCGAATTCCAGCGTATGGCCGGCGTTGGGTCCACCCTGAAAGCGGGCTACTGCATCATATCGCGGCGTCAGCACATCGACAACCTTGCCTTTACCTTCGTCGCCCCACTGCAAACCGAGCACGACATCGACTCTCTTCATATAATTAAATAAGTGCGGTTTATTCCAAAAAACAATTTAAGCGTCCAAAGATATGAATTTTTCGCATAAAAAACAAGCAGTCATCCTTAAAGCCGCTTTAATGGCCTGTCAGTTCGGGCAATACTGACGCCTCCCGCAAAAAAACTTCTAATTCGTCGGCAGTCGTAAATGCATCGTCCTTAATGTAAAAAACCTCCCCATATGCAGGGGAGGTTTTCTGTGTGCCGATGTCCGTCTACCAGTTCAGAATCTTGCGGAAATCGAACTCCTCAGGATTGGCTACATACTTCTTTGCGGCCTCGTAGTCGGCAGGCTCCACGGCGTTGATGATGTTGTTCATCACAGCAGCGAACTTGTCCGAGGTGATATCCACCAAACGGGGCGGAATCTTGCCCGTTGCGGGGTCCTGCAGATCCTTCAGGTAGAGAGGCGACACGTTGCCCTCGCTGTCGACATAGACCATGCAACCCGTCTTGCCCTCGCTGAAGAGCTGGTAGACACCCATGCCCAACTCCGAGCAGTAGGTCAGGTCGTATGCGATAGGGGTCTGGCAGCGAACCTCGTAACCGATTTCTACCGGACGGCTCTTAACCTTGATTTTCAGCTCCTTCATCTTCTTCTCGAGCATCTCGTTGAAGATGTGCGCCTTCGATACCTTGCCAAGCTCGGGGTGGCCGTGGTCGTCATAGGTGAAGTTGACGCCGCTCTTCTTGATCTCCTCATCGCTGAGCGCATGGAATACGCCCTCCGAGATGATAGCCACACCGTAGTCCATGCCCATCACCTTGCGCTTGATGATGGACGAAACCACCAGATTGACAATCTTCTCGACCGTGATTTCGGTCTTGTCGAACATCTCGGGGATGACGATCATCGGGTAGTGGCAGGCCTCGCCGATGCCGAATGCCAGGTGACCAGCCGAACGGCCCATGGCCGCGATGACGAACCAGTTGCCGCTCGTGCGTGCATCGGCATATACCGTGCGGGCGATTACCGTGCCGCCCTCCTTTGCCGATTCGTAGCCGAACGTCGGGGCGCCCTTGGGCAGCGGCAGATCGTTGTCGATGGTCTTAGGAACGTGGATGTTGGCGATGGGGTAGTGCTTTGCCTCGAGGAACTTGGCTATGCGGTTGGCAGTCGAGGCTGTGTCGTCGCCGCCGACGGTTACCAGCAGCTTGACGTTGTTCTCGGTGAAAAACTTAAGGTTGAAATTCTCCTCGAAATCCTTGTCCGTGGGCTTGAAGCGGCTCATCTGGAGGTACGAGCCGCCGCGGTTGAAGATGTCGTCGGCCAGACGGAACGAGATATCCTCAGTGCGCGGCTCGGGGTTGAAGAGGCCGGTGTAGCCCTCGTGCAGACCGATAACCCGATAGCCCTTGTTCAAAAATGTCTTGGCAACGCTGCCGACAACCGTGTTCATCCCCGGTGCCGGACCGCCGCCCGTGAGAATTGCAATAGCATCTTTCATGACTTGTCTATTTTAATTTTTAATGTTTGCTTTTTACGAGCCCAAAATTAATGAAAAAATTCCGAGAATGCAACCCTGCCGCGCATAAGCCGCAAACCACAAAAAAACAATCCGTCCCATGATTGGGGACGGATCAGTTTCTCGTAAGGCGGTGAGCTTATTTCGCAGCCTCTACCGATGCCTTGCGGAACTCCTTCATGAGCTTCGAAAGCTCCAGAGCGGCCTTGCGTGCACGGGTGCCCGCAGCCTTGTTGTTCTTGGTCAGCTGAGCCTCTGCGTTAGCCTCGAACTGAGCATACTGTGCCTTAATCTGGTCAACTAAATTTTTCATAACTTTAAAGTTTTGGTGTAATATGTTATTGCAAAGATATATAACTTTTTCGTTTCGGCAACTCTTCGGACCTCAAAAAATGCGATTTTTTAACTTTCTGGCAGTTTTTTGCTCCGCTGCGGCGACTTTTCAAGTTCGAAATGCACGGAACGACCGCAGATTCAGACACCTGCCCGTCTGTCGGCAAGATCGTTTTTTCGCGCACTTTGCTCCATTTTCACGAATGCTCCGCTCCGACGCAAAATAACTATATATAGGGATGCCGCAGTTGCAAATTTTGCTCTATCTTTGTGCTCGTAAATCCGGCGCTGCTGCAGCGCCGGAGAGTTGGATTTAAGCGATGCGTCTTTCGGATCTCGATACTGGCTGCTCGGCCACAATACTCCGCGTCTCGGGACACGGCGGATTCCGCCGTCGCATCATGGAGATGGGCTTCGTGCGCGGGCGCCGCGTCGAGGTAAAGTTCAACGCCCCGCTTCACGACCCCATAGAGTACCGCATAATGGGTTACGACGTCTCGCTTCGCCGCAGCGAGGCCGAGATGATAGAGGTGCTGACCAACGAGGAGGTCGAACAGCAGATAGCCGACGCCGGCGAGGCTTCAGGCAGCAGTCTTGCCGACAGCCGGGACCGCGTTGTAAGGAGTCGCAGCAATGTGATTCGCGTGGCGCTCGTAGGCAATCCCAACAGCGGCAAAACTTCACTCTTCAACGCCATATCCGGCGGCCGGGAGCATGTTGGCAACTACAGCGGCGTGACGGTCGACGCCAAGACCGGCCGCTGCAACTACAAAGGCTACCGTTTCGAAATCACCGATCTTCCCGGCACATATGCCTTGTCGGCATACTCGCCCGAAGAGCTCTACGTGAGACGCCATTTGTCGGAGAACATGCCCGATGTCATAATCAATGCCGTCGTGGCTTCGAACATCGAACGCAATCTGTACCTGACTTCAGAGTTAATCGATATAAACCCGCGCATGGTCGTAGCACTCAATATGTTCGACGAGCTTGCATCATCCGGAGCCAAACTCGACTACGAGAGTCTCGGAGCCATGCTCGGAGTGCCTATGGTGCCTGTGGTGGCCAAGAGCCGCTACGGTATCGACGAACTGCTCGACACCGTAATAGCGGTATTCGAGAATGAGGACAAACGTGTCCGACACATCCATATCAACCACGGCTCGGTTATCGAAGAGGGTTTGCAGCGGCTCGATACGGCGCTGCGGACAAACTTGCACGAACTGCCCAAACAATTCCCTCCGAGATATCTATCGATGAAGTTGCTCGAAGGAGATAAAGAGATTGAGCAAAAGCTATCTAACTGCCCCGACTTCAATAAATGGATTATCATACGAGACAGTGAAGCCGGTCGCATCCGCACACAGCTCGGAGAGGATGTAGAAACGGCTTTTGCCAACCAGAAATACGGATTCATCTCAGGTGCCCTGCGCGAGACATACACGCCAGGCACCAAGGACCGCATAGACCTTACGGAGGCTATCGACACGCTCGTCACGCACCGCCTGTGGGGCTATCCGATATTCATACTTGTCATGTGGCTCATGTTCTACTGCACATTCAACATCGGAGCCTATCCGCAGGCGTGGATCGGACTGGGAGTGGAGAAGCTGAGCTCATTTGTCGGCAGTCTGCTCTCCGACGGTCCTTTCCGCGATCTTATCGTCGACGGAGCGATAGGCGGCGTTGGCAGTGTGATTGTCTTCCTGCCAAACATAGTCATTCTCTATCTCTTCATATCGTTTATGGAGGATTCTGGCTATCTGGCACGAGCCGCATTCATCATGGACAAAGTCATGCACCGCATAGGCTTGCACGGCAAGTCATTCATTCCGCTGGTCATGGGATTCGGATGCAACGTGCCGGCGATCATGGCAACGCGAACCATCGAGAGCCGCTCGAGTCGCCTGATTACGTTGCTGATAACGCCTTTCATGTCATGCAGCGCAAGACTTCCGGTATACATCCTGCTGACAGGTACGTTCTTCTCGCGCAGAGCCGGAATGGTATTGTTCGGGCTGTATGTCGCTGGCATTGCCGCAGCTATCGTCACGGCTCGCCTGATGCGTCGCTTCCTCTATCCTGTAGACGAGACGCCGTTCGTGATGGAGTTGCCGCCGTATCGTCTGCCGACCCTGCGCACGACGCTAATCCACATGTGGGACAAGTGCGCGCAATACCTCCGCAAGATGGGCGGACTGATTCTCGCCGCCTCGATCATAGTTTGGTTTTTGAGCTACTATCCGGCCCCCGACCGCAATCCTGCCGCACCGGCCGAAGAACACTTCGAAGAGTCGTATTTGGGCCGCACGGGCAAGTTCTGCGAACCGGTGTTCGCCCCTCTGGGACTCAATTGGAAGGCGAGCGTGGCACTTCTTTCCGGAGTGGCTGCCAAGGAGATAGTCGTCAGCACGCTCGGAGTGCTCTATGCCGATGAAAACGCTGTCGCCGACGAGAACGACACGGTTTCGCTGTCGAAGAAGATAGCGGCAAGCGGCGACATGACTCCAGCCTCGGCTGCGGCATTCCTAATCTTCACGCTGCTCTATTTCCCGTGCCTGCCCGCCGTTATCGCCATAGCCAACGAATCGGGACGCAGGCGCGCCATAACAGCCGTAATCTACAATACCGTAGTGGCATGGATTGCGGCATGGTGCGTATATCACATTGTTATGTTATTCTGACGATGAACTGGCAGCATATAGCAGTAGCCATTGTAGGCATTACGGTCGCGGCGATTGTCATACGCAGCATTCTGCGGCAAGTGCGCCGCAAGTCATGCGACTGCGGATGCTGCAGCGACAAGGAGTGTCCCGGCAGGCGCTCATGACGTATTGCAACAGCTAAATAAAAACATCCGGTCGTGCAATACAACCGGATGTTTTTCATATTATTGGAATTCGGCTACACCTCCAGGTCGCAGTCGAATTTCTCGACCCACGGAAGTCCCTGCTCGCCGAGTTCGGCCAGGAACGGATCGGGGTCGAACTCCTCGACATTGAACACTCCAGCTCCGCGCCACAGACCCTTTGCCCACATCGAAGCGCCAAGAGCAGCCGGCACGCCGGTGGTGAAGCTTACAGCCTGAGTACCAGTCTGGCGGTATGCCTCCTCGTGGTCGCAGTTATTGTAGATGTAATATGTGCGCTCCTTGCCATCCTTTACACCCTTAATACGGCAACCTATCGAAGTCTGTCCGTGGTAGTTGGCGCCAAGCGACTTGGGGTCGGGCAGCACCGCCTTGAGGAACTGTATGGGCACAATCTCTACACCGTTGTAGAGTATCGGGTCTATGCGCGCCATGCCGATATTCTGGATCACGCGCAAATGTGTCAGATACTCCTGACCGAAAGTCATCCAGAAGCGTGCTCGCTTGATTGTGGGGTAGTTCTTCACCAGCGACTCCAGCTCCTCGTGATAAATCACATACGACTCGCGCTCGCCAATCTCGGGATATGTCAGCGACTTGTGAATCTCGTGAGGTTCGGTCTCGACCCACTTGCCATTCTCGTAGTAACGGCCCTTCTGCGTCACTTCGCGGATATTTATTTCGGGGTTGAAGTTGGTGGCGAAAGCCATGCCGTGATTGCCGGCATTGCAGTCGACTATGTCGAGATAGTGAATCTCATCGAAATGATGCTTTGCGGCATAGGCCGTAAATACAGCCGTCACTCCCGGGTCGAATCCGCAGCCGAGAATCGCCGTGAGGCCCTTTGCGCGGAAACGGTCCTGATATGCCCACTGCCACGAATACTCGAAATGCGCCTCGTCCTTGGGCTCGTAATTGGCCGTATCGAGATAATTCACGCCGCACTCGAGACAGGCATCCATGATGGTCAAATCCTGGTACGGCAGCGCCACATTGATTACGATGTCCGGCTTGAATGCACGGAACAGCTCGCACAACTCGCTCACCGAGTCGGCATCGACCTTGGCCGTCTTAACCCTGCCTCCGCCTATGGCGGCAGCCACGGCGTCGCATTTCGATTTCGTGCGGCTCGCGAGCATCACGTCGCTGAACACGGGATTGGCCGCAACCTTCTGCGTCACGACGGTACCCACACCGCCTGCGCCTATTACAAGTACTCTGCACATATTTCGTTGCTTGTTTTGTTTCGTCTTACAAAAATATCTTTTTATTTTGGTAAAACAAAAATATTCTGTTACATTTGCACCGCTGAAATCGGCCGTCATACGCCATCTTTCGGCAGCGGAATTCGTAGCTCAGCAGGTAGAGCACAACACTTTTAATGTTGGGGTCCCGGGTTCGAACCCCGGCGAGTTCACGCAATCGGGCAGACATAAAGTCTGCCCGATTTTTTGTGGAACCGATTTGCGCTGCCTTATTTCAGGTGCTTTTTAATCCATTCGAGATGTCCGCGCTCGGTATCCTCCGATGTCCAGTGTTCGTTTATGGGAGTAATGAGCGCCTCCTTGGGACACGTAAGCGTATTATAGACAGCCCAGCTTGTGGTCGGCGGGCAAGTATCGTCATTGTAACCCCATGTTATATAGGTAGGTGCGGTAATGAACCTCGAGAAGTTAACTACGTCGTAATAGGCCATTGTCAGCAGCTTCTCTGGCGTATCCATACCGGCAACCCTGAAGAAATGCGGATAGCCTCCGCCGCTGCCGGACATGTATCGCGCCATGTCGCTGAGAGCCGGATGATTCGCCACACACGCCGTAACGCGGCTGTCGAGTCCTGCCGTAATCAGCGATAGGGCTCCTCCCTGGCTGCCACCCTGCACGATAACGTTGCGGCCGTCCCATTCGGGCAGCGACGTGAGCAGGTCTATGCTGCGCACGCAAGCCAGATAAACGCGCCGCATGTAGTAGTTGTCCCGGTTGTCGAGGCCGTTGCTCAAATAGCCGTTTTCGCGGCCATTGAACGCATTGCTTATCTCGGCGAAACGCTCCTCCGGAATATCTGGATGCAGGCCGTGAATCTCGATCTCGAAACGTATGAATCCTGCCTCTGCATAGTACTTGTGCCGTAGCGGCTCCTTTATGGTCTTTATGCCGGCTCCCGGAGGCGTGAGAACCACGGGGCATGAGCCAGGCTGCGCACCTTTGGGGTAGAACAGGTATCCATAGATGCACTGGCGCCGGTCGTTGATTTGCAGCTTGATGAGGTAGCAGTCGATTTTGTCGGTGCAATACTTCTCGACACGCTCGCGGGTATAGTCCAGCGGCAGCTTTGCGAGCGAAGCCTTGCCGGCATTCCAGAATTCGGCAAAATCGTCGGGCAGGGGAGTGTAGGCCTCGATACGTTCGGGCGAGAATCCCACCTTGACATGGTGCCTGTAGGTCTTGCCGCCTATCTCGGCCGTCATGCGGCAGTCGCGGAATCCGGGCTGGAGCATCGTGCCCATGTCGATTACGGCTCGCCCGTTTTTGAGCGTCACGCTGCCCGAAGCATCGGCAGGCATCATGTCGCCACCGAGCTCATAACTTACCACAACGCCATCCTGCGGGATGCCGTACTTGTAGAGCTGAACCTCCACGCGCGCATTCTCGCCCGTATTGTACACCCACTCGGCATGGTCGGGAACAGTGACCCACAGAACATCGCTGCGATAGGGGTAGTTCTCGGCCGAGAGTCCCGCTGCTGCAGCCACGGCAGCCAGAAGCATCAAGATTTTTCTTTTCATAGCATTGCATTTTTACAAAAATAGTAAAAAAGCGGCTGATTTCACATACACGACCGGAGCAAAAGAAAAAATCCCGAAGAGCAATCTTCGGGATTAGCAAACTCGCTTTTTGCCGTCGAGGTTTCATTATCGGGCGTAAAAAAAGGTGTAAATCTTGCAACCGCTTGATTTACACCCTTTCCTGCGGTGCGTAGGGTGTCGCGCAATTATCGTTCAACCTCCTGTGCAACTGCAATTTATTGAAATCAAGTTTTGAAAGTCCAACACATTATCCACGTGAAAACTTCACTGTTCTGCTTCAACGCTTTGCTCGTTGCAAAGATAACCAAATTTGGCTAAAAATCAAAATAAGAGTTTGACTCACATTACTAACCGCATTTGTCGTGCTGGCAGCTCTATCTCGAAAGAGTGATTGCCTGAATATTACTGCAATCGAGATTCGGCATCTGTACTCCGACAGGCGCGCCTATATACGTGGGGTCGCATACGACAAATCGTTTGCCGCCAATCATTACCGCATCGCCTTTGACTTCTGAGTCGAAAAGCACGGCAGTCGCAAGATGCCCCGGATAATATATAAGAGCTACATCAAGACCAAGCAAATCCCTTATAAGTCGCGAGTAGAGAATTGAGCGATCTTCACAATCACAGAAAGGATAATATAGTGTCTCCTCTGCGAAAAAGGCACGGTCATACCCCCAAATTTTGTCGTCATATTCGTAGACAAAACCCGTCTGCACCCAATTCAACAACTTGTTTGCAGCTGCCTCCTGAGTACAACCATCTATTGCCTCTTTTAATGAGGGATAAAGACTATCTTTCGTAACCTCTGCCAAAGGCGTATTGGCATACATAGCCCATCGGGTCATAGTGTTGCCGTTTAATGCCGAAGTCGGATAGGAATTATAAAAACGGATTAACTCCTCAGGGACTTGTGATATAGCGGTCATATCCGGGAATTTCTTCGAACCGATGCTACGTTTTTCCGATAATACTTCGCCTATTTTTTGTTCCGAATCAATAATCAACGACATCGGAGTCTCGCCTTCATAAGCGGCATTACAAATACTGACAGCCCCAGATAATGTACCCCAAGGATAGAAGTTCAGACCGTCAATCGTATAATATCCTTTATCATAGATCTGGTGTTTGCTGCCGAACAGCATAATCAGTCTGTTGTTGGTATTCGCCAGTCTCATCTGGTAGCCGGATTGACAATAGAGGAATGCCGTCAAGAGCGTCGCGCCATTGTGATTTGCACAAAATTTCATGCATAATTCATCGAGAAATGACAAATAAGCCCAATCGCAAAGGTTGTAACGTATTCTGGTTTCGAGACAATCGCGAATGGCATTATTCATCTTGTCTGAACATAGTTGTTGCCAACCGTTGGCAATAGTATTCGGGGAGCAATCCTTGATATTCAGTTTGGCACAGTCCGGCAATCGCACACGAGTCGAAACACCATAAAAATCGAACGTAAAATAATCATCCTGCGGAGTCGGCACTTCCCGTATCGGCTCAATCGGTTTTGGTTGAGGTTCGGGTTTAATGGGGTTGACATCAACAGGAACTATCTCTACCGGCTCATCTTTATCATCATCCGGCACAAAAGGACGCGGCGGCACAGGATTCTCATCTTTAGGCAATGGCATCGGTGCCTTACCATCGTACCAGTCCCATGCTCGCCTCAAAAACTCTGCATATTTTTGATTGCATTCATTGCGGAATGATGCGTACTCTTGGATAGTCTGTTTTCGGAATTGCTCGTACTGCATCCGAAAATCTTGTGAATATGCATGCAGAGATATTAATATGAGCAGCACAGACGCAATTCGATGTTTCATAGGTGGCAGTTGTTAATTATTCGCAATACGGCTCACCCCGTCAAAATATCTGTACATAGTTTGCAATCCGACAGAGTCAAGTATCTCGGTAGGAACAATAGAGACAATACCTGCGACTTTCCTGTTAGGGCAATCAAATATATGTCCAGTATAAGAAACATCAACGGTGTCTCTCAAGCTTACAATCGATATATCAGTTCTGAAATCCCAACTCCCTGAACCAGCATACAAGCCTCGCTCCATCTTAGGACAAAACTGCAAGATATGACCGGTTGGAGACTGACAGATAATTTCACGAAGGATATCCTTGACTTTAACCGAGTCCAATTCTGACACACTTCTCAGCCCGCTATCCGGCTCGACTATCACGATACAAATATCTGTCGAAGTATCCACACCGCAGAATTTGATTTCGGGTACAGACCCATCCATCTCCGCGATGGCCCAGTTCCCAACATCAGTAGGCACTGTATAGCTAAGTTCAAGCGACGGCATTATGTATGTGCCGGTCGTATCATCCCAAAATGATTGATTCGTTTTTCTCGCCCCGCAAGAGATTAAAAACATCAATCCGACAAGATACCAATATTTCATGTTTTTTATTCTGCAATCTGCATTTTCTTCCAATTATCGACTATTCCCGCTGCGACAAGCACACTCGGTGTTTGAGGAGCATTATTGATTCTGCGCGACTCAAAACCGACTTTCTGCGAAAGATAGTCTGCCAACTCGCCGAGAGAGACCTTGCCTTTTGATTCTTGCAGCTTTTTCAGCAGGAAATAGGTGAACAATCCGTGATTCTCCTCTTTGTGAGAGAATGCCGCCTGGTCATCCGATGTGGCAGTAAATACAATTGTCTTACCCTCCGGCGCCGCTTCTTTGGGTTTCAGTTTAACACCGCGTGCAGCCACAATCATATCGCCGCCACGTTGAGCGCCGCTAAAACATGCATCCAAAAATACAATACAGCGGTTGAGATTTTTTGAGTTGATATTGGAGTACAAATCCGTTAATGACAAACACAAACTCGTGTCCGTTCCATCCGCATCGACAGGCATCAGAAACGCATCCTTGGTTTTGTTGTCAGGGATTCCATGCCCCGCATAATACAATATCAGATTCGCCTCGCCGTTCAGCATATCTGCCAATTCGAGGATATCATTCAGTCCCTTCTTCATGCGTCCGAACGATAAATTTGCCATATATCGTACATTGTCTTCCGGCACGCCCAACGTGCGGATACAATACTCCTTGAATGCCAGACCGTCGCTTGTCGCATTATCGACATTGGCAGCCAAATCATACTCTTCATTAGCAATAATAGCAACTAATGTATTTTCACTTTTGTTGCCTGTTAAAGGAGCTGCATTGACGCCATGTGATGAATCAAAGCCTTTGGATTGCTTTTTGGGTGTATGTGCGACGACTGGCTGATTTGCAGTGGGCGTAACATACGGTTGCGCCTGCTGACCATTCGTGCTGCGCATAGCCATAGCAGACTCATCCACTTTGACCAAATAAACAAAACCCGTCGCATCAAGAGGCTTTACAGGTACATCTATATCATAGTATAAATAATGTTCCGATTCAAATTTGAGTTTGATGGGCAAGTCCTCTTTTGCCACCATCAGCGTATATGGCAAACTGTTTATTGTCTCAGTACGACCTGATTGCCCAACTGCCACCGTTATCGGCTCCCGTGCAGTTCCTGTCAATCTGATGGCCTGGGGTTTTGCCGCATTGGCAGTGAAAAAGAATAGTCCGAACAATGCGGACAATGTTAAACGAATGAGTTTCATATTGAATTATTTTTTTGAATAAACATATAGCTGAAGTATATCTGATAGCTTTTTACGCTCTTTTTTCCACACTCTGTATTTATAGGCAGCCTCTTCCGAAATGCCATTCTGTGTAAATGAGAATACGGGAGAAGAAGCAGATTCTATTATTTGTATCAAGTCTTGCATCGAAAATCTCGATGTAACACGTATTACATAATGCTGTCTCTTTATATCTGTATACAGCACAGAAAAGTCATCGCATTGATAAACTCTATCGCCGCTCGTTATTTTCAGATTCTCGGGGGCATTCATCAACGAAGACTCAATCGTAAAATTTATGGTAACTGAATCAGTCCAACTCGGCAGTGTCATATCATATTCGAATCGCCTGATATTGGCAAGTGCTCCGAGTGCTTGCGGATTGATGAAAAATATAGTTCCATCAGGCGTTATACGGCTAGCATACCGCCCCTGCGGCGACTGTCCGTGCAATGCAACAACTATCGCCGACATAAACAAAAGAGCTATAAGTCTTTTCATCCGTCAAATTGATTTAAAATCATTTGGGAAAGATGTATGCACATCTTTCCCAAAAAGACTATTTATGTTTTTACTCACCGTATACACGCACACCATAAACAGACCAAAGAACATAGTTCTTCGTGAAGATATCGACGTGCGAAATACGCGTGATACCGCCATTCTTAGCAGCAGTGTTGATTCCCATATCATCCTTACCGCCAAAGATGTTGAGTACTTTTGTCGTTTTGGCAATACCGACTTTGTTGCCTACCGGATTAGACGTTGCAGCACCGGGGCGTGTTGACGCACAGCTAATCGCACATGCGGCGATAAGACATGCAAAACCGAGTTTGAAAATCTTTTTCATTTTAATTAAGTGTTAGTTGAGCTTAATAGTTAAAAAATCCATATTCCGCAAAAGCCCACTACGGAAATAGGGACAAGTTTATTCTGCTCCGATTGTAATCGCAGTCTCTATTATTGATACATCCACATCGCGTTTTTTCAAATTGGCAAGCCATTTTTGAAATTCAGCGTAGCTTAGATTACGGGGAACATCTTTCTCAGTCTGCCGGTCAGTCGCCTTGAAAAACTTATTGGGCGAGAAAACAGTGAGAATACGATTGCGTTCTTTTGCCAGCGATGTGTCTGTTACAATCTCATCTACCATATCTTTCTCGATGCCCTCTGCAAAATCGGGATGGAAAAACAGATACCTGCGATTAGCTTTTGTCGCAAAGAAACCGTTCTCCTGTCCTTGATATGGCAGCAGACAATAGGCTTGATTCTCGGCATCAATCAGATAGATTGCGATATATCCGCCCGACGGCGAACGAAACGACATATACAAGTCGTCGCCATTTATGAACACCTCGCTTTCGTTGGCGTCCGAAGTCCCGTTGCGAAGAATCTTCACATCGAAAGGAACTTTGGCTCCCTCAATTTCGCGAATAACACCGCTTATCTCCACTCGCAGCGCTATATCTTTACCATCGGTAATGTATTCTATTTTCGGCTCGCCTATGGTCTCTATCCATTCGCCTTTGAGTTCGCTGCCGCCAATCGAAAGGAAATCGGTATTTACATTCTCATTCTCCGTTTCAATGCGGATCGTAGAGGATTGAGTTACCACTGCCCCGAACTCATCGGCAATAGCCTGTGCCTGCGCTCTCTGTATGGCAATTTCACGTGCCGCGTCGGGAGAGACGTTTATCGGTATATAATATGTATATTCGGCTCTCACCTTTTTGGTGCGAGGTCCGGCGTAACTGCCAGCCACCGACAACAGTGCCAGAATCAGAGTAATCGCGCGACGCATACGCTACCAGCCAAGCAGCTCATCGAGTTTGCCGTGAAGTTCCTCGCCTCGTTTTTCAAGGTCTTCCCGGATAGCCTTTTTCGCAGCAGACTTGGCCATGTTCATGCTGTAAGCGATGCGAACAAGCACTTGACGATTGTTACCGTTGACTACTTGATAGGTCTCGACCACCGGAACGACCCGACCGATGCTTTGTGATATAAGATTCTTGCTTGCCATAACGCTGCGGGCTATCGAAGCGGCGTCTCCCTGGTCCATCTGTTCGTTTGCAACGGTATTTTCTATGAGTGCTGTTACTTCGGTCTGAATCTGTCCTGCAAGATTCTGCTTTGCAAGTTCGAGCGCCTGCATTTTTGCCGCGTCGTAATTTCCGCCTGTACTCATTGCCTCCGCCATGATATACAAAGGGAATCCGTCTGAATCATACTGATACTGCATAGTATATGAACGGTCGAGCTGCTTCTCAATAGGCAACGCTCCGGGAGCTGTTTTCCAACCTTCTTTGGTCAACTTTTTAGCCTCTTTTACAGCTGCTTTGCTGGCTTTTTCATTCAGCTCTTTTTTAGACGCCTTCGCAAGTTCTTTGCGTTCTTTCATCTGGTCGCTCGAAGATTGAGCATAGGTGGTTCCCGAAGCCACAAGCATCAGCACCACAACACTAAAAATCAATTTTTTCATAGATATTTGCAATTAGTCTCTCCTGATAAGAGATTTATTGCATAATTATACTGCTGATATACAATGCAATACAAACAATCATTCCCGATTTTACAAAACAAAGGATGATATTTGTCGTATCGGACATAGCTATTGATATAACATTTTAGTCGAAATGTGTTGTCATTTTCAAGATTTTACTTAAATTTGCATCAATATAACTTCTCTCTTATCAGGAGGTTAGCGCTTTCGCCAAACAGTTCCTTCTACTATAAATCTTTTAGAATGAGCCTATTTGCACGGTCGATGACGGCGGTGTCAAGAGAGGCGAGATAAATCTGTGTCGTAGCCTCCGAATCGTGTCCCATACCCTCCGAAATCACCGACACCGGAATATGTTTCGAGCGGGCAATCGAAGCCCAACTATGCCGTGCGACATACATTGTAAGCGGAATATCCAACCCGACCTTCTTTGCAATAGTTTTCAACGATTTATTTATCTGCATCAATCGGTTACGATACTGACTCCGATGATTGTCAAACGGAACCTTCAAGATAGGCAGCAAGTATGGCGAGCCTCTTTCATTGTCGTACTTTGCCACAATCTCCTGCATGCACTTTTCCCATTTGATAGTGAGTCGCTGTCCCGTTTTGCGGCGGCGATAGGTAATCATGCCATGTCTCAAGTCCGCATTTCGCAGATAGGCCATATCTATGAACGACATCCCGCGCATGTAAAATGAAAACAAAAACATATCGCGGGCAAAATCGAGAGTAGGTTGCAACGACAAATCGAGTGCTTTGATTCGCTTGATTGCCGCAAATGATATGGCTCGCTTAATAGTTTTGTCTATGCCGGTATATACGTGCTTGAATGGATTGCGCTGTTCCGTCAGCTCCTGTTCGACAGCCCGATTATAAACCGCCCTCAGAATCCGCATATAAAACGAAACGGTGTTTTTAGATACGCCTCTGCCGACCAAGTACGCCTCGTACTGCATCATCAGGTCGGCATTAACTTCCGATAACAACAAATCTTCATCGCCCCGAAACTGCGTAAAACTGTTCAGTGTCGTAGCGTAATTCTCAGCTGTTCGATGCTTGTTCAGCGATTTTAGTTTGATAATCACACCCCGCATAAAACTGAAAAAGGATTGTGGCTGGGTAGTAAATGCCGCTATTACATCATCGGCAGTGTAGGTGCGGTTTCGGTTGTCAAACCGTTCAATAATCGCGTTCAGTCGTTTCAAATCCCACGCGATTCGTTCCTGAATGGATGCGAGAATGCCGCTTCTATCTTCGCTGCTTATTACAAGTACTCCATGCGCATTGCTCCATTCCGCTGCAAACACTTTGTAATCCGTCTTCAACTGACGGACTACACGATTGTGTATAATTCGGTAGTAAATAGTCCCTACCTTGCCCTCAACGGTCGAAGGTCTCCATTTAATCTTTACAGTCGCCATAGCTTCATTGTTAAATATTCGATGCACATAATATAAGCGACTGCGTAATGAATCAGCCTTCTGCCGGCATCAAAGGCTGTCCTCCAAAATCGGACAGCCCCGCCCCCTGCAAGAGCGAGTTACCCGAAAGGTATCGAGTTACACGATACACACCTTGCTATTTGCGTGCGCGAATAAAAATCTGTCGGAGACGGATTCGGATTGACCTTTCTCTGCTCGGCAGACTGACATCGAAGATATGCTCTGACGCTTCTTGCAAAGGCAGAGCGCATCGTGCTATTTTTGAGGAGTGTTGGACGTCAAGCGATGCCATTTGCGCAGAAACAGAACAATCGCCCGCATTTATGCTTTACTTCGCAACAAGAATCCTTTCTTGGCATCGGGGCGTATTGCTCTGTTGGATTATATGGAGAAGCGGTCGGACATTTAACGCCAGCTGGCTGAGTTCCAGACCAAACTCGACGACAATACTGCGAAACTAAACTTAAAAGAGCGCGAATTGGAACGGCTGACAAAAGATGTGGGGCGTGTCAGTACGGTTGTGCAGCCGTTCCGTAACAACAAAGTAGATTTTGATGACGTGTGTGTAAGTTGTCGCCCAATACATAGGCCAGTCCCTGTCTGGCTCTATTTCAGTTCATATCTGTTCAAAAACATAAGGACTGTCTGCACGGCTTTCGTGCAGTCGTTCAATGACAAGCCCTCGCGCGGAATATGGACAAAAAGAGCCTTCATGCCGCTGTACTCCTCAGTGCAGAGCTGCAGCGCCTCGAAATAGGTGCGATTGCAGACATACAGGCCGCAAGAGTTGGAGATTTCGACTTCGATCCGTTCGGCCGCAACGGCATCGCGGATCGTTTTGAGCGGGAGCGCCGAAAAGTATGCTGCCGGCAGCGACATGTCGATGTATTCGGCATCGGGCAACAGACCGTCGCAGTCGGGGTGGATCGCATCCATCAGATTCACGGCGATGCGTTCGAGTTTTATGCCGCCGCCCGAGGCATGCTCGCCGAGCATCAGCACGACATCGGGCGAGTAGCGACGCACCGATTGCCGCAACACTTCAGGAGCCCATGAAAAACTCACGGGCAACTGCACGGTTGCTATTTCGCAAGCGCAGCGCGAGGCGGAACCTGCCGCCTGCGCCACCTCCCACGACCTGTTTGACTCTCGCCCGAATATCGGGGAGAATCCTGTAATCAGACATTTCATAGTCTATCTGTTGAACAATCCCAGTGCGAAGTCGTCCAGCGCCTGACTGACTGTGGCAACCTTTCCTTCGGGAAATATTGCTATCCATACAAGCAGCAATGCAAGCAGGATAATTATCGCCAGCAGCCATTTCGGCCGTTTCGCTTTTGCCATATGCTTAATATGTTTGTCGGACAATACTCATTTGTAATTCCGGATGATGGAGACAATCACTGCTCCGCACAATCATCCGAAGTCAGCTCCACAACTCCGAAACCGAATGTTTGGAAAAGATGTGTCAGACGTTCACGACCGATTGAATCGGCTTTTTGCAGAATATTATCGTCTATGGCATTGGCGAGCACGCGCTCCCGACCGCCGATTTGCAGTTCCGTGATTTCTTCGTGCGTCCAGCCTCCCTGCTCGACAAATATCTCGTAGTCTGAGGGGTTGGTGATGACATCGAAGATTTCGGGAGCAGGCAGGACAACTCGCAACGTATCGCCGCTGAACGACATGTCGTCAGCCGATATTTTGCTCAGGTCGAATCCGGCACGAACACGGCCTTTGGCCATAAGCACTATTTCCGGCGTGGTCATAATACGCTTGAGCATCGCATTGTCGCTTGCAGGCTTTTTGCGCTGTATGACATACTCCTCGTAATAGCAAGCCGTGGTAAACTCCGATATTTTTCGGATGTGTTCCACCACATTTGCCGTCTGGTCGATTTCGAGGGGTTTCCCAGTCAGCCAGCCCCAGCCCAACGACGGGTGCAGAGAAATGCAGGCGCCAATCAATAGCACCACGACTATCGCCGCCGTCATAATCTTGCCGACAACGGTTTTTGCAATAAGTTCCGTGATTATCATAACATCAGCGTATTATTGGAATTTTACAGTAATATTCTCAAATCCGGCCTGCGTCAGCATGGTCACGAAGAACTGACGGGCATTCTCTTCGGCATCCTCCATAATGCCGAGGTTGTCGATGTCGTTCAAAATGGCGCGTTCTCCTTGCGTCAGCAACAGCAGACGTTCGGCGGTCGAGAAGTTGGAACGAACCATGCCGATTTTCTGATACACCACATGCGTATCTTCGGGAGGCATATTGAATGACAGCAGTTCCGGCTTTGGCAGTGTCACCACGGCCGATTTGGTCTTTTCATCGACCGAAACATTCTTATGCGAGAAGTCGGCCAGGTCGATGCCTGCCTTCATGGTAGCCTTGCTCGAAAAGATTATTTTACGGTCTCCGAATTTATAAACAGACTCGTCGCTGGCCTTTACGATTTTGGTGATGGTGTATTCCACCGTTCCCAGTTCAGCCATTTCGCTCATATTGCTGAATTGACTGTTCAATTTGTCCGTCAGGGTTTCCTCTTTTTGGCCCGAACATCCGGCCAACAGCAGTGCTGCGACAGAAATAAACTTTTTCATACAGTTATTCGTTTTATTAGACGATTTCTTCCATAACATTGGCAATAAGATAGTACGCCAGCGGAATGTCGGTAAAGACTAACATATAGCCCAGTACAGCCGTGACAGAATAGTCGAAGATGTCATTGATAGACTTGGCCCAGAGCCAGCGCGGCGGAATGCCGAGCCGATAGGCCTTGACTCCGAACCACAACCCCAGTACGGCAAACAGAATGGCGAGAAACAGTACGAAATAATCGCCATTGATGATCGCCGCGCAGAAACCGAGCAACCCAAGTAAATTGAGCGGCATGGCGAGTTTGTTGAGTATCCAGCAGATTGCTTTCATGTTAACTCTTGTCTCTTGAATTTAACCTTTTATACAGTTTGCTGTTGTACAGCCGTTTCGCGTTAATCCACATATAGATGCATCTCCGGCCGCGGAGGTAGGGAACGAACCCGAGCGCGCGCAGAAACCGAATGGCATTCGTATTGTCGTTGAAGCACGAGGTGCGCACTTTGATTCCGAGAGAATGCAGCCGTTCGAGCAACAGGATCAATGCGCGAGCGTAAATCAGCGTGTGCATCATCTCCCAACCGCCGCCGTGAAACGATACGACCGGAGCGGGCGGCTCCTCCTCGAACAGATAGACGAATCCGAATGGTTGGCCGTCGCATCGGCGCGAGCTGACAAGCACATGCACAAAATCGTAGCGTCGCACGAATCGCTGCCACTCCTGTTCGGAGTGAATGTCATCGGCGATTTTGTGCCACTCGTCGAGCGGGAACCGGCCGCAAACGGGTTCACCGACCGCAGCCGGCCGCCACTCCACGAGATCGTCGCCAATCCGGCCGATCGTTCGCAGTGTCTGCCGCAGCGCTACTCGTTGGTCTTTTTCAGGCGCGCTTTCAACGTCGCTTTCTTTGTCCTGCAATTGGATATTTCCGCTC
Source organism: Alistipes sp. (assembly GCA_022511345.1). GTDB lineage: Bacteria > Bacteroidota > Bacteroidia > Bacteroidales > Rikenellaceae > Alistipes. The sequence continues at coordinate 132,507 of JAFLRR010000005.1, forward strand.
GGCATCGGGCAATTTCGCCTTTCAGGCTGCTGATTCGGACTTTGTTGGCATACGACGGAACCGTCCTTGCGATCGCTATGGAGCTTTGCTTGGATGCAATACTCTTCGTGAGTGAAATCATCCGTTTGTCCAGCCGCTCGATCTCCTCCAAAATCTCGGCTTTCGTTGTTGGTGTTGATTGTCCCATGATTGATTTATGGTTAAAAAATTACAGTTTCAATATGATTACATAAACTGTATCTGTCTGCAAATTACGGATAGTGTCGGCAATGACGATGTTGCACCCGTTCTTTTGCATTGCGCTCACGAAATGCCCGGCTGCCGTGCGCACCCGTTCACCGTCGTCGAGCAGCACGAGAAATTTCAAATAGTTTTTCGTATCGAGCCCTTTCGCCTTTGTCTTGCCGTGCAGCAATCCTTCGACATCTTTTTCGAGGTTGGCCAGCTGCGCAGCTCCGAAACGGTCCGATTTGACCGGTATGTTGCACTTTACCTCGGCGACAATACCGCGCGCCATGCCGACATTGCCCGTGAACAGCACATCGTAACCGTTGGCATTGGCGCTGGTGCTTTCGATGTCGGCATCTATTGCAGCATACTGAGCCTTGCTGACAACGCCGCATCGCAGAAGCCGCTCGGCAAAAGCGTGGGTGATTCGCAGCGTGATGATGTTGTTAATGTTCGATAGCACGTTTTTCAACTCCACGAAATCGCGGGCGGACATGCGGCTGTAATAGTCACAACCGATAGTTGCCGCTGCACGATTCATGAAGTCGTTGAACTGCGAGGCAAGCGCATTGCTCCTGGTCGCCGCACTCATTTCAGCAGATGGCATTAGATAGATACAAGTTTAATATAACCAGTTGTAAAGTATCCATACGATAATTGCGACGGCGAATATTCCCGTCCAGATTTTTACCCGTGTCTTGTAGTCGAGGCCGGACAGCCCCTTTTTTTCATTCTCTTGTGCCATAATTTTAATATGTTTTGGTTTTAAGTGTTTACTTCCCGGTTTCAGATTTGTCGTCGGTTTCTGCCGGATTTTCGGCCGACTCGGCATCTGACATTTTGGCCTCCATGCGTGCTTCTCTAACTTCGTCCGTAACGACATAGTTGTTGAGGACATGTTTGGTAATAGTCAGCGGAGAGCGGACAATGTTGATTACGCCCATGATGGGCGCCGGAATTATTTTCTGCGCCAGCGGATCATCCAACACATTGTCTACCTTGTCCGTCACCTCGTCGATAGTTATCCATGCATCGATTGCCTTGTTCTTAATGACTTCCTGATTCTCCTCGTCTTTCAACCACTCCATTGCATCCTGTGCCGTGTCTGCGGCCTTTGCCGCGGCCTCACTCACGGCATCGCTGGTAGCATTCCAGACCTCGGAGGATGAGTCTGCTATTTTTTTCGACGTATCGTTCACTGTTTTGCTCACAGTCTCCAACGTCTCGGAAGCCTTTTGCGACATTTCGTCAAATGTCGACTGCATATCCTTTTTGATTTGGGCTGTGTCGATTTCTCGGCCGAATAATTTGAAACTTGGCATATGAATCTATTATTTTTTAGGTTTAATTACGTCAAACAGTGATTTTGCAATATTGGCGGCTTTGCCTATCTCCATTTTTCCAGACATGAAGGTCGACACTATGTTGATACCTGTATTTGCGAAGGTATTGAGCGTGTGTTCGAAGTCATCGGGGTGTGCCGCGCGGAACTCGCGCAGCGCCGCCTTCTCTTCAGCCTTCTGTTTGCGTCGTAACGTACGTTCTTCGGCTTTGATTTTTTTTGCTTTTTCGAGATAATCAAACATGCGGTTGACCACCTGCGTCATCTCGCTCCCCTCCATGTTTCTCTGCTGAATCCGGCTGTCGATATATATTTCCAGCTCATCCATGTCGACACCTTCGGCCTCGGCACGGCGGGCTATTACCTTCATCTCTTTAGCGGTCACTTTGCAATCCGTCACGGCCGCCTCAATCAATTGTTTCAGATCATCGGAGAACATAGCAGTCTTTGGTGTTCTTTAATTCCACAGACCGCCTTTCGGATTAACAAAATCAGAAGCGCAGGTCTGTTAACTTATTTTCTGCTGATAGGTCCTGAGAAAACCCCGATAAAGAAAAAAAGCAACAGCCTGCGCATAATGCCTGCATATGATATGCAGACAGTCGCAACTTGTTTGCCTCTTCTTATCGTAAATGAATTTCTCAGGTTCATCAGCGAAAAGGTCAAACACTCGCGTGTTTTCAAATGTCAGTACAAATATAGCGAATTTTTTCGTACCGCAAAAAAAGACACGCTCTTAGGCTGTTGCCGATACAAAGATAGGCAAACATCCGTTGCGTGTCGTTGTCTTTTGTTGTCTTTTAATGGTTCGACCGGTATGGACGGAAAGGTTTGCGACTCATCACCAGTTCATTGTAGAAACGGATTTCGTCGTCGGAACAGACCGCCTTGTAATCGGGCAGCAGATTTACGGCATCATACAGCTGCTGGTAGTCCGATTCTACAATGCGTATCAAACGGGCTGTCAAGATATCTTTCAAATAAGGGTCGGCTATGCTGTCGCAGCACGCATTCTTGAACCTTTGAAACTCTTCCGCATAGTTATACAGATGCGCGAATGCAAACTGCAAAAAGCGTGATGCCGCAATCGAATCTGCCGCACCGCGATATATCCGAGCCGCCTCGGATTCGACCAATTCGATTGTGCGGTTTTGCTCCGCTTCGTGTTGTTGCGCTGCGATTTCAACGGCCGTCCGCTGCCGGTGCTCTCGCACAAACAGCGCCGTCGGCAACACGATCATTGTCGCCACGATTGCCGCAGTGGCAATGCGCAACGGTCTGTGTCGGTTGGCCCAAGCCTCCTGCAACTGCGTTATATCCGAATATCGGTCGTCGGGATTTGTCCGGGTACAGCGCCGTACGATGCGCCGATATGCCCCCTCGAACAACTCGCCCATAATCATGCCGACAGAATAGATGTCGCTGCGGGCATCGAGTCGGCCGCGTTCGCGCAGCTCGGGCGAAGCATAGGGCGGTGTGCAACCGGGCGTTCGGGCAAGATAGTGCGCATCGTTGTCCGAGAGTCCGAAATCGATGATTTTCAACGTATCGTCAGCTCGTGCAATAAGGATATTGTCGGGTTTGAGGTCGTTGTGCAATACGCCGCGCCGATGCATATATCCAACTGCCGACAACAGTTCGCCGAAGATGCGCCGACGCGACTCTTTCGCAGGATTTTCAGCAAGCCACTCCGTCATCGTGCGTCCTTCGACATACTCCATAACGATGCCTGCGCCGACCGGCGTCTGCTCCTCGAATGTATAGATATGAATGATGTGCGGATGGTCGCAGCCAATGGAGAGTTCATATTCGCGCCGCAGCATTGCATATTCGGCTCCCGAATTGTCTTTTGTTGTCTTTACGACGAAGTATTTGCCCGCTTTGCAGACACGATACAGCCGTGCATGCGAGGTGGTTTTCAGCAACACCGGCTCACAGAAGCCTCCTGACGATTCGTCGCTTGCGGTTGCGGTGCTGAATATGTCGCTCTCGGTCATATCGCTGACAGTTTGAGATTCAAATATAATCATTATTTTTGTAACGCAATGAGTATCGAAAGCGACATACCGCAGATAACAGCGCTGCGCGAACGGGTCGAAAGGGTATTCGGCCGACGTTTGCAAGTGCACGCCGACTTTCTGGCACTGGTCTCCGAGATTGAAGCCGCACAGCGTCAGCATATCTCCGAAAGCACACTCGAACGTGTGTGGGGATACTCTACGCGCGGATATGGACGGGTATCGCTGCGAACGCTCGATGTGCTGGCAAAATATGCAGGCTCGGATAACTGGACAGACTTTTGCCTTCGGTTGAAATCCGAAGGGGTTGTTGAATCAGAGACATTTTGCTGCGACACGGTGCGTTCATCCGATTTGCATATCGGCGAGCGGCTGCGCATCGGCTGGCAACCCGACCGTGTATGTGTGGTGCGTTATTTGGGCGACAACAGATTTATCGCCGAGAAATGCGAGAACTCGAAAATGCGAGAGGGGGCAATCTTTTCGTGCTTGCAGTTTCAACTGGGCCGTGAGTTGGTTATGGACGATTTTGTCAATGGCGCTACTGCTCACATAGCAGTCAACAAAAATGGCACATCTTCGCGCTGTCGCTATGCAGTCGGCAACCGCCACGGATTGACGATACTGGAACCGTTGCAAGAGTAAGGCTTTCAAGCCTTTTACCTAATTTTATTTATAGGCGATAAAGTTCAAGTGCGCCGACTATCCGCGACTGAAAAATAATATGATTCGTATCGAGATTAGCCCTGCCGAAGAATATACGCGGGACTTTACCGATGATGATTGGCGGCAACTATGGGAGGAGTTTGCAAAGGAGTTCGACCGCCAAGAAATAACCGACGAGCGGACAGGTAAAGTCGTATCGCCAAAGACTTACATTGCCCGAAGCAAAGCGACCGTCTGGCTCCATCGGGATTCTGCAAGTGGTATTCCGCATCTTCACGCGGCTGTTTGTCGGGTTGATGAGTTTGGCAATCTGAACAACGACCATCAAATTCATCTTCGGGCGCAACGAGCCGCTGAACACATTGCCAAACGACGCGGTTGGGCAACTGCTAACGACAAAGATGAAGATGACCTCCGTTGGGCGCGACGCTACGCCAAAGCCGCCGCACAAAAACTCGGCAAACAGCCTAAATCGGGATTAAAGAGATAAAGGAAACCTATATTATATCGGTTTGACCTCGTTGATATCGACCAGATGGTGAATGATGGCAAATATGATTAAGCCGGCGGCAGTATGAATACCCAGTTTTGTGCTGATATTC
>JAFLRR010000006.1 GCA_022511345.1 Alistipes sp.
TAAATCCTTCAAACACGACAGCCGTGTCACTGCCGTTGTCGATGATAGTAATATGCTTGGGACTGCTGCTCCCTTTGAATCGAGCCGAGCGCAGCTCCCAGCCGCCGGCATCGTTCGGGAAACCGATGGCGAATCGCAGCTTGTCATAGACGGTGTAACGCATTTCGCGGCAGTAGGCGGCGGCAATGGTCGGGTCGATAGCGCGGCTCGTAAGATAGTCGAGCAGGGCAGGATGTGCAAGCGGTGAATCGGACAGAACCTGCAAGGCTGACGCTGGCGGTAGCGACTGCGCAATTACGGCAGGTATATAGTCATTTCTGCCGAGCCGCGCGACCGCCTGCGTAAATGTGCAATGTTCCAGCCGCATAACAAGGTCGATAATCGACCCGCCCTCGCCTGTGCCGAAGTCATACCATAGATTCTGCACATAATCGACCTTGAAACTGGGCGTTCGCTCCGACCGAAGCGGTGAGTAATAGATTCCGATGCAAACGATACAAAACGATGCCAATCAGCGCCATATAAGCGCCACCGACGACAAACAGATATGGATTTTAGATTTCTGGCACAATCTGTCTTCGATTGCCCTGCCGTGTAAAGTGATTAAAAAATCATAAAAAAACAGGGAACATCGTCGTCGATGCTCCCTGTGGTACTGATAATCTCTTCGATGTTTTATTTTGATAGATAGTTTTGTAAGGCGGAACGAATGGCAGAAGAAGAGTAGTACTCATCCCTTGTAAATCGTTCGTCGCGGCATCCGGTAAGCCATTTGCTCTTCAGCCACCGATAGAGTGTCGGACGAGTGATGCCCAATGCCGCCGCCAACTCTTTTTTAGTCATCAGTTGTCCGCCGTCGAACGCCTGCAATTCGTTTTGTCCGTTATGCATATCGATCCAACGGTCGAGATGCTGAATTGCCTTATCGACATTCTTCAGCTCCTGTTCATAGTTCTCGTATGCCCATACATGCAGACTATCCGGGTCGATATTGGCAGGTTCCGCTCGCCTGCGCAACTCGCTCACCAACTGCTCGAAGCACGACAACTCCGACGCTTTAATCTCTATCTTCCTGCGTCTGGGCATATTGGCAATTTTATAATATATAAAATACTTATTATCAATGTTATATGTATTATGCTTGTAAAAAACTTGTCAAAAAAGCCGTTTATTCCCCACTATTTTTTACAAGAATAACGTGTTCCAGCTCTTTCTCCTTCGTTAATCACTCGTCCTTGTGAAATCAAAGTCTTTAATTGTTCGCGAATCTTATATCTTGATATTTCCGTCCCTATTCGAGCATTTATTTGCGAAATAGAACTATGGGGATATATAGATAAATCCTCATATATCAATTCTTTTAATCTGTGAGGCTCTATAACCTTAAGATTTGGTTGTTTCTTAAAATTGAAGTCTCTTATAATCTGAGGGTTGATGTAATATTCTGTTCCCCGTGTTTTACCACGAGATAAGACTAACTTTTCTCCAATCAATCTATCTATCCATAGACGTGTAGGGTTATTCCCTTTTAAATCCAAGATTTTGTTTAATTCGATAGTGGTTAATGATTGATTTTGTGCAATCAAACCGAATGCAATCCTCTCTTTCTGTGACAATGAATAATTAGCAGAGACGGATTTTATCAAATTAACAATTTCTGGTTTAGTAATTAATTTGCTTATAGTAACAACAACTCTGTCATCTCTTTCTTCAATTACTGGTATCGGCTTGCCATTGGTTAATAATTCTTCATAAATCACATCATATCCGGAACCTTCTTTTTCCATAAGAATTAAATCATAGGCAACTTTACAAAGCTGTTCGTTCCTTCTTTTAGACTCATGCAGAATATTTTGTGATGTGACACCAATCGGCAGACCTCCTGGATTATGTATTTCCAATCTATTTGGATATAGATTTATAAAAATATCTCCAGCTGTTGTATAAGGTCTATGAACAATAGCATTTGTAATAAGTTCTCTAATTGTTCGTTCTCCATAATTGGGAATAAACTCTCTAAACAAACCTCCAGAAATCTCCAATCCCTCTTTCCAATCAGGCACTTGTGTCCATACAGCCTCTATTAATTCTTTTGGATTGAGTTCATAGTCATCCCATATAATCTTATTTACCTTATTGCCACGTTCATCGTATTTTATAAATTGGATAGCAGGAGCATATTTTATTTTGGCGCGGTCATTTCTCTTTCCAATCCATAAAACACCTAAGTTGGTAAGATAATCACCTTCAGTAAAGAGGTAATAATCCAACAGCTCGTCTTCGCTTTTCTCTTTAACAAATTGGCTTACACGTTTAGATGAGCGTATATCAGCAATGAATGTTTTAAATTTATCTATATCATAGTTGTTACGATGAACTTTAGTGGCCCTAGTTTCCCAGTTATATGAAGGTTTGTCATTTAAGAGGCGTAGTAACTGGTCTGGGTGGAGTGGAACTGATTGGTCTCCAATTCTAATAAAATATCGACCGTTAGTTGTTCCAGATATAGTAGCAACACTTTGATGAATAGTCAAATCAATATATTCAGCACCATTAGCATCAATACATTTTTGTGCAATAACAGATGTGTTAACTGTTAATTGTGATATTCTAACAGGTATTTGCTGTAATAGATTGTCGTCTATTTTTTGATTGACAGGAGGGTGTTCCATGTTATTTTCTATTCCAATATAGATTTTACCACCCTTTGCATTAGCAAATGCGACGCAATCTTTTGCTAACTCATTGAAATCAGCAGTTTCTCCGCAAACGGTCTTGAGTGATTTTTTGTCAAATGTGATGCCCTCTACCATGATTTTATAATTTATACAAATATACTACATATTTTTTATTTACCACTAAAATATGGGTGATTCATCAACTCCATCGCAGTTTGTTCCTCCGTAATCTTTATGTACTTCATAAACTCTTTTTCGGTCTTGTGTCCCGTAATCTTCATAATGGCGATGGTCGGAATACCGGCAAGGTACATATTCGTAGCCCCGCTTCGGCGAGCCGTGTGGGTCTTTACCAAGTCACACTTATCGACCAGATGCGTCCGTTTCTCTCCGTTCTCCACATACGAAACCTCTATTTTTTCAGTAATCCCCGCCTCGCGTGCAACCTCCTTTATATACTTATTGACCTTCTGTTCGTATGATTTCGGCAGGCGATTCTCGTACTTATCCAAAATTGCCTGTAATTCGGGACGAACAGGAATAACGACGTGATTGCCGGTTTTCTGCTGCTTGAGGTCGATGACGCGCTGCCCGTTCTCCAAGGTGCGGATATTGCCTTCGTTAATAGTCGAATAATCGCTGTATCGCTGCGCTGTGTAGCACCCGACCAAAAAGATGTCGCGAGCAATATCTTTATTACGGTCGCCTGATAAGTCGAGGTCAGCGATAGCGCGTATTTCCGATTCCGACAAATATATATTTTCAACATCGGCAGTCAGTACACGGAATTTGCGGCTCTCAATCGCTCCGTTATCGTGCAAACCCTCCTCGCGTGCCGCCCGCATGATGATTTTCAACTCCTTTACGTGCCGCCCGATGGTATTGATTGAATAGTCTTTCGCGGTGAAATAGGCTACGAAGTCATCGTAAAATTTCAGGTCGATATCGCCGAAATCATAACGTTTGCGTTTTGCCTTGCAGAACTCGTCGTACTGAATCAGGAAACCTTTGTAGTTCTTTATTGTTGAATGTCCGTATCGGAGCTTGTGAATATTCAGCCGTGTTCCGTTCTCCATTTCGCGGGCATAGCGGGCAATGTAATCTGTCAATGATTCGCGATTGCGCGATAGCCTGCCGCCGGCGAATGTGCGCGGATGGTGAAACGCATAGATGATTTTCTCCAGCCTGGTTTTGGTCATTGCGTGTTCCGGGTCTTTCGTCATCTCGCCGAGAATATGGCTGCGCAACTCCGCCAGATTTTTCATTAACTCGCGCCCCTGCTGCTCTGTAAAATCATCTGTGAAAGTGTATCGGCTCTTTACTGCCTGCTTTTTGTTGTCCCACGCATCTGCATACACCATATATTGCGTCTCTGCATAGAACGAAGTCTTCCTGTCTACATTGAACCGAATAAGAACTTTCGTCAATGCAGCCCTCTTTGTCGTGCGAATACGATATGCAAATGTAGCCATAGTTCATTGGTATTACACGTTTGCAAAGATAGAAAATTTGTACGGCATTTGTACGGTATAGCCAATATTTTTCTATATGATTATTTTCTAACCTTAATGATTGTAGTATATAATCATCTGTATATCAATGTAATTAAAGTTAGAATTGATTAAATATGATTAAAATTTATGGCGTTCGCTTCAGACCTCACAACACGCACGGCGTTGCTATGATGCAGCGTCGTGCGTCGTTTTGTCGTATAGGTTAGGTTACTGCTCGTTCATAAAGGCCGAGACGATGATGTTGTCGCCGGCCATGTCGATGCGCATCTTGATGTGTCGCTCTGCGCTGCCGGCGGCGGATTCGCACTCCGTCGCAGCCGCTGTGCCGGCGGATTCGGCCGCAGAGAAAGCGTCGGATCCGGCTGTGTGGCGGATTATGCCGCAGATTCGGCCTGCCTGAAAGTCCACGCTGACCACATGCAGGTCGCGGAGCATGTCCGAGCTGCAGCGGCCCGAGAGTTTGTGCAGCACCTCCTTGGCGCACCACACGGCCGCTGTCAGGCGCCGGTCGTCGCTCAGGGCTCGCTCCTCGGGTCGCATGAACCGCGGCGCGACTCTCTCGAAATTGCGCTCTAAGGGTTCGGTGTCCACGGCGCAGGGGGCATCCGACATGACTACTGCAGCCAGCAGCCGCGAATGCGAGACGCCGATATGCACGTGGCAGCCGGTGACGGGGGCGCCTGCCACGTTGTAGCCTATGGCGGCATCCTCGCCCAACTGGCTGCGCACGATTGCGCGCCATGCCAAAAACTCGCGGCGGCGGCTTGCCGCAAACTTGGCAGAGAGCTGCGTATCGGCAGCGGCAGCATCGCGCAGGAGCTCTTCGAGCGGCGGCAGCGGGCGGACTATGAGTTTGTTATGCATGATCGATTACGACCTTGACTTTGTCGACACGGTGGCCGTCGATTTTGTCGACCGTGAACCGCATGCCGTGCGTCTCGATGGTGTCGCCCTTGCGCGGGAAGTCGCGCTTGAGCTCGAGCAGCAGTCCCGCGAGGGTCTCGGCGCGGCCCTTGACGTCGGAGAGGGTCTCTTCGTCGAGCTTGAGCACGCGTTCGAAGTCGCCGATGTGGGTCTTGCCGTCGAAGACATAGGTGTTTTCGTTCAGGCGGGTGTAGAAGGTCTCGTCGGCGTCGCTCTCGTCGGAAATCTCGCCCACGACCTCCTCGAGGATATCTTCGAGCGAGACCAGTCCGAGAGTCGAGCCGTACTCGTCGACGACGATGGCCATGTGTATCTTGTCGGCTCTGAACTCGGAGAGCAGGTCGTTGATTTTCTTGTTCTTGGGCACGAAGTAGGGCTTGCGGATGAGTTTCTGCCAGCCGAACTCGTCGCCGGCGCCGATGTGGGGCATGAGGTCCTTGACGTAGAGCGTGCCCTTGATGTTGTCCAAGTCGTCGTCGTAGACCGGTATGCGCGAGAAGCCCGACTCGATGATGGTCTTGCGCACCTCGGTGTAGGTGTCGGTGAGCTCCACGGCCGTGATGTCCACGCGGGGCTTCATGATCTCCTCGACCTCGGTATTCTCCAGGTTTACGATGCCCGAGAGTATGCGGTGCTCCTGGGTCGATTCGCTGGTCGACATCTCCACGGCATCGGCCAGCTCGTCCATCGATATTTCGCTGCCGTGCGCAGCCAGCGAACCTATGCGGCCGCCGGTCTTGACCAGTACGGTCGACAGCGGCTTGAGCAGACGTTCCAGCAGCAGCAGCGGGCGCGAGACGAAGAGCGCGAACCTTGCGGGCCGCGACTGCGACAGCACCTTGGGTATGATTTCGCCGAAGAGCAGCAGCAGGAAGGTTACCAGCACGGTTTTGAATGCGAACTCGAAGCGCGTGAAGGTGAACAGCGAGTCGATGATGTTCGACGAGAGGATGACGATGCAGATGTTGACCAGATTGTTCAGCACCAGAATCGTGGCCAGCAGCATGTCGGCGTCGCCCAGCAGCTTGAGCACTGCGTCGCCTGCCGGCGAGGAGTTCTCGCGCAGGTTGCGGATGTCGTTGTGCGTGAGCGAGAAGAGAGCCGTCTCCGAGCCCGAGGCGATGGCCGAGAAGAGCAACAGCACGCCCGCGACGACAATCATCGCGACGATGTGCGGCGTCAGAGCGTTATATGTTACGAAGCATTCCAACAGGCTTGTGCTTTGTGCGGCCTAATGCGGGAAGAGCGAACCGCTCTCGCTGCCGGGAGCATCGTCGCGCTCGCCGCCGATGGATTCGCGGCGCACCGACGAGGTGTCGGTCTCCAGAGCCATGTTGCGGCGGCGGTATGCCGGCTGGCCGAACCATGTCGACATGTCGCTGTACTTGCCCTGCTTGCCGCGCGGGGGCAGCGAGCGGGTATTGTTGCCGGCCATAGTGTCGGCAGGCTTCTCGGGCTGCAGGGGCTGCTTGGCGGGTGCGAGTCCTATCTCCTCGGGCGAGACCTTCGTGAAGTCGGGATTGTCGCCGAAGCCCGTGGCTACCAGCACCAGCTCGAGTTTGTCGCCCAGCGACGGCTTGATGTTGGCGCCCCAGATGATGTTGGCCGTGTGAATCTTGCCAGTGGATGCGTCGCGCGTGCTGGCGTGCTCCTGTATGTAGCTGATGACCTGCATGGCCTCGTCGAGCATCAGTTTGTCCTTGTCCGAAACCGAGAGGCTGACCAGAATGTGTTTCGAGCCGGCTATCATGTTGCTGTCGAGCAGCGGCGAGCGCAGCGACTCCTCGACAACTTCCAGTGCGCGCTTCTCGCCCTCGGCCGTGGCGACGCTCATGTGCGCGCGGCCGCTGGCCGTGAGCACCTTGCGGACGTCGGCGAAGTCTATGTTGACCTTCAGCTCGCTCTTGACGGTGATAATCTCGGCTATGCCCTTGGCGGCCATGGCCAGCACGTCGTCGGCCTTGTCGAAGGCCTGGCGCAGCGACATGCGTCCGTAGAGTTTGGATATGTTGTCGTTGCTGACGACCAGCAGCGAGTCGACATGCGGTTTGAGCTCCTCGATGCCTTTGCAGGCCTGCTCGTAGCGTATGGTTCCCTCGGCAGTGAAGGGGAGCGTTACGATGGCCACGGTCAGGATATCCATCTCGTGTGCCAGTTTGGCTATGACGGGCGATGCTCCTGTACCGGTGCCGCCGCCCATGCCGGCCGCGATGAATATCATCTTGGTGCCGAGCGACTCGAATTTGCGCCGCACCTCGTCCAGCGACTCCACGGCGGCGTCGCGGCCCCTGACGGGGTCGTTGCCGGCACCCAGACCGTCGGGTCCGAGCTGTATCTTGATGTCGACGGGCGATATGTCCAGCGCCTGGCGGTCGGTGTTGCAGACCATGAACTTCACGCCCGTGATTCCCAGCTCGTGCATGTGGTTGACGGCGTTGCCGCCCGCGCCACCCACGCCGACTACGGTGATTATCGACGACTCGTTGTCCGTGGCCGTTATCTCGTTTATCAAATCTTCAGCCATTGTTGAGCTATTGATTGCGTTCACTAAAAATTCGTATCCTCGTCGCCTCCGTTCTCGAACGACTGGTCGACGAAATTCTGCATCTTGCCGAAGATGCTCTTGAGGAAGCCTCCGCGGCGCTCCTCGGTGGCCTTGCGGCGCTCGGCAGCCTCGTCGTCGACAACGGCCTCGGCCTTGGCCTCCTCGATGGTCTGGCCGTGGATTCGGGTGCGGAGTCCGTAGGGCGACATGGGCTGCTGCGGTGCAGGCTCGGGCTTGGATGCCGGCGCGTCGGACGCGGAGGGTGCAGCAGGTGCGGGCTTAGCCGCAGTTCCGGTCTCGGGCTGCACGGGTGCCGTGGCGGCAGGCTGTACTGAAGCCGTACGCATAGGACGCTCGGGCTCGACATGCTGCGTCTCGGGGCGGGGCTGCTGATGCTGCTGCGAGGACAGCAGCGTGCTCTTGCCGTCGGCAAGGCCGCGCATGAGCACTCCCAGCGCCGTGGCATAGGGAGGCATGTCGGGCTTGTTCTTGTTTATACTGTCGGTCTCCGACAGTCGCACGTCCATGCCCGTCTCGCGGCGGAACAGCTCGGCGACGTTGGCCAGACGCGAACCTCCGCCGGCCAGAACTATGCCGTAGCTGAGTTTGTCGCCGAATCCCGATTCGCGCAACTCGCCCTTGACCAGCTCGATGATGTCCATCATGCGGCCCTCGATTGCGGCCGCGAGGTTGTAGCTCAGCAGACCCTTCACGTCGCGCGAGCGACCTCCGGGAATCTGCAGCAGTTTGCGTTCGGTCATTTCGGCCACGGCCGAACCGTGCTTGACCTTGAGCCGCTCGACATACTTCTCGGGCACGCCGAGCGAGTAGATGTCCGAGTTTATGGTCTGTCCGCCCATGGGTATCGAGGCCACATAGCGGATGATGTTCTTGTAGACTACCGTCACGTCGGTCTTGCCGCCGCCCAGGTCGACAATGGCCACACCCTCTTCGCGTTCGTCGGGCGTGACTATCGAGTCGACTATGGTGAGCATGGTGGGGTAGATGCCCAGCAGTTTGATGTTCAGCCCGGCGAATACGCGCTGCAGTCTGTCCAGCGGCGTGGGCTCGCAGAGTATGAACTTGAACGTCGACGAGAGCCGTTTGCCGAACGAGCCCACGGGGTTCTTGACCTCGCGGCGGTCGTCGACCATGAAGTTCTGGGGTATGCTTTCGAGGATTATCTCGTCGTCGGAGGCCTTCACGCCGGCCATGCGCTCGTAGAGGGCCTCGACATCCTGGCTGCTCACGCCGCTCTGCGAGTCGGCCGTGAAGACGTGGTCGGTGTAGCTGTCGCAGCGGATGAAGCGTCCCGAGATTCCGGCGTAAACCTCCGACACGCGGAATCCGAGCGATACTTCGACTTCGCTCAGGGCTGCGCGTATGCTGTTGCCTGCCGAGGCGATGTTCTCGATTTCGCCGGCAGACAAGCCTTCGCACGGTCTCGATACGAGCTTATCGACGTGTATCGTTCCGTCGTCGTTTTTCCAGCCGACGATGACCACCACGTTGGTCGTTCCCAGGTCGACGGCTACGGTGTAAAGCCTCTTTTCCACTTCAGTTCAATCATTTCGAGCAGACCACCTGCCCCTTGTACTTAACGTTCACGATGCGGTAGCGGTCCCAGCCGACACGGCCGAGGACCTTGCGGCGGAACTCGTCGAGACGTTCGAATTTCTCTTCGTTTTCGCGGCGCGAGCCTATCGTTCCGAACAGAATCACGTAGTTGCCCGAGCGGGGCACGAGCTCCACTTCGAGCTCGCCTGCCGGGGTCGACGAGGCGACTATCTGCACGGTCTCGGCACGCCGGAATTCATCCTTCTCCAACCGATTTACAAAGGTAATGAGTTTGCCGAAATCTTCGTAGTTTTTTTCCAACTTTTTTTGAGCCGAATTTTCGGCATCGCGTCGCGCCTCTATCGAAGCTATGAGCTCCTTCTGGGTGCGTATGCGGTATTCGTAGCGGCGGCGGCAGCGGGTATTCTCGGCCTTCTGCCACTCGATGCGCCGCGCGAAATCATCCTCGCTCTCCATCCAGTGGCGCGAGATGTAGCGGCGGCCGTACTTTCTGAGGCTGTCGCGCCACTCGGCGGCCTTGTCCTGGTGGGGATATTTCTCGCGTTCGAGGGCTGCGGCGCGCAGTGCCGACTCGCGGCGGCTCTGCAGCATGCTCTGCGAGGGCAGACCCGAGAATCCGGGGTCGAAGGGCGGGCGGTAGGAGCCCGTTATGACGGGCAGATAGAATGCCGTGCCGGCCGGCGTGGGAAAGACATATCCCTGCTCGTCGACGCAGCTGTCGTAGCCGTCGAAGAGCAGCCTTACGACGGGCTTGCGGCACCGCACCTCGATTGACAGCACTCCCGACCGCGAGACATAGGCCTGAACATCCTCGACGAAGCCGTTGCCGGCGATAACCCTCTCGACGGCGCGCAGGTCTACCGAGTCGATGTTCAGCCCCACGGTCTTCACGCCGCTGCGGTCCAGACGTTCGCGCAGCGACTCGCCGGTGACGGCGCGGCTGCCTTCACGGCCTGCGTCGACGGTGATGCGCACCTCACTGACGCTGGTCTGCATGCGCTCTCTGCGCGAGGCGTCCGCAGCCCATATCAGACAGAGCAGCGCACCGCACCAGAGCGCTCCGAAAAACGCCCGCCGCAGTATGTTGCCCATATCGATATTCATCGTCAGTTACTCTTTGCGCTGCAAAGATACGAAAGGATTTTCAACGATTTTTTAATTACATTAAAAATTGTGAATTTTCAATGTCGAGTTGTCTCTTCTGCCGTTTGCCGGCCGTGTTGCGTTGAAGAAAGGCGTTCAAAGGACTCTCCTGCCCGCCATGGCCCGCGAGGCATGCGGCGAACTGCTCCATAAATTGACCGAACGAATAGCAGAGCCCGACGAATTTGCGCAAATACTCCGGCGCACGTTTCAGCCGCGGATTGGACAGAGCAATCTTTGTGCCTGCCGGCTCGAGATTCCGGTCTGCAGCCACCAGCGTGTCGAGAAACTCTCTGACCTCCACATGGCCCGAATATCAATTCTGAATTCTGAATTCTGAATTCTGAATTTTTTTTCGCGCCACCTCGTCCAGCGCCTGGCAGCATGCGTCGATATTGCCGGCCCCGAAGCTGACCACGACGTCCGTATGCATCGCCGCGACGGTCTCGGCCAGCCGCTCGCGTTCGACTATTCGGCAGGGGACGCTCACGGCGCGGGCTATGATTTGCGACGTTACGCCCTCGATAGGCTCCTCGCGCGCCGGGTAAATCGGCAGCAGCACCACCTCGTCGGCGTGCGAGAGCGCCTCGGCGAATCCGTCGCAGAAATCGCGCGTGCGGGTGTAGAGGTGCGGCTGGAAGAGGGCCGTCAGACGGCGGCCCGGGAACATGGCCCTTATGGAGGTTATTGTGGCCAGCAGCTCACGCGGGTGGTGGGCGTAGTCGTCCATATAGACCTGCTGCGGGGTGTTGACATAGAACTCGAAGCGACGCTTCACGCCGCAGAACGAGGCCAGACCTTCGCGCAGCCTATCTTCATCCACGGGCACGCCCTCGTGCTGCGCCGCAGCCCACAGCATGGCCGTCGCGGCTATGCTGTTCTCGACATTGACGAGGCCCGGAATGCCTGTGGTGCAATTCTTTATCGTGCCCGACGGGGTGACTATGTCATAGACGTAGTAGCCGCCCTCGCGAAGCCGCAAGTCCGAGGCGTAGAAGTCGCACGGCTCGTCGCACGAGTAGGTCCAGACCTTGATTCTGTCGTTGCGCACGGCGACGTCGACGCCTGACTTGATGATGAGCGTGCCGCCATGCCGAATCTGCGCGGCGAACTGCGCGAAGGCCTCCTTGACGGCCTGGTGCGTGCCGTAGATGTCCAGATGGTCGGCGTCGGCCGAGGTTATGACCGCCACATCGGGGTGCAGCTGCAGGAACGAGCGGTCGAACTCGTCGGCCTCGACGACCATGCGGTTGCCGCCGCCCAGCACCAGATTGTTGGAAAAATTCTTGGATATGCCTCCCAGAAATGCGCTGCCGCCGCCAGTCACGCTGCGGTTCAACCACGCCGCGAGGGTCGAGGTCGTGGTCTTGCCGTGGGTTCCGGCCACGGCCATCGTGTACTTGCCCTCGGTCAGCACGCCCAGCGCCTGCGAGCGCTTCACCACGCGGAATCCGTTGGCGCGGAACCAGCAGAGCTCCGAGTGGTCGGCCGGCACGGCCGGGGTGTAGATTACGGTCGTCGAGGCCGGGTCGCGGAACTGCGCGCCGATGGCCTCGACAGAATCCTCGTAGTGGATGTCGGCACCCTCGGCGGCCAGCTGGTCGCACAGGGTCGACGGCGTGCGGTCGTAGCCGCCCACGGCGCAGCCCTCGTGCATGAAATAGCGCGCTATGGCGCTCATGCCGATGCCTCCGATGCCTATGAAGTAGTATGATTTCATGCTTTGAGCAATTTAACTATCTCGTCGACCGTGCGCGCTGCTGCGTCGGGTACGGCCAGCGCGGCGATGTTTCGCTCGAGCGCGGCGATTCTCTGCTCGTCGGCGAGCGTCTCGACGGCCAGATCCATGCACCTTGCCACGGCCTCGGCGTCGGGCACCAGAAGTGCCGCGCCCTTGCTCTCGAGCGCCTGCGCGTTCTTGGTCTGATGGTCCTCGGCCACGTTGGGCGAGGGTACGAATATGACGGCCTTGCCCGCCAGGCAGAGCTCCGATACGGAGCAGGCTCCGCTGCGCGATACCACCAGGTCGGCCGCGGCATAGGCCAGGTCCATCCTGTCGATGAATGCCCCTTGCCAGATGCCCTCTGTCGGGTGCTCGGCCAGAAAGCCGCTCATCTCGTCGTAGTATATCTTTCCGGTCTGCCAGATGACCTGTACGGGCGCCTTGCCGCCGCAGCGGGCCGTGAACTCCTTCATCATGTTGTTGATGGTGCGGGCTCCGAGCGAGCCGCCCACCACCAGCACGGTCTTGATGCCAGCCTTGAGTCCGAAATATCCTAACGCCTCGCTGCGGTCTGCGGTGCCGGCCGCGAAGCTGCCGCGAAGCGGGTTGCCCGTCATGACTATCTTGTCGGCGGGGAAGAAGCGTTCCATGCCTTCGTAGGCGGTGCATATGGTGTCGGCCTTGGCGCCGAGCATCTTGTTGGTCTTGCCGGCGAAGGAGTTCTGCTCCTGTATGAGCGTAGGTATGCCCATGCGCTGTGCAGCCCGCAGCACGGGCCAGCTGGCGTAGCCTCCGAAACCGCACGCTATGTCGGCGCCGAAGCGTCGTATGGCCTGTGCGGCCTGCCTGCGGCTCTGCCACATCTTCAGCGGCAGCAGCAGGTTGCGCGGCGAGAACAGCCGGCGGTCCAGTCCCGCTATGGGCACCCCGACTATGTCGTAGCCCAGGGCCGGAATCTTCTCCATCTCCATCTTGCCTTCGGCGCCGACGAACAGCAGCTCGACATTCTGGCCGAAGCGGCGCTTGAGCTCCTCGGCAACTGCGACAGCGGGGTAGATGTGTCCTCCGGTTCCGCCGCCCGACAATATTACTCTGTACTTTTTCATGGTATTTAGATTGTTGTAAATGGACTATCTCTGTTCCCGGTCGAGTGTCCGGTACTGTATCGCCTCGGCTATGTGTGCAGCCGATATGTCGGCTGCGCCCTCCATGTCGGCAATGGTGCGGGCCACGCGTATTATGCGGTCGTAGGCGCGGGCCGAGAGCCGCAGCCGCTCCATGGCGCGCTCGAGCATGGTGCGCGCGGCCTGGTCGAGCGGGCAGAACTCGCGCAGCATGCGCGAATTCATCATGGCGTTGGTGTGCACGCCCTCCACGCCGGCAAAGCGGCGACGCTGTATTTCGCGGGCCTGCATCACGCGCCGGGCTATGGTCGCCGAGCTCTCCTCGACGCGGTCGGCGCCTATTTCGCTAACGCTCACGGGCGTGACTTCGATGTGTATGTCTATGCGGTCGAGCAGCGGACCCGAGATGCGGCTGGTGTAGCGGTGCACGGCGCCCGGCGGGCAGGTGCACTCGCGGTCGGGGTGGTTGTAGTAGCCGCAGGGGCAGGGGTTCATGGCTGCCACGAGCGTGAAGTTGCAGGGGTAGTCTATGGTGTAGCGCGCACGCGACACGGTTATGTGCTTGTCCTCGAGTGGCTGGCGCAGTACCTCCAGCACGCTGCGGCCGAACTCCGGGAGCTCGTCCAGGAATAGTATCCCGTTGTGGGCGAGCGACACCTCGCCCGGCTGCGGCGACTGTCCGCCGCCCGTCATGGCCACCTGCGAAACCAGATGGTGGGGCGACCTGAAGGGTCGCGTCGCGAGCAGTCCGCGGCCTGTGCCGAGCTTGCCCGCCACGGAGTGAATCTTGGTGGTCTCGAGAGCCTCTTCGCGCGTCAGAGGCGGCAGTATGGTCGGCAGGCGCCGCGCGAGCATGGTCTTGCCCGAGCCGGGCGAGCCTATCATTATCACGTTGTGCCCGCCTGCGGCGGCTATCTCGAGGGCGCGCTTGACGCGGGCCTGACCCTTCACGTCCGAGAAATCCTCGGCGAAGCGTCCCGCGGCGGCGCTCTGCTGAGCCTCGGCGGGTTGTGCCGGCTCTATTGCAAGCTCGCCGCGCAGGTAGGCCGCAACCTCCGAGAGCGTCGAGACGGGTATGACCTCTATGCCGTCGACCACGGCCGCCTCGGCAGCGTTGTCGCGCGGCACCACTATGCGCCGCAACCCTTCGGCGCGGGCACGCAGAGCCGACGGCAGCACGCCCCGCACGCTCTTCACGGAGCCGTCGAGCGACAGCTCTCCGGCGAACATGCTCTCGGCCGGTATGTCGGCCGGAATCTGCTGCGTGACGGCCAGTATGCTGACGGCTATGGGCAGGTCGAACGACGAGCCCTCCTTGCGCAGGTCGGCCGGAGCCAGGTTGACCACGATCATGCGCGAGGTCATGCGCAGGCCCGAGTTGTCGAAGGCGGCGCGTATGCGCTGCTCGCTCTCGCGCACGGCGTTGTCGGGCAGGCCCACGAGTTCGAGGCCTATTCCGCTGCCGCTGCAGTTGGCCTCGACGGCCACCGTCACGGCATCGACTCCGGCTATGGCTCCGGCATAGGTTCTGACAAACATGGCTCGGGATGCGGTTTAGAACGGTTCGTCGTCGAGCTGTTTGGGCGGTGCTATGTCGAACTCGCCGCCGCCCAGAGGCATGCCTCCGCCGGCTACGGGCAGCGAGTCGAACGACGTGCTGGCTATGCTGTCATAGGGGCGCTGCTCGCCCTGCGGCATGTCTACGGCATCGACGTCCGTAAAGCGTGCCTGGTCCTTGAGGAAGCGCAAACGCACGTCCGTCACCTCGCCGTTACGGTGCTTGGCGATGATTATCTCGGCCATGCCGGCCGTGGGCATGCCGTTCTCGTCCTGGTTGATTCCGTAGTATTCGGGGCGGTGGATGAATGCCACTATGTCGGCATCCTGCTCTATGGCGCCCGACTCGCGCAGGTCCGACAGCTGCGGGCGCTTGGAGCCGCCGCGCGTCTCGGTCGAGCGGTTGAGCTGCGAGAGGGCTATGATTGGCACGTTGAGTTCCTTGGCCACGGCCTTGAGCGTGCGCGAGATGAATGCCACCTCCTGTTCGCGGTTGCCGTTGCGGTTGTCCTGGCCGCCGGTCATCAGCTGCAGGTAGTCTATGACTATGATCTTGATGTTGTTGTGCGATTTCAGCCGGCGCGCTTTCGAGCGGAACTCGAATACCGACAGCGCCGGCGTGTCGTCGATGTAGAGCGGTGCGGCTCCCAGCGGCTTGGTGGCCGACTCGAGGTGCTTCCACTGCTCGGGCGTCAGTCGGCCGCTCTTGACAGCGGTGCCCGAGAGGCCCGTTTCGGCGATAATCAGACGGTTCATCAGCTGCACGGCCGACATCTCGAGCGAGAAGAATGCCACTCCGCACTCGTGGTCGACGGCTATGTTGCGGGCCATCGAGAGCACGAAGGCCGTTTTACCCATCGACGGGCGCGCCGCGACGATTATCAGGTCCGAGAGCTGCCAGCCCAGCGTTACGCGGTCGATGGCCGTGAATCCCGAGGGCACGCCGTTGAACGAGCTCTCGTTCTTGGAGGCCTCCTCGATTTGCGCTATGGCGCGGGCCAGCACATCCTTGGACGACTGCACCGAACGCTTGACATGTCCGTCGGCCACCTTGAAAATCTCGCCCTCGGCGAAGCCTATGAGTTCGGTCACGTCGGTCGACTCGTCGTAGGAGCGGCGCTGTATCTCGGTTGCGGAGCGTATGAGCTCGCGCTGCACATATTTCTGGGCTATGATTTTGGCATGGAACTCGACGTTTGCCGCCGAGCCCACCTTCTGCGTGAGCTGCGCCAGGTAGGATGCGCCGCCCACCTTCTTGAGGTTCTTTTCGACCTTCAGACGTTCGGTGACGGTGTAGAGGTCCACGGGCTTGAGCTCCGTGGCCAGGTCGTTTATCGCGCGGAAGATTATGCGGTGCTCCTCGGTGTAAAAGGCTTCGGGCGTGATGAACTCCTGCACGGTTATGATGCTGTCCTTCTCGAGCATGAGCGCTCCGAGGACGGCCTCCTCGAGCTCCACGGCCTGCGGGGGCAGCGTTCCGGGGGTCTCGGTGAGCTCGGCATAAGCCTCGCGGTTGCGTCTGGACGACTGCGTGTACTCCTTTGCCATCGGTTCAGTTTTCAAGGTTTTTTTACAGACTCCAAAATTAGACATTTTCGCCGAAAGCGCCAAGTCGCGCCGCCCGTTTTTTCCTCTTTTGCGCGGGGTGCCGCGCATGCCCCGCCCCGTATCGGCCCGCCGGGCTACAGACCGCCTCCGTAGCGCGAGCGCGAGGCGGCGAATGCAGCCACGCTTATTCGGCACTCGACCTGCTTGGCTATGGCTTCGGTGCAGG
This sequence comes from Alistipes sp., assembly GCA_022511345.1. Lineage (GTDB taxonomy): Bacteria > Bacteroidota > Bacteroidia > Bacteroidales > Rikenellaceae > Alistipes. The sequence continues at coordinate 16,561 of JAFLRR010000006.1, forward strand.
CTATGACGGTCTCGCCCGTGGTTATCACGTCGTCGACCAGGAGTATGTTGCGGCCCTCGAGCCGTCCGGGGCGTTTTACGGCGAACAGGTCGCGCACATTCTCGCGCTTCTGCTCCTGGCCGAGCGTGGTCTGGCTGGGGTTGTTGCGGCGTCGCACCACAGCGCCCGTCTCGAGCCGTGCGCCCAGCATCTCGGCCACGCCGCGGGCAATGTACTCCGACTGGTTGTAGCCGCGGCTGAGAAGACGCCGCGCATGCAGCGGCACGGGCACCACGGTGTCCACCTGCGCAAAGAGTCCTCCGTCGCGCAGTGCGGCGCCTAACCTCAGGCCCGCAACATAGGCCCAGCGCCACTTGTCGCGGTATTTGAATCCGTGTATGGCTCTCTGCCAGTGGCTGCCGTGGATGAAGTAGACCAGCGCCGCGGCCCTCTCGATGCGCACCGTGCCGCCGAAGCGGCGGAAGAGGGCGTTGTCGGCCTCGGCGGCGAAACCCGTGAGCGGGGCCGTGTAGTTGCAGGCGGTGCATATGTCGCGCTCGCCGTCGAGCAGAGCCTGGCCGCAGACCATGCAGTCGCGGCGGACGAAGAGCGAGGCTGCGTCGCGCAGTATGTCACTGAGGGTCGACATCGCAGACAATCGTTACGTTGCGCAGCTCCTTGCCGACCGGAGAGGCGAGAGCCTCGCGCAGGATGGTGCGGGCCCGCGAGAGCGATGCGCCGTTTTCGATTTTGAGCATCATCTGGGCGATGTACTCGCTGCGGATGCGGTCTACGGGCGGCGTTACGGGCCCTAACAGGCGGCGTCCGAACTTTTTGCGCAGCACCTCGGCCAGCTGCTCGGTGCGGCGGTAGAGCACCGGCCGCTCGCGGTGGCGGAGCGTGAGCCGTATGATGTGCGAGTAGGGCGGGTACAGGAATGTCTCGCGCTCGGCCAGCTCGTGCCGCGCCATGGCCTCATAGTCGCCGTGCGCGGCCATAGCTATCATGGGATGGTCCGTCTCGGCAGTCTGTATTACCACCTGGCCGCTGCCGTCGCGGCGCCCGGCGCGTCCTGACACCTGCATGATGGTCTGAAAGGCGCGCTCCGAGGCTCGGAAGTCGGGATTGCGCAGCAGGTTGTCGGCGTTGAGGATGCCGACCAGCGCCACGCGCCCGAAGTCGAAGCCCTTGGATATCATCTGCGTGCCGACGAGTATGTCGGCCTTGCCGGCGGCGAAGTCGTCGACTATTCTGCGGCAGGCTCCCTCCGATGTGGCTGCGTCGCGGTCGAGACGCAGTATGCGCGCCTGGGGAAAGAGCTGCGCGGCCTGCTGTTCGACCTTCTCGGTGCCGAAGCCCATCGGCACGCTCTCCGCCGCGCCGCACTCGGGGCAGACGGCCGGATAGGGGCGACCGTAGCCGCAGTAGTGGCACTCGAGGCGGCCCGTGCGTTTGTGGAGCGTGAGGGTCACGTTGCACTCGGGGCAGCGGGCCGTGTGGCCGCAAGAGGTGCACTCGACATAGGGTGCGAATCCGCGCCGGTTCTGGAACAGCATGACCTGTCCGCCCTCTGCCAGCACCTGATGCATGCGCTTCTCGAGCTCCATGTTGAAGTGTCCGCGGCGCTCGCCTCGCTTGGCGGCGCGCAGGGTGTCGCTGATGACGACCTCGGGCAGGCGTGCCTGGCCGTAGCGTTCGGCGAGCTGCGCCAGTCCGTACTTGCCGCTGCGGGCGTTCATATAGCTCTCGAGCGAGGGCGTGGCGCTGCCGAGCAGCGTGCGTGCACCGGCCGTGCGGGCCAGCATCACGGCGCAGTCGCGGGCGTTGTAGCGCGGTGCGGGCTCCTCCTGCTTGTATCCGCGGTCGTGCTCCTCGTCGACTATTACGAGCTGCAGGCTCTTGAGCGGCAGGAAGAGCGCCGAGCGAGCCCCGACGACTATCTCGCCGCCCTGCGAGTCGCGCAGGCGCATGTATGTTTCGGTGCGGCTTTGCTGCGTGATTTTCGAGTGCCACACCGTCACGCGGCTGCCGAAGACCCTCTGCAGTCGCTCTGTAAGCTGCGAGGTGAGGGCTATCTCGGGCACCAGCATCAGCACGTCGCCGCCGCGCGCCGCAGTCTCGGCTATCAGCCGCATGTATATCTCGGTCTTTCCCGAGCCCGTCACGCCGTGCAGCAGCACCGTGCCGCGGCTCTTCCACTGCTCGCGTATCGAGTCGAAGGCCTGCTGCTGCTGTTGGGTGAGCTGCGGCAGCACGAACTCAGTGTCGTAGGGTTCCCGTCCGCCGACCTCGCGCACGCATTCGCGCATCAGTCCCTTGCGCACCAGGGCGTTTATCGCTGCGCTGTCGGCCGACAGCAGGCGGCGGGGTATGAATCCGTCGGCCGGAGCCCCTGCGGCTGTGGCCAGACCGGCCAGTTCGGTTATGGCGGCATACTGTTTGGGCGCCCGCCGTTCGAGCCGGTCCAGCTCGGCGGAGAGTTCGGCCGACTCTGCGGCGAATCCTTCGCCCAGGGCCGTGAAGCGTTCGGTGCGCGGCCTGTACATCCGGCGGTCGAACTGCTCGCTGTCGGCCGCGTGCGGCTTCATGAGCGACGGCAGCGCGGCACGCATGATTTCGCCCTCGGTGCACATGTAGTAGTCGGCCATCCATCTCCACAGCGCCAGCTGGCCGGGAGTGATGAGCGGCCCGGCGAATAGTTTTCGCGATACGGTCTTGATTTTTCCGCTCTGCGGCCGGCGGTCGTGGACGGCGAGCACTATGCCCGTGTAGATGTTGCGCGGACCGAACTGCACGGCCACGGCATCGCCTTCGCCGAGCTCGAGGCTCTCGTCGACAGCGAAGGTGTAGGCGGGCTGCGCCAGCGGCAGCACTATGTCGGCGAATCTCTCTGACACGGCCGTCGCGGATTTGTCGTTTCGTCAGACTTTCTTCAGGGCATCGAATCCCTTGCCGTAGACGCCCATGACCGAACCCACGGAGATGAATGCTCCCGGGTCGACGCTCTTTGCGATGTGGAGTATCCGCGAGGTCTCGCGCTTGCGGCAGACGACCATGACCACCTTGGAGGGCATGTGCGAATATCCGCCCACCGAATCGAGCAGCGTGACGCCGCGGTGGGCATCCTCGATGATGAGCTTGGCGAGCCTGTCGTAGTCGTGGGTGATGATGAGTATCTGGCTCGACTGCTGGTTTCCGGCCATGACCATGTCGACCGTGTAGCCGACCACGGCGGTCATGACATATCCGTAGATGACCGCGTCGAGCTTGTAGCCCACCAGCAGCGAGGAGCCTATGATGATGAAGTCGGTGAGTACCAGTATCCGGCCGTAGCTCACGCGCCGGTAGTTGTTGATAATCATGGCCACGATGTCGGTGCCGCCCGACGAACCTCCCTGCTGCAGGCAGAGGGCTATTCCGATTCCGGCTATGATACCTCCCAGAATCACCACCAGGAAGTGCTCAAGATTGCCGAATATGGTGTGCCCGGCCAGCACCGTCTGCCACATGTTCATGGCTGCCGAGAGCACCACCACGCAGTAGATGGTCTTCAGGCCGAAGTTCCACCCCACGATGAACCCGGCTATGAGCAGCAGCACGGCATTGAGGATGAACACCATCGTACCTATGTGCAGATCTATGCCCAGATAGTGCTGCAGCGCGTGGCACACTATGAGCGAAAATCCGGCAGCTCCGCCGCCGACGCCTCCCACGGGCAGGATGCAGCCGATCCATCCGAACGAGTAGATGAACATTCCGATGGTCATCAATAGATACTCCTTTACGAATGTAAAGGGTTTGTCCAAAGCCAGTTTCATGTTTTTTTGCCGAATAAAGTCTTTTTCAGAACACAAAGGTATAAAAATATCGCGTTATTGTTCCGGTGCGGGCCAAGTTCGCGACACAGTTTCTCTCGAGTGTGCCGCTCTGCCTGGCGCTCCTTGCCGCCCGTCCCGCCGGCACTCTGACAGCGGCGTTTGTGCCGGCCGGCGGTTTTTCAGCGGGTGCGGGCTGTCAGTGCGAGAAGAGGTCGCCCTGTCGGACGTCTCTCTGCTCGAGCCGTCTTTCGAACATGGCCGTGACGGTCTCGTTGCGCAGCGAACCCCACCCCTCGGTGTGGCGGAACCGCGGCGGAGCCTCGCCGGCCACCCGCTCGACGACCGTGTCGGGCCGCAGGCGGCGCAGCAGTTCGACCATCAGTTCGATGTACTCTTCGGGCCCGCGCAGCCGGAACTGCCCGGGGTCGCGGTCGTAGAGCTCGGCCATGGCCGTGCCGCGCATTATCTGCAGCTGGTGGAACTTGACCGTTGTGAGCGGCAGCGAGTTTATCCTCTCGGCTGCGGCGAGAATCATCTCGTCGCTCTCGCCCGGAAGACCCACTATGAAGTGCGCACCCACGGGCAGACCCGCCGCCGCGACCATTTCGGCAGCCCTTTGCGCCGCGGCGAAGTCGTGGCCGCGGTTCACGGCCCGCAGCGTCTTGTCGTAGACCGACTCTATGCCCAGCTCGACGGTCACGTAGGCCTCGCGGGCCAGTTCGGCCAGCAGACGGCACTTTTCGGCGTCGATGCAGTCGGGACGCGTGCCGACAGCTATGCCCGCCACCAACGGGTGGGCGAGGGCTTCGCAGTAGCGGCTGCGCAGAGTCCCGGTGTCGGCATATGTGTTGGAGTAGGCCTGAAAATAGGCCAGATATCGCGAGGCCTCGCGATAGCGCCGGCGGTGGAACTCTATGCCCTCTTCGATTTGCTGCGTGATGCTCTTTTCGGCGCGGCAGTACGAGGGCGTGAAGGCGCTGTTGTTGCAGAATGTGCAGCCGCCCGAGGAGATGGTGCCGTCGCGGTTGGGACATGTGAAGCCCGCATCTATCGAGAGCTTCTGCACACGGCCGCCGAACAGCCGCCTGAAGTAGTCCGAGTAGCGGTTGTAGCGCGCCTGCGGCGCCTCTACCGGCGTTCGTCCGAATCCATCCATATGGTCACCGGGCCGTCGTTTACGAGCGCCACCTGCATGTCGGCGCCGAACACGCCCGTGGCCGGGCGGCGGCCCGTGAGCTGGGCCATGCGCTCGATGAAGAGTTCGTAGAGCGGTTTGGATACCTCGCCCGGAGCGGCCCGCACATACGACGGACGGTTTCCGCGCGCGGTCGAGGCGGCCAGCGTGAACTGACTCACCACGCAAACCTCGCCGCCGGCCTGGCAGACGTCGAGGTTCATGACTCCGTTCTGGTCGTCGAATATCCTCAGCCGCGCCACCTTGCCGGCCAGATATTCCGCCTCGGCCGGAGTGTCGCCGACGCACACGCCGACGAATATGAGCAGTCCCGGCCCCGAGTGCGAATACTCCCGGCCGCCTATGCTCACCGAAGCCTGCCTGACTCTTTGCACCAGCACTCTCATTGCAGCGCCTCCTCGAAAAAACGCCACAGCTGGTCGCCTGCAGGCGCCGGGGCCGTTATCGATATTCGTTCGTGGCGCACGGGGTGCTCGAACTCCATGCGCCGCGAATGGAGAGCTATGCCTCCGTCGGGGTTGGACCTGCGGGCTCCATATTTCAGATCGCCCTTTATCGGGCATCCGATTTTCGAGAGCTGCGCCCTTATCTGGTGGTGGCGGCCCGTCAGCAGGCGCACCTCGACCAGTGTGTAGCGCTCCGAGCAGGCCTGCACCGAATATTCGAGCAGCGACTCCTTGCTCTCGGGACGCCTGAGGTCGTAGACGCGCGTGCGGTTGGTGCGTCCGTCGCGCACGAGCCAGTGGCGCAGCGTGCCGGCCTCGGGCTCGGGTCTCTGCTCGGTCACGGCCCAGTAGTATTTGTCTATGGCGCCGTTGCGAATCAGTTCGTTCATGCGCGCCAGCGCCTTCGAGGTCTTTGCGAATACCACCACGCCGCTCACCGGACGGTCTATTCTGTGCACCACGCCCAGGAAGGCTTCGCCGGGCTTGTTGTCGCGACGGCGGATGAACTCCTTAATCTCGGTCTCGAGGGCCGCCGAGCCCGACGGGTCGGGCTGCACCAGATCGCCGCAGCGTTTGTTGACGGCGATCAGATGGTTGTCTTCGTAGAGTATGTCTTTCTGCTCAAACACCTTTCGACTCCTTGAGGCTGAACGTGAAGGGCAGCAGCAGCCGGGCCGATTCGACTATCGTGGCCGTTCCGCCGCCGGTCATTATTATTCTTATGGGCGAGTTCTGCTTGCGCTCGGCGTCGAGCAGCACCTGTCGGCACTGTCCGCAGGGATAGCACTCCGTCAGCGAGGGCTGCGATGCTATGGCCAGCGCCTCTATCCTGTCGCCGGCGTGGCACGAGAGCGCATGGAAGAGCAGCGACCGTTCGGCGCAGAGGCCGGCGGGGTAGACGTCGCTCTCGAAGTTGCTGCCGTAGAGTATCGTGCCGCTGTGCAGGCGGGCTGCAGCCCCCACGCTGAAGTTCGAGTAGGGCGCATTGGCCGTTGCGGCGGCCTTTTGAGCCTCGGCGGCCAGCAGACGGTCGGCTTCGGGCATATCCGCGGCCGAGTCGTAGTGCTCGTATTCGAAGACGAATTTCTTATCCATAGTTCCGCGCGTTTTTTTGCGTGGGTAAAAAAGCGGACGGCCGGCACCCCGTCTTTCGACGCGGTCCTCCGGCCGTCCGGTGAAACGTTACTCCTCGACGGGAATATCCTTGTTGACGTTCTTGCATCCTGCCAGAGCGTAGTAGAGCAGGAAGACGAGGCAGATTACGATGAGCCAGTAGCTGTTCAGGTATCCCAGGCCGTGGTCGGTGTAGTCCACGATGGTGTTCTGCGCCACGGTCAGAATACCGCCGCCGCAGACGAGCACCATGAATATGCCCGAAGCCTTCTCGGTGTATCGGCCCAGACCCTCGACTGCCAGGTTGAAGATTCCGCCCCACATGACCGAGGTGCAGAGACCCACCAGCACCAGGAATGCCGCGTTGACCGGAACGTTGACCAGAGCGAAGCCCTGTGCGCCGTTGAATGCGGGCATGTTGACCGTATTGGCGGGATTTACGAATATGGCAGCCAGCACGAGCACCAGACCCAGCACCGATACGGCCGTGAGCATGTTCTTGGCCGAGATGCGGTTGCCGAGCGCTGCGCCGAACAGACGGCCGATGAGCATCATGAACCAGTAGGTCGCAGCCACCGAACCGGCCACGGCCTCGGCGTTGACGCCCGAGCCGAGAATGTTCAGATCGGGGCTCTGGAGCCACTTCTGCAGCACGTTGGGCACACCCACCTCGACGCCTATGTAGACGAATATGGCCACGGCGCCCAGCACGAAGTGGCGGAACGACAGAGGTCCGTATTTGCTCTGGCTTGCAGCCTCGACGCTCTTGGGAGCATTCTCGGGAATCTTGGTCAGCGCGATTACCACGAATGCGAATGCGAAGATTGCCAGCGCGGCGAACATGAGCGGGAAGACGTTCTCGATGCGGGCGTTCTTGATGCCCTCGGGGATGAGCAGACCGGTCATGATGATCACGGTTGTGCCGCACAGCGAGTTGAACGAGCCGCCGACCTGTATGAGCTGGTTGCCGCGGTTGCCGCCGCCGCCGAGCTTGTTGAGCATGGGGTTTACCACGGTGTTGAGAAGACACATCGAGAATCCGGCGATGAAGGCTCCGAGCAGATATACGCCGAAGCTCTCGGCCGTGCCCGAGAGGGTCTGGATGCCGACGCCGACGAATCCTACGGCGATGGCAATCAGTGCGGTCTTCTTGTAGCCGAGCTTCTGGAGCATGTTGCCGGCGGGATATCCCATGATGGCATATGCGATGAAGTTGGCGAAGACGCCGAGCGTACCCATCCAGTTTGCTACCTGGAACTGGTTCTTGAGAATGTCGCCCATGGGCGATGCCAGATTGGTGACGAACGAGATCATTCCGAAGAGGAATATCATCACGATAATCGGCAGTGTGTAGTTTTTCTTTTCGTTACTCATATAGTTTTAGGTTTTGTTGTAATTTTCCATCGTTTCAGCTGCGCTTCTCATTTACCGTTCCCTCTGACCGGTGTAGGTGCACAGGTCGAGCAGCGCGCTTCTGGCCGGCGAGTCGGGCAGGCCCTCCAGCTCGGCCCGGGCAGCGTCGGCATAGCTCTGCATGGCTGTCTCGGCAGCCGCGATTCCGCCGCTTCGTATCACCTCGCCGCTCAGCGCGGCCACTGCCTCGGAGTCGTCGCGACAGCGGCAAAGCAGCTCCAGCAGCTGGCTCTGCCGCTGCTGTGCGGAGTTCTCGAGCACTGCAATCAGCGGCAGGGTTATCTTGCCTTCGCGCAGGTCGTTGTGCGAGGGCTTTCCCGTGGTTGCGTCGCAGGCCGTGTAGTCGAGTATGTCGTCCTTTATCTGGAAAGCCATGCCCAGTGCATATCCGTAGCGGTGCATGGCCTCGACTCTCTGCTGCGGAGCTTCGGCCGCCAGCGAACCCGCCGAGGCGCTCACGGCCATCAGCGAGGCGGTCTTCAGACCGATTATCTCGAGGTAGTCGGCCCTCGAGGTGTCGCTTCTCCGGGCGTGGAGGCTCTGCAGTATCTCGCCCTCGCACAGGGTTGCTATGGCTGCGGCCGTGTGGGCCACTATGTCGCTGTGGCCGCGCTCCAGTCCCGCCGATATCGTGCGTGCGAGGATGTAGTCGCCGGCAACCACGGCGTTGTGCGAACCCAGGAGCGCGTTGAGCGACATCCGCCCTCGGCGCTTCGACGACTCGTCTATCACGTCGTCGTGTATGAGCGAGGCGGCGTGTATCATCTCCACGCACATGGCCGCCGTCAGGGCTCTCTGCCCGACAGCTGCGCCGGGCGTCTCGAGCGAGGCGGCGAGCAGAGCCAGCACGGCCCTGATTCTCTTTCCCTTCGATGAGAGGCCGTAGTCGACCATCTCGGCGGCCGGGGCGATGCGCGAGACGAAAGCCTGCGCAATCGTCGCGTCGAGCTGCTCGAGAGCCTCAGCCACGGGTTTGCGAATCGCGTCGAGAGTAACCATTCGGGTTCATTTGATATGCAAAGATAGTTTATTTTTCGAGACCGCCGCTGCGAAACCGATGTTTTTTCGTACCTTTGGCCGTTGAATCATCCGTTACGAATGAAATTTGACAGCGACAAACTACGACGGCTGCCGGCCTTTGCGGCGGCTCCTCTGTTATTTCTGTTAATCGCAGTACTCTATTTCGCCCCGCAGTTCTCTGACGAGGTGCTGCCGCAGTCGGATGTGGCGCAGTACCGCGGCATGACGGCCGACATCGAGGCGGCGCGCGAGGCTACGGGCCAGGACCCGCAGTGGACGGGCGGAATGTTCGGCGGAATGCCCGCCTACCTGATTAACACGGCCTACCCGGCCCAGATAGTCAAGAGCACCGTCGGGCGCATCACGGGACTCGTTCCCGAGCCGGCGGGATTCGTCTTCTTCGCCATGCTGTCCATGTGGCTCATGCTGCTGCTGGCGGGCGTCGACCCGCGCGTGGCGGCCGTGCCGGCCATAGCCTACGGACTCTCTACCTACTTCCCGCTGATTATCGGCGCCGGGCACATCACCAAGATGCGGGCGCTGGTCTATGCGCCTCTGATGATAGGCGGAATCTACTGCACGCTGCGCCGCAACAAGTGGGCTGGCGGCGCTTTGGCGGCTCTGGCCATGTCGCTCGAGATTGGAGCCAACCACCCGCAGATAACCTACTACTTCATGCTTGCCGCGGCCATCTTCTGGATTTCGGAGTGCATTGCGGCCGTGCGCGGAAGGCGCCTGCGCGACTTCGCCGTCCGCACGGCGGTGCTGGCTGCCGCCGGAGTGCTTGCCGCCGGCTCGAACTTCGCACCTCTGTGGTACACCGCAAAACATACGCCCGACACCGTGCGCGGCGGCTCCGAGCTGGCTGCCGAGAGCGGCTCGCCGGGAGGTCTCGACCTCGACTATGCCACCGCGTGGAGCTACGGACGCTCCGAGAGCCTGAATCTGCTCATCCCCGACTTCGCCGGCGGCGACTCGGCGCGCGGACTCTCCGCCGACGGCCCTGCCGCCGACGCTCTGGCCGACTACGGCCTGGAGTCGCTGGCGCCGCAGCTGCCCGCATACTGGGGCCCGCAGCCATATACGGCCGGCCCGACATATCTCGGCGCGTCGGTCATCATGCTGGCCGTGTTCGGCCTGGCTGTGGCTTCGCGCCGCAGCCGTGCGTGGATGATTGCCGCCGCAGTGCTGATGCTCTTTCTGGCCTGGGGACGCCACATGATGTGGTTCACTGAGCTGGCATTCAGCTGGCTGCCCGGATACGACAAGTTCCGCACCGTATCCATGACGCTTGTGGTGGTGCAGTGGATAGTGCCGCTGGCCGGCGCCATAGGACTCATGAAGCTGTGGCAGGGCGCTCTGCCGCCCCGCAAAGCGCTGCGCGCACTGGCATGGAGCGCCGGCGCGGTCTGCGGCCTCTGCCTGCTACTGGCGCTCTTCGGCAGGTCGATGTTCGGCTTCGGATTCGACGAGAGCGCCGCGATGCTCACCGACCAGTTCGGCGACATGCTCGCCCGCCTGGGCTACCAAGACGACCTGGCCCGCGGCCTGCACGAGCAGATAGGAATATCCGTCGCCTCGGGCATGGCCGCCGAGAGGTTCTCGATAATGCAGGCCGACGCGCTGCGCTCGCTGCTCTTCGCCGCTGCGGCAGTCGCGCTGCTGCTGCTGTTCGCGATGGGCAAGATTCGTCGCGGTGCGGCAGTGGCGGCCATTGCCGCGGTGGTGCTTGCCGATCTTGTTCCGGTCGACATGCGCTACCTGTCGTACGACAGCTTCGCCTCGCCCCGCCGCATGCGCATGACGCCCGACGCGGCCGATGCGCGCATCGCTGCCGACACGGACCCCGGCTTCCGCGTTCTCAACCTTGCCGTGAGCCCCTACAACGACGCCTCCACGTCGCTCTTCCACCGCTCCGTGGGCGGCTACCACGGCGCCAAGCTCTCGCGCTACCAGGATATCATCGACCGTTACATCAACGAGCGGGCCCTCAGGCGCGGCGACAGCGATGCCGAACGCATCCTCGACATTCTCAATGTCCGCTACCTGAAACTCTCCTCCGACAGCATCGTGCGCCGGCCGACGGCTTTGGGCGCCGCGTGGTTCGCCGACAACGTCATCCGCACCTCGGGCGCCGGCGACGAGATTACGATGCTCTCGGTAGCCGACCTTTCGCATACGGCCGTGGTCGACGACCGCTTCAGGGTCGACGGCGACGATTTCGGCAGCGGAACCATCGCTCTGACGGAGTATTCGCCCGCATACCTTCGCTACGAATACGAGGCCGACGCTCCGGCGCTGGCCATCTTCTCCGAAATATACTACGACAAGGGCTGGCGGGCCTTCGTCGACGGCCGCGAGGCCCCATACATCCGTGCCGACTACATTCTGCGGGCCATGGAGCTGCCTGCCGGCAGCCACATCGTCGAGTGGCGCTTCCGCTCGCCCTCGTGGCGTGCGGTCGAAGGCGTGACGCTGGTCTGCTCGCTCGCCGTGCTCGCGGCAGCAGCTGCAGCCCTCATCTTCATCTGGCGCCGCCGCAGAAGTGAAACCGAAACCGAAGAATCATGAGAGACGACAAGAGAATCAGGCGCCGCGTGCGCAACTCCTATATAATATCTACCGTCAGCACCTCGCTGGTGCTCTTTCTGCTGGGTTCGGCGGGCTATCTTCTGTTCGCCGCCTTCCGTGCTGCCGACACCCTGAGCCGCAGCATAGAGGTTATGGTCGAGCTGAGCCGCGACATCGAACCCTCGCAGCGCGACGACATAGAACGCATACTCTACGAGGAGCCCATGGTGCTCGAAGTGTCGTTCTCCTCGCGCGAGGAGAAGGTCGCCGACGCCGACTTCCGCCGCATGTTCGGCAGCGACTACGAGGAGATCATAGGCGAGAATCCGCTTCTCGACTCGTTCGACGTGCGTCTGTCGGCCCAGTCGTCCGACGCCGACTATCTTCGGGCCTTCGTCGACAGGGTAGGCGAGCTGGTGGGCGTGGAGTATGTATCCTATCCCGAGTCGCTGGTCTCGAGGCTGCACACCACCGTGCGCCGCATACGCATGGTGCTGGCGCTCTTCTGCCTGGCGCTGGCCGTCATATCGCTCATACTGCTGCACAACACCATACGTCTGGCCATCTACTCGAAGCGCTACCTTATAAACACCATGAATCTGGTGGGCGCCACGCGGTGGTTCATCATGAAACCCTTCCTGCTGAGCGCCCTGTGGAACGGACTTCTGGCGGGCGTGGTGGCTGCCGTGTTGTTCGGCATCACGGTCTACGGACTCGACGAGGCTCTGCCCGAGCTCACGACGCAGACCGGAATGGAGAAGATAGGCATCATTCTTGGCTCGATGCTGCTGGCGGGAGCTCTGCTGTCGCTGCTGTTCACCATCTCGGCCCTGCGCCGCTTCACGGGCGTTAACTCGGGCCGCATATACCGAAGCTGAAAAAAAGAGATAACGATGAAAAGATTTTCAGACATAAACGACCCCCAGGACGGCCGCATGCCGCTGACGGTCAAGAACTACATTCTGCTTGCGGCAGGCTTTGCCGTGATCGTGCTGGGCTTCGTGCTCATGGCCGGCGGGGGCAGCGACTCGCCCGACGTGTTCAACCAGGCCATGTTCTCGTGGCGACGGATTACGCTGGCTCCGCTGCTTGTCGTGGCGGGCTTCGCCTTCGAGATATATGCCATAATGAAACGATTCTGACCCTCAGCCGGCGGCCCGGACGACGGGCTGCGAAGGCTGTGGCTAACTTCAACTACCCGACATGGATGCCATAGAGTCCATAATCCTGGGCATAGTCCAGGGCCTCACAGAGTTTCTGCCCGTCTCGAGCAGCGGCCATCTGCAGATAGCCAAGGCGCTGCTGGGCGTGCACATCGAGCAGAACATAGCCTTCGACGTGACGCTTCACGCCGCCACGGTACTGAGCACCATCGTGGTCATGTACCGCGAGATATGGCGCCTGCTCTCGGGCCTGTTCGCGCGGGGCTTCAACGACGAGAAGGCCTTCATTGTCAAAATCGTCATCTCGATGATTCCCGCCGGCGCGGTGGGCGTGCTCTTTGCCGAGCGCATCGACGCGCTCTTCTCGTCGCTGCCGTTTGTGGGGTGCATGCTGCTGCTGACAGCGGCGCTGCTCGCCTTCGCATACTTCGCACCCAGGCGCGAGGGGAGGATAGGCTACGGCGACGCCTTTGTCATAGGCCTGGCTCAGGCTGCGGCGACAATGCCCGGTCTGTCGCGCTCCGGTTCGACCATCGCGGCCGGCCTGCTTCTGGGCAAGAGCCGCGAGAGCGTTGCCGAGTTCTCGTTTCTGATGGTCATACCGGTCATCCTGGGCAAGATGCTTCTGGATATCGTCTCGGGCGCCGCGTCCGCCATCCCGGTCGATGCCGTGCCTCTGGCGGCAGGTTTCGCGGCGGCCTTCATTTCGGGAGCCTTCGCCTGCCGCTTCATGATTGAGACGGTCAAGCGCGGAAAACTCATTTGGTTTGCCGCATACTGCGCCGCGGCGGGTGTCGCGGCCATCGTCGGCGCACTTGTTTCATAAATTACAGACCCAATCTTTATGGCAAAGCAGAGTGTCAGGGAGGAGCTCGATTTTCGGAGCGTGAATTTCCTCGAGGGCTACATCGGCGTCATCGACAAGCCTCTCAACTGGACTTCGGCCGACGTGGTCCGCAAAATCAAATATCACCTGCGCAAGGCCGGCTTCGGCCGCGTGAAGGTGGGCCATGCCGGCACGCTCGACCCGCTGGCCACCGGAGTGCTCATCATCTGCATAGGCAAGGCCACCAAGATGGTCGAGGCCCTGCAGTCCGAGGAGAAGGTCTACGAGGCCGACATCATGCTCGGCGCGACCACTCCCAGCTTCGACCTCGAGCACCCCATAGACAAAACCTATCCCACGGAACACATCACCCGCCAGGCCGTTGTCGAGGCTTTGGCCTCGCTCTGCGGCGAGAGGCTCCAGATGCCGCCGCTCTTCTCGGCCAAGAAGGTCGAGGGCGTGCGCGCCTACGACATAGCCCGCGCGGGCGAGCAGGTCGAGCTGCGCCAGGCGCTGATAAACATCTACGACATGGAGCTTCTCGAGTGCAACCTGCCCAAAATCACCATCCGCGTTCGCTGCAGCCGCGGCACCTACATCCGCTCGCTGGCGCGCGAGATAGGCGAGGCGTTGCAGAGCGGCGCCCACCTGACCTCGCTGCGACGCACGCGCAGCGGCGGTTTCACGGCCGATTTGGCCTATACGCTCGACGAATTTTTGGAAAAACTCGAGGCGGTCGAAACAAAATAGCGGTTTTTACGTAATATATATCTGACGTCGTTATAAATTCCAAGCTATGAAACTCTCACAATACGGCTACGAATATTCGCCCGAGCTGCTGGCGAAACACCCTGCGCAGAACCGCGACGAATCGCGGCTGATGGTCATAGACCGCAAGAGCGGCAAAATCGAACACCGCCTCTTCAAGGATATAATCGACTACTTCGAGGAGAACGATACGTTCGTGCTCAACGACACGAAGGTATTCCCGGCTCGCCTCTACGGCAACAAGGAGAAGACCGGCGCCGACATCGAGATATTCCTGTTGCGCGAGCTCAACAGCGAGCTGCGCCTGTGGGACGTGCTGGTCGACCCGGCGCGCAAAATCCGCATCGGCAACAAGCTCTACTTCGGCGACGACGACCTGCTGGTTGCCGAGGTCATCGACAACACCACCTCGCGCGGCCGCACGCTCCGCTTCCTGTTCGACGGCTCCTACGAGGAGTTCAAGGCCGAGCTGTTCAAGCTGGGCGAGACGCCGCTGCCCAAGTGGGTGCGCGACAAAGTCGAGCCCGAGGATGCCGAGCGTTACCAGACCATCTTCGCCCGCCACGAGGGTGCCGTGGCCGCCCCGACGGCCGGCATGCACTTCTCCAAGCATCTGCTCAAGCGCATGGAAATCAAGGGTATCGGTGCCGAGTTCATCACGCTGCACGTGGGTCTGGGCAACTTCCGCACGGTCGATGTCGAGGATCTGTCCAAGCACAAGATGGATTCGGAGCAGATTATCGTCGAGGAGGATGCCGCCGAGCGCATCAACGCCGCCAAGCGCGGCGGACACAAGATTGTGGCCATCGGCACCACGGTCATGCGCACGCTCGAGTCGGCCGTCTCGACCAACGGCATGATCAAGGCCGTCGACGGCTGGACCAACAAGTTCATCTTCGCGCCCTACGACTTCACGGTAGCCGACGCCATGGTCACCAACTTCCACCTGCCGTACTCCACGCAGCTGATCATGGTTGCGGCCTTCGGCGGTCACGATTTGATAATGGAGGCCTATCGCACGGCCCGCGAGGAAAAGTACCGCTTCGGCACCTACGGCGACGCGATGCTCATTCTTTAAGAAATTTTTACTACCTTTGCGGGACGGCGTGCTCCGTGCAGGTGCCGCCGCAAAGGGTTTTAATTAACAAAAACAAAGGTTGAAAGGCAGTGTCGTCGAATAAGGTTTTATACATTTGTCAGGAGATATACCCCTATCTTCCCGAGACCGAGGAGTCGGCATTCTGCCGCAAGCTCTCGCAGGCCATGCAGGAGCGCGGCAAGGAGATCAGAACGTTCATGCCGCGTTTCGGCTGCATCAACGAGCGCCGCAACCAGCTCCACGAGGTTATACGCCTGTCGGGCATGAACCTCATAATCAACGATAACGACCACCAGCTCATCATCAAGGTGGCCTCCATCACTGCCGCCCGCATACAGGTCTATTTCATCGACAACGACGACTACTTCGCCCGCAAGGCGGCGCTTCGCGACACGTCGGGCAACTGGTTCGCCGACAACGACGAGCGTGCGATATTCTTCGCCCGCGGCGTGCTGGAGACCGTCCGCAAACTGCGCTGGAGCCCGTCGATAGTCCACTGCCACGGATGGTTCTCGGCCGTTGTGCCGGTCTATCTCAAGCAGGTCTTCGCCGATGACCCCGTTTTCCGCGACGTGAAGGTGGTCGTCTCGCTCTACGACGACGGCTTCGAGGGCAGCCTCGACAGCGGCTTCGCGTCGAAGATTGCCGGCGAGGGCATCGACGGCCGCAGTCTGGGTTTTCTCTCGGACCCTTCATACGAAAACCTCTGCCGTTTCGTTATAGAGAGTGCCGACGCAGTGGTCGAGGGTTCGGCCGGCGTGTCGCCCGCAGTCATGGAGTTCGCCGCAGCCAGCGGCAAGCCTCTGCTGCGCTACGACGCCGCTGCCGGCGAAGATGAGGTTTTCGATAATTACAAACGTTTCTATGAGGAACTGCTTTGAAATGATACGACGTATCTGGCGCAGAGCGCTGCTTGTGGCAGGGCTTTTTGCTGGTGCCGCGTCATGCACCACGGCCGACGACATGCTCGGCTACGACTTCATACCCGACGACCAGAAGATGGCCGTTCGGCACAAACTCTTCGATCCGACCGTCGACGGCCGCATCCTGACCACGCGTCTCTACCGCACCGACTCCATCATCTCGTCGAATCTGGGCTACGGTTATTTCGGTTCGCAGAACGATGCGACCTTCGGCAAGCGCTCGGCAGGTTTTCTGACGCAGTATCTTGTCGGCGGCGTCACCGACAGCACGGGCTTCGGCTACCGTCCGATTTTCGACTCGGTGCAGCTGCTCATGACCATCTCCGACTACAAGGGCGACACGACCATAGCGCACAAGTATAACGTCTACGAGGTCACCGGCGACTTCACCGCCGGCAATGCGTCGGGTGACGACGAGGCCGACTCGACCTTCTACGTGACCTTCGACCCCACGCCCTACATATCGGCAAATCCCGTCTTCACGTTCGTCTTCCCCGACGGCAAGAGCTCGGGACCCTCGAGCACGTCGGTCAGAATGACGCCTACCGACGAAGGCATGGCGCTCATCCGCCGCCTGATGCTCATGGAGGGCGAATACAAGGACGACATGTCGGTCTACAAGGACGACGAGTTGTGGGTCAAGACCTTCAAGGGTCTGTACATCGTTCCCGACGACAGCGAGGCTGTCGAGGGCGAGGGTTCGATGTTCTCGATGAGCCTGAGCGAGTCGGGTTTCTCGATTCACGGCCGTAACCGCTATGAGGAGGACCCCGAGCTGGTGCGCGACACCACGCAGGCCGTCTACTACTTCTACGACTCGAGCGCCGAGGTGGGCAACTTGTCGGTCAACACGGTCCGCCGCGACTATTCGGGCTCGCGTCTGGACGGTGTGTCGATGTTGGAGCCTGGCGAGGGTGAGCAGGACGACCGCGTTCCGGTCGAGATATGCTATGTCGAGGGCATGGGCGGTCCCGTTACCGAGATTCGCTTCGACGACAACTTCTTCAAATCGATAGAGAAGCTGCTCACCGACACCGACCCGGTTACCGGCGAGACGACGACCTATTCGCGCATAGCCTTCAACCAGGCCAAGGTGCTCATCTACATCGAGGGCGCCGACTACGACTGGGAGGCTATCAACCCCGACGAGATTACCGACCTGCTCGACAACTCGCTCTCGCGGCTGGGCCTGTACACCAACTACAAGAAGCTGAGCGCCGTGTCCGACTACAACTACTTCTACGAGTCGCAGTACTCGATGGAACTCAGCTACGGCGGCTATCTTACGCGCAGCTGGGGCTGCTACACGCTCGACATAACCTCGCACGTGCAGTATCTGTGGTCGCTCTACCGCGAAATCGAGGAGGCAGCCGAGCCCGACGAGGATACGCTGAAGGCTCTGGAAAACCAGCGCACGCTCTACCTCGGCCCCGAGGCCTACGGTCTCTACGGCTTCGGCCACTCGATACTTCAGGGCATGGACGGCGATGCCGACAGCGACGGAGTCTCCAACCCGGCTCCGATAAAGGTCGAGCTGACCTACACGCTGATGAAATAGAGTTGAAAAACGATAACCGATTTACGGCGAACCTAAGGCTCTTAGGTTCGCTTTTATGAAAATAGGAAAGCAAATGCAGGAAAATCTGGTGATAGTCGAGTCTCCGGCCAAAGCCAAGACCATAGAGAAGTTTCTCGGCAAGGAGTATGTCGTGCGGTCGAGCTTCGGCCACATACGCGACCTCTCCAAGAAGGATTTGGGCATAGACATCGACGGAGGATTCTCTCCGGTCTACGAGATTCCGCGCGACAAGCGCAAGCTGGTCGACGATTTGGCAAAACTCTCGCGCGGCAAAACCGTGTGGCTCGCCTCCGATGAAGACCGCGAGGGCGAGGCCATAGCGTGGCACCTTACCGAGGTTCTGGGCCTTCCGGTCGAGAGCACGCGCCGCATAGTGTTCCACGAAATCACCAAGCGCGCCATCCTCGAGGCCATCGAGAAGCCGCGCACGGTCAACATGAACCTTGTCAATGCGCAGCAGGCGCGCCGCGTGCTCGACCGCCTGGTGGGCTTCGAGCTCTCGCCCGTGCTGTGGAAGAAGGTCAAGCCGTCGCTGTCGGCCGGCCGCGTGCAGAGCGTGGCGGTGCGTCTTCTGGTCGAGCGCGAGAGGGAGATCATCAACTTCGAGTCGGTGCCCTACTTCCGCGTCACGGCCCGCTTCAGCAGCAGCGACAACAGCTCGTTCAAGGCCGAGCTCTCGCGCCGCTTCGACACCGAAGCCGAGGCCCGCGCCTTTCTGGAGAGCTGCACCGGCGCCCGGTTCGTAGTCTCCAAGGCCGAGGAGAAGCCCGCGCAGCGCTTCCCCGCAGCACCTTTCACCACCTCGACGCTCCAGCAGGAGGCAGGCCGCAAGTTAGGCATGTCCGTGTCGCAAATCATGTCGGTGGCCCAGCGCCTCTACGAGCAGGGTCTGATTACCTACATGCGTACCGACTCGGTCAACCTGTCGTCGCAGGCTCTGGCCCAGTGCAAGAAGGAGGTCACGGCCCTCTTCGGCGAAAATTACTCCGCCCCGCGCAACTACAAGACCCGCACCAAGGGTGCGCAGGAGGCCCACGAGGCCATCCGCCCGTCATATATCGAGCGCCGCGAAATCGAGGGCACCTCGGCCGAGAAGCGCCTCTACGACCTTATCTGGAAGCGCACCGTAGCTTCGCAGATGGTCGCTGCCGACATCGACCGCACCAACGTGGTCATCGACATGGACAACTCTTCGGAGCACTTCACCGCCTCGGGCGAGGTGGTCCGCTTCGACGGATTCCTGCGCCTCTACTCCGAGGCCGACGACGAGGAGCGCGAGCAGGGTGCCGAGGAGGTTCTGCCGGCACTCAGCGCGGGCGACGAGCTGACCTATATCGACATCACCGCCGCCGAGCGCTTCACGACGCCTCCGGCACGCTACAACGAGGCCGCTCTGGTCAAGCGCCTCGAGGAGCTGGGCATAGGACGCCCGTCGACCTACGCCCCGACCATCACCACTGTCATCAACCGCGGCTATGTGGTCAAGCAGAACAAGGAGGGGCAGAAACGCCAGTACGCACAGTTGACACTGGCCGGCGGCAAGGTGACAGCCAAAAAACTCACCGAGAGTTATGGCAAGGAGAAGAACCGCCTGGCTCCCACTGACATAGGCATGGTGGTCAACGACTACCTCGAGTCGCAGTTCGCACCCATCATGGACTACAACTTCACGGCCAGCGTCGAGAAGGAGTTCGACCGCGTTGCCGACGGCGGCATCGCCTGGAACAAGATGATAGCCGACTTCTACGAACCCTTCCACCGCATGGTCGACGAGGCTGTCGCCTCCCGCTCGGACAAGGTTTCGTCGGCCCGCGTGCTGGGCACCGACCCCGCCACGGGCCGTATGGTCAAGGCCCGCATCGGCCGCTACGGCCCCATGGTCGAAATCGAGGGCGCCGAGGGCGAGAAGGCCCGCTTCGCCTCGCTCAAGAAGGGCCAGCTCATCGAGTCGGTGACGCTGCAGGAGGCCCTGGAGCTCTTCGCGCTGCCGCGCAACCTCGGCGAGTTCGAGGGCGAGGAGCTTGTCATCGGCATCGGCAAGTTCGGTCCCTATGTGCGCCACGGCAAGAGCTTCGCGTCGCTTGCCAAGGGCGACGACCCCTACACCATAGACTACGAGCGCGCTGCCGAGCTGATTGTTCAGCGCCGCGAGCAGAGCGCCGCTGCCGGAGCTCCGCTCAAGACCTTCGACGAGGAGCCGGGTCTGGTAGTCAAGAACGGCCGCTACGGCGCCTACATAGCCTTCGGCGGCAAGAACTACCGCCTGCCCAAGGGAGCGGTACCCGAGAAGCTGACGCTCGAGGAGTGCCGCCGCATTGTCGCAACTTCGAAAAAACAGTGATAAAGCCATGAAGAGACTTATCGTATTGGCAGCTGCCGCACTCTGCATGAGTGCCGCTGCGCAGGCCCCCGAGGCACCCGCCGGTGGCGACGGCTACAACTTCGTCGACACCAAAATCATCCCGACCACTCCGGTCAAGAACCAGTATCGCAGCGGCACCTGCTGGTGCTTCTCGACGCTCACGTTCCTCGAGAGCGAGATCATGCGCAACGGCGGTGCTCCCGTGCACCTGTCCGAGATGTGGATTGTCCGCCACTCGTTCAAGGACAAGGCCGTGAAGTATGTCCGCCTGCACGGACACCTCAATTTCGCCGAGGGCGGCGCTTCGCACGACGTCACCGAGGGCATCAAGGCTCACGGCATCGTGCCGTTCGAGGCCTATCCCGGTCTGGACTACGGCACCGACAAGCCCGACTTCCACGAGATTACCCCCGTGCTGCAGGCTTACCTCGACGCTGTCATCAAGTCCGGCGACCGCTCGGGCCGTCCGCTTTCGACTGCCTGGGAGCGCGGTTTCGATGCTCTGCTTGACACCTACTTCGGTCCGCTGCCCGAGACTTTCGAGTATGAGGGCCGCAGCTACACGCCTCAGAGCTATGCCGCGTCGCTGCCCGTCGACATGGACGACTATGTAGACATCTCCTCGTTCACGCACCATCCCTTCTACGAGACATTCATCATCGAGATTCCCGACAACTGGATGTACGGCAAGGTATACAACCTGCCTCTGGACGAGATGATGGAGGTCATCGACAGCGCTCTTGCCGGCGGCTACACCGTATCGTGGGGCACCGACGTGAGCGAGAAGGGCTTCAGCCGCACCAAGGGTATCGGCGTCATGCCCGAGGCCGCCGTCGAGGAGATGGACGGCACGGAGGCCGAGCGCTGGGGCAAGCTCACCGAGAAGGAGAAGGAGGATGCTCTCTACAAGCTCGACAAGCCCGGCCGCGAGGTTACCGTCACGCAGCAGATGCGTCAGGAGGCTTTCGACAACTACCTGACCACCGACGACCACGGCATGGTCATCATGGGTACTGCCGACGACTGCAACGGCACGCACTACTACAAGGTTCAGAACTCGTGGGATACCGTCAAGCCCTACGACGGCTTCTGGTACTTCTCGCGTCCGTTCGTAGCCTACAAGACCACCTCTATCATGGTCAACAAGAAGGCCATTCCGGCACCTATCCGCAAGAAGCTGGGTCTGTAACGGTCATTGCCCGATAATGAAACATCGCGCGACTCTTTGTCGCGCGATGTTTCGTTATTCGGCTCTTCTGCGCCGCTGCTTTACTTTACCTCTGCACCTAAAACTCCGAGGTGAAGTGGAATCGGACATCCTTGAAATTCTCCTGAGCCAGCGCCAGGGCATAGCTCGTATCGGCTAAAAATACGTCGCGCCCGTGCTTGTCGACAGCCATGTTCGAATGCTTGCGGCGCTTGAAGTCGGCCAGCTGCTCGGCGTTGTCGCTCTCCACCCAGCAGGCCTTGTGTATCGAAATCGGCTCCCAGCGGCACGAAGCGCCGTACTCGTGTTCCAGGCGGTACTGTATGACCTCGAACTGCAGCGCGCCGACCGTGCCGATAATCTTGCGGCCGTTGAGCGACGAGGTGAACAGCTGCGCCACACCCTCGTCCATGAGCTGGTCGATGCCTTTGGCCAGCTGCTTGAATTTCATCGGGTCGGCATTTTCGATGTAGCGGAACTGCTCGGGCGAGAACGAGGGTATGCCGGTGAACTTGAGCTTCTCGCCCTCGGTGAAGGTGTCGCCTATCTTGAAGTTGCCCGTGTCGTGCAGACCCACTATGTCGCCCGGGTAGGCGAAGTCTATGACCGACTTCTTCTCGGCCATGAAGGCCGTGGGCGACGAGAATTTGAGCTGCTTGCCGCTGCGCACATGCAGATAGTTCTTGTTGCGCTCGAACATTCCCGAGCATATCTTCAGAAAGGCTATGCGGTCGCGGTGGTTGGGGTCCATGTTGGCGTGTATCTTGAACACGAAGCCGCTCATCTTCGGCTCCGAGGGCTCGATGGTGCGCGTCTCGGTGGTCGACTGGCGGGGCGAGGGGGCTATGCGGATGAAACACTCGAGCAGCTCCCTCACGCCGAAGTTGTTGACCGCCGACCCGAAGAATACGGGCGCCAGCTCGCCGCGCAGGTAAGCCTCGCGGTCGAATGCGTCGTAGACGCCCTCCACAAGCTCCACGTCGCTGCGCAGCTGTGCGGCATAGCTGCCGCCTATGCGGCTGTCGAGCTCAGCCGAGGCCAGGTCGTCGATTTCCACTGTCGAGGCGTCGGCCGTCAGGCGTTCGTCCGAGGTGAAGAGCGAGAGGTTGTGCTCGTAGAGGTTGTATACGCCCTTGAACGTGGCTCCGCTCGAGATGGGGAAGGCCAGCGGCCGCACGCGAATCTTCAGCTCGCGCTCCACCTCGTCCAGCAGGTCGAAGGGGTCCTTGCAGGGGCGGTCCAGCTTGTTGATGAATACCATCACGGGCGTGTTGCGCATGCGGCACACGTTCATCAGGCGCCGCGTCTGCGTCTCGACACCCTTGGCGCCGTCGATTACGATTATTACCGAATCCACGGCCGTCAGCGTGCGGTAGGTATCCTCGGCGAAATCCTCGTGGCCGGGCGTGTCGAGGATGTTGATTTTCACGTCGCGGTACTCGAAACCCATGACCGACGTAGCCACCGAGATGCCTCGCTGGCGTTCGATCTCCATGAAGTCCGACGTTGCGCCCTTCTTTATCTTGTTGCTTTTGACGGCGCCGGCCACATGTATCGCGCCGCCGAACAGCAGCAGCTTCTCGGTCAGCGTGGTCTTTCCGGCGTCGGGGTGCGAAATTATCGCAAAGGTGCGCCTGCGCGCAATCTCCTCCTGAAGTGTCATTTTGGCGTGCTTAAGGTGCTGTGTCGATACTCTCAGAAGGGCAGGTCGTCGACCGTCTGCGCGGCCTGCGGAGCATATGACTCTTCGTCGGCTGCGGTCGGCATGTCGGGATTCTCTGCCGGGGCGCTCTGCTGTGCGGGCTGCACGCGCCATGCGCGCACGTCGGTGTACCAGCGGCCGTTGTACTCGCGCGACTCGAGGTTGAACGATACGGTGTATGCTGCACCCTCGCGCAGACGGGCCACCTCCGACTCCTTGTTGAAAAATATGACGCACACCTTGCGCGAATAGTCGCCCGGCAGGTCGAAAATCACCTCCTGGCGCTGCCACTCTCCGCGTGCGGATGTTCCCTTCACGGGCGGCATGATTTTGTAAACGGTTCCTTCGAACTCCATAGCAATTCAGATTTCATTAATGCGCAAAGGTACTAATTTTTCCGCAAACAAGCGCTGCCGCCCGGGCCTGAGTGCGCCGCCGCGCATGCGGCCGACAATATTTCGCGTGCGAATGCGTCAATTTCAAAAATATTCGTTAACTTTGCACGATTATTCGCGCAACGCGACAGACTTAACGTCATGAAGAATTTGTTGAAATATCTCGCACCGGTGCTGCTTGCCGCCTTTTTCTTCGGCGGCTGCGGCGTGACGCGCATCCTGCGCTCGGACGACCCCGAACTCATCTACTCCAAGGCCCTCGAGTTCAAGGACCGTCAGAAGTGGTCGCGTGCGGTGACGATGCTCGAGAGCGTCGAGCACTACTATGTGGGTTCGCCGCGCGAGGACAGCATAATGTTCTACAAGGCCTTCTGCCGCTATCGCGACCGCGACTACGACGGAGCGTCGACCATCCTCGACGAGTTCCGCCGCAAGTTCGGCCGCAGCGTCTTCATCGAGGATGCCGAGGTGATGTATGCGCTCTGCTTCTACTACATGTCGCCCGGCCCCACGCGCGACCAGACCATGACCACGCGCGCTCTGCAGGCTCTGGGCGAGTTCATCGTCCGCTACCCGCAGTCGACGCATGTCGAGTCTTTCGGCAAGGTCATCGACGAGCTGAAGGAGCGCCTCTGCGAGAAGGCCTACAACAACGCCTACACATATTATAAAATAGGCCGCTACAAGTCGGCCATCATCGCTCTGCGCAACGCCATTCGGGAATTTCCCGATTCGCACCGCCGCGAGGAGCTGATGTATCTGATTGTCAAGTCGAGCCAGAAGCTGGCCGACAACTCGATATCCGAGAAGCAGCTCGACCGCTACATGGCTCTGCTCGACTCCTACTACTCGTTCATCGACGAGTATCCCGAGTCCTCCTACCGCAAGGAGCTGGAGAAGGCCGTGAAGGTGGCCAAGGACTTCATCGACAAGAACGGAGCCGACAACCGAACCGACATTCAGGAGTAAAAGAGACTAAATACAGGATATGGAACTCAAAAAGAACATTCCGGGCAACACCATCACCCGCAAACTCGTAGACCTCGACCGCGAGACCGGCAACATCTATGAGACGGTGAACATCATCGCGCGCCGCGCCAACCAGATTTCGGCCGAACTCAAGAACGAGCTCAACCGCAAGCTGGCCGACTTCTCGTCGCCCTCGGACGCTCTCGAGGAGACCTTCGAGAACCGCGAGCAGATCGAGATTTCGCGTTACTACGAGGGTCTGCCCAAGCCGACCATCATCGCTACCGAGGAGTTCCTCGACGGCGAGGTCGTCTACCGCGAGGGCAAAAACCGCGACAACGACTGACACCCGTAACTCCGGTCTGCGGTGCACCCGCAAGCGGGATGTGCCGGCGCCGGTGCGACATTGCTAAGACGATGCTCGAAGGCAAACACATAATATTAGGTATCACGGGCAGCATAGCGGCTTACAAAGCGGCTGTGCTGTGTCGTCTGTTGGTACGTGCCGGTGCCGAGGTCAGGGTGCTCATGACACCTGTGGCCAAGCGCTTCATCACGCCGCTGACTATGGCCACTCTGTCGAAGAATCCGGTCTTTACGGAGTTCTTCGACCCCGAAAACGGCGCCTGGAACTCGCACGTGTCGCTGGGCGAGTGGGCCGACTGCCTGCTCATAGCCCCCGCCACGGCCAACACCATGGCCAAGATGGCCGGCGGCATTGCCGACAATCTGCTGCTGACCACATACCTGTCGGCCCGTTCGCAGACGGTGGTCGCACCGGCCATGGATTTGGACATGTATGCCCACCCGGCTACGCAGAGCGCCATGGATGTGCTGCGCAGCCGCGGCGTGAAGTTCATAGAGCCTGCCGAGGGCGAGCTGGCCAGCGGGCTCAGCGGCAAGGGCCGCATGGCCGAACCCGAAGATATCGTCGCATTCGTCGACGAGCTTCTTACCGAAAAAAAAAAGAGTCTGACGGGCCTTCGCTTCATGGTCACGGCCGGAGCGACCGAGGAGCCCATTGACCCGGTGCGTTTTGTCACCAACCGCTCGACGGGCAAGATGGGCTGCGCCATTGCAGACGAGCTGCTGGCGCGCGGCGGGCAGGTGACGATTGTCTGCGGCCGCACGAACGTCGAGCTCCCGGCCGGTGCCGAGGTAGTCGAGGCGCTCTCTGCCGAGCAGATGTACAGGGCTGCTGCGGCAGCCTTCGAGAGAGCCGATGCAGGCATCATGTGCGCCGCCGTGGCCGACTATGCGCCCGCGGAGGTAGCCGACACGAAAATCAAGAAACACGACGGCGAGATGCTCCTGCGCATGCGCCGCACTCCCGACATAGCCGCCTCGCTGGGAGCGGTCAAGGGCAGCCGCCTGCTGGTCGGCTTCGCGCTGGAGACCGACAGCGAGATGGATAATGCGCGCGGCAAGCTCGAGCGCAAGAATCTCGACTTCATAGTCCTCAATTCGCTGCGCGACAAGGGTGCAGGATTCGGCACCGACACCAACAAAATTACGCTTCTCGACCGCTCGTCGGCGGAGTCTCTGCCTCTGATGTCCAAGCGCGACGCGGCCAAGGCCATAGTCGACAAAATCGAAAAACTCATAACCGCACAAGGCGATGCTTCAACGGCTCTCGGTAGATAACTACGCCCTCATCGAGCATCTGGAGATGCAGCTGGACGGCAGCCTGAACATCGTTACGGGCGAGACCGGCGCCGGCAAGTCCATACTGCTCGGCGCACTGGCCCTGCTTCTCGGCAGCCGCAGCGACGGCGCCGCGCTGCTCGACCAGACGCGCAACTGCGTGGTCGAGGGCGAGTTCGACATCGAGGGTCTGGGCCTTGAGGAGCTCTTCGAGCGCAACGACCTGGACTACGAGCGTCACACCGTCATACGACGGATAATGTCGCCCTCGGGCAAGAGCCGCGCCTTCGTCAACGACATGCCCGTGCAGCTGGCGCAGCTCAAGGAGCTGGGCCTGCGCCTTATAGATATACATTCGCAGCACGCCAACCCCGTGCTCTCGTCGGAGGAGTTCCGCCTGCGCGCACTCGACACTGCCGCTGGGTGCGGGGCCCTGGCCGACGAATATTCCGCAGCCTACAGCCGGCTGTGCAGCCTGCGCCGCGAGCTTGCCGCTTTGGAGGCCGAAGCCGAGGCTGCCGGCCGCGACGAGGAGTGGCTGCGCTTCCGCACCGATGAGCTGTGCGCTGCCGAGCTTGCCGAGGGCGAGCTCGAGCGGCTCGAGGCTGAGCAGGCTGTGCTGGCCGATGCCGACCGCATAGGCGAGACGCTGGCCGGCGTTTGCAACGCCTTCGACCGCGAGGAGACGGGAATACTCTCGCAGCTGAGCGGCGCCGAGACGTCGCTGTCGCATATCCGCGACAGCTATCCGGCCGCCTCGCAGGCCATAGAGAGGGTGCGCACGGCGCTGCTCGATTTGAAGGATCTGGGCTCGGCGCTGGCTTCGGATGCCGAGCGCATCGAGGCCGACCCCGAGCGCCTGCGCAAGATTGACGACCGCATAAGCGCGCTCTACGATTTGATGCGCAAGTACCGCGTCTCGTCTGTCGGCGAGCTGATCTGTCTGCGCGACGAGGGCCTTGCGCGCCTTGCGGCTCTGGACAACAGCGACGAGCGCCGCATCGAGGCTCAGAAGGAGGTCGCCGCGGCCGAGAAGCATGCCGCCGCCCTGGCCGAACGTCTGCACCGTGCGCGTGTCGCGGCCGCTCCGGGATTCTCGGCCGAGATTGTCGCCATTCTTTCGCGTCTGGGCATGGCCGGAGCCCGCTTCGAGGTGTCGGTTGCCGATGCCGGGACGCTGCTGGCTTCGGGCAGCGACCGCGTGGAGTTCATGTTCACGGCCAATGCCGGGACCTCGCCCCAGCCCGTGGGCCGCATAGCCTCGGGCGGCGAGATGTCGCGCGTGATGCTGGCCGTGAAGGCCGTGCTTGCGCGGGGCATGAATCTGCCGACCATAATCTTCGACGAGATAGACACCGGCGTCTCGGGCCGCATAGCCGACGCCATGGGCGAGATAATCAATTCGCTGGCCGGCAAGATGCAGGTCGTCGACATAACCCATCTGCCGCAGGTGGCCTGCAAGGGTTCTACGCACTTCGTGGTCAGCAAGAGCGGCGGCCGCACGGGCATACGGCGACTGGACCGCGAGGAGCGCGTCACGGAGATAGCCAAGATGCTCTCGGGCAGCGAGATTACCGACGCAGCTCTCGAGCAGGCCCGCATACTGCTGGGCAGCAGATAGAACGATGAATCTGAGCATCGACATAAACCAGTTCGACTACGCTCTTCCCGAGGAGCGCATTGCCAAATATCCGCTGGCCCGGCGGTCGGACTCCAAGCTGCTCGTCTACCGCGACGGCGATATTGGCCACCGCAGCTTCGGCGAGCTGGGCGACGTGCTGCCGCAGGGCAGTCTGCTGGTCTTCAACAACACTAAGGTCATCCGCGCACGCCTTATAATGCACAAACCCTCGGGCGCCCGCATCGAGGTCTTCTGCCTCGAGCCGCACGAGCCGGCCGACTACGAACGGGCGTTCGCCGTCGAGGGCAGCTGCCAGTGGAGCTGCATCGTCGGCAACCTGAAGAAGTGGAAGGAGGGCAGCGTTGGCATCGACTTCGAGTACGGGGGCCGCAGCCACCGCCTGGAGGCCGTCATCGCCGAGCGCGGCAGCCGTGAGCACATCCTGCGTTTCAGCTGGAGCGCTCCGTTGACCTTCGGCCGCCTTATAGAGCATCTGGGGCGCATTCCCGTGCCTCCCTATCTCAACCGCGACAGCGAGGAGTCGGACAACACCCGCTACCAGACCGTCTACTCCAAATTCGAGGGTTCGGTTGCGGCCCCTACGGCCGGCCTGCACTTCACCGACGAACTCATCGGCGAGCTTCACTCGCGCGGCATCGAGACTGCCGAGGTTACCCTGCATGTGGGTGCCGGCACGTTCCTGCCCGTCAAGGACGACGATGCCGCACGCCATGCGATGCACACCGAGCATTTCAGCGTGAGCCTGTCCTCTCTCGAGCAGCTGCGCAGCCATGCGGGCTCTGTCACGGCCGTGGGCACCACCTCGGTGCGCACTCTCGAGTCGCTCGCAGCCCTCGGCTACCGCATCCGCCGCACGGGCTCGCCCGATGCCTCGCGTCCGGTGGGGCAGTGGGAGCTGTATGACATTCCCGGCGACTACACCGGCTGTCAGGCCATAGACGACCTGACGGCCTACATGCGCTGCGAGGGTTTGGAGACAGTCAAGGCCTCGACCCGCATAATGATAGCCCCGGTCGGCTACCGCTTCAGACTCGTGAACAACATAATAACCAACTTCCACCAGCCCCGCTCGACGCTCCTGCTGCTCGTCTCGGCCTATCTGGGCGACGATTGGCGGCGAATCTACGACTATGCCATGCGCAACGGATTCCGCTTCCTGAGCTACGGCGATTCGTCGTTCCTGTCGGTGTCCCGGTGAGGTTATATCCCAAAAAATAACTATTTTTGCGTCGCAGAACCGAAACGTTATGAAAACCGATTTTCTGGTGATAGGCTCCGGTGCCGCGGGCCTGAGCTTCGCGCTCGACGCGGCCGAACATGGTCATGTGACCATCGTTACCAAGGGCCGAATCGACGAATGCAACACCGACTACGCCCAGGGCGGAATATGCTCGGTGACCTATGAACCCGACACTTTCGAGAAACATATCGAGGATACGCTCGTGTGCGGTGCCGGAAAGTGCGACCGCGAGGCCGTCGAGCTGGTGGTGCGCAACGCTCCCGACATGATACGCCAGCTCATCGAGCGCGGCACGCGCTTCGACCGCACTCCCGACGGCCGCTTCGAGCTTCACCGCGAGGGCGGACACTCCGAGTTCCGCATCCTCCACCACGAGGACCTCACCGGCGCCGAAATCGAGCGTGCGCTCACGGAGTCGGTGCGCCGTCATCCCAACATCGACGTTCTCGAGAACCACTTCGCCATAGACCTTCTGACCCAGCACCACCTGGGCGAGTTCGTCACGCGCCACACGCGCGGCCTGGCCTGCTTCGGAGCCTATGTGCTCGACACGGCCACGGGCGAGGTTGTAACCGTGCTGTCCAAGTTCACGGTAGTCGCCACGGGCGGCTGCGGCAACATATACTCCACCACCACCAACCCTGCGGTAGCCACCGGCGACGGCATAGCCATGTGCCACCGTGCCAAGGCCATAACCCGCAACATGGAGTTCATACAGTTCCATCCCACCTCGCTCTACAACCCCGGCGAGCGGCCGTCGTTCCTCATCACCGAGGCCATGCGCGGCTACGGGGCCATACTGCGCCTTAGCGACGGCAGCGAGTTCATGGACAAGTACCACCCGATGAAGTCGCTGGCTCCGCGCGACGTAGTGGCCCGCTCGATATACCGCGAGATGAAGCGCCGCGGCGAGGAGTTCGTCTATCTCGACGTCACGCACAAGGATGCCGAGACCACCCGCCGCCACTTCCCCAACATCTACGAGAAGTGCCTTTCGACGGGCATAGACATCACGCGCGACATGATACCCGTCACGCCCGCGGCGCACTACTGCTGCGGCGGCGTGGAGGTCGACCTTAACGGCCAAACCTCTATCAAGCGCCTCTACGCCCTGGGCGAGACCTCGTGCACGGGCCTGCACGGAGCCAACCGTCTGGCCTCCAACTCGCTTATCGAGGCTGTGGTCTATGCCGACCGCGCGGCTAAACATGCCATATCCAACCTCGGCTCGGTCGATTTCCAGGACGGCATCCCCGAGTGGGATTTCGAGGGCACGCAGCACGCCGAGGAGATGCTGATGCTCATCCAGTCCAAGCGCGAGGTGCAGCAGATAATGTCCAACTATGTGGGCATCGTGCGCTCCAACCTCTCGCTCAAGCGCGCCATGCGCCGCCTGTCGATAATCTTCGAGGAGACCGAAGAGCTGTACGGCAAGACCAAGCCCAACCGCGAGCTGTGCGAGCTGCGCAACATGATAGCCGTGGCCTACCTGGTCATCAAGCAGGGCCGCGAACTGAAGGAGTCTGTCGGCTGCCACTACAACACCGACTACGAGGCCTGAGGCACTCTCTTGCAGCCGATACGTAAAAGCGGCGGACCTTTTCGGGTCCGCCGCCTGTCTTTTGTTCTGCCGCGCCGCTACTTCTCGTCGGCATAGAGGTCGATTTCGCCGCGCTCGGCCTTGCCGTATATGTCTGCCAGCTCGGCTATTACGGGCGATATGTACTCTATCGTGTCGCTCACGGCGGCCTTGTCGCCCTGCCCCTTTATGCGGTAGAGCATTGCGGCGTAGAGCGCGCGGAAGCAGAGCTCGGTGTCCGACGAGGCCTCGCCTGCCAGCTGCCGCAGCGCCGGCATGTGCGGCTCGAGCCGTGCGCGCAGGCTGCGGTAGCGCTCGCCAGCGGGCAGCTGCATGAGCCGCAGGTGCAGGTCGTGCATGTCGGCTATCAGGTGCAGCGTGTGGTTTATGTGACCCTTTTCGTCCTTGCCCTCCTCGTGCAGCAGGTTGGCTATGTCCATGTACCAGAGCAGAAATACGTGCCTTTGCTCCTCGGGTATCTCGCGCGGGGCTATGAGCTGCGAGTAGA
Source organism: Alistipes sp. (assembly GCA_022511345.1). Classification (GTDB taxonomy): domain Bacteria; phylum Bacteroidota; class Bacteroidia; order Bacteroidales; family Rikenellaceae; genus Alistipes. The sequence goes on from JAFLRR010000006.1 coordinate 47,722, forward strand.
CCGCTTCGGGCGAAAACTGAAGCGCGCGCAGCAGGTCCTCGACCTGCCATAGGTAGAGTATGTATTCGGCAATGTTCTCCTTGCGTTTTGCCTGTGCTATATCCATGACGGAAACGATTTTTCACAAAGGTAAAAAGTTTTTGCCGAATCCGGTTTTTTATTCTTACTTTTGCGTCAGAAAAAATCCGTACATCCGATGCTGCGCCGCCTATCCGCCGTAATTCTGTCCGTCGTCCTGCTCTCATCGGGATGGCTCGGCGGCACGGGCCTGACACTTCTGGCAGCTTTCGTACCCCTTTTGTGGCTCAACGACTCCTACGGAGCTGCTGTCCGCCGCCGCGGGCTGCGCATAGTTTCGTGGGCGCTGCTGACGTTCGTGCTGTGGAATGCGGCCACCATCTGGTGGATCTGGGGCGCCACGCCCGTGGGACCCGTGGCGGCCACGGTAGCCTCGTCGGCGCTCAACATCTTCGCCTTCTCGCTCTATGTCCTGGTCTCGGCGCGCGCACCCCGCCGCATGGCCCTCACGGTGCTGGTCTCGGCCTGGATTGCAACTGAGTACTGGTACACGGTGGGCGAGTTCTCGTGGCCTTGGCTCATCCTTGGCAACGGCTTCTCGCACGACGTGCGGCTGGTTCAGTGGTACGAGTTCACGGGCGTATTCGGAGGCTCGCTGTGGGTGTTGCTGAGCAACATCGCAATCTACGAGGCCCTGCGCTGCCGCACCGCGCGCCGCGTCGCTGCTGCGGCCGTCTGCGTGGCGGGGCCAATGCTCCTCTCGCTGGGCATCTACCTCTTCGGCGACTTCGACAGCCAGGGCAGCGCCACGGTGACCATCGTGCAGCCCAATGTCCCCGTCTACGAATACTCCGACCCCGACGAGCGTCTGGACAACCTGCTCACGCTGGCCTGCCAGGCCCCGGCCGATGTCGACTTCATCATCATGCCCGAGACGGCCATCGACGACGTGTGGGCCGTCGACGAGTCGCGCCCCGAGGCCAATCCGGCTGTCGATACTCTCGCCTGGCTCATGCGCACGCGCTATCCGCACTCCACGCTCATCGCGGGCGTCAAGTCCATGCGTTTCTACCCCTCGCGCCAGACTGCCACGGCCCGTGCCGGCCGCGGCTACTACTACGACATCTACAACTCGGCCATAGGCCTCGATTCGGCAGGCGTGCAGGGCATCTACCACAAGGGCCGCCTTGTCATCGGCGTTGAGAAGATGCCCATGCCGTGGCTGTTCGAGTGGCTCGAGTTCCTGGTCATCGACCTGGGCGGCACGGTCGGTCAGCTGGGCGTGAGCAGTGAGCGCATGACATTCCGCGGCGGCGACGTCGATGCCGGCGCAGCCATATGCTACGAGGGTCTCTACGGCGACTTCTACGGCGGCTTCGTGCGCCGCGGCGCCAGCGTGATGCTCATAATCTCCAATGACGGCTGGTGGGGCGATACCCCCGGCTACCGCCACCTGTTCTCCATCTCGCGCCTGCGAGCCGTCGAGCACCGGCGCGCCATAGCCCGCAGCGCCAACACCGGCAAGTCGGGCTTCATCTCGCCCCGCGGCGATGTGGGGGCGACCCTCGGCTGGGACGAGCGCGGCACGCTCACCGCCGAGCTGCCGCTTGTCGGCCGCACGACCTTCTACACCCGCTACGGCGACTACATCGGCCGCCTGTCGGTCTATCTGCTGGCGCTCAGCCTGCTGTGCTATACGGCATACCGGGTGCGTCGGCGCAGTCATCTGACAGAATAAAACTTTTCGATATGAATTACGCCCAAACGCTCGAATTTCTCTACTCGGCAATGCCGTCGTTCCAACGCGATGGAGCCATGGCCTACAAGCCGGGTCTGGAGAGAATTTCGGCTTTCTGCCGCCATGCGGGCAACCCCCAGCGCGACTTCTACACCATCCACGTAGCCGGCACCAACGGCAAAGGCTCCGTATCGCACATGCTGGCCTCGATTCTTCGCAATGCGGGCTACCGCACGGGTCTGTTCACCTCGCCCCACCTGCAGGATTTCCGCGAACGCATACGCATCGACGGCGAGATGATACCCAAGCAGCGCGTTGTCAACTTCGTGGACAAGCACCGCGAGAAGATGACCGAGCTGGACCTGTCGTTCTTCGAGATGACTGCGGCCCTGGCCTTCGACTACTTCGCGCAGAACGACGTCGAGGTGGCCGTCATCGAGACCGGACTGGGCGGGCGCCTGGATGCCACGAACATCATCGTTCCCGAGCTGAGCATCATCACCAACATCGGCCTGGAGCACACCTCGCTTCTGGGCGACACGCTCGACAAGATAGCCTTCGAGAAGGCCGGCATCATCAAGAAGAGCCGCCCGGTGCTCATCGGCGAGAGCAACCCCGTCTGCGACGAGGTCTTCGAGCGCACGGCTGCCGGCTGCAAGTCCGAGACCATCTATGCCCAGCAGCAGTTCGAGTGCCTGGCGCACTCTGTCGAGGGCACCGTCCAGCACTTCGAGCTTCGCCGCACGCGCGACGGCCGCACCTACAGCGTCGATGTCGACCTTGCGGGCGAGTACCAGCTCCACAACGTGCTTACGGTTGCCGCCGCCACGGACTACCTTCACGAGAAGACCCCGCTGACCATCTCGCGCCGCGCCTATATCGAGGGCATGCGCAATGCCGCTGCCGACACCTCTCTGCGCGGCCGCTGGCAGCGCCTCGGCGACTCGCCCCTGACGGTGTGCGACACGGGTCACAACGCCCACGGCATAGCGCGCGTCGCCGAGCAGCTGCGCGCCTCGAAATACGACAAGCTCTACTGCGTCATCGGCTTCGTGCAGGACAAGGATCTCGACGCCGTGCTCCCGCTGCTGCCCGCCGCCGCGCACTACATCTTCACGCAGGCCTCGCTGCCTCGCTGCCTCGACGCTTCGGTTCTGGCCGCTGCCGCCGCACGCTTCGGCCTGCAGGGCGAGGTTGTCGCGGGCGTTCCCGCAGCCGTGGCCCGGGCGCGCGAGCTGGCTGGTCCCGGCGACATGATATTCATCGGCGGCAGCACGTTCACCGTGGCCGAGGCCCTCTGACGCGCCGATGAAGAGCTACAAGGGGCGGGGCATCGTTCTGCACACGCTCAAATACGGCGAGTCGGGCATGGTGGCCTACCTGCTGACCGACGTAGGCGGCCGTCGCAGCTTCATGGTGCAGGGCCTGCGCTCGCAGCGCGGCCGCGGCTCCAAGCAGGCGCTCTTCCAGCCCATGTTCCTTCTCGAATTCGAGGGCCTCGAGTCGTCGAAGTTCGACCTTCACCGTTTCCGCGAGGTCCGCTCGGCCCACATCATGCGCTCCATACCCTTCGACGTGCGCAAGTCGACCATCGCGCTGTTCATGGCCGAGACCCTCTACCGCTTAGTGCGCGAGAGCGAACCCGACGAGCGGCTTTTCGATTTCGTCTACTCGTCGGTCGAGGCGCTCGACGCCATGCAGGAGGGCGTTGCCAACTTCCACCTGTGGTTTCTGGCCAACCTAAGCCGCATGCTCGGCTTCAGCCCAGGCAACCTCTACACCGAGGATGCGTGGTTCGACATCGGCGAGGGAGTGTTCACTCCGGTGCCGCCGCGCAGCGCTTCGGCAGCCATGTCGCGCGACAATGCGCGCATACTGCACGATTTGCTGGAGTGCGACGTGCGCTATCTTGCCGAGATAGGTCTCAACCGCGAGCAGAGAGTCGATTTTCTGAACTCGCTGCTGGTCTACTACGGCTACCATCTCGACGCCGTGCGGGCCGTGCAGTCGGTCAAAATCCTGCGCGAGGTCTTCTGACGCTCCGGCGCCTGGCAACAACGAAGGCGGCCGCCCTTTGAATGGGCGGCCGCTCTTTTTCGGGGCAGTCTCTCTCTGCCTACTTGCGGAGTCTCTCGCGTACGCGCGTTGCAGCCTGCTCGAGCAGCTCCTCGGGGCAGCAGAGCGTGATGCGTATGTATCGCTCGCCCTCGCTGCCGAATATGAGTCCCGGCGTGAGGAATACGTCGCATTTGTCCATCACCCAGTCTGAGAATGCTATCGAGTCGCCCTCGAACTGCTCGGGAATCTCGGCCCAGATGAACAATCCCGCCTGATGCTCGCGGTATGTGCAGCCGAGAGCGTCGAGCAGCGCATATCCCTGCTTCTCGCGGGCGTAGTATATTCTGTTGAGCTCCTCGAACCACTCCTGCCCGAGCGAGAGAGCCGTTTCGGCGGCCGCCTGCACGGGATAGAACATTCCGGTGTCCATGTTGCTCTTGAAGGTGAGTATCGAGTCGAGCCACTCCTTCTTTCCGACCACCACGCCTACTCGCCAGCCGGCCATCGAGTGGCCCTTCGATAGCGAGTTCATCTCGAGCGCCACCTCGCGTGCTCCCTCTATGGACATGATGCTCATGGGCGCCGATGCGTTGCGTATGAAGCTATATGGGTTGTCGTGCACGATGAGTATGTTGTGACGGCGGCCGAAGTCGACTATTTTCTCGAACAGCTCGCGCGTCGGGGTCTGTCCCGTGGGCATGTTGGGGTAGTTGATGAACATGATCTTCACCCCGTCGAGCCCCTCGCGCTCCATGGCCTCGAAGTCGGGCATGAAACCGTTGGCCTTGTTCAGGGGGTAGGGTAGCATCACTCCGCCGGTCATCTTCACGGCAGCCTTGTATGCGGCATATCCGGGGTTGGGCACCAGTACGCGGTCGCCGGGGTTGACGAATGTCTGGCAGATGTGCATTATTCCCTCCTTGGAGCCTATCAGCGGCAGCACCTCGCTCTCGAAGTCGAGCTTCACGCCGTACCACTTGCCGTACCAGTCGGCAAAAGCCTTGCGCAGTATGGGTTCGCCCTTGAACGACATGTACTTGTGCACGTCGGGGCGCAATGCCTCCTTGGATAGACGCTCTATGACTGCGGGGTGGGGCGGCAGGTCGGGGCTGCCCATTGCCAGCTTGATTATTTTGCGGCCTGTGGCGGCCTCGATTTCGGCTATTTCGCGCAGACGGCGGGAGAAGTAGTACTCGCCCGTTCCGTCGAGCCGATGTGCGCGTTCGATGGCGACTCCTTTGCTCATGACGATAGTTGTTTCTGACGGAGCAAAGATAGCTGTTTTTTCCTTATTTTGCTATATATTTGCACTATGGCAGGCATATTCTGCATACTTCTCTTCTGGCTCCTGGGCAACCTGCTGAGCAATCTGCTGGGCGGCATCGTCTCGGGCAATGTGCTGGGCATGCTGCTGCTCTTCGCCGCGCTCAAGCTGCGCGTTGTCGACCCCGGGGCGGTGCGTCCTGCCGCGAAGTTTCTGACCTCGAACATGGCGCTCTGCTTCGTACCCTTCGGCGTGGGGCTTATAATCTCCTACAGGGCCATTGCCGACAATGTGTGGGCCATAGCCGTGGCTGCCGCCGTCTCGACCGTGCTGGTGCTGGCGGCCACCGGCCGCACCATGCAGTGGTTATACAAAAACCGCGAAAAACGATGATGCAGTTCATCCGCTCCGACCTGTTTCTGCTGACCCTCACTATCGGTCTGTTCTGCGGCGCGCAGGCCCTCTACCGCCGCACGCGCACCACGCTGCTGCATCCGGTGCTGCTGACCTTCCTGCTGATGATAGCCTTTCTGAAGATTTCCGGCATCGAATATTCGCGCTACCGCGAGGCGACGGCCCTGCTCGACTTCATGCTGGGCATGTCGGTCGTGGCGCTCGGCTACCTGATGTACGAACAGAGCGAGCACATCCGCGGCAATGCCGCGGCCATTCTGACTGCTACCCTGGTCGGGTGCGCTGTCGGCGTTGGCAGCGTGGTGGGCATAGCGGCGGCGATGGGTGCCGGCCGCGAGATACTCGTCTCCATAGCCCCCAAGTCGGTCACCGTGCCCATAGCCGTCTCGATAGCCGAGCCCATGGGCGGCATAGTCTCCATCACCTCGGTGGTGGTCTTCCTGACGGGCGTCTTCGGCAGCATGGCCGGCGGCTGGGTGCTCGACCGTGCGGGCGTCACGCTCCCGCAGGCCCGCGGCCTTGCCATGGGTTCGGCCGCCCACGGCGTAGGTACGGCCCGCGCCGTCGAAATGGGAGCCGTCGAGGGAGCGCTGAGCGGGCTGGCCATAGCGTTGATGGGAGCCGTGTCGGCGCTGGTCATTCCGCTGGCGGGGCGTTTGCTGCAAATCTTCGGCTGACAAAAATATAGCGCCGCAAATTTTCGCATCTCGGAGTATAATATTAATTTTGCGGCGGATTAATGAGAATGGATTTTCACGCATGGAGTGGCTACATCAACTCTTTCTGGGCAGCGGCATAGCACACACGGTGCTCACGCTGGCGCTCGTCATAACGGTCGGCATACTTCTCGGCCGCGTCAAAGTGGGCGGCATCTCGCTCGGCATCACCTGGATACTCTTCACGGGCATCGCGGCAAGCCACTTCGGCATGCTTGTCGATAGCAGCGTGCTGCATTTCGTGCAGGAGTTCGGACTTATTCTGTTCGTCTTCTCCATCGGTCTGCAGGTCGGCCCGGGCTTCTTCTCGTCGTTCAAGCATGGCGGTCTGACGCTCGTCTCGCTGGCCTCGGCCATAGTGCTGTTAGGCGTGGCCATAACCTACGTGATACATGTTCTGACCGGCACCCCCATACCAACTATGGTGGGCATACTCTCGGGCGCTGTGACCAACACCCCGGGACTGGGAGCCGCGCAGCAGGCCTACACCGACGCCTCGGGCATCAACGACCCCTCCATATCGTTGGGCTACGCCGTGGCATATCCGCTGGGCGTGGTTGGCATCATCATCTCGATGATTGTCATCCGCTACCTTCTGCGCGTTCGCTTCGAGAAGGAGAACGAGGCGCTCGAGGCCATCAGCCGCGAGCACAAAATGGCCGAAAAGATAGCCGTCGAGTTCACCAACGAGACTCTGGCCGGCCACACCGTGGCCCACATCCGCGAGCTCATTAACCGCCAGTTCGTCATCTCGCGCGTGGCCCATTCCGACCAGAGTATCTCGATAGCCGATGCCGACACCGTTCTTCAGCGCGGCGAGCGGCTGCTTGTCATCTGCAATGCCGAGGATTCCGAAGCCGTCACGGCCTTCATGGGCCGCCGCATCGAGGTTCCGGCCGAGGCGTGGGATGCCGCGTCGTCTGAGAGCCAGTTGGTTTCGCGCCGCATACTTATCACGCGCCCCGAAATCAACGGCAAGAAGTTCTCGGATCTTCGCCTGCGCACCAAATACGGCATCAACATCACCCGTGTGAACCGTGCCGGCGTCGACCTGATACCCTACCAGGGCATGGAGCTGCAAATCGGCGACCGCGTGATGGTCGTGGGCTCCGAGAAGGCCATCGAGCAGGTGTCGAAGGTCCTGGGCAACTCGCTCAAGAAACTCGACGAACCCAACCTCATAACCATCTTCGTCGGCATAGCCTTGGGTGTGCTGCTGGGGTCTATTCCGCTGCTCAACGTGCCTCAGCCAGTCAAGCTGGGCCTTGCCGGCGGACCGCTCATCGTGGCCATACTCATCGGACGCTTCGGCACGCACTTCCACCTGGTCACCTACACCACCATGAGCGCCAACCTCATGCTCCGCGAGATAGGCATCGCGCTATTCCTCTCGGCCGTGGGTCTGGCTGCCGGCGACGGCTTCATCGACGCCATCCTCAGCGGCGGCTACCGCTGGATAGGCTACGGCGTGATTATCACCATGCTGCCGCTGCTCATCGTGGGCATCTTCGCGCGCCTGTACCTAAAACTCAACTACTATACGCTCATGGGCCTCATGGCCGGCAGCATGACCGACCCTCCGGCGCTTGCCTACGCCAACTCTACCTCGGGCAACAACATGCCGGCCGTAAGCTATTCGACGGTCTATCCGGTTGTCATGTTCCTGCGCGTGCTCACGGCCCAGATGTTCATAATGTTCGCTCTATGAGACTCAGATTCGCAATTTTCGCCGCGGCTCTCGCGGCTCTTTTCCAGGCCTGCACCTCCGATGCTTCGGAGCGGATGGCCGACGGCTCGCCGGTTCGCCCCCTGGAGCCGCTCTTCCGCACCGATACGGTGAGCTTCGGCATGCTGCCGCAGACTGACGCGCGCCGCATCTTCTCGCTCGACGAGCCCTCGTCGGTTGTCACCGACCCGCAGCAGCGCCGCTTCAATGTCGACAGCCTCATACAGCTTCAGCAGCTGGGCGGCGACAGCCTGCGCATCACGAGCTATTCGGCTGCAACCATCCGCGATGTGACCCTCATGCTGCACCTGCCCGATGCCGATACCGACATAGCGGCGGCATATTTCGACTCGCTGCCCGGCTTCGGACAGTTCGAGTTCCGCCCCTCGTGGCTCGGGCAGCGCCTTCTGCTGCGCACCGGCGCAGGCGCGGGCGATGTCATCGAGTTCGAGTGCGACAGCCTCGACCTGCAGTCCATGTCGCCGCGCTTTGTCAGCGACGACGAGCACCTGGCGCGCCTTCGCCGCATAGAGTGCCACTGGGACGTGACCTTCTCCAACTTCGGCTGGACGCCCGAGAACGACGCCACACACAACTGGGAAGAGATGCGCCCCATCTATGCCCGCGAGTGGGTTGTCATCCTGACCAACTATGCCTACATGCTCTCCACGCCCGAGATGCGCCATCTGATGGCCAACTTCGAGACCGTCTTCGGCGGCTCGCTCCACGACAACACCGGCGTGGCGTTCACCGCCGAACGCTACCTCGAGGAGCTCGAGCGCATGAAGTCCGCCCGCCACTTCGACTGCGGCCTGACAGCCTCGAATGTGGGCGGTCTGGGCGGCGGCAACACCTTCGGACTCGCACACTACAACTTCTACGGCCACTACGCCTCCTTCAGCGGCTGGGAGGCCATAGGCCACGAGCACATGCACTGCATGGGCTTCTCCCACGACAGCAACATGACCTACGCCTCCGATAACATCGGCTGGACGATTCTGCTGTGGCAGCTCCATTCGTTCCTGCGCGACAAGGGGCGCCTGCCGTACCTCGACCGCAATCTTCTGGGCTTCCACAAGGATGAGAACGCCCCCTACCGCCTCGAGGGCATACGCGCCGATTTTATGGACGACGACCAGCTCAACGCCCTCATCAAGTACTACCACGACAATTCGGCGCTCGTCCGCTATCTCGAGGAGCATCCTCTGGAATAAATTCCGCTCGTGCGGCAAAAATATGCGCACCGCCCTATTCGGGGCGGTGCGTTTTGTCTTTTTGCGGCCCGGATCCGTCCGGACCTGCGGGTTTTCTTTGCCGGCGCGCTCTAAAATACCAGCTCGGCGCTCTCTACCTCTATGCCCTTGGGCCCTGCACCGGCATCGGGATAGCTCGACGAGCGCATCGAGAAGTATATGTTCTCGATTTTGGCAAGGTCGAAATCTTCGGCCGTGAAGTCCGCTCCGCCGCACCCGAAGTCGGTGCGGTAGTAGGGCGCTATTCCGGGCCAGTCCTGCGGCAGCTGCGGCGCCCTGTCGGGGCGGAAGTCGGCCAGGGGCACCGTTATCATGCTCCACTGCTGGCCGAGCATCACCTCGGCTGCCGATGCGGCGCCGCCCTCGGCGTTGAATACTATGGTCATGCGGTCGGTCGAGGGTGTCAGCGCCCTGGCCTTTATCCTCACCGCGCGGGGCACGAGTCCCGCTGCGGCATGCGCCGCCGTGCGTCTCTGCAGATGCATCTGCGCCGATATGTCGGCCGGGAAGCGATACTCGGGCTTGTCGGTCAGCTCGCTGCAGTAGAGTCGCATGGCTCCGCTCTCCGAGGGCCGGTTGTCATATACGGGGCTGTAGAATCCGCCGCGGGTATAGAGCAGTTCGGCGCCGTCGGTGCGGGCGTCGAATATGGTCAGATATTCGTCGGCCGTGCGGCGGTCGATGGCCGCGTGATACTCGGAGATGCCCGTGCGTCCGATTCGCTCGGGCAGCACGTAGTCCTCACGGCGCGAGACTATGCAGACACCCTCGGCCACGCTGAAGCTGCCGTCGCTTACGCTCTGCTGCGGGGTCTCGCCGACCAGCGGCGTGATGGTGAACTCCTTGCCGAGGTCGTCTATGCAGAGCTTCATGCGGTGCATGCGGTGGTTGAGGGCGAATACTCGCACGCGGCGGTCAAAGTCGAGCGGCGCAAATGGGTCGGCGAGCTGTATCACATCGGGGTATGTCTCGACGCGCCACACGCCCTCGTCGATTTTGTCTATGAAATATATTCCCGTGCCGTCGTATTTTACGGCCGTCGACGAGCCCGTCGCGGCTATCCTCTTCAGGCGTCTGTCGGTCACGGGGCCATCCTCGGCCGGCGAGGTGTGGTATAGGGTCTCTCCGTCGAAATATATGCTCCGGTCTTTGTCCGGGTTGAGTTCCACGCCTGCGAACTTCATGTTTTCGGGGTAGCGGCCCGTGTCGGCTCCGCGCTCGAGCCTCTCCATGACCTTTACCGCTATCATAGCCGATACGGCCTTGCGCGGGGTGTAGACCATGTTGAGCAGATGCGTCTGCCAGCCGAGGTTGAACTGCGCCGTGCGCAGCATGTCATACGAGAACATTGCCGCGAACTGCACTCCGCCCTCGCGGAACTCGCGTGCCTGGGCCGGGTACATGTACGACACCGTCAGGTCGGGCGAGTCGAACTCGTAGACCATCCTCGACCGCGCTCCGGTCTCGATTTTCATGGGACCGTAGTCGTCGACATATGGCAGCATGTTGCCGCAGAGCGCGGCGCCGTGGTTCAGCTGCGTGGGGTACCAGCCGTAGAGCACGCAATCTATCATCGACTGGCGTATTGCCGGGGCCGTGTTGAAGTTCTCGCTTATGTTGTAGGCGGTTATCTTGCGGCAGCCCGTGCGGCGTATGGCCAGCGTCATGGCGTCGATATATTCGCGAATCTCGTCATTTCGGCCGTCTATCCGTGCCGGCTCGTTGAGCAGCTCTATGGCTATTATGCAAGGCTCCTCCTTGTATCTGCGGCCGGTGTAGCGGTTGCGGTACTCGAGAAACTGCATCATGTAGTTCTGCTGTGCAGCTATGGCTTTTTTGTCGAATGTCATCTCGGCCTTGGGGTAGCGGGCCGAGAATCCGGGCATGGGCACGGGACCCTCGGGCCACCATGCGGCGTGCACGACCGTGGGCGAGAAGAGCATCAGTATGTCGCGCTGCGAGGCTCTGTAAATCAGATAGTCCAGCAGCTCCAGATGTTCGTTGTCCAGCAGGTTTCCCTCCTGGTCGCTGTTCTCCCAGTCGCCCCAGAACGAGAGCCTCAGGGCCCGGAATCCCATCCTGGCGAAGTGAGCCATGTCCTCGTCTATCATGGCCTTCTTCTCCTCGAGGGTGGGGGCCACGCGGTGTGCGGCGCGGTAGTCGCATGCCGAGGGCAGGCAGTAGTTGGCGCCGAATACGGCCACCTCGCTGTCATCGGCAACATAGCGTATTACGCCCTGTTCGTCCTGATACACTATTTCTCCTCGGGCATCCCTCTTCGATGCCGCCCGGGTTTGGGGCGCGGCCAGCAGCAGGAGCGCGGCCAGCAGTGCCAAATATCTCGGATTCATAGCTTTCATCTCTTTCTTTGCGAATCTTGTTCATTGCAAAATCCCCTCCTGAGAGGGGACTTTGTCGTGCGTCTGCCAGTCCGTGGCGCCTTATGCGCCACAAGCTGCTACCACTGGCTTATCTGCGAGTCGAGCCATTCTATGCGCTCCGATATCGTCGACTTGAGCTGCGTCACGGCCTGCTTGAACGACTTTCCGCGGTCGTCGTTCGGCGTGGGTATGGACGATATGGGCCACTTTGTGGCATCCTTCTCGGCTGCCGCCTCAATCTCTTCGCTCTGCTCGGTTATGTACTGCGGCAGCGTCAGCAGGAATGGCTTGACAGCCGTCCAGCGGCTCTTGACCAGCTTGCGGAACGACTCGTCGTGCATCAGCAGCACATTCCACCAGTTGTCCTTGTACCAGGGATAGAACGACGTCGAGGTTATCTGGTAGTTTATCCACTTTCTGGCGTCGGAGGCCATGAATGTCTCGTAGTCGAAGTCCCACAGGGGTCCGGCCGTGAGCTTCTGCCCGCGCTCCTTGTGGAAGTATACGCTCTTGGGGTGGAGTATCTCGTGATTTCCGGCCACCTCGAAGACTATCCAGAAGTCGGCCATCGACTGCATGTCCACCAGCTCCCAGGCTCTCTGCGAGTCTCCGCCCTTGGCCACTGCGGCTATCGCCTCGTCGGCCTCGTTTACATACTGCCGAATGTATTCGAACTGCTCGTCGGTTATATCCTCCGGGTCGGGATATTTGATGTTGACCGGTATGTTCGTGGTCGTCGAGCGGAACTTTTTGTCCTCGTCGTAGTTTGTGTCGAACTCGAGCAGATATCCGCCCGTCACGGCCTCGCCCGAGTTGTCCGTCTTCTTCATCTCGGTTATGTTCACGCGGTTCTCATCCTCCTTTATCTGCTCCGTGACAAGGTATAGACCCTGGTATACGTCGTTGAAGTAGAATTCGGCATACTCGTTTCGCGGCGTATAGTCCAGCGATGTTCCCGTGCCCATGTGGTAGACCGTTCGGTTGCGCAGGTGTGTCAGGTCTATATAGTTGGCAATCAGGCACCAACGCTTGTGTTTCGGCATTCCCATCACCTCCTGTTTCTTGCCCAGCTTGAGTGCATATGGCTTCTTGGCCCATCCCCACGTCGAGTTTCCGCGGCCCTTTATCTGGGTCTCGGCGGTCAGGTCCTCGAACTTGCCGCCGCCGTCGATTTCGATTATCGCATCCACCCACGTATCTTTGGTTATCGAGCTCTGGTTGACCTGGGTTGTAATGCGCACCACGGGCATGTACTGCATCGTGCGCACGTTGAGCACCTCGGACTTCACGCCCGTGGGCACGTGCACGGCCACAAGGCTGTAGTCGTATTTGATCGAGCCCTCATCGCTGGTTCGGACATCCTCCACGGTGAATCTCACCGCCGTGGTTCCCGATGCGCGGCAGTCGGTCATTTTGACCCACTCGGCCTCTTGGCCCTCGGTGGTTAGCAGCTCGAACTCCTCGGGTGCGAACTCGGCATTCCACGGCGTTATCGAGGCCTCGACCGTAGCCGATTCGCCGACTTTGAACTCCAGCAGGTCCTTCGAGAGCTTTATTGCGGTCACCTGGGGCTTTGCCGGGGGAGCCGAGCTTATGCCGTGCACGGTCAGCGGCTGCGAGGCCGTTCCCGTGGGTTCGTGGACCACGCGCAGCTGTTTGACATACTCCTCTTCGTCTGCCGCAGCGCGCGTGTCGCGCAGCGTGAGCAGCACTCTGTTTGTTCCGGTCTCGGTGCGGCTCATTATCTCCACCTCGGACGGCTGCGTTCCGGCCTCATTGCGCAGAACGATCTCCGAGGCTGTGAATAGTGCCGTTGCGGGCGTTATGGTCGCCTCGACCGTGCAGGAACTTCCGGCCTCGATCTGCACTTGATATGACGAGAGGGCTATGCCCTTGACTCTGGCATCAGTGTCGGAATCCTTCGAGCAGGCCGCAGCCATCACTGCCGCAGCCAAGCACCACAATAATTTCATTTTCATACAGTATCGTATTTTTATAGTTTTCCTGCTTTACAAATATAGTAAAAAATCCGAAACTCCGCATTCCGCCGCCGGCTTGATGACAAACAATTGCGTTTTTTCTATTTTTCAACCCTTAACAGGCCCCTGCGCCGCCTCTTTTGCTGCGCTGGAGCGGCGGCTCATCCGCGGCCGCGGTCGAGTACCGACCGCGTGGAGAGATATTGCTTCAGAGCGCATCTCGCTGCTCTTCGGCCGCAAATGAAAAAGGCGCCGCGAATCCTCGCAGCGCCCCTGTCTTACTCCCACTCTATCGTTGCGGGCGGTTTCGACGATATGTCGTACACTACGCGGTTGACGCCCTTGACCTTGTTTATTATGTCGTTCGACACGCCGGCCAGAAACTCATAGGGCAGGTGCACCCAGTCGGCCGTCATGCCGTCGGTCGAGGTGACGGCGCGCAGCGCCACGCAACTCTCGTATGTGCGTTCGTCGCCCATCACGCCCACGCTCTTCACCGGCAGCAGAATGGCTCCCGCCTGCCACACCTTGTCGTAGAGCCCGTCGCGGCGCAGGGCGTCGATGTAAATCTTGTCCACCTCCTGCAGAATCGCCACGCGCTCGGGCGTAATCTCGCCCAGTATGCGGATGGCCAGACCCGGACCCGGGAAGGGATGGCGGCCGATAAGCAGCTCGCTGATTCCCAGCGAACGACCCACGCGGCGCACCTCGTCCTTGAACAACAGACGCAGCGGTTCGACTATTTTCAAGTGCATCTTCTCCGGCAGACCGCCCACGTTGTGGTGCGACTTGATGGTTGCCGAGGGTCCGTTGACCGAGCACGACTCGATGACGTCGGGGTAAATCGTACCCTGCGCCAGCCAGCGCACATCCTTGATTCGCTGCGCCTCGTCGTTGAATACCTCCACGAAGTCGCGGCCTATGATTTTGCGTTTGCGTTCGGGGTCGCTCACGCCGGCCAGATCGCCGTAGAATCGGTCGTGCGCCTTGACGCCCTTGACGTTCAGACCCATATGCTTGTACGACTCCAGCACGTCGTCGAATTCGTTCTTGCGCAGTAGGCCCGAGTCGACGAATATGCAGTAGAGCCGCTCGCCTATGGCCTTGTGCAGCAGCACTGCCGCCACGGTCGAATCGACTCCGCCCGACAGACCCAGCACCACCTTGTCATCGCCCAGCTTTTCGCGCAGTTCGCGCACCGTCGACTCGACGAAGCTCTCCGAAGTCCACGACTGTGCGCAGCCGCAGATTCCCACCACGAAGTTCTTCAGCAGCTGCGTGCCGTCGGTCGAGTGGTATACCTCGGGGTGGAACTGTATGGCCCATGTCCGCTCGCCCTCGATGCGGTATGCGGCCAGCCGAACATCCTCGGTGCTGGCCAGCACGCGGTAGTTCGCGGGGACGGCCGTGATGGTGTCGCCGTGCGACATCCACACCTGCGTCGTTGCAGGCAGATTCTTCATCAGTTCGTCATCCTTGTCGCCCACCGTGAGCATTGCGCGTCCGTACTCGCGGCTCGGCGCCGGCATCACGTCGCCGCCGTATGCGTAGGCCAGATACTGCGCTCCGTAGCAGACGCCCAGCAGCGGCAACTTGCCCTTAATTTGCGACAGGTCGGGACGCGGAGCCACCTGGTCGCGCACCGAGTAGGGGCTTCCCGAGAGAATCACGCCGCGCACCGAAGAGTCCATCGCCGGAATCTTGTTGAAGGGGTGAATCTCGCAGTAAACATTCAGCTCGCGCACGCGCCGCGCAATGAGCTGCGTGTACTGCGAACCGAAGTCGAGAATGATTATTTTTTCCATTTATCCGGATTTGTTTTTCTGTTGTCTATTGGCGCCGTCTGCCGGACCACAGGCCGAACAGTCGGACTATGATATATGCCGCGCCGAGCCCCATCACTACCGGTCTTGCCCACACGGGCCTGAAGACGACATAAAGTACCAGCGCCACGGCCAGCAGCACTATGATAGTCCACTGCAAAAACCTGATTATGCCTGAAGTAGTCATATCTCTTACCGCTCGCTCGAATAGTTGGGCGCCTCGCGCGTTATGGCCACGTCGTGCGGATGGCTCTCCTGCATTCCCGAGGCTGTGATTCGTATGAACTGCGCATGTTTGAGCGTGTCTATATCATTCGCTCCGCAGTAGCCCATGCCGGCGCGTATGCCGCCCACCAACTGGTAGACCGTTTCGCTCAGCGCACCCTTGAACGGCACGCGCGCAACGATTCCCTCCGGGACGAGCTTGTTGACGTTCACCTCGCCCTTCTGGAAGTAGCGGTCGGCCGAACCGGCCTTCATGGCATCTATCGAACCCATGCCGCGATAGCTCTTGAACTTGCGGCCGTTGTAGATGATGGTCTCGCCCGGAGCCTCCTCCGTACCGGCGAACATCGAACCAATCATCACGCAGTCGCCGCCCGCCGCCAGTGCCTTCACCAGGTCGCCCGAGTAGCGCAGACCTCCGTCGGCGATGATGGGCACACCGCTGCCCTCGGCAGCCTTCGCCGCGTCGTATATGGCCGACAGCTGCGGCACGCCCACGCCAGCAATCACGCGCGTGGTGCAGATGGAGCCGGGGCCTATGCCGACCTTCACGCCGTCGGCGCCGTTTTCGATGAGCATTTTGGCCGCCTCGGCCGTGGCGACGTTTCCGACCACCACGTCCAACGAGGGATATTTGGCCTTGATTTCGCGCAGCATGTTGACCACATTAGCCGAGTGTCCGTGCGCCGAGTCGAGCACCACGGCGTCGACATCCTCGGCTACCAGCGCCGCCACGCGCTCCATGGCGTCGGCCGTGATTCCCACGCCGGCCGCCACGCGCAGACGACCTTTCGAATCCTTGCAGGCCGAGGGGTGATCCTGCACTTTGGTTATGTCCTTGTAGGTGATGAGTCCCACCAGCCTATTGTCGGCGTCGACCACCGGCAGCTTCTCTATTTTGTTGTTCAGCAGCACCTCCGAGGCGTGCTCCAGCGCGGGGTTGTGGGTGGTTATGAGCTTGTCGCCCGGGGTCATCACCTCGCCTATGCGGCGCTTCATGTCGCGCTGGAAGCGCAGGTCGCGGTTGGTGACTATGCCCACCAGACGGCGGTCGCTGTCCACTACCGGAATTCCGCCGATTTTGTTCTCGTGCATCAGCTCGAGGGCATCGCCCACTGTATTCTGCTCCGAGATGGTTATCGGGTCGTAAATCATGCCGTTTTCGGCACGCTTCACGCGGCGCACGTGCGCCGCCTGCTCGGCTATGGACATGTTTTTGTGAATCACGCCGATACCGCCCTCGCGCGCCAGAGCTATAGCCAGCGGAGCCTCGGTCACGGTGTCCATGGCGGCCGAGACTATCGGTATGTTCAGGTGTATGTTTCGCGAGAAACGACTGCGAAGCGACACTTCGCGCGGCAACACATTCGAGTAGGCGGGTACGAGCAGAACGTCGTCGAAGGTCAAACCTTCGGGCTGTACCCTTTCATCAATAAACGACATAGGGCCTTGAATTTTTGTTGCGTGCAAAATTACTGATAATTTTTCGATTTTCCACGCTCCTGCCGCCGATTTTGCAATATTATCGACTGCGGAGCTGTTGCACGCAACGCAAAATATCCTATTTTTGCACCCGTTAAAACCGTGCGGACATGAATGCTGAGCGCGTAAAGCCTCCGCCGCACCCGATAACCGAAATTGCAGATAACGCTATGCGATACGCACTTCCATGCCTCCTCTCGGCCCTGGGCCTTCTCTTTTCGGCCGCCTTTTCAGCCTGCGGCACCCCGGGCGACGACCAGACTGAGGGCCGCCCCGGCACCTGGCAGCCCGGCGGCGGTGCGACCGAAAATCCCGGCGGCAGCAATGATGAGCAAACCGATATGAACCTTTCGATCCTTGTAACCGTTTCCGACTCGCAGTTCGTTGCCGAGCTCGAGGACAATGCCGCCTCCCGCGCCTTTGCCGGCATGCTGCCGCTGAAGCTGCGCATGAGCGAACTCAACGGCAACGAGAAGTATGCCGACCTTCCCGCAGCGCTTCCCGGCACTGCCGAGCGTCCCGGCACCATCCGCGCCGGCGACCTTATGGTCTGGAGCGGCGACTGCCTGGTGCTCTTCTATGCCACCTTCCAGAGCTCCTACTCCTACATACGTCTGGGCCGCATCGCCGACCCGTCGGGTCTTGCCGCTGCGGTTGGCGCGGGCGATGTGGAGGTGCTCTTCAGCGCCATGGAGTAGAAAAAGCCGCCGTCGCCATAGCGACAGCGGCCGACGAAGAACCAACCTCCGAATAATCTCTCCGTCTTATTTCTCAGGCAGCTCGACCGTAATCTCGTCTATGCAGAAGTACGATGGGTAGAGCTCGTCGTCGCCCGTGAACTCTATCTCCAGACGGTCTGCCGGCTCGGTGAATAGCGTCACCTCGGTCCAGTCCGAGAGCTTGTTGCCCTGGGCGTCGACCAGCGCCACGACCTTCTCGGCCACCTTGTCGCCGTTGCGCATTGCGGTTATTGTCACCGTCTGCGCCTGGTCGGACGTGGTCTCATAGGGCCATGCCACCGACGAGGCGGTTATCCAGAGCGAGCGCACCGTTACCGGCTCGCGGAATACTATTGTCGGCACGGCATACTCCACCTCCATGTACTCCTTCTGCCATGCGCTGCTGTATGCCACGGCAAAGGTGTCGGTTCCCTTGGCGCCCTTCTTGGCATATGCCGAGAACTGGTTAGCGTAGTCCACGGCGGTGACCGTGTCGTTGCAGTTTTTCGACACGGCGAATCCGGCCCACTGGTCGTATACATAACCCCAGCTCTGCGAGTCGGAGTAGTAGCTGCCGAACATCGCCAGTCCGTCTGCCGAGCCGAAGAGCAGTCCCGTGTAGGAGTTCTCCTCCCAGAAGTCGTCGAATTCTGCATACTCCTTGCCCCAGAAGACGTCGTGGTGAGCCTGGGAGACGTATCCGCCCTCGACCTCTATGTCGCCGGGCACGATAGTCTTGCCGCGGAAGTCCACGAGCTGCTCGAAGCCTATCACCACCGTGTTGTCGTCCTGGCCGTCGCCCTCGCCGGGGCCGCCTTCGCCCTTCTCGCAGGCCGCCAGCGTCGCGGCAGCCAGTGCGAACAGAAAAAGTTTTTTCATCATACCTATTAATAAATAAATTAAAGTCGCGGTTATATACTTATGCAATCCGGCATCTGCCTCACGACCTGCAATCATGCAGCCCGCTCCTGATGCCTTATATATTAAAGTACATAATTGCATTACAATAAAAAAATCGATTCCGTCTCCGAAACCGAATCTTCCGATGTGAAATGATGATGTCCTTTGCCGCACCTTTTCCGGCTCTGCCGCTGCTCCGCGTCACGTTTTCCGTCCGGGCCTTTGGTGCTGCCGCACACCGCGGGCTTTGCAGGATTTAGGTCCTGCAGACGGAGTGCGTAACGGTGATATTCGGCTGATAACCCGGCTTGCCGGCTGCATCGTTCACCGCAATGCGCATCCGAAGATTCGCCGCCTGCTGCCACAGCAGCCTGCGGGTGCCCGGGCCGGTATTCTGACTCGTCCTTTGGCGCGCCTTCCCGCCCCTTTGCGGAGCAGTGGCTTAAGATGCGCTGCGGTTCTGCGTCTGGTGCAGTGCGGATGTCCGTCACGACCATTGCTGCGAACCGGGACTTACAGCAGCGGGAACTGTTGCAGACTTTCACTGCATTCCCGTTTAATTCCCTGAGGCGTAAACCTGCCGCCGTTCGGGAAACCCTTGCAGGTGCAAATATATAAATAAAATTGATTATCTTTGCATCGCCGCTGAAAAATGTTTCTGCCGCGCGGCGCACAATTTTGATTAACGGGTCCTGCGGCCCTTAAATTTTTTGATTTTTTATGAAACACGCATACGTATTTCCGGGCCAGGGTGCACAGTTCACCGGCATGGGCAAGGAGCTCTACGACAACGTTCCCGAGGCCAAGGCTCTCTTCGACAAGGCCGACGAGATTCTGGGCTTTCCCATCACTCAAATCATGTTCTCGGGCACTGCCGAAGAGCTCAAGCGCACCGACGTGACCCAGCCGGCCGTCTTCCTCCACTCGGTCATCACGGCCGTGGCTCTGGGAGCCAAGCCCGACGCCGTTGCGGGCCACTCGCTGGGCGAGTTCTCGGCTCTGACGGTTGCCGGCGCTCTCTCGTTCGAGGATGGTCTGCGACTGGTCTCGAAGCGTGCCGCTGCCATGCAGAAGGCTTGCGAGTCGTGCCCGGGCACCATGGCTGCCGTGCTGGCTCTTGACGACGCCGTTGTCGAGGGCATCTGCGCCGAGACCGAGGGTACGGTGGTTGCCGCCAACTACAACTGCCCCGGCCAGCTGGTCATCTCGGGCCAGATCGAGGCCGTCGATGCCGCCTGCGAGAAGGCCAAGGCAGCCGGCGCCCGCCGTGCGCTGCGTCTGCCCGTCGGCGGAGCGTTCCACTCGCCGCTGATGGCTCCCGCCGAGGAGGAGCTGCGCAAGGCTATCGAGGAGGCGCCTTTCCACACCCCCTCGTGCCCCGTCTACCAGAATGTCGACGCCGAGCCGCACACCGACCCCGCCGAAATCAAGGCCAACCTCATCGCGCAGCTGACCGCGCCTGTCCGCTGGACGCAGATTGTTCGCCGCATGCTTGCCGACGGAGTCGACATGTTCACCGAGGCGGGTCCCGGCACCGTCCTTCAGGGCCTCATCAAGAAGGTATCTGCCGAGGCGCAGGTCGAGTCCAAGTCGACGCTTTAGAGGTGCCGTTGTCCGAACAGGCGGATTTTCTCTGTTTTATGGGAAAATCCGCTTTTGTTTTTTATAAAAAAAGGGAGTCGGCTTGCTATTTATTAAAAAAATTACATTACTTTTGTAAAGTTTTATAAAAATACGATTCCAGATGACATCCCTGACCGAATTTTTTTACTGCGATGCCTCCGATTCGCGCAACGGCATCTCGCATAAAAATATCCTGCTCAAACGCAACATCATAGCCTACATGGCCGCCAACGGCGAGTGCACCCTTTCGGAGCTGACCAAGGAGCTGCACATCAGCGTTCCGACCATGACCAAGCTGGTTCAGGAGCTTGTCGACGACAAGATAGTCATCGACCTGGGCAAGGTCGAAACCCCTGGAGGCCGCCGTCCCAATATATTCGGTCTGGCGGGCGCGGCCATCTATTTCGCCGGGGTCAACATCGGCCGCGACAACATGGGCTACGTCATCACCGACCTTCACAACAACATCATCCGCGAACATATCGACCCCTCGTTCGAGCTTCAGGACCGTCCGCAGTGCCTCGAGCGCATCTGCTCCAACATCGAGCACTTCATCTCGGGCTGCGGCGTTGAGCGCAGCAAGATTCTGGGCATGGGCGTCTGCATCGCCGGCCGCGTGAATCCGGCCACGGGCCGCAGCTACAAATACTTCACCTCGTGCGAGGAGTCTCTGCGCGACATCTTCAGCAAGCGCACGGGCATCCGCGTTTTGTTCGAGAACGACACCCGCGCCCGCTGCTATGCCGAATACACCTGCGGCCGCTCTAAGGAGGAGCGCGACGTGCTCTACCTGCATCTGGGACGCGGCGTGGCCGTGGGCATCGTGGCCGAGGGCCGCCTCTACTACGGCAAGAGCGGCTTTGCCGGCGAGTTCGGCCACATACCGTTCTTCGACAACGAGATAATCTGCTCGTGCGGCAAGAAGGGCTGCCTTGAGACCGAGGTCTCGGGCGTTGCCATCGAGGACAAGATGGTCGACAAGCTGCGCTCGGGCGTCAACTCCATCCTTCGCGAGAAGTTCGACCGGGGCGAGAGCATCCACATCGACGACATCATCGCCGCGGCCAAGAACGACGACAACCTCTCCATCGAACTCATCGAGGAGGCGGGCGAGAAGACCGGCCGCGCGGTGGCCTTCCTCATCAACACCTTCAATCCCGAGACCGTCATCGTCGGCGGCAATCTGGCCGCTGCGGGCGACTATCTGATGCTGCCGCTCAAGTCGGCCACCAACAAATACTCGCTCAACCTGGTCTACAAGGATACCAAGTTCCGTGTCTCGAAGATGAGCGAGAATGCCGGTGCCCTGGGTGCCGCCATGCTCATCCGCAACCGTATCATAGGCCTTTAGCCATGCCTCTGAGCAATTCGTCATGCCGCCTGCGCGCCGTCGAGCCGCAGGATATCGACCGCATCTACCTCTGGGAGAACGACCCGTCGGTGTGGCCTGCAGGCGACAGGCCCGTGCCCGTCTCGCGCCACAGTGTCGAGATGTTCGTGCTCGAGGGGGGCGATGTCGTCTCCACGGGTCGCCTGCGCCTTATGATAGAGACCGTTGAGGGCCGCTGCATCGGCGCTGTCGACCTGTTCGAGTTCGACGCCCTGAACCGCCGCGCCGGGGTGGGAATACTTATATATAACCCTGCCGACCGCCGCCGCGGCTATGCCTCCTCGGCTCTGAGGCTGCTGTGCGACTACTGCCGCACCTCGCTGGGCATGCACCAGCTGTGGTGCACCGTCGCGGCGCACAACGAAGCCAGCGAGGCGCTGTTCCGCAGCTGCGGCTTCGAGTGCGCCGGCCGCCGCCGCGATTGGTTCGCCGGCCACGAGGGGTGGGGCGATGCGCTGTTCATGCAAAAAATTCTCTGACCCATGCCGCAGCGACCCGACAACAGCTACCTGCGCTTCGACGACGTTGTCAAGCGTCAGCGTCCCGTGAGCTTCGCCACCATGGTCAAGCCCGTTGGCTCGGCCTGCAATCTGAATTGCGACTACTGCTACTATCTCGACAAGGTCCCCGCGGCGCCGGGCGCCGTGATGAGCTTCGATACGCTCGAGGCCTACATCCGCGACTATATCCGCAGCACGCGCACCGACACCGTCTCGTTCGTCTGGCACGGGGGCGAGCCCGTGCTGGCGGGTTTGGGCTTCTATCGCCGCGCCGTCGAGCTTCAGCACCGCTATGCCGGCGGACGGCGCATCGAGAACGCGTTCCAGACCAACGGCACGCTTCTCGACGGCGAGTGGTGCCGCTTCTTCCGCGACAACAACTTCCTGGTTGGCATCTCTGTCGACGGCCCTCGCGATATCCACGACCGCTACCGCCGCGACCGCGGCGGCAACCCGACCTTCGACCGCGTTATGCGAGGTCTGGAGCATCTTGTTCGCCACGGCGTCGAGTTCAATACCATGACTGCCGTCAGCCGCGCCTGCGAGGGCCGCGGCCGCGAGACCTATCTCTTTCTCAAGAGCCTCGGCAGCCGCTTCATGCAGTTCATGCCCGTCATCGAACGCATCGACACCTCCGCCGGCGGCTACCGGCGCATAGCCCTTCCCGACGATTCGGCGGGCAGCGTTGCCGATTGGTCTGTCGGCTCCCGCGCCTACGGCGAGTATATGTGCGACATTTTCGACGAGTGGTTCCGCGGCGATGTGGGGCGCTGTTTCGTGCAGCTGTTCGACGTCACCCTGGCCCAGTGGATGGGGGTCAACCCTGCACTGTGCGCCTTCTGCGAGTCGTGCGGCGACTCGCTCACCGTCGAGCGCAACGGCGACATCTACCCCTGCGACCGCTTCGTGGGCCAGCGCATGCGCCTGGGCAACATCTCTACCGACAGCCTTGCCGGAGCCTTCATGTCGCGCCGCATGGCCGACTTCGGCGCCGCCAAGCACAACGGCCTGAGCAGCGAGTGCCGCAACTGCCGCTGGCTCTTCGCCTGCCGCGGCGAGTGCCCCGAGCACCGCTTCCCCTCGGCCGACGGCCAGCTTCGCAACGCTCTTTGCGACGGCTACCGTCTCTTCTTCGAACACGTGGCGCCCCGCATGCGCCGCATGGCCGAGCTTCTTTCGCAGGGCCGCCCGGCCAGCGAGGCTATGGAGAAATAGGGCTCTGAAAGGCCCTGCGGCGGGGTGTGCCGAAAATGTAGATAATTTGTTGACAAGTCGCCCGCCGGCATCTGTTCTATCTCGGTTAAAATTGTCAATTTTGCATCGTGATAATCCGCCCTCATCCGGAGCTTGCTCCGTTGCGGCGAGTTGTCCGCACTGCAACCGACAAACAAACGTAACCCTTAATATGTCAGAGAATTGCAAAAACGGTAAGTCCGCAGTTACCGTGCCTTACGCCGAGGCCGTCGAGGCCTCCAAGGCTTACTTCGGCGGCGACGAGCTGGCCGCGCAGGTATGGGTGACCAAGTATGCGCTCAAAGATTCGTTCGGCAACATCTACGAGAAGACTCCCGCCGACATGCACCGCCGCATTGCGGCCGAGATTGCCCGCATCGAGCGCAAGTACCCCTCTCCCATGACGGCCGACGAGGTCTTCGAGCTGCTCGACGGTTTCCGCTACGCCATTCCGCAGGGCGGACCCATGACCGGCATCGGCAACGACTACCAGGTAGCCTCGCTGTCCAACTGCTTCGTCATCGGCCACAAGCGCCCGGCCGACTCCTACGGCGGCATCTTCCGCATGGACGAGGAGCAGGTGCAGCTCATGAAACGCCGCGGCGGCGTCGGCCACGACCTTTCGGACATCCGTCCCACGGGCAGTCCGGTTCTCAACTCGGCCCTCACCTCCACGGGCATCGTGCCCTTCATGGAGCGCTACTCGAACTCCACGCGCGAGGTTGCCCAGGACGGCCGCCGGGGCGCGCTGATGCTCTCGCTCTCAATCAAGCACCCCGATGCCGAGCGCTTCATCGACGCCAAGGTCGACACGGGCAAGGTCACTGGCGCCAACGTCTCGATTAAAATCGACGACGAGTTCATGCGTGCGGCAATCGACGGCAAGAGCTACCGCCAGCAGTTCCCCATCGATTCGGACAATCCCAAGTATGTCAGCGACATCGATGCCAAAAAGCTGTGGAACAAGATTATACACAACGCCTGGAAGTCGGCCGAGCCCGGCGTGCTCTTCTGGGACACCATCATCCGCGAGAGCGTTCCCGACTGCTACGCATCGGAGGGTTTCCGCACCGTCTCGACCAACCCCTGCGGCGAGATTCCGCTCTGCCCCTACGACTCGTGCCGCCTGCTTGCCATAAACCTCTTCAGCTATGTCGACGAGCCCTTCACGGCCAAGGCATCGTTCAATTTCGACAAGTTCAAGGCTCACGTGGCCAAGGCCATGCGCATGATGGACGACATCATCGACCTGGAGCTCGAGAAGGTCGAGCAGATTATCGCCAAGGTTGCAGCCGACCCCGAGGATGCCGACATCCGCCGCGTGGAGCAGCAGCTGTGGGAGAAGATTCGCGACATGGCCCTCAAGGGCCGCCGCACGGGTCTGGGCATCACCGCCGAGGGCGACATGCTCGCGGCTCTGGGGCTGCGCTACGGCTCCGACGAGGCCATCGACTTTGCCGTTACCGTTCACCGCTCCCTCGCCGTCGAGGCCTACCGTGCCTCTGTCGAGATGGCTGCCGAGCGCGGCGCGTTCCCTGTCTTCGATGCCGCCAGGGAGCAGAACAACCCGATGATTGCCCGCCTGCGCGAGGCCGACCCGTCGCTCTACGAGCGCATGTGCCAGGTCGGCCGCCGCAACATCGCCATGCTGACCATCGCCCCCACGGGCACCACCTCGCTCATGTCGCAGACCACCTCCGGCATCGAGCCTGTCTTCCGCCCTGTCTACAAGCGCCGCCGCAAGATAAATCCGTCGGACAAGGATACTCATGTCGACTATGTCGACGAGACCGGCGAGAAGTTCCAGGAGTACAACGTCTACCACCACAAGTTCGTGGAGTGGGCTGCG
The DNA here is from genome assembly GCA_022511345.1 of Alistipes sp. Classification (GTDB taxonomy): domain Bacteria; phylum Bacteroidota; class Bacteroidia; order Bacteroidales; family Rikenellaceae; genus Alistipes. The sequence continues at coordinate 73,013 of JAFLRR010000006.1, forward strand.
GCCAACGGCTGCGATGCAGCTCGCCTGGAGAAGCTTTCGGACAGAGAGCTTGCCGAGCTTCTGGCCTCTTCGCCCTACCACGGCGCCACGGCCAACGACATCGACTGGGTCGCCAAGGTCCGCATGCAGGGAGCTATCCAGAAGTGGGTCGATCACTCCATATCGGTTACGGTCAACCTCCCGAACAGCGTGTCGGAGGCGCTGGTGGCCGACGTCTACCGCACGGCGTGGGAGTGCGGCTGCAAGGGCGTGACCGTCTACCGCGACGGCTGCCGCTCGGGCGTGCTGCTCGATGCCGGCTCCAAGAAGAAGAGCGCCCCCGAGCAGCCTGCCGCCAGCCTCAAGCGCCCGGCGTCGATTCCTGCCGACATCGTCCGCTTCAAGAACGGCTCCGAGGACTGGATAGCCTTCGTAGGCCTTAAGGACGGCCGTCCCTATGAAATCTTCACCGGTAAAATCGAGGAGGATGCCATGTACATCCCCCGCAAGATAACCAAGGGTCAGATCCTCAAGGTCCGCGAGGAGGACGGCTCCAAACGCTACGACTTCCGCTATGTCGACCGCTACGGCTACAAGAACACCATCGGCGGCATCTCGCGTCTGTTCAACGAGGAGTTCTGGAACTATGCCAAGCTCATCTCGGGAGTGCTCCGCCAGGGCATGCCCATCGAGAATGTCGTCTCGCTCATCGGCTCTCTTCACCTCGACAGCGAGACCATCAACACGTGGAAAAACGGTGTTGAGCGCGCTCTGAAGCAGTATATCAGCGACGGCACCCGCTCCAAGGGCAAGTGTCCTCAGTGCGGCCAGGAGAATATGGCCTACCAGAACGGCTGCCTGACCTGCATGTCGTGCGGCTACTCCAAATGCGGATAGCGCACCTGTTTCAATCCCCGGCCAACGATTCCGGCGCCCCGAAAAAAGAGGCGCCGGAATCGTTGCAAAGGGCTGGTTTTTGTTTTTTTTCGTCGATATTTTTGCTAATGTGCGAAATTTGGCATAAATTTGTGGGCAACAAATATGTGCAGACAGTTTTACTGTGAACAAATTCGTTAAAATCTAATAATTTTTTGCTATGAAAAAGATCTTTTTCGCATTTGCAATTGCCGCGATGGCTTTCACGGCAACCGCGCAGGAGAAGACCAGCTGGCCCGGCCACACCTCCAACAAGTTCTGGGACAACTGGGAGGTTAGCATCGGCGTAGGCGTCAACACGGCCGTTCGCGATGTATCGGGCGGTCCCTCCGAGGGCGCATTCGGCGACCGCATCGGCATCGAGGGCGAGGTAGCCTTCACCAAGTGGTTCCACCCCATCGTCGGAGCCCGCATCCAGCTTCAGGGCGGACAGTTCGCCAACTTCCCCTATGGCGAGGTTAACGGCACCTCTGTAAAGTGGCCCTACATGTTCCCTCACCTTGACGTGATGTTCCACCTCTCCAACTGGATCGGCGGCTATCGCGACGACCGCTTCTACTCGGCAGTCATCTTCGCCGGCTTCGGTTGCCAGGTATCGCGCTTCACCGACAGCTTCCAGGAGAAGTATCCCCTCGCAGGCGGCACCAACAGCTACTTTGCAGCCGACTTCGGTCTTCAGAACCGTCTTCGTCTGAGCAAGAAGTTCGACTTCACCGTCGAGCTCAAGGCATGGATGTTCCGCGAGAAGGGCATGCCCATCGGCGTCTATGGCAAGAGCAACCTTGCAAGCGCATACAGCCTCACCTTCGGTCTTAACTACCGCTTCAACAAGCGCGGCTGGGACAAGGCTTACACCCAGGCCGACTTCCAGAAGTATGTCGACGAGGCAGCAGCACTGCGCGATGCTCTGGCATCGGCCAACGCAGCCCGTCTGGCAGCCGAGGAGGCAGCAGCCAAGGCTCAGGACGAGGCAGCTCGTGCAGCAGCTCGCGCAGCAGCAGCTCAGGCAGCAGCCGATGAGGCCGCAGCACGTGCCGCAGCAGCATCGAAGGGCATCTTCGCACAGGGCAACGCAATATTCTTCAACCTCGGTTCGGCACAGCTCACCGCTACCGACAAGGTTCGTCTGGCACTCATCGCTGACGACATCAAGGCCGGCGACCAGAATACCGTCTACACCATCAGCGGCTACGCTGACAAGCAGACCGGCACCGCCAATGTCAACAAGCGCATCTCGGAGAGCCGCGCAAAGAATGTCTACAAGTATCTTGTTTCGTGCGGCGTGAACGCAGACAAGCTCAAGTACGACAGCTACGGCGACACCGTACAGCCGTTCGGCGAGAAGGAATACAAGGCCAACAGGGCCGCTATCATCAACAAGTAGTACACAAGCCGAACACTTTTTAGGGCTTCCGCATCGCGGAGGCCCTTTTTTTTATTGCTAATTGCACCGCCGCGCAGCATCTTGAATTACGCAGTCTTTGTCCTGCGGATGCATAATAGTTACATATTTATATTTCCAAACATCGTGTTGATATATTAACAAGGTGGCCCGATATTTATTCATTGATTGAATTTGGAAAACAGCAAGAAAATTTATATATTCGTAGAACAAACTAACACCTAAAATCAAATGAAAAAGTTTTTTGTAATTTTATCAGTTTGCGTCGCATCCGTTCTTGCGTCATGCACCGCCAATGATTCGAATGATGACAGCTTTACGAGCGGACCTGACAGAATGATTGCCGAATTAACCGGAGAGGAGGCCATAAGCCTGATGGCAGACAAAACGTACACGCTCTCGGATGATGAAGTACTGCAGATTGTCGAAACATTCGCCTCGCAGGACGCTCCTTCAACCGAGACATATTCAACGAGAGCAAATACGCTTAGAATAGTTGACAATTACGCACTTGACAACATCGACGGTGTGCCTACCAGATTTGACAACACAGGCGCCGCGACAGTATTCAGCGTGGTAAGCCTCGGCCTCGGCGACAATGGCGATTCCGGTATAGCCGTAGTGTGCCGAGATTCCCGTTATCCCGAAGTTCTGGCATATGCCCCGAATGCCGACACGCAGATGCTTAAAGAAAACGGCCCGATGCAGCTTATGATGACGCGGGCTCATTGGATAGCATTGAAGTATATTGAGAAATGCAACGAGATTACGGCCGAACTCAGAGAAACGACCCTTAAAAGGGTTTGCCAGACGCTGGGAATTTCAACCGACAAATTCGATTTTTCAAATAAAATCGGAAGTACCTATATAAAAGACGGATATGATATTAAGGTACAGACCGTTCCCGAAGGCACTCTCCTCACGGCAGTAGGACCTTTGTGTGGCAATACGCGTCTTATACAAGGCTGGCCGTGCAATCAGTTCATACCTGAGACTACATTGAAGAAGTATGATACGGAGGTGCATCATGGTCATTTCCCTGCCGGATGCGTAAATGTTGCACTGGCTACAATCTGCTCATATCTGCGTCCGACAATATATAGCTCTGATTTGGGTCGCAATATAAACTGGGATTATGTCTATGACAGCTACTTCAACCCTTACAGCTTTAATGCTGCACAATATGATCCCGATACCCCGCAGGCCAAGGAGGTCGGTTATCTGCTGAAGATACTGGCCAATGGAACCAAAACCACTTTTAACGAAAACGGCGGCAGCACAACTACCTCAAATGCGGCTTCTTATATGAAAAGCATAGGTGTCGATATGAGCAGCTCCACTTCAAAACTCATCTACACGAATGTGAGGCCGTCGTTGGCTAACAAGTATCTGGTTTTCTGCATGGGAAAATATTCCGAACAGACAAGAAGCGACAGCGGAGAGTTGAACACAAATCACACGTGGGTTATCGACGGATTGCAGATTCGCAAGCCTCTCACACGAATGGAGCTTCAAAACTACAACTGCTATGCAAACTGCAAATTCGGATGGATTGAATGGGATAATTTCAGTATGTACGATGGCTGGTACCTATTCGATACGGACGGAACCATAACTTTCAAATTTGATGGTTCCGAACAGATTGCTGCGAATCTGTCATGCATACCCAACATTAAACTCAAATAGCAATCTGAAAATACTTTTGAATCATGAAAAGAATCATACCGGCTACGGTATGATTCTTTTCATATTAATTGCATATGTAAGATGCAGAATCCGTCCCGCACGACATGCGTCGCAGAGCTCTGCGACGCATGTCAAGATTCAAAATTATGGCGCGGCCTCGCAGCGCATGAAAATTGCTAATTTCTAATTGTTAATTACACCGCCTCTACTCCTCGACTATCCGCACCGAGAGCATCAGGTCGCCGCGGCGGATGTCGTCGATTACATCCAACCCTTCGACCACGCGGCCGAAACATGTGTGGCGGCCGTCGAGATGCTGCGTATTCTCGCGGTTCAGGCAAATGAAGAACTGCGAGCCGCCCGTGTCGCGGCCTGCATGGGCCATCGACAGCACTCCGCGGTCGTGGTACTGGCGCGGCGCCGAGGTCTCGCACTTGATGGTGTAGCCCGGACCGCCGGTTCCGTCGCCGCGCGGGCAGCCGCCCTGAATGACGAAGTCGGGAATGACACGGTGGAATGTCAGGCCGTCGTAAAATCCGTGAGAGGCCAGGTCGACGAAATTTGCTACCGTGCCCGGAGTGGCATCGGCGTAGAGTTCGGCCTTCATCGTACCTTTCTCGGTCTCGATTACGGCATAGAGTTTCTTTTCGTTGCTCATATCTGCTTTGTTTTCAGTTGTTTCATGGTTGTTGCGCACGATTGCGAACGCTGCCGCCGCAACCGCTGCCACAAATGCAAATATATAGATATACTTCATCGGATGTGTCGTTTTGTGCAAAAAAAACTCTCAGAGTGCGATTTTGCAAATTTTTATTCGGGTTCGTTATCTATTCCGCGGAACGAGTGCTCCATATTCACGATGTCGCCGTAGATGCGCATGAACCGGTAGAGGCCTATGGGAAGTCCGACGGCAAGTCCGCCCCAGAATCCGTACATAACAGCCTCTCTGTCGGCTATATCGCTTTTAACGATGCAGATGACTAACGACAGCACCAGCGCGAACATCAGCACGAGCTGCACGGCCACGCCCCACAGCAGCTGGCGGCGCAGACGGCGTGTGCGGCGGCATATCCCGCTGACGGTGGAGCGTATGGGGTCGATGTCGTGCAGCTGCACCAGCAGCGAGAGGTTGTTGACCAGTGCGAATGCGATGAAGAGCACGAGCGCAACCAGACAGAATGTGTTCAGCTCCACGCCGACTATGTTGCAGAGGTTGTACATCAGCAGCGGCAGCAGCCCGGCCGCCACTATCGGCAGGAACAGTCTGCGTTCGGTCCGGCGGCGCAGGTCGTCGGCACGTTCGCGGGTCGCGCGGTCGGTCAGTGCGCGCAGTTTGTCTTCGGCTGTGTCGAGACGGCCGCTGAGCTCGTCCCAACCCTTTTTCAAATCTTCGAGTTCCATATTGTTGCTGTTTTTTTTATTTTTTTGCCATTCGTGCAAGTTTATCCTTGGCGCGGTGCAGCCGCGAGGCGACGCTGTTGCGCGGCAGACCCGTTACGGAGGCTATCTCGTCGTAAGAGTACTCGTCGAGCCACATCATCACTATGGTGCGGTCGAGGTGCTCCAGACGGTTTATCAGTTCGTGCAGTTCGCGCAGACGCTCCGTGCGCCGAGGTTCGTCGTCGGGCATGGTGGCGCAGACGGGCAGCGGAAGCGTACCCTTGTGGCGGCCGTCGCGCCGCGAGCAGGATATGCAGGTATTCGCCGCCACGCGCCACACCCATGTCGAGGCTTTCGAAAGCCGTTCGAAGGAGTCGAATCCGCGCCACAGATTTATCAGCACCTCCTGACACAGGTCCTGCCAGCCGTCATCGTCGTCGGCATACATCCAGCACACCTTGGCTATGATGCGGCGGTGCTCGGCGGCAAAGAGCTCGAAATCCTCGATTTTGTCGTTTCGATTCTCCATTTTCGATTAGTTTTTCCCCATTAGACGCAGCGGCCGCACCGAAAGTTGCATCGGAGTTGAAAATTACGATTTTTTTTCGGAACTTTGTTAAATCCGTTGCAACAAACCGCAAACTGAACAAATTTTGCAAACGATATGAAGAAATTTATCCTGCTTATGGCTATTGCAGTTATGGCTGCCGCGTGCGACGAAAAACGACCGCAGCCGCTCGAAATCGACAACGCCCTGACGGCTGCCGAGATAGAGGCCGGCGTATTCACGCCCGAGGTGATGTGGAAGATGGGCCGCGCCGGCTCGTCGTCGCTCTCGCCCGACGGGCAGACGCTGCTCTACACCGTCACCCACTACAATATGGGTGAAAATCGCGGCGTGACGGCCATATACACCGAGGACATGGACTCGCACCAGGTGCGTCAGCTCACCGGCTTCGAATCCAACAACTCCTCGCCCGCATGGTCGGCCGACGGCACGAAGATTTATTTCCTCTCCGACCGCAGCGGCAAGTCGCACGTGTGGTCGATGAATGCCGACGGAAGCGGTGCCGAGGAGATTGTCTGCTGCGGCGATATGCCCGATGTCGAGGGATTCGGCATAACGGCCGACGGCTCAGCCATATGGTGGGTGCAGACGGTGCAGACTGCCGACCGCCGCTCGGCCGACGTGCACAAGGATATGCCCCATTCGGCCGCGCGCATCTACGACGACCTGATGGCCCGCCACTGGGACTACTGGGATGAGGGCGAGTACCGCCACATATTCGTCGGCGAGGTCGCCGGCGGCAAAATCGCCGGCGCACGCGACATAATGGAGGGTGCGCAGTGGGACGCTCCGCTGGCCCCCTACTTCGACATGGAGGAGATTGCCTGGTCGCCCGACGGCTCGATGCTCGCCTACACCTGCAAGCCGCTGACCGGCACCGAATATGCCGAGTCGACCGATTCGGACATATTCGTATATTGGGTCGAGGGGGGCAAAACCCTGAACATCTGCAAGCCCGCATCGGCTGACGGCTCGACGGCCTATCCTCACAAAGGATTCCCCTTCGTCGGCTATGACAAATATCCCGTCTGGTCGCCCGACGGCTCGAAAATCGCCTTCCGCTCGATGGAGCGCGCGGCCCACGAGTCTGACAAGGAGCGGCTGTTCGTCTACGACTGCCGCACGGGCGATATGCAATACCTTACTGCCGACTTCGACTACAACGCCATGAATGTCGTGTGGGAGGACGACCAGACGCTGCTCTTCATCGCCCCAATCGAGGCTACGCACCAGATTTGCCGCCAGCGCATCGGCGAACAGCCGCAGGTGCTGACCCGCGGCGACCACGACATCACGGCCTTCACCCTCGGCGGCGGCCGCATGGTTGCCGAGTTGTGCACCATAATGACCGCCACGGAGTTCTATGAAGTCGACCCCTCGACCGGAGAGCTCACGCGCATATCGGACATCAACACCGCCATCTATGACAACATACCCGCCGGCCAGGTGCAGAAACGCTGGGTGAAGACCACCGACGGCAAACAGATGCTCACGTGGGTGATACTGCCGCCCGACTTCGACCCCGCCAAGAAGTATCCCACGCTGCTCTACTGCCAGGGCGGCCCGCAGAGCGTCGTGTCCAACGGCTGGAGCTACCGCTGGAACTACCGACTCATGGCGGCACAGGGATATGTGGTCGTGGCGCCCAACCGCCGCGGTCTGCCCTCGTTCGGTCAGGAGTGGTTAGACCAGATTTCGGGCGACTACTCGGGTCAGAACATCCGCGACTATCTGTCGGCCATCGACGACGTGTCGCTCAACGAGCCGTGGGCCGACCGCGACCGCATGGGCTGCATCGGAGCCTCGTACGGCGGATATTCGGTATTCTATCTGGCCGGTCACCACGACAAGCGTTTCAAGGCCTTCATCGCCCACTGCGGAATATTCAACTTCGAGTCGATGTACGGCCAGACCGAGGAGCTCTTCTTCATCAACACCGACTACGGCGGCAACTACTGGGACAAGACGAACGCCGTGGCGCAGCGCTCCTACGCCAACTCGCCGCACAAGGCCGTGGAGAAGTGGGATACGCCGATTCTGATTTTCACCGGCGAGAAGGACTTCCGAATCCCCTACACGCAGTCGCTCGAGGCGTTTACGGCCGCACGCGTGCAAGGCATTCCGGCGCGTTTGGTGGAGTTCAGCAACGAGGCGCACCAGGTTTTCAAACCGCAGAACTCGATTGTCTGGAACCGCGAATTCTTCGGCTGGTTGGACAAATATGTAAAGGGAGAGTAAAAAATAGCGCCGCAACCGCGGCGCTATTTTTTAATTCAAAATTCAAAATTACTGCGGCGCGAAGCGTCGCACCATGAATCCGCATTGCGGAATTTCTCCTCTCCTTGTGCCCTGCGGAGCGTTTTGCGTCGCTTTTGCGCCCAAAAGCGAAATAATTGGCAATTGGCAATTAAACCTCGGCGGAGCGGTCGGGAGACTCGTGCATTAAAAAATATATAGTAATTACTGAATTGGAAATTTGGCGGTTCGGGAAATTATAGCTACTTTTGCGCGCTTGAAGCCCCGAAAGGGTTGAGCGTTTGTTTAACTAAAATTTAATAGCAAATGGCCGTTAAAATTCGTTTGGCAAGACATGGAAAGAAGGGTTATGCTTTCTACCATATCGTTGCAGCGGACAGCAGGGCGCCACGTGATGGTAAATTCATCGAGAAGTTGGGTACTTACAATCCCAATACGAATCCTGCTACAATCGAGTTGAGCTTCGACAGAGCTCTGGATTGGTTACAGAAAGGCGCACAACCCACCGACACGTGTCGGGCAATTCTCTCCTACAAGGGCGTGCTTTACAAGAAGCACCTGCTCGGCGGCGTAGCCAAAGGTGCTTTCACCGAGGCTGATGCCGAGGCGAAGTTCAACAAGTGGATTTCGGAGAAGGAGGGCAAAATCGCAGCCAAGGCCGGCAAGATTGCAGATGCTGCAGCCGCTGCCGACAAGGCTCGCAAGAGCGCCGAGGCAAAGGTGAACGAGGAGCGTGCAAAGGCTATCGCCGAGAAGAAAGCCGCAGCTGAGGCTGCTGCAGCGGCAGCCGAGGCCGAGACCGAGGAGCAGCCCGCAGCCGAGGCAGAGGAGACTCCCGCCGAGTAATTGCGGCAGGTGGTTCTCACCGAAAAAAAGGGTCGCCTGAAAGCGGCCCTTTTTTCGTCGGCCGCGCAGCCTGCAAAAGCAGGGTTGCGGCCGGAGCGCAGATGAAAAACCGGAAGATGAAAAACGACAGCAAGAGAATCAAGGCGGCGCGCATAAGCCGTCTGTTCGGGACCGACGGGAGCGTCATGTTGACGCTGTACCGCGATTTCCCGGATGACTTCAGCGAGGATACGCCTCTGTACATGGATGTCGACGGGCTGGAGGTGCCGCTCTACTGCGAGCGGTTCGAGTTCCGCGGCACCACTGGAGCGCTGGTGCGCTTCGAGGACCTGGACACCCCGCGGCGTGCGGGCGAGTTCACGGGCCGCGAGCTGTGGATACATGCGGCAGAGCAGGAGCAGGACGAATTCTGCCTCGACGACCTGATAGGTTTTGCGGTCGAGGCCGGAGGGTTGCGCGGGCGCGTGTCAGACTTCTACGACAGCGAGGCCAACCCGCTGTTCGGCATAGAGTTCGAAGGCCGCGGCGAGGTGCTGGTGCCGGCCGTCGAGGAGTTCATAGCCGGCATAGATTTCGAGGCGCGCAGGATGAAGATGGTGCTGCCCGAGGGGCTGCTCGAGTTGTGATGGCGGAGAGTGTTGCGATATATATAAAGCCGTTCGGCATGCTCACGCCGAAGGAGCTGCTGGAGGCGGTGCGACTGCGTCAGGAGGTATTCTATCTCGAGCAGCATGTCGACTGCCAGGATTGCGATCGGGTGGACGAGGTGTCGGTGTTCATGTGGGCCGAATGCGAAGGACGCATGGTCGGATTTCTGCGCATGATTCCGCCCGGTGCGGTTTATGCCGAGGCGTCGATAGGGCGTGTGGCCGTGCTGAAAGAGTGGCGGCGCAGAGGCATAGCGCGGCGAATGGTGGCCGTAGCTCTGGAGCATATCGGCCGGGAGTGGGGCGGAGATGTGCGCATCTCGTCGCAGGAGTATATCGTGCCGCTCTACGAACAGCTGGGCTTCAGGACGGTGTCGGAGCCCTACGCCGAGGCCGGCATTCCGCACCGCAAGATGCTCAAAAAGGGTGCGCTGCAGAGTGAGTGCGGCGCGGAAGAAAACGAAAAATTTTGAATTTGTGATATGGCTCGCGTTGTAGTTGGACTCTCGGGCGGCGTGGATTCGTCGGTGGCGGCATATCTGCTTAAAGAGCAGGGGCATACTGTCATAGGGCTGTTCATGATAAACTGGCATGACACGGCCGGCAAGCTCGAGGGCGAGTGCACGTGGCAGGACGACAGGATTTTTGCCGAGATGGTGGCCAAAAAGCTCGACATAGAGCTGCATGTGGTCGACCTGTCGGACGAGTACCGCCGCCGGGTGGTCGACTACATGTTCGACGAGTATGCCTGCGGCCGCACGCCCAACCCCGACGTGATGTGCAACCGCGAGATAAAGTTCGACGCATTTCTGAAGGAGGCCCTCAGGCTCGGCGCCGACTATGTGGCTACGGGGCACTACTGCCGCAAGGAGGAGTTTCGCGACGGCGAAGGCCGCGTGCACTACCGGCTGCTGGCGGGCTGCGATCAGAACAAGGACCAGAGCTACTTTCTCTGCCAGCTGACGCAGGAGCAGCTGCGATATGCGCTCTTTCCGGTGGGCGAACTGCTCAAGAGCGACGTGCGCCGAATAGCTGCGGAGCAGAAGCTGGCCACGGCGCGGCGAAAGGATTCGCAGGGCATATGTTTCGTGGGCAAGGTCGACCTGCCTGTGTTTCTGCAGCAGCGGCTGGCGGCGCGGCGCGGCAATGTGCACGAAATAAGGGCCGACTGGCCGAAATATGCCGCAGAGTGCGATGCCGCCGACCTGTCGGCGCGGGCCGAGCCCCGCAGATATACCGTGCGCGACGGCAAGAAGGTGGGCGAGCACAACGGAGCACACTTCTACACGGTGGGCCAGCGCAAGGGGCTGGGAATAGGCGGACGGCGGGAGTCGCTGTTCGTGATTGCCACCGACACGGATGAAAATGTGATATATGTGGGCGAGGGAGACTCGCACCCGGGACTCTACCGCAGCGTGCTGCGAATAGAGCCGCAGCAGGTGCACTTCGTCGACCCCGCAGATGCTATGAAGCCAGGCGACGAGCGCCGCTGCATGGCCCGCATACGCTACCGCCAGCCGCTGCAGCAGGTGACGCTGGCCATGCGCGACGAGGGGCTCTATGCAATCTTCGACAACCCCCAGAGAGGTGCTGCGGCAGGGCAGTTCATAGCATGGTATGAGGGCGACGCGCTAAAAGGCTCGGGGCCCGTGGCGCGATGAGAGCCGCTCTGCTGGCGGCTCTGCTGGCGGTAGTGATGCTGCCTGCAGCGGCCCAGAACCAGGTGGGTGTGGCATACTACGACGCCGACCGTCTCTACGACACCATACCCTCGCCATTCTACGACGATTCGGCATACACCCCCTCGGGCCGCTACGGCTGGACGGGCGAGCGATACATGCGCAAGGTGAGGGCCGTGGCGGCCGTGCTGGACTCGATGGCCATGCCGCTGGCGGTGCTGGCCGGCGTGGAAAACGAACAGACGGTGCGCGACATAGCGGTGGCGTGCCGGAGCGAATACTCCTATATACACCGCACGCTGCCCACGCGCGACGGTCTGGATATGGCGCTGCTCTACTTCGGCGATGCCTTCGTGCCCGAGAGCATCGAGGCGGGGCGCCGGGTGCTGACCGTAATGGGCCGGCTGGCCGGATGCCGCACGGTGATAGTGGCCGGGTACGATGCAGCGGAGATAGAGCAGGCGGTGGCCGGGGCGAGGAGCTCGCATCCTGGGGCGGCGGTGATTGCGGCCGGCAGGTGCAGCGGGGCGAAGTTAGGGCGATACGGAGTGCGCGACGCCGTGGCCGCGGAGGAGCGGGCCGGCCGCGGAACGGTCGTGGAGCGCGGAGAGTGGCGGTTCGGCGCCCGGATGTGGGTGGATACCATGTTCGACTCGCGGGCAGGGATATATGCCCGGCGGGAACTGCTGGATGAGGCCGGCAGGGCGCCTGCAGCGACATTCAGCGGCGGAAAATACAGGGGCGGCACGGGCCGCGAGCTGCCCTTTTTCGTATATCTGCGGCCGAAAGGAACACCTTTTAAGCCGCAGTCGGCAGAGCGGGGTATTGGAAATGGGGAATAATTTTATTAAATTCGCGTCCCCGTACCTGTTGGCAGAGCCGCGGTGCGGAGGAGCGTGCGAAATAAGAGATACAAAGGAAATTTAGAACATAAAAACTGAAAAATTCGTTGATTATGGCAGATGTCAAACGCGTCTACACCTTCGGCAACAAGGCGGCCGAGGGTAACGGCAAGATGAGAGAACTGCTCGGCGGAAAAGGTGCCAACCTGGCCGAGATGAACCTGATAGGTATTCCGGTGCCCCCGGGATTCACGATTACAACCGATGTGTGCGCCGAATACTACAAGCAGGGCCGCGACAAGACCGTGGCCGTGCTGCGCCCCGATGTGGAGAAGGCCATGAAGGGCGTGGAGGCGCTCACGGGCCGCAAGTTCGGCGACAAGACCCTGCCGCTGTTGGTGTCGGTGCGTTCGGGCGCAAGAGCCTCGATGCCCGGCATGATGGACACCATCCTCAACCTCGGTCTTAACGACGAGGCTGTCGAGGCCGTGTCGAAACTCTCGGGCAACCCCCGCTTCGCGTGGGACTCGTACCGCCGCTTCGTGCAGATGTACGGCGACGTGGTGCTGGGAATGAAGCCCGTATCGAAAGAGGACCACGACCCCTTCGAGGTGCTCATCGAGAAGAAGAAGGAGGCCCGCGGCGTGAAGAACGACACGGACCTTACGACCGAAGACTTGAAGGAGCTGGTGGCCGAGTTCAAGCAGGCCATACGCCGCCAGACCGGCGAGGAGTTCCCCACAAACCCGTGGGACCAGCTGTGGGGCGCAATCTGCGCCGTGTTCGGTTCGTGGATGAACGACCGCGCCATACTCTACCGCAAGCTGAACCAGATTCCCGAGGAGTGGGGTACGGCTGTCAATGTGCAGGCCATGGTCTTCGGAAACATGGGCGACAACTCGGCTACGGGCGTGGCTTTCTCGCGCGACGCAGCTACGGGTGAGAACATATTCAACGGCGAGTACTTGGTCAACGCCCAGGGCGAGGATGTCGTGGCCGGCATCCGCACCCCGCAGCAGATTACGGTCGAGGGCTCGCGCCGCTGGGCAGCCGCGCAGAACATATCCGAAGAGGAGCGCGCTGCGAAATACCCCTCGCTCGAGGAGGTGATGCCCGCCGTTTACAAGGAGCTCGACGAGATTCAGCACCACCTGGAGCAGTACTTCACCGACATGCAGGACATAGAGTTCACCATTCAGGACGGCAAGCTCTGGATGCTGCAGTGCCGCAACGGCAAGCGCACCGGCGCCGCAATGGTCAAGATTGCGATGGACATGCTGGCCGAGGGCCTTATCGACGAGAAGACCGCCGTGCTGCGCTGCGAGCCCGCAAAGCTGGACGAGCTGCTGCACCCCGTATTCGACAAGACGGCCGTTAAGAACGCAAAGGTCATAGTCAAGGGTCTGCCCGCATCGCCTGGTGCTGCTACGGGTCCGGTGGTGTTCTTCGCCGAGGATGCCGAGAAGCTGGCAAAGAACGGTCAGAAGGCCGTGCTGGTTCGTATCGAGACCTCGCCTGAGGATTTGAAGGGAATGCTCGACGCGGCAGGTATTCTGACCGCACGCGGAGGTATGACCTCGCACGCTGCCGTCGTGGCGCGCGGCATGGGCAAGTGCTGCGTGTCGGGTGCAGGCGAGCTGCTTATCGACTACAAGGCCCGCACCATTCAGGTGGGCGGCTACACCATAAAGGAGGGCGACTGGATTTCGCTCAACGGCTCGACCGGCGAGGTCTACCTGGGACAGGTGGCAACCGAGGCTGCCGACCTGAGCGGCGACTTCGCAAAACTGATGGAGCTGGCTTCGAGGTACTCGGTGCTTAAGGTGCGCGCAAATGCCGACACGCCGAAGGATGCCGCTCAGGCATTCGCATTCGGTGCCGAGGGTATAGGTCTCTGCCGCACGGAGCACATGTTCTTCGAGGGCGACCGCATCAAGGCCGTGCGCGAGATGATTCTGGCCGACGACGAGGCCGGCCGCCGCGTGGCGCTGGCAAAGCTGCTGCCCATGCAGCGCGGCGACTTCGAGGGTCTGTTCAAGGCAATGAACGGATATCCCGTGACGGTCCGCCTGCTCGATCCCCCCTTGCATGAGTTCGTGCCCCACTTCGAGAAGGAGCAGCGCGAGCTGGCAAAGGAGATGAAGGTGCCCTTCGAGAAGATTGTAGCCAAGGTCGAGGCTCTGGCCGAGTTCAACCCCATGCTGGGACACCGCGGCTGCCGTCTGGGAAACACCTATCCCGAGATTACCGAGATGCAGGCACGCGCAATCATCGAGGCGGCCATGAACGTAAAGGCTGCCGGAATGCCCGTGCATGTCGAGATAATGGTGCCGTTAGTGGGTAACCACAAGGAGCTGCGCTACCAGAAGGATATAATCGACACGACGGCCAAGGCCGTATTCGCCGAGCGCAACGACAGCATCGAATATATGGTAGGAACGATGATCGAGGTGCCGCGCGCAGCCGTCACGGCCAACCAGATTGCCGAGGTTGCCGAGTTCTTCTCGTTCGGTACCAACGACCTGACGCAGATGACGCTGGGATTCTCGCGCGACGATATCGCCAAGTTCTTGCCCGTATACTTAGACAAGGGCATACTGAAGGCCGACCCGTTCCAGATTCTGGACCGCAACGGCGTGGGTCAGCTCATCCGCGAGGCCGTGTTCAAGGGCCGCGGCGTGCGCGACAACCTCAAGTGCGGAATCTGCGGCGAGCACGGCGGCGAGCCTTCGTCGGTGGAGTTCTGCCACTATGCAGGTCTGAACTATGTCAGCTGCTCGCCTTTCCGCGTGCCTGTGGCGCGTCTGGCGGCAGCTCACGCAGCGCTGAACCAGAAGTAACGGCCGACAGCTGCGAATATGGATGCCGGATCCCTTTTTCCGCTCATGCGGAAAGAGGGACCCGGCTTCGTTTTGGGCGGGAGGTGATGCTGCGGAGGATGCTTTGAAGGGGAGCAGGCCGGTGCCCCGGCGGTGCGGCGAAAAAATCCCGGGAACGAGGGCTCCCGGGATTTTTCGAAAAAAAATTCACTTTAACTGCACTTAAACATAACTTGCGGGCCACACACTGCGGCCGATAGCCTAACCCGCGTTGAGATGTTGCAAAGGTAGCGGTTGCAGCCGCACGGCACAATAGCATGAAAGGGCGATTTAAGGTGGCTGCCATCGCTATAAATGGCGATGGCGGGGCGTTGCCGGCTGTGCTGTCGGGTGCGGGTCGAGGGCGGAGCGGAGATTTGAATCATTATTGTGCAGTACGATTCTGCTGTCACGAAAAAAATTGGTATCTTTGCACCAAATGCCGCTGCGGCGGTGCATGAGAAGAGTACAAAAACAGAAACAGATATGACACAGGACGAATTGTTCAAGAAACTGGTGGCTCACTGCAAGGAGTACGGTTTCATATTTCCGTCGAGCGAGATTTACGACGGTCTGGGTGCCGTG
The DNA here is from genome assembly GCA_022511345.1 of Alistipes sp. Lineage (GTDB taxonomy): Bacteria > Bacteroidota > Bacteroidia > Bacteroidales > Rikenellaceae > Alistipes. The sequence goes on from JAFLRR010000006.1 coordinate 88,677, forward strand.
TATGACTACGGTCAGAACGGCGTCGAGTTGAAAAACAACATCAAGCGCTACTGGTGGGACTCGATGGTCAAGCTGCACGAGAACATCGTCGGCATCGACGCCGCCATCTTCATGCACCCCCGCACGTGGGAGGCTTCGGGTCACGTCGGAGCATTCAACGACCCGCTTATCGACAACAAGGACTCGAAGAAGCGCTACCGTGCCGACGTGCTTATCGAGGAGTGGCTCGCCAAGCAGGACGAGAAGATTCAGAAGGAGGTCGACAAGGCCCGCAAGCGTTTCGGCGATTCGTTCGACGAGGAGCAGTACCGTTCGACCTCGCCCCGCGTGCTGGAGACGGCCGCACGCCGCGACGAGATTCACCGTCGCTTCGCCGAGGCGCTGAACAACAGCGATCTGGCAGAACTGCGCCAGATTATCATCGACTGCGAAATCGTATGCCCCATCTCGGGCACCCGCAACTGGACCGAGGTGCGCCAGTTCAACCTCATGTTCTCGACCCAGATGGGTTCTACGGCCGACGGAGCCAATACGATTTACCTGCGCCCCGAGACGGCTCAGGGCATATTCGTCAACTTCCTGAATGTCCAGAAGACCGGCCGCATGAAGCTGCCGTTCGGTATCGCGCAGATCGGCAAGGCCTTCCGCAACGAGATAGTGGCGCGTCAGTTTATATTCCGCATGCGCGAGTTCGAGCAGATGGAGATGCAGTTCTTCGTCCGCCCGGGCGAGGAGATGCGCTGGTGGAACGAATGGAAGCAGACCCGCATGGCTTGGCACCGCGCACTCGGCTTCGGCGACGAGAACTACCGCTTCCACGACCATGAAAAGCTGGCTCACTACGCCAACGCTGCGGCCGACATCGAGTTCAACTTCCCCTTCGGATTCAAGGAGGTGGAGGGCATCCACTCGCGTACGGACTTCGACCTGGGCAACCACCAGAAGTTCTCCGGCAAGAAGATTCAGTACTTCGACCCCGAAACGGGCGAGAGTTATGTTCCCTATGTGGTCGAGACATCTATCGGTGTCGACCGCATGGTTCTGCAAGTGCTTTCGGCCGCCTACTGCGAGGAGAAACTCGACAACGGCGAGGAGCGCACCGTGCTGCGCATTCCTGCGGCGCTGGCTCCGACCAAAGTGGCCGTCATGCCGCTGGTGAAGAAGGACGGACTGCCCGAAATCGCACAGAGCATAATCGACGAACTGAAATACGACTACACGGTAGCCTACGACGAGAAAGACTCCATCGGCAAACGCTACCGCCGTCAGGATGCAGTGGGCACGCCCTTCTGCGTGACTGTCGACCACCAGACACTCGAAGACAACACCGTCACGGTGCGCCATCGCGACTCGATGCAGCAGGAGCGCATCGCCATCTCGGCTCTGCGTGCGATGGTCGACGAGGAGGTGTCGTTCCGCCGCCTGTTCCGCAAACTCAACCTCTAAAAAGGCCGGGAGCGGGCTGTGGGCCGGATACTTGCCATAGACTACGGCACGCGCCGCACGGGAATCGCCGTGAGCGACCCGCTGCGCATCATTGCGGGCGGGTTGACCACGGTGGAGACGCGCGAGCTGGAGCGTTGGTTGGCGCAATATTTCGCCGAGAACGACGTTTCGACCATAGTAATCGGCAAGCCGACGCAGATGAACGGCCAGCCGTCGGAGACGTGGAGCCGCATAGAGCCGCTGGCCGGGCGCTTGCGCCACGCATATCCCGACAAGGAGGTGGTCTTTCATGACGAACGCTTCACGTCGGTGATGGCACACCGCACGATGCTCGAGAGCGGCATCGGCCGCATGGCCCGCCGCGACAAGGCGCTGGTGGACAAGATTTCGGCCACGATAATCCTGCAATCCTATATGGAGAATGATAATTCAAAATTCAAAATTCAAAATTCAAAATTGTGATTGTCGGATTGAAATCGCGCCGAATGAGTCACAAAGACCAATAGACCATAGACGGACGATGACTTTTGTTGCAGACGGACGATAATTTTGTCGCCAAAGTAAAAACAGAAAATTTTGAATTTTGAATTCTGAATTTTGAATTAAAAAAATGTAATTTTTTTATGATTTATCCGATAGTTATATATGGTTCTCCGGCGCTGCGCAACGCCAATGCCGAGGTGACGGCCGACTATCCCGAGTTGAAAAAACTCATAGACGACATGTTCCTGACGCTCAGCGATACGGGCGGCGTGGGCCTGGCGGCTCCGCAGATCGGCAAGAACATCAAACTGTTCATCGTAGACTGCACGCCATATGCCGAGGAGCACCCCGAACTGGCCGACTACCGGCGCGTGTTCATCAACGCCGAGATTTACGAGTCGTCCGACGAGACCGAGCTGTTCAACGAAGGCTGTCTCTCGCTGCCGGGACTGTACGAAGATGTGCGGCGGCCGGTGTCGATTCGCATGCGCTACGTGGACGAGAATTTCGAGGAGCACGACGAGCTGTTCGAGGGCCTGCCCGCCCGCGTGATACAGCACGAGTACGACCACACGCTCGGCAAGGTCTTCACCGACCGTCTGGCGCCGCTGCGCCGCAGTCTGCTCAAGGGCAAGCTGCTGGGATTCTCGAAGGGAAAGTTCCGCGCGGCATACAAAACAAGACAGTAGGTCCAGAAGAAAAATAGTGCAGGCGGAAGAACATAGGTTCTTCCGCCTGCTTTTTGCGTCGGGCCGGCTGTTTAGAAGTAGTAGCTGGCGCCCACGGTAATCATTATGGGGTTCATGCGCATCTTGTGGAACATGGCCTGCCACTTGGCCTGTGCCGTGAGGTCCCACTTCTCGGCGATGGCGAAGTCGAAGCCCGCACCGAGGTTGACACCCGACGACCAGCCGATGATGTCGTTGGCTACAAGACCCGCTACGGGGTATACCGACCAGCTGTCGCCCAGCGGAATGAGGTAGTGCAGGTCGCACGAGAACTCGAGGGTGCTGTTGTTGTCGATCATGAACACGGCGCTCGGCTCGATGCGGAACGAGTCGGTGATGGAGTAGCGCACGCCGGTGCCCAGACCGATGACTACGCTGGTGCCCGTGTGGGTGTAGATGTTTACCTTGGGGGCGATGGTCCACTCGCCAGCCTCCTGAGCCGATGCCGCCGACACTATGGCCGCCGTGGCAAAAATTGCCGAAAGGATTTTTTTCATAACATCATATTTTTTTATAAACGTTTCTTTTGGTGCCGTAACCGGCGGCCGTGGGTGCCTGCAGCCCGGGCGATGCCAGAGCGCAGGTGCGTCAGAACCTGAACATCAGGCCGGCGAATATCACCAGCGGACTCTTCATCTCGCTGCACTGAACCATCCACTTGGCCTGGGCCGTCAGGTCGACATGCTTGCCGAGTGCATAATCCGTACCGAACCCGAGATCTATGCCGGCAGTCCAGCGACCGAAGTCGTTGGCCGAGATTCCGGCCAGGGGGTATAGGTGCCAGTGAGGCGCCACGCGGAACATGTAGTGCCAGTCGCAGGCTATCTCGGCCGTGCAGCCCTCGCGCGTGAGCCATACGATGGAGGGCGCAACGCGCAGCGGGTCGGATATGTTGTAGCGGACCTCGGCTCCCACGCCGAAGACAGCACCGCCGCCCGTGCGGGTATAGAGTCCCAGTTTGGGGCCTGCGGCAATGTTGCCGCGCTCCTGTGCGCAGGCTGCGGCGTGCGCCGCGAGCGATAGGATGATGACGAGCAGAATCCTTTTCATGGCCGATTTTCCGGTTGCAACGAATTTACACGTTACAAATATATCTTTTTTTTCGCAAAAAACGCTGCAAACTGTTGATTAAAAATCAATCCAGCATGATGAACGACGCCCAGTAATGCGGTTCGGAGCCGCTGTGCACCGTACCGTCGGATTCGGTGAAAGTATGCTGCCGGACCTGGTTCTGGGCCTCGAGGAACGATTCTCGTTTGGATTTGCCTTCGGTCAGGTTGCGGTAGAAAGAGGTCATCATAACCTTCGAGGCCTCGTCGCTTACACTCCACAGGCTCATGACCAGCGTCTGCGCTCCGGCCTTCTTGAATGCGCGGGGCAGGCCGAAGACTCCCTCGCCCGACACGTCGCCCAGACCCGTCTGGCAGGCCGAGAGGACTACCAGGTCGGTGCCGCGAAGGTCGAGCTTGGATATCTCGCGGGCCGTGAGGATGCCGTCGTCGAGGCCGTCGGGCAGCTCGGTCTTGTTGTTGGCGCCGGCGAAAATCAGTCCCGAGCGCAGCAGCGAGCGGTCTTCTTCGGTGCTGCCGGATTGGTCGGAGGTCATGATGGCGGGCCGGTTGGCCGGCTTGTCGTCGGGCAGGTAGAATCCGTGGGTGGCGATGTGGATGATTTCGGTCCTTTGGCCGGACAGCGCCTTGAAGGTCTCCTCGACACCCTCGTCGCCGATATAAATGTGCGTGCCGAAGTCTCTGCCGGAGAGCATGGGGCCGATTTGCTCGACCTCCTCGCGCGAGCCGCGCAGATAGCTCCACATGACGTCGCGAAGACCGTCCGAGGCGAAGAAGCGGTCGGCGGCATGGCCGCGTTCGACGGCCGCCTCGGCATAGTACTGCATGTAGTCGATGCCGGTGTTGTAGTTCAGTCCGCCGTAGAGCGCTGCCGTGCCGCTGCGGGACGGGGCGTTGTCCATGGTCAGCTGACGAGTCGACGAGACGCGGTACATGTTGTAGCGGTCGCACATTCGCTCCGTCTCGCTTATGGGAAGATACTCGATTGCGAGGTTGTGGAATATGCCCATGGGCGAGAAGTATATGTTGTCGCCCGGTTGCAGATGCCGGGCGATTTTGCTGTGGAATGTACTGCCTAACGTGAGGTTGTCGTAGATGTTCTCGTCGATGCGGGAGATGGCGCTGCCGTCGTCATAGTCCAAAAATATGCTGACAGGGGTCTTGTATCCGCGGCGAAGTATCGAACATGACAATACGGTCTCGTCGTCAGTAGGGCTGTACTGTGCGAACTCTATGGCTACGTCGTTGCTGCCAAGACGGCTCTGCACATCCTGCCATGTGGTCTGCAGATTGGCCATTCGCATGCCCAGAGCCGGCAGATTGTCGATGAGCAGACGTTCGAGCCTTTGGGCCTCGGCCTCGAGCTTTTCGGTCGCGGCGCGGTCCGCCGCAGTGTCGAGACGTCGGCGGACGGCTCGCAGCTGCTCGAGGGCGGTTGTCAGGTCGCTGCGGTTGGACTCCCGGACAATCTTCTCAATCTCTATCGATGTGTCGAGCAGCAGGCCCTTGTATGTCAGGCAGGCGTCGTATAGAAGAGTGCCGTCGCCGTCTGCCGACACTATACCCTCTGCCGACAAGGTGCCGCCGATCATTGTCGAGAGTTGGAAAGACGAATATTTGTTAACGAATATTTCGCGCTCGCGCTCGGTCAGATGCAGGAAATTGTCGGATATGAATTTGCGGGTTGCCGCCAGCAGTTCGACGGCATTGTCGTGGGTACGTTTAATGTCATCGTAGGGTGCGGTCAGACAAATATTATTCAAGGTTATTGCGTAGTCTATTTGTCCGGTTCCGTAGATATTCTTATATATCTCTTTTGCCTTTAGAAGATAATCGACAGCCTCCGTAACACGGCCCATATTGCGATACAATGAGCCCATATTGTTGAGAGAGTTTGCGTAGGCGGGGTGGTTTTCGCCCAGCAGAGTTTTCCGGCCGTCGAGAACAAGCTGCTGGCATTCCAGAGCTTTGTCGTAATCGCCGCATCCTTTGTAGGCCAAAGAGAGATTGTCTAATAACGTGAAATAGTAAAAGTCAAATTGGAACTTAGGGTCGAGGTTAAAGGCATTCAACGCATCTTGCAGATACTCCAAGGCTTTTGGAAAGTCGTGCATACAAATCAAGGTAGTCCCTATATTGCTTAACGCTGAGCTCTGTTGCAAATAATCATTGTTCGAAAAATAGATGTCGTATGCCTGCCGATAATACTCTATGGCTTTGCGATAATCTCCCCAGCTATCATATATATTTCCGATAAACATTAATGTATGGGCAAACTCGGGGTCATCGTCAGGCAATATCTTTTGATAGATATCGAGCGCCTGACGATGATATGACATAGCCGTAGGAAAGTCGCCCAGATGTTTGTATGTGGCTCCGATATCGTTCAATATTCTTGCATATATAGCACTGTTTCGGCCGTATATTTCAGCCCCTTTGAGAGATTGACCGTAATAATCGAGCGCATTCAGGTAATCGCCCTGAGCGTGATAGACGCCGCCGATAAAGTTGAGTATATCGATACGCTCTTCAGGCTCTTGCATGCCTTCAAGAGCCTTGAACAGATATTTCAGCGACTCTTCGTAATCTGAGATAAAAAAATATAGCATGCCGATAAGGTGCAGGGATTCGATATATTCGAAATCATCTTCGTCGCACTCTTTTTTCAGAATATCTGTTAATATGAATGCATATTTCAGGGCTTCATGATAGTTTCCCTGATTCATGAGTTTTTTGAGGACTTCGCCGTACATCTCTATCGTGGCGTCATCGTAGTCTTCGGCGGTCTGGGCAGCGGCGCCGAACGGACAGAGCGTGCAGAGCAGCAGCGCGAGGATGAATCTTTTCATAAAGGGGCGGTTGTCGTTAGATGGAAAAAGAGGGTTTAGCCTGAGGGTTTGCCGGAGGCGCTATTTGACGGTCGTGGCTATGGCGCCGCCGTAGAGCTCTGTGCCGGCAGGGATGCGGTTGCGAAGCATGGTCTGCAGCGTGCCGGAGTCGTAGGCCGCATCGACGGCCAGAAGCAGATAGACGACATCGGAGCCCGCTGCGGCGAAGGTCCAGGGAAGCTCTGCCTCCTGGCCCGGGGCAATCAGCAGCAGCTGCTGCGGGCCGTCGGCAAGATCGCGGGTGTCGATGCAGAGGGTTGCGGCGCCCGAGGTTTTGTCTATGGCGATGATTTGGACGGCATAGACCTGCCGGGTGCGGTTGAGCAGGCGGAGTGCGAACTCGTCGTCGGAGAGCGGTATGCGCGAGGCCGAGAATCCGGCTGCGGAGGGCAGGCGGCCCGCACCGACATCGCCGGCAAGCGATGCTATGAGGTTGTAGAGGGGGAGGGTGACGGTGTCGGCATCGACACGGCCGCGGATGGTGGCGCCGGCAACGGCGAACCGGCTCATGTCGTCGCCGCGCTCGGATATGCGGCGCGCCATCTCGTCGAGGAGCAGGGCTGTGCTCTTCTGCGACTGCTGCCTGGCTCTGTCGATGATATTCTTGACGTTTCGGGTGCCGTGGTCCGCGGAGCGGTAGATGCGGTTGGTCGCGGCGTCGAGGATGGAGACGCTGCCGCCGGAATCTATGTCGAGGCGGTCGAGCAGGGTGACGTTCATGTGTCTCTCGGCGGCTACGGGGTGCTGGTCGCCGTGCTTGCGGAGCGTAACGTCGCCCTGGACCTTGTAGATTACGTATCGGCCCTGGCCGAAAGTCGCGGCGGAGAGCAGAAGCGTGGCGGCGATGCAGAGAATTCGTATCATAGCGTTTACGGTTTTTTGTCGGGTTTGATGATTTTGTACATGACTGTCTGCACCCCCTTGACAAGGCCGAGACCCGTGGATATGTCGAAGGCCAAAGTCGCGAAGCCGGTGAGCAGCAGAGCGTGCGAAAAATCGGCATAGGCGCCGCTTAGGAAAAACCAGCGGCAGCCGACAACCAGCAGCAGGCACAGAATGGAGAACTGAACGATGCGGAGCCACAGGCTGTCGCTCATCTTGAGAATGCGCACGAGCCGTCCGTGGCTCCCGGGCTCGAGAAGCCGCAGCCACACGCCGAACAGAACCACCACGAAGCAGGCCGCCAGAGCGTAGAACCAGCTGAGCCCGGCGCGGGTGCGGGGGATGTAGCTGCCGTCGAGGATGGTTTGCAGAGTGTAGGCATGGATGTGCAGGCCGGACATGCTGTAAAGCGGGGTGAGGTGCATGTCCGAGATGTCGAAGATGTTGCCCACGAGGATGATTTTGCCCTCGATTTGCCGCTGCGCCAGGGGCTGAAGAACGCCCTCGGCGGAGATTATCTCGTCGGCAGTGAGGATGATGAAATCGGTCGACGGGTAGTAGATGGTCTCGGTGTCGGCTCTGCGGGCCTCAAGGGCGGCGAATATCTCGGGTCGGGCAGCGCGGACAAGCTCGGCCGGAAGAGAGCCTATGCGGCGGCCGTCGGCAGCGGCGAACTCGGGCTTGAACTCCCGCACCACGTCGCGGACGGAGCCGGCGCCGAGATTCACGGCCCCGAGCTGCGGATGGTCGAGAAGAGCGTAGAAATAGGAGCCTTGCAGGCCCTCGTCGCTGACCATGACAGGAAGAACAAGGTTGCTGCACGAGCCTATGGCCTCGAGCAGATAGTCGTCGTCCGGGCCCGGGTAGTTGAAGAATATGTCCAACCCGACGGCCGCGGGGCCGAAGAAGCCGATGGCGTCGATGACCTCGGCAATGCGCTTGCGGGGACACTCGTCGACGCTGACGAGCACGACATCGCTGCTCAGATGCCGCTCGGCACGGCGGTCGGCGACGGTATTGTAGACGTCGGAGAGCTCGAAATCGACGCTCTTCTCGAGGGACGAGAAGATGGACATGGAGGTCATGTCGTAGACAAGAAGCGACAGCAGATATGCTGCGGCGGTGATGAGCAGGGCCGAAATCAGGTGCGTGAGCAGCGAGCGGATGGTGTTGCGGTTCATGGTGCGGTGTTTTGCGGCAGAATCTATAATGATGCTGTCAGAGACCTAACCACAGACAGGCGGCGATGAAGGGGCCGGTGGCCTTGGCGTCGTTGTCGCGCATCTTCTCGCCGATGTAGTACTCGAAGCTGCCGTCGCGGTAGGGGTTGCCGCCGAGGCCGCCGACCTGGCAGCAGCGGGTGAGGGTGAGCGTGCCGTCGGGATTCTCGACGAGCAGCCTCGTCTTCAGCCCCTCGAAGGCCTTGAGGGCGTATTGCAGGCGGTCGGCGTCGACATAGCCCTTGGCAACCGCCTTGGCGATGGCGTAGATGCACTGCGTGGTCACCGAAGCCTCGGGGAAGTTGCCCTCGCGCTCGGGACAGTCGAGGACCTGGTACCACAGGCCGTCGGAGTCCTGGTAGCGGGGAAGGCTCTCGGCAAGGCCGCGGACGAGCGAGATGACGAAGTCGCGGTCGGGGTGGTCGTCGGGGATGAAGTCGAGGTTGTCGACCAGCGCCATGAACCACCAGCCCACGGAGCGGCCCCAGAAATTGGGCGAGCAGCCCGTCTGAGGGTCGGCCCAGCGCTGCGTGCGGCTCTCGTCCCACGCGTGGCGGTAGAGACCCGTAGCGGGGTCGAAGGTGTGGAGGTGGCAGAGCCGGATTTGACGAACGGCCTCGTCTATGAGCTCGGCGCGGTGAAACTCGGCGCCGTACTGCGACAGGAAGGGCGAGCACATGTAGAGCCCGTCGAGCCACATCTGGTGCGGGTAGACCTTTTTGTGCCAGAAGCCGCCGTCGCTGGTGCGCGGATGGGTGTCGAGCTGCGAGAGGAGCAGCTCCATGGCTTTGCGGTACTTCTGCTTGCCGGTGCGGCGGTAGCAGTCGAAGAGAACCTTGCCCGAGTTGATGAAGTCGAGGTTGTAGCTCTCCAGGTCGTAGAGGTGGATGGAGCCGTCGTCGCCGACGAGCGAGTCGGCCCAGCGCTCGACATAGTCGAAGTAGCGCTCGTCGCCGGTGGCGTGCCACATGGCCAGCATGGCGCAGCAGCCCACGCCCTGGGCATAGCCGAAGAAGAGGCGCCGGCCGTGGTCGAGCATCCACGCCTCGGGGAAGCGCGTCATCTCGGATTCGGCGAAACGGACGGCATAGCTGTCGGCCTGGGGCCGCGGCGGCAGGATGGCGCCGGCACGGGGCTCTGAGGCGCGGACGGCAGAGACCGCAAGGCCCAAGATGAGGAGTGAAAGGATTCGTTTCACTGTCGAAGAAAATGATTTAGTGTTTGGGCGCAAGCAGCGACGCGTCGTAGAGGAAGCGTTTGATGCTGCGCTTGGGGGTCTTCTCGAACTCCTTGGGGTAGATGGTTATGGAGGCTACGCGCTCGTAGGCCGCGAGCTGCTCGTTGAGCTGCCGCAGATTCTGCTCCATGACCTGCTGCAGGGCGGTCTGGTCCACGCCGTCGCGCTCGGCCTGCTCGTAGTCGGGCACGGCAAGCGCCCGCAGGCGTCCGTTGTCGTCGAGAACCAGCGACTCGCTTACGAGGTACATGTTGTTGAGGCGGTCCTCGATCTCCTCGGGGTATATGTTCTGGCCGCTGCTGCCCAGAATCATGGTCTTGCAGCGCCCGCGGATGTAGAGCGTGCCGTCGTCGTCCATGGTGCCCATGTCGCCCGTGCGCAGCCAGCCGTCGGCGTCGAGCACGGCGGCCGTGGCCTCGGGATTCTTGTAGTAGCCCTGCATGACGTGCTCGCCGCGCAGGACTATTTCGCCGGCCTTGTTCTGCGGGTCATCCGAGTCGATGCGAACATCCAGCAGCCCCTTCAGATAGCGGCCGCACGAGCCCGCCTTGAACTCGTTGTCTGGGGTGAAGCTGATGAGCGGCGCGCACTCGGTCATGCCGTAGCCGATGGTTATGGGGAACGAAATCTTCATCAGGAACGACTCGGTCTCCTGGTTCATCGGGGCGCCGCCGACGATGAATATTACCACCTGGCCTCCGAATGCGTCGATGAGCTTCTTGCGGATGACCGAGTGGATGGCCGTGTTGAGCAGGGGCACCTTCATGGCGATGCTCATGGGTCCCTTCTCGAGCAGCGGCTGCACCTGCTTGCGGTAGACCTTCTCGAGAATCATCGGCACGCAGCAGATGATGGTCGGGCGCACCTGCTGCATGGCCTCGAGCAGAATCTTGGGCGAGGGGATGCGTCCCAGAAGCGTTATGTGGCCGCCGACGGCCAGCGGCGTCAGAAAGTCGAAGGCGCAGCCGTAGGCGTGGGCCAGCGGCAGGAACGAGAGGGTGCGCGAGCCGCGCTGGAAGTAGCGCGTGCCGGTGCGGGTGTTCAGGGCCTCGCGCGCGAATATAACGTTGCCCGTGAGGTTGTTTACGGTGAGCATGACGCCCTTGGAGTGGCCCGTGGTGCCCGAGGTGTAGTTGAGCAGCACCATGCGGTCGTTGGGTATGTCGGGATATTTTATGTCCGAGGCGCTGAAGCCGCGGGGGTAGGCCTTGCGGTAGTTCTGGGTCATGTTCTGCATGTACGAGGTTAGGGACTTGCCGCTGCGCTCGTAGACCACATGGAAGTCGGTGAGCGAAAAGACGCACTCGACATGCTCGATCTGCTCCTCCTCGATGTTGTCCCAGAAGGTGTCGCCCAGAAAGAGCAGCCGGCTTTCGGAGTGGTTGATGATGTGGATGACGTCGCTCGGGGTGAAGTCCTGCAGGATTGGTACGATGACGGCGCCGTAGGTGATGGCGGCGATGTAGGTCATGCACCAGCGGGGGTTGTTGCGGCCGATGAGGGCTATTCTGTCGCCCTGGCGGATGCCGGCTTTGCGGAAGAGGAGGTGCAGCTTGGCAATCTCCTTGGCAACCTCGTAGTAGGAGAAGCTCTCCTGCTTGAAATAGTCGGTAAGTGCGGGCAGCTCGCGGTGTTCGCGGAAGCTCGCCTCGTAGATTTTGATGAGATTTTCGGTCAGCATGGATGCTCGGTTTTGGCCCGGCGCGGTAGTGGCCCGCAGCCTGCGTCGGGTCGCGCCGGGCGGGGGTTATTCGTGCGGCTCGGCCCCATGGCGCTGCGAAGGGTCGATATCGACCTTGCGGGGCCGCCAGATATAGATTTTGTTCTCGGTGCCCTTGCGCAGCCGCTCGATGTTCTTGCGGTGGGTGATGATGAGCAGAAGGGCTATGGCGAATGAAAAGACGATGAAGGGCACCGACTGGCTGGCCTTGTGCGACAGAAGCACGAAGACCGGAAAACAGCAGCCGGCGACCATCGACGACAGCGATACGTAGTGGGATATCATCAGCACGGCAAGCCACACGGCGAAGCAGAGCAGGATGATGGTGGGGTAGATGCCCGTGACGGCACCCACGAGAGTGGCAACGCCCTTGCCGCCGCGGAAACCGGCGAAGATGGGCAGTATGTGGCCTGTGACGGCGGCGAAAACGGCTATGATTTTCATGCCTATGAGCCACGGGTCGGAGACATTGTCGTCGTACTTGAGGAGATTGACCAGCGCCACGGCCACGAAGCCCTTGAAGAAGTCGAGCAGAAAGACCGGAAGCGCCGCGCGGTAGCCCAGAAGGCGCAGCATGTTGGTGGTGCCGGCATTTTTGCTGCCGTGCTCGCGGATGTCGATGCCGTAGTATTTTTTGCCTATCCACACGGCGCTGGGTATGGAGCCCAGCAGGTAGGCCATGATAATCATCGTTACGGCGCAGTAGTATGTAAGAATCATCTCATTCATAATCTGATGGGGCTCGCGGACTTGTTGGCGTCGCGCCCGTATTTACCGCAAAGATAGCGAAAAATCGCAAAAATCAAAATCCGGCGGAGCGCTTCGGGGCCCGCAGCCGCATGCGCCGAAATGGCCGGCGGAGGCGGGGCGTGAAAGAAAAATTTGTATCTTTGCCTCCGGCCGGCGGCCAGGTGCAAAGATGCCGCGCGGTGCTTTTGAGATATGAATTTGGCAAAAATTACAGCCCCGGTGCGTTCGCTGCGCTGGTGGTGCTCGTGGGCGGTGGTGTTCATCGGATGCATCATCATGGGTTCGGCGTTCGTGCTCTTCGTCAACCCCTACAACTTCGTGCCCGGAGGAGTCTACGGCCTGAGCGTGGTGCTGCACAACATATTCCCGTCGGTGCAGGTGGGTACGATAGCCTACTTCTTCGACGTGCCGCTGATGCTGACGGCCGTGCTGGTCTTCGGCGGGCGGTTCGGCGCACGGACCATAGTGGCGGCGCTCTTCACGCCTCTGTTCATGAACATGCTCACGCTGCTGGTATATCCCGACCGCGCGGCGGTCGAGTCGCTCGACCCGTCGCTGCTGCTGGGCGGAAAACTCGACCTGTCGGGCGATTTGCTGCTGGCCTGCCTGACGGGAGCGGTGATGATAGGCGTGGGGCAGGGCCTGGTGGTGCGAAACCAGGCTACGACCGGTGGAACGGACATAGTGGCCATGCTGCTGCAGCGGTTTGCGGGGATAAAGTTCTCGGACGGAATACTCATAGCCGACGGCACGGTGGTGCTGTCGGGTCTGTTGGTCATAGGATTCGGAATAGGAACATCGTCGGAGTCGGGGGGATTCGGCGCGCCGTCGCTGACGCTCTACTCGCTGCTGTCGATTTACGCCTCGTCGAGGGTGGTGGCATACATGCTCGACGGAGCCTCGTACGACAAGCTGCTGTTCATAATCACCGACGGCCACCGCGAGGAGCTGCGGCGATTCGTAATCGAGGACCTCGACCGCAGCGCTACATACATCAAGTCGAGCGGAATGTACACCGGAGCCGAGAAGGAGATGATATTCCTGGTGGTGAGCCGCAACGAGGTGGCAGGAGTGCAGCGCAAGGTCAAGAAGATAGACCCGCGGGCATTCTTCGTGGTGACTGATGCCTACGACACCTACGGCGAAGGCTTCAAACCCTTCCCCGACGACAATGAGATAAAGGCCGAATAAGCAAGGTTGGGATGATGAAAATCGAAACGGACAAACTCAGACCCCTCGGGGGCGGAGGGCGCAAGCTCTTCGTGGAGACATACGGTTGCCAGATGAATGCCGCCGACACGGAGATTGTGGTGTCGGTAATGCGCGACGAAGGTTATGACTACACCGACGACATCGAGCAGGCCGACATAATACTTATAAATACATGCTCGGTGCGCGAAAATGCCGAGCAGCGAATTCGCGGCCGCCTGACCGAGATGCGTCGCCACCGCCGCCGCAAGCCCTCGCTGATTGTGGGAATCATAGGCTGCATGGCCGAGCGCCTGAAGGAGGAGCTGACCACGGGCGAGGATGCCGTGGACATAGTGGCCGGCCCCGACGCCTACCGCGACCTGCCGCGCCTGGTGCGCGAGGCGAGCGCCGGAGGCAAGGGCATAAACGTGATGCTCTCGCGCGAGGAGACATATGCCGAAATAGCGCCCGTGAGGCTCGACCGCAACGGCGTGAGCGCCTTCGTGTCGATAATGCGCGGCTGCAACAACTTCTGCTCATACTGCGTGGTGCCCTACACCCGCGGCCGCGAGCGCAGCCGCGAGCCGGGAACCGTGATAGCCGAGGTCAAACGCCTGTTCGAGGCGGGATACCGCGAGGTGACGCTGCTGGGACAGAACGTGAACTCGTATGACTACGAGGGGCTGAGGTTCCCGCAGCTGCTCAGGAGCGTGGCCGAGGTGTCGCCTCTGCTCAGGGTGCGGTTCGCAACCTCGCATCCCAAGGATATGGGCGACGAGCTGCTGCAGACAATGGCCTCGATGCCCAACATCTGCCGGTGCATACATCTGCCGGCTCAGTCGGGAGCCACGTCGATGCTCGAACGCATGAACCGCAAATATACGCGCGAGGATTACCTGGAGCGCATAGCGGCCGTGAGACGCTACATGCCCGACTGCGCCATCACGACCGACCTGATAGCCGGATTCTCGGGCGAGACGGCCGAGGAGCACGAAGCGACGCTCTCGCTCATGCGCCAGGTGGGCTACGACTCGGCATACATGTTCCGCTACTCTGAGCGGCCGGGGACATTCGCGGCCCGCAACATGCCCGACGATGTGCCCGACGCGGTCAAGACGGCCCGCCTGCAGGAGATAATATCGTTGCAGAACAGCCTCTCGGAGCAGAGCAACAGCCGCGACGTGGGCCGCGAGTTCGAGGTGCTGGTCGAGGGCGAGTCGAAGCGCAGCGCCGAGCGTCTGTGCGGCCGCACGTCGCAGAACAAGATGGTCGTATTCGATGCCAGGGGCCACCGCGCGGGAGAGTATGTGCGTGTGAGGATTACGGGCTGCACGTCGGCTACGCTGCTGGGCGAGCCGGTGTGACGGGCAGCGCTGCAGAGCGCGGAAAAAAGTGATAGATTATGAGATTCGACGAAATAGATTGGGATTATGACGTGCTGGACGGAATCGACGCGATGAACTTCGTGGAGATGACGCCGGTGCAGGAGGCCGCGATACCGGTGATACTCGAGGGTCGCGACATAATAGGATGCGCGCAGACCGGAACGGGAAAAACCGCCGCATATACGCTGCCGCTGCTCGACAGGCTGATGAGCAGCCCGGGTGACGGCGATTCGGTGAGGGCCGTGATAATGGTGCCCACGCGCGAGCTGGCGATGCAGATAGACCAGCAGTTCCAGGGCTTCTCGTACTTCCTGCCGCTGTCGACGACGGTGGTATACGGAGGCGGCGCAGGCTCGGACTGGGAGCAGCAGAAACGCGGAATGAAGATGGGCTCGGACATTGTCATAGCCACGCCCGGACGTCTGCTGTCGCACATGGCCAACAGCGGAATAGACCTCTCGCATGTGGAGTATTTCATACTCGACGAGGCCGACCGAATGCTCGACATGGGATTCTATGACGACATCATGAAGGTCGTGGCGGCAATACCCTCGAAGAGACAGACGATAATGTTCTCGGCAACGCTGCCGCCCAAGATCCGCACCTTGGCCAAGAGCATCCTGCACGACCCGGCTGAGGTCAACATAGCCGTCTCGAAGCCCAACGAGGCCATAGACCAGTCGGCATATGTATGCCACGAGCACCAGAAGAGCGGAATAATCCGCTCGATATTCTCGCAGCCGCTCAACACCAAGGCCATAGTCTTCTGCTCGAAGAAGCAGATGGTCAAGGAGCTGGCCGTGGTATTCCGCCGCATGAAGATAAATGCCGCGCCGATGCACTCGGACCTCGAGCAGGAGAAGCGCGAGGAGGTGATGCTCGACTTCAAGAACGGAAAAATAGACCTGCTGGTGGCTACGGACATCGTGGCCCGCGGAATAGATATCGAGGACATCGGCCTGGTGATAAACTACGACGTGCCGCGCGACCCCGAGGACTACATCCACCGCATAGGCCGCACGGCCCGCGCGGCGGCGACCGGCTCGGCCATAACGTTCGTGAACGCCGAGGACCGCATACGTTTCCGCCGCATCGAGGAGTTCATAGGCCGCGAGGTGCCCAAGAGAGCTCTCCCGGAGGGTCTGGGCGAGGGGCTGGAGTACGACACCTCGGCCATGACGGGCCGCGGAGGCTCGAAGCGCCGCAGCCGCTCGGGTTCGGGACGCTCGCGGGGCCGCGGACGCGGACGGGGCGGCAGCCGCGAGTCGGCCGGCGTGAAGCAGGAGTCGGCCGGGGATGCAGAGGCACAGCAGCAGGCGCCGCAGAGTGTCTGCGAGCAGGGCGCCGGCAGCAGCCGGGACGGCCGTCAGAGGCGCCGCCGCCGGGGAGGACGCCGGCACCGTCGCGGAGGCGGCACGGGAAGTGCACAGCATACGCCGGGTGCGGCCAATGAGTGATAAAGATGACAGCTCTGTTTGAAGATATAATATTCGGGCCGGTGCGTTCTCGCCGTCTGGGGATTTCGCTGGGGGTGAACCTGCCTCCGGCGCACTCGAAGATCTGTTCGTTCGACTGCATATACTGCGAGTGCGGATTCAACGGCGAGCATGCCGGAGACAGACGCTTCGCCGACCGCGGCCGGGTGAGCCTGCTGCTTGAGGGCAAACTGCGCGAGATGGCCGGCGCCGGGGCGCTGCCCGACGTGATAACCTTTGCCGGCAACGGCGAGCCGACGCTGCATCCGCAGTTCGGTGAGATTGTCGGCGACGTGCTGGCTCTGCGCGACCGCTACTGTCCCGCGGCCAGGGTCTCGGTGCTGAGCAACGCCACGCAGATTCACCGCGAGGATGTGCGCCGGGCGCTGCTGCGCGTGGACAACAACATACTCAAGCTCGACTCTGCATTCGACGACACGGTCCGGCTCATAGACCGCCCGCAGGGCGCCTACTCGGTGCGCAGGATAGTGGAGCTGATGAAGCTCTTCGGCGGCAGGATGATTCTGCAGACGATGTTCCTGCGCGGTTGGATAGACGGCGCGAGGGTGGACAACACCACGGCCGTGGAGGTCGGGGCGTGGCTCGAGATAGTGCGGGAGCTGAAACCTGCCGGCGTGATGGTCTACTCGCTGGACCGCGACACCCCCTGCAAGACGCTCGAAAAGGTGTCGCATGAGGAGCTCGAAGCCATCGCAGCACGTGTCCGCGAGGCGGGCATAGAGTGCTCGGCCACATAGGCCCAGAGGGCCTCAGGAGGGCTTTCAGACCCCGCGCAGTTCCCTAAAATGCCAACTTTGGGGAAATTGGGGAGAATAGCAGCGATTCTATTTTTGGTACTTTTGTCGGCCCGAAAGTTTTTTCGGGCCGGATGGGAAATTTACAATTCAAAAAGATATGAGAAAAGGATTTTTGATGACGGTCGTGGCTGCCGGCTGTGCAGCTCTGACCGCTTGCGGGGGCGCTACGGCCCCGGCGGCTACGGCTGAGTATGCCGTGCTGACGGTAGAGACTACCGACCGCGTGATACCGACCGAGTACTCGGCCACCATACGCGGCCGTCAGGACATCGACGTGATGCCCCAGGTGGGCGGCACTATCTCGCAGCTCTGCGTGGCCGAGGGCGAGAAGGTGTCGAAGGGTCAGGCCCTCTTCATAATCGACCAGGTGCCCTACAAGGCCGCCCTGCAGACGGCCGAGGCCAATGTCGAGGCTGCCAAGGCGCAGCTGGCCACGGCGCAGCTGGTGTACGACAGCCGCCGCGAGCTCCAAGCCAAGAATGTGGTTTCGGAGTATGACCTGCGCACCGCCGAGAACTCGCTGCTGACGGCCAAAGCCCAGCTGGCGCAGGCCGAGGCGCAGGCTGTCAATGCCCGCAACAACCTCTCCTATACGGTTGTCAAGAGCCCGCTCAACGGCGTGGCCGGAACCATTCCCTACCGCGTGGGCGCGCTGGTCGGCCCCTCGATGCCGCAGCCGCTGACCACCGTGTCGGACAACTCGTCGGTATATGTCTACTTCTCCATGAACGAGTCGCAGCTGCTGGCCCTCACGCGCGAGTACGGCTCGGCCGACAAGGCGCTGGCGGCCATGCCCGAGGTGAGCCTCAGACTCAGCGACGGAACGGTATACCCCCACACGGGCCGCGTGGAGAGCATCAGCGGCGTTGTAGACCGCCGCACGGGCAGCGTGCAGCTGCGCGCAGTATTCCCCAACGAGGAGCGCATGCTGCACAGCGGCAGCTCGGGCAACGTGATTCTGCCCCACAGCTACAAGAACTGCATCGTCATCCCGCAGGGCATGACATTCGAGATTCAGGACAAGGTCTATGTCTACAAAATAGTGGACGGCCGCGCCGCCTCGTCGATAATCGGCGTGGAGAAGATTTCGGACGGCCGCGAGTATATCGTGACCTCGGGTCTGGAGCCCGGCCAGACCATTCTGGCCGAGGGCGTGGGTCTGATGCGCGAGGGTACGCCCGTGGCAGTCAAGAAGCAGCCTGCGGCAGCGGAGGGCGAAGCTGAGTCGGCGAACTAATCTGGCGGAGGAGAATCGTATGACACTGAAACATTTCATAGAGCGTCCCGTGCTGGCGGCCGTGATTTCGATTGTAATCATGATTGCCGGCCTGATAGGACTCGCGACGCTCCCGGTGGAGAAGTACCCAGACATAGCGCCGCCGACGGTCATGGTCAGCGCAAGCTATCCCGGCGCCAGCGCCGAGACCATACAGAAGGCCGTTGTCGTGCCTCTGGAGGAGGCCATAAACGGCGTGGAGAACATGATGTACATGACCTCGGCAGCATCGAATGCCGGTTCGGGCACGCTGACGATATATTTCCGTCAGGGCACCGACCCCGACATGGCGACGGTCAACGTGCAGAACAGAATAGCCACGGCGACCGGTTCGCTGCCTTCGGAAGTGACGCGAATAGGCGTGACGACATTCA
This sequence comes from Alistipes sp., assembly GCA_022511345.1. Taxonomy (GTDB): domain Bacteria; phylum Bacteroidota; class Bacteroidia; order Bacteroidales; family Rikenellaceae; genus Alistipes. The sequence goes on from JAFLRR010000006.1 coordinate 107,620, forward strand.
AGCGCCAGACCTCGATGCTGAAGGTGATAATGCTCCACAGCCCCGGAGGTACGTATGACGAGACGTTCCTGGCCAACTACCTGAACATCAACGTCAAGCCCCGCATTCAGCGTATTCAGGGCGTGGGCGAGTTCTTCGCCCTGGGCGCCGACTACTCGATGCGCATATGGCTCAAGCCCGACATCATGGCGCAGTACGGACTGGTGCCGTCGGATGTGACCTACGCCCTCTCGGAGCAGAACATCGAGTCGGCCGTGGGTCAGCTGGGCCAGAACTCGGACAACGCATTCCAGTATACGATGAAGTACCGCGGACGACTCATGACCCCCGAGGAGTTCGGGCAGATAGTGATTCGCTCGACGGACAACGGCGAGGTGCTGCGTCTGAAGGATGTGGCCGACGTGGAGCTGGGAAGCGCATCGTATGACTACAGGGGTTTCTCGAACGGACACCCCGGAATCACGGCCCTGATGTTCCAGACCGCGGGCTCGAACGCGACGCAGGTGGTGGAGGATATCGACGCCGTGCTGGCCGAAATCGAGAAGGAGCTGCCGAAGGATGTCGAAATCACATCGCTGCAGAGCGTCAACGACTACCTCTACGCTTCGATTCACGAGGTTATCAAAACCCTCTTCGAGGCAATCATACTGGTGGTGCTGGTGGTATACCTCTTCCTGCAGGATATACGCTCGACGCTGGTGCCGACGGCCTCGATAATCGTGTCGCTGGTGGGTACGTTCGCCTTCCTGTCGGTTGCCGGATTCTCGATTAACCTGCTGACGCTCTTCGCGCTGGTGCTGGCTATCGGTACGGTGGTCGACGACGCCATAATCGTGGTCGAAGCCGTGCAGGCGCGCTTCGACGAGGGTTACCGCTCGCCATTCAAGGCTACCGTCGACGCCATGTCGGGCATATCGTCGGCAATCATCACCTCGACGCTGGTGTTCATGGCTGTGTTCATCCCCGTGGCCATGATGGGCGGCACGTCGGGAATATTCTACACGCAGTTCGGTCTGACGATGGCCGTGGCGGTGGGTATCTCGGCGCTCAACGCGCTGACGCTCTCGCCGGCGCTGTGCGCACTGCTGCTCAAGCCTTACCTCGACGAGAACGGTCAGATGCGCGACAACTTCGCGGCTCGCTTCCGCAAGGCTTTCAACACGGCATTCTCGGCCATGGTCGACAAGTACAAATTCGGCGTGCTGCTCTTCATCAAGCGCCGCTGGCTGATGTGGTCGACGCTCGGACTGGCCCTGGCGGCCCTGGTGGTGCTGATGAACACCACCAAGACGGGTCTGGTGCCCGACGAGGACCAGGGAACCATCATGGTCAACGTGACCACGGCACCCGGAACCTCGCTTGCCGAGACCGATGCGGTGATGCACCAGGTGGGTCAGCGCATAGCGATGATTCCGCAGGTGCGCGACTACTCGCAGGTGGCCGGCTACGGCATGATATCGGGCCAGGGCAACTCGTTCGGTATGTGTATCGTCAAGCTCAAGGACTGGGACGAGCGCAAGGACAAGGCCGATGCGGTGCAGTCGGTCATAAACATGATTTACGGACTGACGGCCGACATCAAGAATGCGCAGATATTCGCCGTGGCGCCTCCCATGATTTCGGGATACGGCTCCTCGACGGGATTCGACATGTCGCTGCAGGACCGCGCCGGAGGCTCGATAAACGACTTCTACAACGTCTACCTGCAGTTCGTCGGAGCGCTTAACCAGCGTCCCGAGATAGCGCGTGCATACTCGACCTTCAACGTCAACTTCCCGCAGTACACCGTCGACATCGATGCGGCGCAGACCAAGCGCGCGGGAATCTCGCCCACGGATGTGCTGGCCGTAATGTCGGGTTACTTCGGCGGTCAGTACGTATCGAACATCAACCGCTTCTCGAAGGTATACCGCGTGATGATGCAGGCTTCGCCCGAGTATCGTCTGGACACCTCGTCGCTGGACAACGTGTTCGTCAGAACGCAGAGCGGCGAGATGGCTCCCGTGAGCCAGTTCGTCAAGCTGACGAAGGTCTACGGCCCCGAGGTGCTCAACCGCTTCAACATGTACAACTCGATAGCCATAAACGGCGTGGCGGCCGACGGATACTCGTCGGGAGATGCCATCAGGGCCGTGCGCGAGGTGGCCGAACAGGTGCTGCCGCGAGGCTACAGCTACGAGTTCGGCGGCATAACCCGCGAGGAGAGCGAGGCGTCGAGCAACACGGCCATAATATTCGGCATCTGCATACTGCTCATATACCTCATCCTCAGCGCGCTCTACGAGAGCTTCATCATTCCGTTCGCAGTCATCCTGTCGGTGCCCTGCGGACTGACCGGAAGCTTCCTGTTCGCCAAGATGCTCGGCCTGGAGAACAACATCTACCTGCAGACGGGTCTGATCATGCTCATCGGTCTGCTGGCCAAGACAGCCATACTTCTGACCGAGTATGCCGCCGACCGCCGAGCAACGGGCATGTCGCTGTCGCAGGCGGCCGTGTCGGCTGCCAAGGTGCGTCTGCGCCCGATTCTGATGACGGTGCTGACCATGGTCTTCGGAATGCTGCCGCTGGTATTCGCCACGGGCGTGGGTGCAAACGGCAACTCGACGCTCGGCGCGGGCGTGACGGGCGGCATGATTGTCGGAACGCTGGCACTGCTGTTCCTCGTGCCGGCGCTCTTCATCGTATTCCAGTACCTGCAGGAGAAGGTCAAGCCGCTGAAGCTGGTGAAGACCACGGCGGCGGAGAGTGTAAACGAATAGCTGTAGACGATTATGAAAAGATTGATAATGATAGCTGCCGCAGCGGCACTGTGCGGATGCGGCATATACAAACCCTACACGCGGCCCGAGATTAAGACCGACGACCTCTACGGCGCGGGCGTGGCCACTGCCGACACGCTCACGCTCGGCGATGCCCACTGGCACGAGATGTTCTCGGACAAGGAGCTGCAGCAGCTCATCGAGCTCGGACTGCAGAACAACACCGACATCAGGTCGGCGCACCTGCGCGTGCAGGAGGCCGAGGCTACGCTCAAGTCGGCGCGGCTGGCATATCTGCCCTCGTTCAACTTCACGCCCCAGGGCACCGTCAGCAGCTTCGACCTGCAGCCTGCGGTCAAGACCTACACGGTGCCCGTGACTGCGAGCTGGCAGCTGGACATCTTCGGCGGCATAACCAACGCCAAGCGCCGCGCGAGGGCTCTCTACGAGCAGAGCAGCGAGTATCGCCGTGCGGTGCGCGTGCAGCTCATATCGGGCATAGCCAACCTCTACTACACGCTGCTGATGCTCGACGAGCAGCTCGAGGTGTCGACGCAGACGGTGGACAAGTGGCGCCAGAGCACGCAGATGATGCGCGATTTGAAGCAGGCCGGAATGGCTACCGAGGCCGCCGTGGCGCAGTACGAGGGCAACACCTACGCCATCGAGGCGTCGCTGTATGACCTGAAGTACCAGATTCGCCAGGTCGAGAACTCGCTCTGCACGCTTCTGGGACAGGCGCCGCACACCATAGCGCGCGGCAAGCTCGAGGCCCAGCGGCTGCCCGAGAGTTTAGCTACGGGAGTGCCTCTGCAGATGCTGACCAACCGCCCCGACATCAAGGCGGCGGAATATTCGCTCATGCAGGCCTACTACGCTACCGCCGAGGCCCGCTCGGCGCTCTACCCCTCGATTACCCTGAGCGGTACGGCCGGGTGGACCAACAGCGCCGGTTCGGCCATAGTCAACCCCGGAAAGTTCCTCTGGTCGGTGGTGGGGCAGCTTGTGCAGCCCATCTTCAACGCCGGTGCGGGACGTGCGCGCGTGAAGATTATGAAGGCGCAGCAGGAGGAGGCCCGTCTGGCATTCGGACAGGCGCTGCTCAACGCCGGCGCCGAGGTCAACAACGCCCTGGCGCAGACGCAGTCGGCACGTGCCAAGAACGAGCTGCGCCGAAACCAGATTGCAGCTCTGGAGCGTGCTGTCGAGAGCACGGAGCTGCTGATGCGCTACTCGCCGACGACCTATGTCGAGGTGCTTACGGCCGAGCAGTCGCTGCTTGCGGCGCGTCTGTCGCAGATTGCCGACCGCTTCGACGAGCTGCAGGGCGCCGTGAACCTCTACCGCTCGCTGGGCGGCGGCCGCGACGAGGCTGTTGAGGCTGAAACCGGAAAATAGTGCGCCATGAAGAATGCCGATAAGCGCAACCGTGTGATAGAGATTACGTGCGACATCATCACCCGGCAGGGCATACGCTCTGCGCGGGTCGATGAGATAGCGCACATAGCCGGCATATCGAAGCGGACGCTCTACGAGCTGTTCGAGGATAAGACTGAGTTGATATTCAGCTGTCTGGAGCGCCTGAGCTCCTGGCGCCGCGAGATGCTCGACCGCAAGTTCAACGGCCGCAACGGAAACTCGCTGCGCGCTGCCGCCGAATTCGTGCGCGAGTATACCGATGCGCTCTATCTGTTCGAGTGCGAGTTTCTTGCCGACCTGAAGAACCGTGCCGAGTTCGCCGAGAACTACCGGCGCGACTGCATCTTCTGGAAGGAGCGCATGATGCAGCTGCTGCAGCGCACCATAGAGGACGGATACGTGCCTGCTCAGACGGATGTCGAGCTGATTGCCGAGACCATACTCTCGCAGGGCTACGACCTGCGCATGGCCGGCCGCGACCGCACCTCGCAGAGGGTGATTGCCGGGGCGCTGCTGCGCGGCATATCGACTCCGGCGGGCGTGGCGCTCTTCGACGACGGAGGGGTTATGTAGACTCCCTTCGGAAAGGGGAGATAAAAAGCCGCCGGCACGACTGCCGGCGGCTTTTTCCTTTGCGCGCAAAGGGATGGGCTACTGCTTGCCGCTGAGCTCCTTGAAGCAGTGGCGGCAGACGGGCTCATAGGTCCCGTGGGCGCCCAGCATGACCTGGCGCTCGTCGTCGGTCAGGCGGTGGGAGTGGTTTGCCAGGTTGCCGCAGCGGACGCATATGGCGTGCACCTTGGTGACATACTCGGCAGTGGCCATCAGGTCGGGCATGGGGCCGAACGGCTTGCCCGTGTAGTCCATATCCAGGCCGGCGACTATGACCCTTATGCCCGAGTCGGCCAGCTGCCGGCAGACGTCGACTATGCCGGCGTCGAAGAACTGAGCCTCGTCGATTCCCACCACGTCGACATCCGAGGCCAGCAGCGGAATGTTCTGCGGCGAGGAGACCGGCGTGGAGCGTATGGCGTTGGCGTCGTGCGAGACGACCTCCTCCTCGGAGTAGCGCACGTCGATGCAGGGCTTGAATATCTCGACCTTGAGGTTGGCGAAGCGCGCGCGCTTCAGGCGGCGTATGAGCTCCTCGGTTTTGCCCGAGAACATCGAGCCGCAGATTACCTCTATCCAGCCTTTGCGGCTTGCATTTTCCAAAAACATAGCTTGACTGTTATGCCTGCCGGCGCTGCGGGCGGGCGGTTTAGTGATGGTGTTACTCGTCGATGCGTCTGATGTTGGCACCCAGAGCATTCAGTCGGCGGTCGATACTGTCGTAGCCGCGGTCTATCTGCTCTATGCGGCGGATTGTCGAGGTGCCCTCGGCGCTCATGGCCGCCATCAGCAGCGCTATTCCGGCGCGTATGTCGGGCGACGACATGTCGGTGGCGCGCAGGCGTATGCGGCGGTCGTGGCCTATGACCACGGCGCGGTGTGGGTCGCAGAGGATTATCTGCGCGCCCATCTCGATGAGCTTGTCGACAAAGAACAGGCGGCTCTCGAACATCTTCTGGTGTATGAGCACCGAGCCTTCGGCCTGCGTGGCCACGACCAAAAATATCGACAGCAGGTCGGGCGTGAGGCCCGGCCACGGCGCGTCGGATACCGACATGATGGAGCCGTCGAGGAACGACTCGATGCGGTAGTGGTCGTGACGCGGAATTATCAAATCGTCGCCGTTGCGTACCAGGCGTATTCCCATGCGCTCGAACTGCTGGGGGATGATGCCGAGGTTGTCGAGCGAGACGTTGCGCAGCGTGAGCTCCGAGCCGGTTATGGCCGCCATGCCGATGAAGCTGCCCACCTCGATCATGTCGGGCAGAAGCGTATGCTCGGTGCCGCCGAGCGACTCCACGCCGTCGATTTCGAGCATGTTGGACTTGATGCCGCTGATGCGCGCGCCCATGCGGTTGAGCATGTGGCACAGCTGCTGGATGTAGGGCTCGCAGGCGGCGTTGTAGATGGTGGTGTGGCCCTGTGCCAGCACGGCCGCCATGATGATGTTGGCAGTACCCGTCACTGAGGCCTCGTCGAGGTGTATGTAGCAGCCTTTCAGGCGCTTTGCGCGCACGGTGTAGAAGTCTCCGCCATCGCCGGTCTCAATCTCGGCGCCGAGCTTCTGGAAGCCCAGCAGGTGGGTGTCCAGACGCCTGCGGCCTATCTTGTCGCCGCCGGGCTTGGGCATGTATCCGGCGCCGAAACGTGCCAGCAGCGGGCCGACCATCATCACCGAGCCGCGCAGACGCCGCACACGGGCGGCATAGTCGGGACTGCGGTGGTAGTCGGGGTCGATGTCGCGGGCACAGAGGGCCCACGATGTATCGTCGAGCCGCTCGACCTGAACGCCTACGGATTCGAGAAGCTCGATTTGGCGGATGACGTCCTCGATGTTGGGGACGTTGCGGACCACCACGCGCTCCCGTGTGAGAAGCGCGGCGCAGAGAATCTGCAGAGCCTCGTTCTTGGCTCCCTGCGGAGTTATTTCGCCGTGCAGGCGGTGTCCTCCCTCGACCTTGAATAGTGCCATATCTGTAGAGTATGTTTTTTCAGCATGAATGCTCCCGTGCGCCCTGCCTGCCCGCGGGCCTGGCCGTGCGCCTGGAAACACGGTATAAATTTACGAAAAAAACGGCTAACATCGCCACTCGCGCCCCATAAATTCGTCACTCGGCATCGACGAATTTGTAGAGCGAATCGCCGCGTCGGATGACGGCCGCGGTCTTGACCGAGCAGAGCGTGCCCTGCACAGCCGTTCTCACGGGCGTGCCGTCGGGACCGTGAAGCTCGCCGACGCTCTGCTCCTCGACGCCCGTGGTGGCGCCCATGAAGAAGATGTCGTCGCCCAGGTCCAGGGGCGAGGCCTCGACCGATATCTCGGCCACCGACAGCCGCTTGTAGAAGTTGACCACCTTGCCCACATAGACCTTGCGGCGCGTGGCCGACGAGCCGTAGCGGGCGCTGTGCTCGACGACGGGCCGGCCGGCATAGTATCCCTCCCAGAATCCGCGGTTGAAGACCTCGGCAAGACGCTCGCGCAGCGCCGCGGCATATTCGGGCGTGTATGTCCCCGATGCCAGGGCCTCGAGCGCCAGATTGTAGACCTCGACCGTGCGCTTGACATACTCGGCGCCGCGGGCGCGGCCCTCGATTTTCAGCACGCTCACGCCCGCGCCGATGAATCGGTCCAGAAAGTCGACCGTGCAGAGGTCCTTGGGCGAGAATATGTACTCTCCCTCGGTGTCGAGCGCGGCGCCCGTCTCCTTGTCGGTGACGGTATACTTGCGGCGGCATATCTGGCGGCACTCGCCGCGGTTGGCCGAGCACGAGGTCTCGTGCAGGCTCAGGTAGCACTTGCCCGATACGGCCATGCAGAGGGCTCCGTGGGCGAACATCTCGATTTTGACTAACCCGCCGCGCGGTCCGCGGATGTCGCGCTCGGCGATTTGGGCGCTGATGGCGGCCACCTGCTCGAGACTCAGCTCGCGGGCCAGCACGACAGTGTCGGCCCACTGCGAGTAGAACTCCAGGGCCTCGATGTTGGAGATGTTGCACTGGGTGGAGATGTGGACCTCGACACCCGAGCGGTAGGCGTAGAGTATGGCGGCCAGGTCGCTGGCTATGACGGCATCGATGCCCGCCTGCCGGGCGCGGTCTATAAGGCTGCGCATATTGCTGGCCTCGTTGTCGTAGATTACGGTGTTGACGGTCAGGTAGGCGCGCGCGCCCGCGGCATGAGCGCGGGCTACTACCTCGGCAATGTCCTCCTCGGTGAAGTTGGCCGCCGAGTGCGAGCGCATGTTGAGGCGTCCGGCGCCGAAGTATATCGAGTCGGCGCCGGCGGCAAGGGCCGCAGCCAGCGACTCGAACGAGCCGGCGGGAGCCATTATCTCTATGTCGGAGCGTTTCATCGCGGCTCTATTTTCTGCGTCCTATGAGGCTCGAGGCGAACTCGCGCAGGTGAATCGTCCGCTCGCGGGGTATGTCCAGCGTGTCGAGTATTCCCAGGGCGCGCTCGAAGCGCACTGATATCTGCTGCTCGGTCAGACGCTTGACGTCGAGCTGCTCGTATACGGCCTTGATGCGGGCTATTTTTTCGTCGTCGGTGAGCGAAGTGTCGCGATGCGTGTGCCGCAGGATGTCGCGCACGCTCTCGTCGGCGCGGCTCATGGCCGTGACCATCAGATAGGTCTGCTTGCCCTCGAGGATGTCGCCGCCGATGCGTTTGCCCAGCTCCTTCTCGGTTCCGAAGCTGTCGAGAAGGTCGTCCTGGAGCTGAAAGGCGAGACCCAGCTCGCCGGCGAAGCGCGACAGCTTGCGGCAGTCGTCGTCCGAGGCGCCGCCTATGAGCGCTCCGATTGAGGCCGAGCCGGCCAGAAGGACCGACGTCTTGAGTTCGATCATGCGCATGTAGTCGACCACCGACACGCGGGTCCGCGACTCGAAGTCCATGTCGTACTGCTGGCCCTCGCAGACCTCGGCGGCCATCTTGTTGAATATGTCGAGTATGCGCGGCAGCAGCTCCTCGGGCGAGCGGCGCAGCATGCGGTAGGCGCATATGAGCATCGCGTCGCCTGAGAGTATGGCCACGTTCGAGCCCCACTTTGCGCAGACGGTAGGCTTGCCGCGGCGCACTGAGGCGTTGTCCATGATGTCGTCGTGCAGCAGTGTGAAGTTGTGGAACACCTCCACGGCCGTGGCGGCCGGCAGAGCGGGGCGTATGTCGTCCGAGTAGGCTCCGCAGGCGAGCAGCAGCAGCATGGGACGCAGGCGTTTGCCGCCGCCCGACATGGAGTATACAAGCGGCGCGTAGAGCCGTTCGGGCTCCACCGGGGGCTCGAGCTGCGCCAGATGGTTCTCGAAAATCGAGAGCAGTTGTTCGTTTGTCGGCATGTGGCTTCGTTAATTTTGTTCCCAAAAATACAAAAAAAAACGTTGCTGAAGCCGATTTTTATTTATAACTTTGAATCAACTTTAATTATCGACCAAAATGAAAAAACTCGCTATCGGAATAGATATAGGCGGCATAAACACCGCCTTCGGTCTGGTGGACGACGAGGGCACTGTGTATGCCGAGTATGTCGTCTCGACAAAGAAATATCCCCGCTTCGACGACTACCAGCCCTATGTCGAGGAGCTGTGCGGAGCCATAAAGACCATGCTGGGTACCGTGTCGTTCGACTTCGAGCTCACCGGAATAGGCATCGGAGCACCCAATGCCAACTACCACACCGGCACCATCGAGCATCCGGCCAACCTGTGGAAGTTCACCGAGGCCAATGCCGGCTGCGACGAGTCGCTGCGCGTGTTCCACCTGGCTGCGGACATAGGACGCCGCTTCCCCGGCGTGGAGGTTCTCATGACCAACGACGCCAACGCCGCCACCATAGGCGAGATGGTCTACGGCAACGCCCGCGGAATGAAGGATTTCGTGATGGTCACGCTCGGCACGGGCTTAGGCTCGGGATTCGTGGCCAACGGCGAGATGATATACGGCCACGACGGCTTCGCCGGCGAGTTCGGACACGTGGTAGTGCGCCCCGGCGGCCGCAAGTGCGGCTGCGGCCGCAGAGGATGCCTCGAGGCATATGTTTCGGCGACGGGAATAAAGCGCACGGCCTTCGAGCTGATGGCCGAGATGACCGAACCCTCGGAGCTGCGCGGCATAGCCTATGACGACTTCGACTCGGCCATGGTCTCGGCCGCGGCCGACAAGGGCGACCCCGTGGCGCTGGAGGCCTTCCGCGTGACGGGCGAGATGCTCGGCAAGGCGCTGGCCGACATGGTTGTCATAACCTCGCCCGAGGCGGTGTTCCTCTTCGGCGGACTGGCCAAGGCCGGCGACAAGATTTTCGAGCCTACGAAGCGCTACATGGAGCAGAACATGCTCTCGGTCTTCAAGAACAAGGTTCGCATACTGCCGTCGGGAATCGAGGGCAAGAATGCCGCCATACTCGGCGCGGCTGCACTCATATGGCAGCACCGCCGCGCATAGCGCGTCTGTCGAATGACCGCAATATTGAACGCCGGCCTCTTTCGGGGCCGGCGTTCGCATTGATGCTCCTCTTTTATCGCAGAGCTATCTGCGTGGAGCCTATCAGGTAACCGTCGGAGTATATCTGCACGGTGTACGTTCCGGCGTTGAAGCCGCTGCCGGCATAGTAGATGCCCACGGGCAGGTCGTCGTTCTCGTAGTCTACATCGCGCGATGCGGAGTAGGTCAGGCGCTCACCCTCGAACTCGAAGGTCGGCACGCTCTCGGTGGAGAGAGTATATCCGTCGGGCGAGACTATGCGCAGGTAGAGCGTGCGCTCGCCCGGCGAGGCCAGCTCGTTGGCCGCGATGATGAAGTCGGCACGCAGACGTGCGGCATTCTTCACGCGCGAAATCTCCTTGCCGCGGGCGTTCAGCGCCGTGAGCGTTATCTCGCGGGCACGCAGTACGGAGCCCTGGCGCACTATGTTGTTCAGCTCGGCAGCCTTCTCCTCGGCGACCTCGGCGCGCAGCTTGACCGAACTTATCTCCTTGCGGTAGGATATATTCTCGTCTATGAGCTTGCTGTTGAGCTTGTTGAGCGAGTCTATCTGCCGCAGGTAGCCGCGCATGATGGTCTGCAGGGTGCCGACCTCCTTCTCGTACTGCTTGATTTTGGCCAGGTTCCAGCTGCGCTCGCGCTTCAGGTCCTCCATCAGGGCGTTGGCCTTCTCGAGATTGGCCGTCATCGTGTCGTTGGTTATCTTCAGGTTGTCGTACTCGACAATCAGACGTCCCAGGTCGCTCTGTATAGAGTCGCGGTCGACCTTCAGCAGGTCGTAGTCGCGCTGCTGCTGGCGGTGTATGTTGAAATAGAGGGCCGAGAGTGCGGCCAGAATGACTGCCAGAATCATTATCACGATTCTGTAGCCGACAATCGACTTGTTGTTCTTGTCGCTGCGGCCGTAGTCGAGCTCCTCGTCGTCCTCGAAGTCGGCGGGATTGTAACCTTTTCCGTTGAAATCTTCCATAAGTGTAGATTGTTACTTTAGTGCAAATATATAAAATAAATTCGGGAAAGAGAAAATGCCGGGCGATACCTATATAATAATTAACAATTGCCAATTAGTAATTAGCAATTAACTCGGTCTTTGCTGTCTCTGCGGGCCTATGCCGGGCGGAGGCTTCGGCCCGCGCGACGTTCGTCACAGAGTTCCGCAAAGCTGTGCAATTCAAAATTCAAAATTATGGGCTGTCTCGCAACGCCTCATGATACACAACCGTTATCTTCAACCGCTGCGGCGCGAAGCGTTCCGAGCCGGACGGCAAGATGCAAACCCTCAAATTATGCCCTGCGGAGCGTTTTTTTGTCGCTTTTGAGCGCAAAAGCGACAAAAAGCATTGGCAATTTAACATCTGCGCCTCACCGCATTGCAGAATTTAATACCTGATTATTAACTGTTCCTCTTTTTGGGTCACGGGACGTCGGCCGATAATTTTTGCCGACGGTTATTGCTAAATTCAAAACTTTTCCTATCTTTGCACCCGATTCTCGCTTTATTCGAGGAGTCGGAGACGTTCTTTGATACGGAGTCTGAAAATGATGAAAATTTACATCGTTTATTTTTGGCGGTGTAAAATTTTATTCTTACTTTTGCAACCCGAACGGTCGCAACCGCCGATGTAGCTCAGTCGGTCAGAGCAGCTGATTTGTAATCAGCCGGTCGGGGGTTCGAATCCCTCCATCGGCTCTAAAGCCGAACGGAAGGGGAGACCGAGACATAAGGGAAGATACCAGAGTGGCCAAATGGGGCAGACTGTAAATCTGCTGGCGTACGCCTTCGGTGGTTCGAATCCATCTCTTCCCACAACGATGCCGAACGGGATTGCGAAACGCCGGCGCCTGAAAGCGCCGGGGATAAGCCTCCGGTTTCGGTGCGTTTTTGCGGAAGTAGCTCAGTTGATAGAGCATTAGCCTTCCAAGCTAAGGGTCGCGAGTTTGAGCCTCGTCTTCCGCTCAAGAGTGCAGGTGCCGCCGGCATTCGACTCTCCCGAAAGGGGGTCGGACGGCGGACACTCGCATGTGTATGAATGAACAGGAAAATTTTGTAGTAACTTAAATAACTTTGTGAACTATGGCAAAAGAAAAATTCGACCGTTCGAAACCCCATGTGAACATTGGTACTATCGGACACGTTGACCACGGTAAGACCACCCTTACCGCCGCTATTACGACCGTTCTGTCGAAGAAGGGTCTCTCGGAGCTCCGCTCGTTCGACTCCATCGACAACGCTCCCGAGGAGAAGGAGCGCGGTATTACGATTAACACCGCACACGTTGAGTACCAGACCGCTACGCGTCACTATGCTCACGTGGACTGCCCGGGACACGCCGACTATGTGAAGAACATGGTTACCGGTGCCGCTCAGATGGACGGTGCAATCCTCGTGGTTGCTGCTACCGACGGCCCGATGCCCCAGACCAACGAGCACGTGCTGCTGGCAAAGCAGGTGAACGTGCCGAAGATTGTCGTGTTCCTGAACAAGTGCGACATGGTTGACGACGCCGAGATGCTCGACCTGGTCGAGATGGAGGTTCGCGACCTGCTTGCAAAGTACGACTTCGACGAGAACTGCCCCATCATCCGCGGTTCCGCACTGGGCGGCCTGAACGGCGAGGCTCAGTGGGAGGACAAGATCATGGAGCTCATGAACGCTGTCGACGAGTACATTCCCATTCCCCAGCGTGACAACGAGAAGCCCTTCCTGATGCCTGTCGAGGACGTGTTCTCGATCACCGGCCGCGGTACCGTGCTCACGGGCCGTATCGAGACCGGTATCATCAAGGTCGGCGACCCCGTCGAGATCGTAGGTCTCGAGGAGAAGACCCTTTCGTCGGTATGTACCGGTGTCGAGATGTTCCGCAAGCTGCTCGACGAGGGCGAGGCTGGCGACAACGTAGGTCTGCTGATGCGCGGTATCGACAAGAAGGAGGTTAAGCGCGGTATGGTCGTGGCTAAGCCCGGTTCGATTACCCCGCACACCAAGTTCACCGCCGAGGTCTACATCCTGAAGAAGGAGGAGGGTGGCCGTCACACTCCGTTCCACAACAAGTACCGTCCCCAGTTCTATCTGCGCACGATGGACGTAACCGGCGAGGTTGCGCTTCCCGAGGGCGTTGACATGGTCATGCCGGGCGACCACGTAACCATCACCGTTACGCTGATCTACCCCGTGGCTCTGAACGAGGGTCTGCGCTTCGCAATCCGCGAGGGCGGCCGTACGGTCGGTGCAGGTCAGATCCTGAAGATCGTCGAGTAATCTCGAGACGATAACAAAGGGCGGGAGCGCCTCACAGCCTTCCGCCCGATTTAGGAGCATAGTTCAAGGGTAGAATAGCGGTCTCCAAAACCGTTGATGGGAGTTCGAATCTCTCTGCTCCTGCCTGATAATGAAGAAGAAATATGTTCAATTACATCAAGGAATCTTACAACGAGCTTGTTAACAAGGTGACGTGGCCTTCGTTCGCACAGTTGCAGAGTTCGGCCATCGTGGTAATGGTGGCTTCGCTTATTTTCGCAATCGTCGTGCTGGCGATGGACGTCTCCTTTGAGAACATCATGGCCTCCGTCTACAAGACTCTGGGCTCGTTCGGTCGTTAATTTTTCGATATTACGATGAGCGAAATCAAAAAAGAGTGGTATGTAGTCCGCGCGATTGGCGGCAAGGAGAACAAGGTCAAAGAGTATATCGAGGCCGAAATCCGCCGCAACCATCTCGAGGATTACATTTCGCAGGTGCTGATTCCCACCGAGAAGGTCTATACCATCAGAAACGGTAAGAAAATCTCGAAGGAGAAGGTATCCTACCCGGGTTATGTGTTGGTGGAAGCCGCGTTTATAGATCAAATACCCTATATCATTCGCAGCACTCCGAACGTTCTCGGACTTCTGGGCGACACCCGGGAGGACGGTCGGCAGCTTAAGGCGACTCCCCTTCGTCCACAGGAGGTGAGCCGTATTCTGGGCCGTGTCGACGAGATGAACAACATGGAGGAGGAGAACGAGATTCCGTTCTTCGTCGGCGAGGTCGTCAAAGTTACGGACGGCCCCTTCTCAAGCTTCCAAGGTACCATTGAGACAGTCGACAACGAGCGCCGCAAACTCACCGTGTCTGTGAAGATATTCGGCCGCAAGACTCCCATGGAGTTGAGCTTTACACAAGTTGAAAAAGATTAATTAACCAAGGAAAACTATGGCAAAAGAGGTTGCTGCATTTATTAAATTGCAGATTAAAGGTGGTGCCGCCAACCCTTCGCCTCCGGTAGGTCCCGCGCTGGGCTCGAAAGGAGTCAATATCATGGACTTCTGCAAGCAGTTCAACGCCCGCACGCAGGACAAGGCTGGCAAGGTGCTTCCGGTCATCATCACGGTTTACAGCGATAAGTCCTTCGACTTCATTGTTAAACAGCCGCCCGTAGCCATCCAGCTCAAGGAGGCAGCAAAAGTCTCGTCGGGTTCCGCCCAGCCCAACCGCACCAAGGTCGGTGAGGTGACCTGGGAGCAGATAAAGGCGATTGCCGAAGGCAAGATGCCCGACATGAACTGCTTCACTGTCGAGTCCGCAATGCGTATGGTAGCCGGTACTGCCCGCAGTATGGGTATCAACGTAGTCGGAGAATTTCCTAAACTGTAATTGCTAAGATGAGTAAGTTGACAAAAAATCAAAAAAACGCCCTCGCAAAGGTCGAGCCTAACAAGGCTTATAAGTTGGCCGAGGCTGCCGCTCTTCTGAAGGAAATTACTTTTACGAAGTTCGACGCATCGGTGGACATCGACGTACGTCTGGGCGTAGACCCCCGCAAGGCCAACCAGATGGTCCGCGGCGTGGTTACGCTTCCTCACGGAACCGGCAAGACCGTGCGTGTTCTGGCACTCTGTACTCCCGACAAGGAGGCCGAGGCCAAGGCCGCAGGTGCTGACTACGTGGGTCTGGACGAGTATGTCGAGAAGATCAAGGGAGGCTGGACGGATGTCGACGTGATTGTCACCACGCCCAACGTCATGGGCAAGGTCGGCGCACTGGGCCGTATCCTCGGTCCCCGCGGTCTGATGCCGAACCCCAAGACCGGCACGGTTACCATGGAGATCGGCAAGGCTATCAGCGAGGTGAAGTCGGGTAAGATCGACTTCAAGGTCGACAAGTTCGGTATCGTTCACACCGCCGTAGGCAAGATTTCGTTCTCGCCCGAGCAGATAGTAGACAACGCCAATGAGGTGCTGAGCACTATCATCAAGCTCAAGCCGGCCGCAGCCAAGGGCACCTACGTCAAGAGCATCTATCTCTCGACGACCATGAGCCCGGGTCTGCAGATCGACCCCAAATCAGTTGAAACCAAATAATGAAGGGAGGACAAAAGTATGACTAAGGAAGAAAAAGCGCTTGTTATAGACAGCCTTGCCGCACAGCTCAACGAGTATCCTCACTTCTATATCACCAACATCGAGGCTCTGAATGCCGAGAAGACCGCTTCGCTTCGTCGCAAGTGCTTCGAGAACGGCATCAAGCTGATTGTGGTGAAGAATACTCTGCTCCGCAAGGCTCTCGAGCGTGTGGAGAAGGCTGATGCCGATTTGGTAGGCGTTCTGGAGGGTTCGACCTCCATCATGTTCGCGCAGACCGGCAAGGCTCCGGCCGTGCTGATCAAGGAGTTCCGCAAGAGCAACGACAAGCCCCTGCTTAAGGCGGCCTATGTCGAGGGTTGCGTCTATGTAGGCGACGACCAGCTCGAGGCACTGTGCAATGTCAAGAGCCGCGAGGAGCTCATCGGCGATATCGTCGCTCTGCTGCAGTCGCCCGCCAAGAACGTTATATCCGCTCTTCAGGGCAGCGCTGGACAAAAGATTGCGGGCATCGTGAAGACGCTCGAGTCGAGAAACTAATTTTACGTAAACAAAACAAGAAATTTAATAAAAGACTACAACTATGGCAGATGTAAAGAAACTGGCCGAGGAGCTGGTAAACCTGACTGTTAAGGAGGTAAACGAATTGGCTACGATCCTCAAGGAGGAGTACGGTATTGAACCCGCTGCTGCAGCCGTTGCTGTTGCCGCAGCTCCCGCCGCAGCCGGTGAGGCTGCTGCAGCTGAGAAGAGCACCTTCGACGTGGTGCTGAAGTCGGCCGGTCAGGCTAAGCTTCAGGTCATCAAGGTCGTGAAGGATATCGCAGGCCTGTCGCTGGGCGACGCTAAGGCTCTGGTTGACGGCGCTCCCAAGACCGTTAAGGAGGGTGTCTCCAAGGAGGAGGCCGAGTCCATCAAGGGTCAGCTTGAGGAGGCTGGTGCCGAGGTCGAGCTCAAGTAGTCGCAGTGCGACTCGGGACGATCCGGGCAACTCAGGTATAGCGGCTTACGCAGATGTAAGCCCTATACCTTTTTTGAGTCTAAAGTCGGGAGTTCCGCGCAGCGTCGCGGCTCCCTGCTTTTGAAAAACGGAATATCCCCGCGAGCGTATCGTGTTTACGCTGGGGATAATGCGGTATGCAGACCGCGACCCGCCCGCCGGGACGAGGAACCAACGCCACACGAGGCTGCAGTGCGCCGTCGCGCAGACGGCAGAGAGCACGGGTCAGTGGCAACACGAGGACGTCACGTGAGGATTCCGACTGCGGCGAAAGGGATAGGTATATACCTTACACGTTAAATTAGCGGCAATGTCCAATACAACACAACAACAAAGAATCAGCTTCTCGACAGTCAGGAACCGGGTCCCTTACCCCGATCTGCTGGAGGTGCAGCTCAAATCGTTCAGAGACTTCTTCCAGATGGACACTACGGCCGAAAACCGTAAGAACGAAGGTCTCTACAAGGTCTTTCAGGAGAATTTCCCGATAACCGATACCAGAAACAATTTCGTTCTGGA
The DNA here is from genome assembly GCA_022511345.1 of Alistipes sp. Classification (GTDB taxonomy): domain Bacteria; phylum Bacteroidota; class Bacteroidia; order Bacteroidales; family Rikenellaceae; genus Alistipes. The sequence continues at coordinate 124,748 of JAFLRR010000006.1, forward strand.
GTTCATCGACTACTATATCGACCCGCCGCGTTACACTATTGAGGAGTGTCTTGAGCGCGGACTCACCTACAGCGTGCCTCTTAAGGCAAAACTCAAGCTCTACTGCACCGACAACGAACACGAGGATTTCGGAGTCGCGGTGCAGGATGTCTATTTCGGTACCATCCCCTACATGACCGAGCGCGGAACGTTCGTCATCAACGGTGCCGAGCGCGTGGTAGTGTCGCAGCTGCACCGCTCGCCGGGCGTATTCTTCGGCCAGAGCATGCACACCAACGGCACCAAGCTCTACTCGGCCCGCATCATCCCGTTCAAGGGTTCGTGGATCGAGTTCGCCACCGACATCAACAACGTGATGTACGCCTACATCGACCGCAAGAAGAAGCTGCCCGTGACGACGCTTCTGCGTGCCATCGGTTACGAGGCCGACCAGCAGATTCTCGAGATATTCGACCTTGCGGACGAGGTCAAGGTCACCAAGGCCAACCTCAAGAAGGCCGTTGGCCGCAAGCTTGCTGCGCGCGTGCTGACCACGTGGGTCGAGGACTTCGTCGACGAGGATACCGGCGAGGTCGTCTCCATCGAGCGCAACAACGTCATCGTCGACCGCGAGACCGTGCTCGAGGAGGAGCATATAGAGCAGATTCTCGAGAGCGACACGAAGACCATTCTCCTTCACAAGGACAATCCTTCGGGCGTCGACTTCTCGATAATATACAACACGTTGCAGAAAGATCCCTGCAACTCCGAAAAGGAGGCCGTCGTCTACATCTACCGACAGCTTCGCGCCTCGGAGCCGCCCGATGAGGCTACGGCCCGCGACGTGATAGACAAACTCTTCTTCTCGGACAAACGCTATGATCTGGGCGATGTGGGCCGTTTCCGCATCAACACCAAGCTGGGCCTGGATACCGACCCGGCGGTGCGCACGCTCACCCGCGAGGACATCATAGCCATCATCAAGTACCTGATTCAGCTCATCAACTCGCGTGCCGAGGTCGACGACATCGACCACCTGTCGAACCGTCGCGTCCGCACCGTCGGCGAGCAGCTCTCGAATCAGTTCTCGGTCGGATTCGTTCGCATGGCCCGCACCATCCGCGAGCGCATGAACGTCCGCGACAACGAGGTCTTCATGCCTGTCGACCTGATCAACGCCAAGACTCTGTCGAGCGTTATCAACTCGTTCTTCGGCACCTCGCAGCTGTCGCAGTTCATGGACCAGATCAACCCTCTGGCCGAGGTTACGCACAAGCGCCGTCTGTCGGCCCTGGGTCCCGGCGGTCTGTCCCGCGACCGCGCCGGTTTCGAGGTTCGCGACGTGCACTACACGCACTACGGCCGTCTGTGCCCCATCGAGTCGCCTGAAGGTCCCAACATCGGTCTGATATCGTCGCTGTGCGTCTATGCCAAGATTTCGGACATGGGCTTCATCGAGACTCCCTACCGCGAGGTCAAGGACGGGGTGATAGATATGGACAACTCGCACATCCGCTACTACTCTGCCGAGGACGAGGAGGGCAAGGTCGTTGCACAGTCGAATGTACCCGTCGACGACGAGGGCCACTTCGTCAACACCGACCGCATCAAGGCCCGCCAGGGCGCCGACTTCCCGGTCGTATCGGCTTCGGAGGTCAACCTGATGGACGTTGCGCCCAACCAGATAGCCTCGATTGCAGCGAGCCTTATTCCCTTCTTGGAGCACGATGACGCCAACCGTGCGCTGATGGGTTCGAACATGATGCGCCAGGCCGTGCCTCTTGTCACGTGCGAGGCTCCCATCGTCGGCACCGGCATCGAGAAGGATATGATTATCGACAGCCGCGTGCAGATTGTTGCCGAGGGCGACGGCGAGGTCGTCTTCGCCGACGCTACCAAGATTCAGATTCGCTACGAGCGCACCGACGAGGAGAAGATCTGCTCGTTCGAGCCCGAGATAACCACCTACGAGCTGCCGCGCTACCGCCGCACCAACCAGAACACCTCCATCACCCTCAAGCCGGCGGTTCTCACCGGCGAGAAGGTCACCAAGGGACAGATTCTGACCGACGGCTACTCTACGCAGGGCGGCGAGCTGGCTCTGGGCCGCAACCTCAAGGTCGCGTTCATGCCCTGGAAGGGTTACAACTTCGAGGATGCAATCGTAATCTCGGAGCGCATACAGCGCGAGGATATCTTCACCTCGGTCCACGTCGACGAGTATATCATGGAGGTTCGCGACACCAAGCGCGGTGTCGAGGAGCTCACCTCGGACATACCCAACGTCAGCGAGGATGCAACCAAGGATCTCGATGCCAACGGTATCATCCGCATCGGCGCCAACGTCGAGCCGGGCGACATCCTTATAGGCAAGATTACGCCCAAGGGCGAGAGCGATCCCTCTCCTGAGGAGAAGCTGCTGCGCGCCATCTTCGGCGACAAGGCCGGCGACGTCAAGGACGCTTCGCTCAAGGCTCAGCCGTCGCTTCACGGCGTAGTCATCGACACCAAGCTCTACAGCCGGGCTGCCAAGGAGACCAAGAAGGGCAAGAATGCCGAGAAGAACATGCTCGAGCAGATCGACGCCAAGTTCGCCGCCAAGTCTGCCGAGCTGACCAAGACCCTGGTCCAGAAGCTGTGGAAGCTGGTCAACGGCCGCACTTCGGCCGGTGTGCGCGACTACTTCGGCATGGAGCTCGTACCTTCGAGCACCAAGTTCACGCTCCGTTTCCTCGAGGAGATTGCCCGCTCGGTAATCGACGAGAAGACCGGTGCCGAGACCGGTTACATGAACCTGGGTCCCATCAAGTGGACGTCGGATGCGCATCTGAACTCGCTCATCGAGACCACTGTAAACAACTATACCATCGAGTGGAAGAAGCTCGACGCGGCCATCAAGCGCGAGAAGTACAACCTGACCAACGGCGACGAGCTGCCCCAGACGGGCGTCATCCAGATTGCCAAGGTCTACATCGCCAAGAAGCGCAAGCTCAAGGTGGGCGACAAGATGGCAGGCCGCCACGGCAACAAGGGTATCGTTGCGCGCATCGTCCGCGACGAGGATATGCCCTTCCTGGAGGACGGTACGATTGTCGACATCTGTCTGAACCCGCTGGGCGTGCCTTCGCGAATGAACTTAGGTCAGATCTACGAGACCGTTCTGGGCTGGGCCGGCCGCGAGCTGGGTCTGAAGTTCGCCACGCCGATCTTCGACGGCGCCTCGCTCGAGCAGATCAACGAGTACACGGCCAAGGCGGGCATTCCGCGCAGCGGCCGCACCTACCTCTACGACGGCGGCACGGGCGAGAAGTTCGACCAGCCGGCTACCGTGGGCGTTATCTACATGCTCAAGCTGGGCCACATGATCGACGACAAGATGCATGCCCGCTCTATCGGTCCCTACTCGCTCATCACGCAGCAGCCTCTGGGCGGTAAGGCTCAGTTCGGCGGTCAGCGTTTCGGCGAGATGGAGGTCTGGGCTCTCGAGGGATTCGGCGCAGCCAACATCCTGCAGGAGATTCTGACCATCAAGTCCGACGACGTTACGGGCCGTGCAAAGGCTTACGAGGCAATCGTCAAGGGCGACAACCTGCCCAAGGCCGGAATACCCGAGGCTATGAACGTCCTGCTTCACGAGCTGCGCGGTCTGGCCCTGTCGGTCAAGCTGGAGTAACGGAGTGTGTAACCAAGAATAGTAAAACACTGAAGATATGCCAATCAACAAGGATAATAAATCTAACGGAGGTTACAATCGCATCTCGATAGGCCTGGCCTCGCCCGAAGAGATTCTGGCGCAGTCGAGCGGCGAGGTTCTCAAGCCCGAGACCATCAACTACCGTACTTACAAGCCCGAGCGCGACGGTCTGTTCTGCGAGCGAATCTTCGGCCCCGTCAAGGACTACGAGTGCCACTGCGGCAAGTACAAGCGTATCCGTTACAAGGGCATCGTCTGCGACAGGTGCGGCGTCGAGGTGACCGAGAAGAAGGTTCGCCGCGAGCGTATGGGCCACATTTCGCTGGTGGTTCCCGTGGTGCACATATGGTATTTCAGGTCGCTCCCCTCGAAAATCGGATATCTGCTGGGCATCCCGACCAAGAAGCTCGAGTCGATAATCTACTACGAGCGTTATGTGGTCATCAATCCCGGCGTTGCAGCCGAGTCGGGCGTCGAGCGCCTTCAGACTCTGGCCGAGAAGGAGTACCTCGACATCCTCGATTCGCTTCCCAAGGGCAACCAGGCTCTCGACGACAGCGACCCCGACAAGTTCGTGGCCAAGATGGGCGCCGAGGCGGTCTACATGCTTTTGAAGCAGGTCGACCTGGACTCCATGTCCTATGCGCTGCGCCACAAGGCTTCGACCGAGACCTCTCAGCAGCGCAAGAGCGAGGCTCTCAAGTGCCTGAATGTCATCGAGTCGTTCCGCGCCTCCAACGGCCGCAACCGTCCCGAGTGGATGGTGCTGTCGGTCATTCCGGTCATCCCGCCCGAGTTGCGACCTTTGGTTCCGCTGGACGGCGGCCGTTTCGCGACGTCGGACCTGAACGACCTCTACCGCCGCGTTATCATCCGCAACAACCGTCTGAAGCGACTCATCGAGATCAAGGCTCCGGATGTGATTCTGCGCAACGAGAAGCGAATGCTTCAGGAGGCCGTAGACTCTCTGTTCGACAACTCGCGCAAGAGCAATGCCGTTAAGAACGAGTCGAACCGCGCCCTCAAGTCGCTCAGCGACTCGCTCAAGGGCAAGCAGGGCCGCTTCCGCCAGAATCTTCTCGGTAAGCGCGTCGACTACTCGGCCCGTTCGGTCATCGTCGTGGGTCCCGAGCTCAAGATGCACGAGATGGGTATCCCCAAGGATATGGCCGCCGAGCTGTACAAGCCGTTCGTCATCCGCAAGCTCATCGAGCGCGGCATCGTCAAGACCGTCAAGTCGGCAAAGAAGATAATCGACAGAAAGGACCCCGTCATCTGGGGCATTCTCGAGAACGTCATCAAGGGCCACCCGGTTCTCATGAACCGCGCCCCGACGCTTCATCGTCTGGGTATCCAGGCCTTCCAGCCCAAGCTCATCGAGGGCAAGGCAATGCAGCTCCACCCGCTGGCATGTACGGCATTCAACGCCGACTTCGACGGCGACCAGATGGCAGTGCACCTCCCGCTGGGCAACGCCGCCATACTGGAGGCGCAGCTGCTGATGCTCGGCTCGCACAACGTCCTCAATCCGGCCAACGGAGCTCCTATCACGGTGCCTTCGCAGGACATGGTCCTGGGTCTCTACTACATCACCAAGCCCCGCAAGGGCGTCAAGGGCGAGGGTCTGGTATTCTACGGACCCGAGGAGGCCATCATAGCCTACAACGAGAAGCGTGCCGACCTGCACGCCACCGTCAAGTGCTTGGTTCGCGACCTTGACGAGAACGGCAACAGCGTCGAGGTGCTCAAGGAGACCACCATCGGCCGCATTCTCTTCAACCAGGTTGTTCCCGAGGAGGTCGGCTACATCAACGAGGTGCTTACGAAGCGTTCGCTTCGCGACATCATCTCGCTTGTCATGAAGAAGGCCGGCGCCGACAAGGTCGCCACCTTCCTCGACGACATCAAGGACATGGGCTACCGCATGGCATTCCGCGGCGGTCTGTCGTTCAACCTCGATGCAGTGGTTGTCCCCGAGGAGAAGGAGAAACTTGTGCAGGAGGGCTACGAGCGCGCCGACGAGGTCATCGAGTCCTACAACATGGGTCTTATCACCAACAACGAGCGTTACAATCAGATTATCGACATCTGGACCAATATCAACACCAAGCTGACCAAGGCCGTTATCGACACCCTTGTCAACGACGACGACGGATTCAACCCCGTCTACATGATGCTCGACTCCGGAGCCCGCGGTTCCAAGGAGCAGATTCGTCAGCTGTCTGGTATGCGAGGCCTTATGGCCAAGCCCCAGAAGTCGGGAGTCGAGGGCGGTCAGCAGGTCATCGAGAACCCTATTCTCTCCAACTTCAAGGAGGGACTGTCGGTGCTCGAGTACTTCATCTCGACCCACGGTGCCCGCAAGGGTCTTGCCGACACGGCGCTTAAGACTGCCGATGCAGGTTATCTGACGCGCCGTCTTGTCGACGTGGCGCAGGACGTAATCATCAACGAGGAGGACTGCGGCACGCTGCGCGGACTTACGGCTACGGCCATCAAGCGCAACGACGACGTGGTTCAGACCCTCTACGACCGCATACTGGGCCGCACGGCACTCAACGATGTGATTCACCCCATCACGGGCGAGGTACTCTGCCGCGCCGGCGAGGAGATCACCGAATCCATCGCCGAGGCTATCGACAAGTCGCCTCTGGAGTCTGTCGAGATTCGCTCGGTTCTCACGTGCGAGTCGCGCCGCGGCGTCTGCGCCAAGTGCTACGGTCGCAACCTGGCCACGGCCCGCATGGTGCAGAAGGGCGAGGTTGTCGGCGTGATCGCCGCACAGTCCATCGGCGAGCCGGGTACGCAGCTGACCCTGCGTACGTTCCACGTCGGCGGTGTTGCGGGCGGTACGGCAGTCGAGACCAACGTCATCTCGAAGTACGACGGCCGTCTGGAGATCGAGGAGCTTCGCACGGTCAAGAGCAAGAATGCCCAGGGCGAGAGCATCGACATCGTCATCTCGCGCCAGGCCGAGTTCCGCATCGTCGACCCCAAGACCGAAATCGTACTCTACACCCACAACCTTCCCTACGGCGCCACCATCTTCATGGAGGACGGCGCTACGGTCAAGAAGGGCGACCTGATTTGCGAGTGGGATCCCTACAACGCCGTTATCATCGCCGAGGTCGAGGGTAAGGCATCCTACGACAGCATCGTCGAGGGCGTCACCTACCGCGACGAGCGCGACGAGCAGACGGGTCTGTCGGAGAAGGTCGTAATCGAGTCGAGGGACAGAACCAAGAACCCCGTAATCAAGATTATAGGCAAGGACGGCGAGGAGGTCAAGGTCTACAACCTTCCCGTCTCGGCACACATCGTGGTCAAGGACAACGCCAAGATCAAGCCGGGCGACATCCTCATCAAGATACCGCGTGCTGTCGGCAAGACCGGCGGCGATATCACGGGAGGTCTGCCGCGCGTTACCGAGCTCTTCGAGGCTCGCAACCCGTCTAACCCGGCCATCGTGTCGGAGATCGACGGCGAGGTTACGTTCGGCAAGATCAAGCGCGGTAACCGCGAGATTGTCATCACCTCGCGCGACGGCGACGTTAAGCGCTACCTGGTGCCTCTGTCGCGTCAGATCATCGTCCAGGAGAACGACTACGTGAAGGCCGGCAGCGCACTGTCCGACGGAGCCATCACCCCGAGCGACATCCTGAGAATCCTCGGTCCCACGAAGGTTCAGGAGTACATCGTCAACGAGGTTCAGGAGGTCTACCGCATGCAGGGCGTGAAGATCAACGACAAGCACTTCGAGGTCATCGTTCGCCAGATGATGAACAAGGTTCAGATCGAGGATCCGGGAGACACCCGCTTCTTCGAGGACCAGATTGTCGACAAGTGGGAGTTCATGGATGTCAACGACGAGCTCTACGACAAGGTCGTCGTGACCGATGCCGGCGACTCTTCGTCGGTGCAGCCGGGCCAGATTATCTCTGTGCGCCGCCTGCGCGACGAGAACTCGAGCCTCACGCGCCGCGACCTTAAGCCCGTTGAGGTGCGCGACATCGTTCCCGCCACGTCTAACCAGATTCTGCAGGGTATCACCCGTGCGGCGCTGCAGACCTCGAGCTTCATCTCGGCCGCTTCGTTCCAGGAGACCACCAAGGTGCTCAACGAGGCAGCCATCATGGGCAAGGTCGACCCGCTGGAGAACCTCAAGGAGAATGTCATTTGCGGTCATCCCATACCGGGCGGTACGGGTCTTCGCGAGTACGAGAATCTCTTTGTCGGCCCGAAGTTCGAGCCCCAGCCGGTTGCAGAGCAGTACTGATAAAAATCGCATATTCAAGAAAGGCGGTCCTTTTCGGGACCGCTTTTTTTGTCTTTGTTGCAAAGACAAAAAAAGGTCCACCCGCATATTCGTCTTATGCAGGCAGACCTGTGGCTGCTGGTATCGATACGTAACGCTCAAAACACGTCTTCTCGCGGCAGCTGTTTCTTAAGCAGCGGCTACACTATTCCCCGACTTCACCAAGCCTCGCGGCTTCCGTTC
>JAFLRR010000007.1 GCA_022511345.1 Alistipes sp.
TACGCACCCGTGCGCCGGTCGCCATCATAAGTTGCAAGCAACTTATATGCTGCCCCTCGACTTGCATGTGTTAAGCCTGCCGCTAGCGTTCATCCTGAGCCAGGATCAAACTCTCCATAGTAAAAAAGAATTGTTTTGTAAATCTTGGCTTCAATCTCAAAGGTATTGTTTTGAAATCTCTCCGAAGAGAGAGGAAAAAACTTCTTAGCTGCTCAAAAACCTTCAAAGAACCGTATCGAATATTCCGTTAAGAACGTTTCGTATTGCACTCCGCTTTTTCGAAGCGGAAAGTGGTGCAAAGGTAAATCGTTTTTTTCAAACCTCCAAATCTTTTTGCAAAAATTTTCAGTTTGCCGGAGATATTTTCGAGAACCATTGCTTTGCTGGCCAAAAGGCCGAAAGCGGGTGCAAAGATGCGGCAATCATTTCTAATTTGCAAATTTTACGACGACTTTTTTTACAACTTTTTATCCCGCCCGCCGCATACTCCTGCAATTCAGCGCAATGCGAAAAAGCATCCGTTCCACCCCTTCCGAAACAGCCGCCAGGCATACCTATATTATATATATAATAAGCTCCCTTCCCTCCGCATACGGCCGTCCCCGCACACAATTCCCCGCCACACATGGTCACCCGCCGCCTCCCGAACCGAGCCTCCCCCACGCAAGCCACTCCATGCAAGCCGGCCACCCGCTATCAAAAGCCGCAAGCCCTCAAAAACCCAGAACCCGCAAAGCCGCCAACCCGCAAAAACCTCGAAACCCGCCATCCCTCAAAGCTCCGAAAGCCTCAAAAATCAAAGAATCCCCAAAAATACCGACAACCTCAAAACTGCACCAAAATTATTGTTATAGAAATAACACATTGTATTTTGGTAGCAAAACCCGAATTTTTGCATCGATTTTCGACAAAACAACCCGTTTTTCGACACTATGTTGAAAAAATCGTCTGTTTCGGCGATACAACCTAAGCACTAAAAGAGTAACTTTGCATCCGTAACAGGACCGCATCGTCCTGTCGCCAAACAAGTATCTAACAACAAAAACGATAGAACTCATGTCTTTACTCAGATTCAAAATGGTTGATGCAGCCATCAACCACCGGGCCGTGGAGGTTACTCCGCCCGCAGGACGTCCGTCGGACTACTTCGGCAGCAAGGTCTTCAACCGCGATGCCATGCGCAAATATCTCGACGGCAAGACCTTCGAAGCCCTGACCGACACCATGGAGCACGGCGCGCCCCTGACCCAGGAGCTTGCCGACAAAATCGCGGCCGGCATGAAACAGTGGGCGCTCGAGCACGGTGCCGACCACTACACCCACTGGTTCCAGCCCCTCACGGGCGGCACGGCCGAGAAGCACGACGGCTTTGCCGAGCCCGACAAGCGCGGCGGCGTACTCGAGGAGTTCTCGGGCAAGCTGCTTGTGCAGCAGGAGCCCGACGCCTCGTCATTCCCCAGCGGCGGCATCCGCAACACCTTCGAGGCCCGCGGCTACTCGGCCTGGGACCCTGCATCGCCCGCGTTCATTGTCGACACTACGCTCTGCATCCCCACCGTCTTCATCGCCTACACCGGCGAGGCTCTCGACTACAAGGCTCCGCTTCTGAGGGCTCTGTCGGCCGTCGACAAGGCTGCCGTCGAGGTGTGCCGCTACTTCGACAAGGGCGTCGACAAGGTATTTTCCTATCTGGGCTGGGAGCAGGAGTATTTCCTGGTCGACGAGAGTCTCTGCGCCGTGCGTCCCGACCTTCAGCTCACGGGCCGCACTCTCATGGGTCACGAGTCGGCCAAGAACCAGCAGCTCGAGGACCACTATTTCGGTGCCATCCCCTCGCGCGTGCTGGCCTTCATGAAGGATTTGGAGTATGAATCGCTCAAGCTCGGCATACCCGTCAAGACCCGCCACAACGAGGTGGCTCCCAACCAGTTCGAGCTGGCGCCCGTCTACGAGGAGGTCAACCTTGCCAACGACCACAACCAGTTGCTGATGATTATCATGGACAAGGTTGCGCGCCGCCACAACTTCCGCGTTCTGCTGCACGAGAAGCCCTTCAAGGGCGTTAACGGCTCGGGCAAGCACTGCAACTGGTCGCTCGGCACCAACACCGGCGTCAATCTCTTCGGCCCGGGCAAGACTCCGTCCGAGAATCTGCAGTTCATAACCTTCCTGGTCAACGTCATCGCCGCCGTATACAAGCACAACGGGCTGCTCAAGGCCTCGATCATGAGCGCCACCAACGCCCACCGTCTTGGAGCCAACGAGGCGCCGCCGGCAATCATCTCGACCTTCCTCGGTGCGCAGGTGTCGGCCGTGCTCGACAAGCTCGAGGCCAGCCGCGGCGAGGACGCCATCCGCTTCGACGCCAAGAACCTGCTGCGCATGAGCGGCATATCGCACATTCCGACCCTGATGATAGACAACACCGACCGCAACCGCACCTCGCCGTTCGCCTTCACCGGCAACCGCTTCGAGTTCCGTGCCGTGGGTTCGTCGGCCAACTGCGCCGAGTCGATGATCATGCTCAACGCAGCCCTTGCCGAGCAGCTGACCATATTCAAGAGCCGCGTCGACGAGGCCATCAACGCCGGCATCCGCAAGGAGCAGGCTATATATGAGCAGGTCAAGCACCTCATCAAGGAGTGCAAGGCCATCCGCTTCGACGGCAACGGCTACTCCGACGAGTGGAAGGATGAGGCTGCCGCCCGCGGCCTCGACTGCGAGACCTCGGCGCCGCTCACCTTCGACCGCTACCTCGACCCCGCCACCGTCGAGATGTTCTCGAGCACGGGCGTCTATACCAAGGTCGAGCTCGAGGCCCGCACCGAGGTCAAGCGCGAGACCTACACCAAGAAGATACAGATCGAGGGCCGCGTTCTGGGCGACCTGGCCATGAACCACATCGTTCCCATCGCCTCCAAGTACGAAGCCATGCTTTTGGACAAGGTCTACAAGATGTCGCAGCTGGGCATGGAGTCCAGAACCGACATGGATCTCATCCGCCGCATCCAGGAGCACACGGCCGAGATTCAGACCCTCACTCTCGAGATGACCGACGCCCGCCGTCTGGCCAACAAAATCACTGACGAGCGCCAGAAGGCCCTGGCCTACCACGACACCGTGGCCCAGTACTTCGACCGCATCCGCTACCACATCGACAAGCTCGAGGAGATTATCGACGACCAGCTGTGGACGCTTCCCAAGTACCGCGAGCTGCTCTTCATCCGATAGATGCAACCCGCAGCCGACGAAAAGCCCCGCCTTGAAGGCGGGGCTTTTTCATCGTTTCAGTATTTGCCTCTCCACAGCTCCCTTATCCGTTCGGCTATTTTCTTTTCGGCGCCGTTCTGCTCATCGGGCTCGTAGAAGCGCGTGCCCTCCAGGCCGCCGGGCAGAAACTCCTGCTCGACGAACGAGCCGTCGTAATCGTGGGCATATTTGTAATCCTTGCCGTATCCCGCCTTCTTCATCAGCGATGTGGGCGCATTGCGCAGGTGCAGCGGCACGGGTCTGTCATTGGTGTCGCGGTTGATGTGGGCCAGAGCCTTGTCTATGGCCAGATATGCCGAGTTGCTCTTGGCCGACGTCGCCAGATATATGGTCGTTTCGGCCAGCGTTATGCGGGCCTCGGGCATGCCTATCTTGTGCACCGTGTCGAAGCACGCGTTTGCCAGCAGCAGCGCATTCGGATTTGCCAGTCCTATATCCTCCGAGGCGAGTATTACCAGTCTGCGGGCTATGAACCGGGGCTCCTCGCCGCCGGCAAGCATCCTCGCCAGCCAGTATATGGCGGCATTTGGGTCGCTGCCGCGCACCGATTTTATGAATGCCGATATTATGTCGTAGTGCTGCTCGCCCTGCTTGTCATAGAGGGCTATGTTCTGCTGCAGGCACTCCGTTACGCGCTCGTCCGATATCACTATGTCGCCCTCGGTGGCCCCGGCCACTATGTCGAGTATGTTGAGCAGCTTGCGGGCATCGCCTCCCGAGAAGCGGAACAGAGCCTCGGTCTGCAGCACCTCGACCTTGCGCGAGCGCAGCTCCTCGTCCGTTGTCAGCGCGCGGTCCAGCAGCTGCTGCAGGCTCGGCTGCTCCATGGGTCGCAGGATGTATACCTGGCAGCGGCTCAGCAGTGGCGATATCACCTCGAACGACGGATTCTCGGTCGTGGCGCCTATGAGCGTCACTATACCCTTCTCGACGGCTCCGAGCAGCGAGTCCTGCTGCGACTTGTTGAAGCGGTGAATCTCGTCGATGAACAGAAACGGCGGCCGTGCGTCGAAAAAGCGCTGGCGGCTTGCCGACTCCATCACCTCGCGCACATCCTTCACGCCCGAAGTCACGGCCGACAGAGTGAATAGCGGTCTCTTGAGCTCCGCGGCCACGATGTTGGCCAGCGTGGTCTTGCCCACGCCCGGCGGGCCCCAGAGTATGAACGAGGGGACGTTTCCCGTCTCGATGAATTTGCGGAGCACTCCGTTTTCACCCACGAGATGCTCCTGCCCGATGTATTCGTCGAGCGTGCGGGGTCTGAGCCTTTCGGCAAGCGGCGCTACGGTCATCTTATTGCTTCGAGTCTTGTTTGCGTGAGACAAAATTAACTATTTTTCGCGACATTCTCCGTCCGCAGCCTGCGCCCCGCAGCTAAAATGAGAAATAATGGGTATATTTGCAATCACTACAACACTACTGCACATGTACAAGGGTTTGCGCGATTTTCTGCAGCGCCTCGAGCGCGAGGGCGAGCTTCTGCGCGTCGGCGCCGAGGTGTCGGCCGTCGAGGAGATTGCCGAAATCACCGAACGCGAGGCCAAAAGCCCCGGCGGAGGCAAGGCTCTGCTGTTCGAGAGGAGCGGCACCGACTACCCCGTCGTGACCAACATGTTCGGCTCGCCGCACCGCATGGCCGCAGCGCTCGGCCTCGACGATATCGGTGATGCCGGGCGCCGCATCGAACATCTGCTCTCGTCGCTCACCGCACCCCGGGACACCTTTGCCGACAAGCTGCGCATGCTTCCCCTGCTGGCCGAGATGTCGCGCTGGATGCCGCGCCAAAGCCGCGGCCCGGCCCCGTGTCGCCAGCGCATCTTCATGGGCGACGAGGCCGATTTGGGCCGTCTGCCCGTGCTGCAGTGCCGCGGCCTCGACGCCGGACGCTTCATAACCCTGCCCATGGTCAACACCCTCGACCCCGACACAGGCGCGCGCAACGCAGGCATGTACCGCATGCAGATTCTCGGTCCCCGCACGGCCGCCATGCACTGGCACATACACAAGACCGGCGCCCGTCACTTCGAGGCCTGGCGCCGCGCCGGCCGGCGCATGCCCGTGGCCGTGACCCTTGGCGGCGACCCGGCCTACACCTATGCCGCCACGGCTCCGCTGCCCGACAATGTCGACGAGTACATGCTCGCCGGCTTTCTTCGGCAGCGCCCCGTCCGGCTGGTCAGGTGCCTCACCAACGAACTGATGGTCCCCGCCGACTGCGACTTTGTCATCGAGGGCTACGTCGACCCTTCCGAGGAGCCCGTCCGCGAGGGTCCCTTCGGCGACCACACGGGCTTCTTCTCGCTCGACGACCTCTACCCCGTATTCCACGTCACGGCCATCACCACTCGGCGCGACGCCGTCTACCCCGCCACCGTCGTGGGCATACCGCCCCAGGAGGATGCCTGCATAGCTCTTGCCACCGAGCGCATCTTCCTGGCGCCCATCCGCGCGCTGCTCCAGCCCGAGATACGCGACATGTCGCTGCCCGTGGAGGGCACGGCCCACAACATAGCCGTCATATCGCTCGACAGCCGCTATCAGGGCCAGGCCCTCAAGACAGCCCAGGGGCTGTGGGGCGCCGGGCAGATGATGTTCAACAAATACATGCTCGCCATTCCCGCCGGCCTCGACCCGCACGACATGCGGTCCCTGGCGCCGCTTGTTCGCCGCGCCGACACCCTGCACCGGCTCACGCTCGCCGAGGGCATCTACGACATCCTCGACCACGCCACCTCTACACCCGGCTTCGGTGGCAAGGCGCTTCTCGACCTCACGGCACCTGCCGCCGCCGAGCTCAGCCCCGTCGTTCCAGAGAGCTTCATTCCGGCCGGGGGCATCGATGCGGCCGATGCCGGAGCCCTGCACGAGTGGGGAGCCCTCTTCCTCTTCGCACAGCCCGACAAGGCCGTCGACATCGGGGAGTTCATGCGCCGCAACGGCATATCCGCCGTCAAATACATTCTGCTGCTCGACACCGCCGCCGCCGGCCTCTCCATGCAGGAGCGCATATGGCTGGCCGCCGCCGACAGCGACCCCCGCCGCGACCTGAGCGTCGACGCAGGCGGGTGCGTAACCATCGATTCGCGCAGCAAGCGCCCCGGCCGCCCGGGCCACCCGAGCCGCTTCCCCAACGTCGTCGTCTCGTCGGCCGCCGTCGCGGCTCTGGTCGACAGGCGCTGGGCCGAGTACGGACTGGGTGAGTTCAAGCCTTCGCCCTCGGAGCGCTACCGGCCGCTGCTGCTCTCCGAAACCGAGATGTGGTGATTATGGACCGTTACTGGAGAAGCACCCTGCGCGGCCTTGCCATACTGCTGCCGCTGATGATCATCCTCGCGCTGGCCGTACACATGGCCCGACGCCCGGCCGGCTCCGCATCCGGCGATTTCGCGCCCCTGCAGCCCGAAGCCCTGGCTTTAGGCGATGCCGCCGCCCCGACGCCCAGGCCGTTCGACCCCAACACTGCCGACGTGTTCGACATGACAGCCGCCGGCATGACGCGCCGCCAGGCCGTCTCGGTAATCAAGTACCGCGAGGCGGGCAAAATCTACCGCATCAAGGAGGAGCTGCTGACCGTCTACGGCATGACCGACTCGACCTACCGCGCAATCGAGCCCTACATACGCATCGGCGAGCAGTACCGCCTGCGTCCACACTCCTACGGCTCCGACACGCTCCCCGAGCGCTCTGCGCGCCGCACCCGCACCCTCTGCCTTCAGCCCTTCTCGTTCGACACGCTGCGCGGCGAGCATCTGCGACACATGCTGGGCTTCACCCTGCGCCAGGCCGAGGCCTTCGACGCCTACATCCGCCGCCGCGGAGCCATCGACAGCTATGAAAGCATGCGCGAGTGCTATCTTCTGGATATTTGGGCCGACACCCTGGCCCCCTATGCCGCCTACTCCGCTCCGCGGCCTGCCGACACGTTCACGGTTCCCGTCGAGCTGAACGGCGCCGACTCTGCCGCGCTGCGCCGCATATACGGCATCGGAGAGAAGAGCGTCACGGCCATCATGGAGCGCCGCCGGCGTCTCGGAGGCTTCTGCCGCGCCGAGCAGCTGGCCGAAATAAAGGAGGTTACGGAGAGCAACTACGAAAAAATTTTGCAACAAATTTGCATCGACACTTGCAAAATTCAAAAAATTGATGTTAACTTTGCAACTCCCGAAATATTGGGTGCGCACCCTTACATAACGCCCCGAATATTGAGGAGATTACTCAAACAAAGACAATTGAAAGGAGGTTGGAGCGCAATCGAAGAGATGACCGAACAGGGAATACTGACAGACGGCGAGGCTGAAAGGCTGGCACCGTATCTTCGATTCGACACATCGACCCGAGATTGACAACGCATACTGCCGCCCCGTGCGGCTTGCGGCCCGAGGCCGCAGGGCTGCGGGCCCGACAAAACCGCAAACCGCTTTTGAAAACTTAAAAAAGAGACAATAACTATGATTATCATGCCGGTAAAAGAGGGCGAAAACATCGAGAAGGCCCTCAAGAAATTCAAGCGCAAGTACGAGCGCACGGGCGTCCTGAAGGAGCTCCGCCGCCGCCAGTATTTCACCAAGCCTTCGGTTGCAAAGCGCGAAGCTATGCAGCACGCAGTATATGTAGAGCACATGTACCGCAACGAGGAGTAGGAATTGAATTTCCCCGAAAAACAAAGGAGCCGCAGTTTGCGGCTCCTTGTTTTTTGCACCCTGCTCTCTTAGAATGGCAGGTCGTCGATATCCTCAGCCGGTTTGGGCTGTGCTGCGGGCGCGGGCTGCGCTGCGGGCTGCGGCGCAGGACGCTGATAATCCTGACGCGGCTCGGGTCGGCCATACGACGGTGCCGGAGCTCCTGCCTCCTGCTGCGTCTCGCCGCGGCGGCCGAGCAGCTTCATGTCGTCAGCCAGAATCTCGGTCGAGAAACGCTTGTTGTTATCCTTGTCGTTCCACTCGCGGGTACGCAGACGGCCCTCGATGTAGAGCTGCGAACCTTTGCGCACGAAACGGTCGACCACATCGGCCAGACCGCGCCACAGGGTCACCGTATGCCATTCGGTGTGCTCCTTTGTCTCGTTGGCCTGACGGTCGAAAATGCGCTCGGTCGTAGCCAGACGCACTCGCGCCACCTTCGCACCGTTCTCGAGGGTGCGCACCTCGGGGTCTATGCCCACATTGCCTACCAGAATAACTTTGTTTATCATCTCTCAAATGTTTTACTCGACTTCAGCACTGCCGTCGTCGGCTCTCGCGCAGAACAGCCGGCATGCCCGAATCAAATATTATACTTCAAGTTTTTACTCGTTCTCCAGCCCTTTTATCATCTCGACGAATATCGTCTCCATGCGCTTTCCGGCCTTTGCGCCCTGACGCTGCACATCCTCGTGGTCGCCCACCTCGTCGCTCAGGCCGCAGTTCGTGATGACCGACATTCCGAACACGGGAATGGACATGTGCCGCGCCACTATCACCTCCGGCACGGTCGACATTCCGGCCGCATCGCCTCCTATGGCCTTGAAGTAGCGGTACTCGGCCTGTGTCTCGAAGGTCGGGCCCGTACCACCGACATAGACTCCGTACTGCAGCTTGATGTTGTGCTGCTCGGCTATCGCCGTGGCGCGTGCGATCAAATCCCTGTCATAGCAGTTGTGCATATCCGGGAAGCGGGGTCCGAACTCCTCCATGTTGGGACCTATCAGGGGGTTGGGAAGCAGGTTTATGTGGTCGGTTATGACCATCAGGTCGCCCGTGCGGAACGAGGTGTTGATGCCGCCGCTGGCATTGGACACGAACAGGGTCTTAATTCCCAGCAGCTTCATGACCCTCACCGGGAATGTCACCTTCTTCATGTCGTAGCCCTCGTAGTAGTGGAACCGGCCCTTCATCGCCACCACGCGCTGCGAGCCTATACGGCCGAATATCATGCGGCCGGCATGCCCCTGCACGGTCGATACGGGGAACGATGGAATCTCCTCGTACGGTATCTCATACTCCACCTCTATGCGGTCGGCGAAGCCGCCCAGACCCGTACCGAGGATTATGCCCGTTCGGGGCTTGTAGTCGCCGGTGCGCTCAATGATGAATGCCGCGGCCTGTTTAATTGCTTCGTACATCGTGTTCGAGTTTTTGCAGAAAGTCCGCTTCGGAACCTTCGGTGAATGTTATGTTTATCGGAATGTAATATAGCTTCGGGCAGATTGCCGCCGGGACCCTCGAGCGGCGCGTCATCTTCACGGCATCCTTCTCGGTGGTCACTATCACGGCCCCGGGATGGTCGGAGCAGAGCTGCAGCAGGCGGCGCATGTCGTTGCGGGTGTAGACGTGGTGGTCGCCGAATGTCACCGTCTCGACCACATTGTACCGGCGCTTCATCTCCTCGATGAATGGTCCGGGGTTGCCTATGCCCGAGAGCGCTATCACCTCGCGGCCGAAATCCACGTTGTCGGGGGCCTCGTCGTAGAGTGGCTCGGGGCGGAAGCTCTCGAAGCGCGTGAAGTATATCTTCTGGTATGCCATCGTCACCAGCACCTTGTGCATCACGCGGCGGTCTATGGGCTTCATGTCCACGGGGCACTTCGTCACCACGAAGTAGTGCGCCCGGTAGAGCATCTCGGGAATGTCGCGCAGACGTCCCGCCGGCAGCATGCTGTCATTCTGCACGGGCTGCGTCGCGTCGACCATCACGATGTTGATTTTGGGCTCCACATAGCGGTGCTGGAATCCGTCGTCCATCACTATCAGGTCTATTTCGGGATGCTCGGCGCGTATTCTTCTGATGGCCTCGGCGCGCTTCTCGCACACCACCACCACCACATCCGGGAACTTCATCTTTATCTGCAGCGGCTCGTCGCCCACGTTGCGGTAGTCCGACGACAGGCTCACCTCGACATATCCCTTCGTTCGTCGGCCATATCCCCGCGAAAGCAGGGCCACGCGGTGCAGTCGCGACATGTATCCCAGAATCATCTCGGCCATCGGGGTCTTGCCCGTGCCGCCCACCGTCACGTTGCCTATGCAGACAATCGGAATATCGAACTTTTCGCTCTTGAGCACACCCCAGTCGAACAGCCTGTGACGGAACGTCACGGCCATCTTGTAGAGCCATGCAGCCGGGGTAAAGAGAATGCGTCTCATAAAATTCGATATCCGCGTGTAAAGTTAGCAATAAATGGGCGAATAATCAAGTTCTGCACGCACGTGCGCGCGGAAAAAAGGGCTGCCGGCTGCGATTTTTTCTCTTTTTTGCGACTAAATTCGTATATTTGCGCTATGGGAAATATGTTCTACAGACTGCTTTCCGCTGCCGCCTGCACATGTGCGGCCATGCTTGCCGCCTGCTCGGGCGCAGGCACTGCGGAGGAGTCCGGCGACGACGGCCGGCAGACAATCCACAACACCGTATTCGGCATCATCGCCGACGACTACCGCCTGGAGCACAACGAGATCAAGCCAGGCGAGACGCTCGGCGCCATCCTCGGCCGCTACGGCATATCGGCCGCCGACGTCGACCAGCTCGACCGCAAATCCAAGGATATATTTCCGCTGCGCAACATCCGAGCCGGCCAGTCCTACACGGCCTTCATCCACGAGGACTCGCTCAACGCTCCCCACATCGACCACTTCGTCTACGAGCGCAACGCCACCGAATATGTCGTCTTTTCGTTCGTCGGCGACTCCGTGAGCATCGTTCCCGGCGCGCGCGAGATACGTCTGGAGCGCCGCAAGAGCACGGCGCTCATCGAGTCGTCGCTCTGGGGCGCCATCATGAAGGAGAATCTCTCCTACGCCCTTGCCGCCGAGCTTGAGGATATCTACCAGTGGAGCGTCGACTTCGCCGGCATCAAGAAGGGCGACTCGTTCACCGTCATCTACGACGAGAAGTATGTCGACACCGTCAAGGTCGGCATCGGCCGCGTGTGGGGCGCCAAATTCACCCACGACGGCCGCGACTACTACGCCATACCTTTCAAGCAGAACGGCAAGATAAGCTACTGGGAGTACGACGGCGGCAGCCTGCGCAAACAGCTGCTCAAGGCTCCGCTCAAATATACGCGCATCAGCTCGCGATTCTCCAACGCCCGCCTGCACCCCGTGCACAAGGTCTACCGCCCGCACCACGGCGTCGACTACGCGGCGCCCAAGGGCACTCCCGTGCATGCCGTTGCCGACGGCACGGTGGTCTTCCGCGGCTGGGGCGGCGGTGGCGGCAACACCATCAAAATCAAGCATCCGGGCAATCTGATGACCGGCTACCTGCACCTCAGCGGCTTCGCCAAGGGCATAGTCCAGGGCGCGCGCGTGTCGCAGGGCCAGCTCATAGGCTACGTCGGCAGCACGGGCACCTCCACGGGCCCGCACCTCGACTACCGCATCTGGAAAAACGGCACGCCAATCAATCCGCTGACCGTTCCCCAGGAGCCTGCCGAGCCCATATCGAAGGATAACCGCCAGGCTTTCGAGTACGTCCGCGACATGGTCGCCGCCGAAATCGAGGGCAACGTCGACGACAGCCGGCGCATCATGCAGCTCGACTCGATAGTCGTGCCGCCCGACTACATGAACCCGGAGGAGTCTTCAGCCCGCCCCGCCGAAACGCCAGCGCAATGACCGACCGCCGCATAAGCAGCTTTCTGTCGCGGCACCACGTGCTGACGCTCGCCACCGCCGACGCCTGCGGCGGAGTGTGGTGCTCGCAGGCCTTCTATGCGTGGGACGACGAGCGCGACCGCTTCGTATTCGCCTCCGACAGCCTCACGCGCCACGGAGCCAACATGCTGGCCGACAACCGCGTAGCCGTATCGGTGGCATTGGAGACTCGAATCGTCGGCAAGATACAGGGGTGCCAGATTACCGGCCGTGCCGTGCGCGGCGACGACGGAGCCCGCCGGCGCTACATCCGCCGCTTCCCCTATGCGGCGGCCGTCGATACGGAGATCTGGACCGTCGAGGCCGACTATGTGAAATTTACAGACAACACTCTCGGATTCGGGAAAAAACTTGTATGGCAGAGGGATACGGACTCAAATACGGCGTTGTGATAGTTGCCGCGGGCAGCGGCACGCGCATGGGCTCGGGCATACCCAAGCAGTTCCGCATGCTGGCGGGTCTGCCGGTCCTGGGCCGCACCATAAATCTGTTCGCCGAGGCGGTGCGCGGCATCGAGATTGCGGTCGTGCTGCCGCAGGAGCGCCTCGACTTCTGGCGCAACTTCGCCGCACGCTTCGACATCGCACCACACAAGTGCGTGGCCGGGGGTGCCGAGCGCACGCTGTCGGTCAGGGCGGGCCTTGCAGCCCTGTCGCCCGCAGCCGACATCATCGCCGTGCACGACGGAGTGCGTCCGCTGGCCTCGCCCGAGCTGATAAGGCGCGTATTCGAGTGCGCCGCCGAGCACGGCACGGCCGTACCCGCCATCGAACCCTCGGACTCGTGCCGCACGCTCACCGGCCGCGGAGGCTCCCGCTGCGCCGACCGCTCGCAGCTGCGGTTGGTGCAGACCCCGCAGGCATTCAACGCCGATATCCTGCGCTCGGCCTACGACAGCGCCTCCGGCAGCCTCTACACCGACGACGCCTCGCTTGTCGAGAGTTGCGGCACGGCCATCACCCTCTGCCAGGGCGAGCGCACCAACCTCAAACTCACAGCGCCCGGCGATTTCGCCGTCGCCGAGGCACTGCTGCAATTCATGACCGGAAGCCATGCAGACGACTCATCCGACATATAGCTTCCGCCTCGACCGGCGGACCATATACCTCACCGCGGTTCACTTCGCGGTCTACATTCTCGCGGGCGTTCTGCTCTACCGGCTCTACGAGGGCGGCTATCTGTCGGCGTGGTTCACGTCGTTCGTCGCGGCTCTCATAGCGCTCATGACCCTCTCCATTCCGCGGCGCATAGCGGTTACCGACCAGGCCGTCGAGATAAGGTGCCTGTGCGACATAACCGAGATACGGCTCGACGAAATAGCCTCGGTGCGGACCGTGCCTCAGGAGCAGATGCGGCTGCACATGCCGCTGTTCGCCGGCTGCGGATTCTTCGGCTACTACGGCCATTTTCTCGACATCCGGGGCTTCGACACGGTGCTCATCTACGCCTCCGAGTGGCGCAACTTCGTCGAAATCACCGACATCTACGACGACCGCGTAATCGTCTCGTGCCGCCACGCCGCCGAGCTCATCGCCGCCATCGACCGTGCCCGCATCGCCGCCTCGAGTGCCGGGCAGTGACGACCCGGACATTTGCAAAACAGAATATTTATAAGTAGTTTTGCAAACGGTTGGAAAGGTAAATCGAATGGATACTCTACTGGCAATAGCTGCCGTTATGCTCGCCCTGGCAGGGCTTGTCGGCTGCATCATACCCGTCATTCCGGGACCTCTGCTGAGCTATTTGGCGCTGCTCTGCGCCGCCGGCTGCGACAGCCTCGACATCAGCTCGTCGCAGCTCTGGATATGGGCCGCCGTGACGCTCGTCGTCTCCGTTGCCGACTATCTGCTGCCGGCATACATGGCCGGGCTCTTCGGCGGAACCAAGGCCGGCATGCGCGGCGCCACCGTCGGGATGATTGTCGGAGCCATATTCTTCAACATCCCCGGAGTCATCGTCGGACCCTTCCTCGGGGCATTCCTCGGCGAGCTGATACACACCGGCGGCGATGGCGCCGGCCGGGCTCTGCAGGTTGGATTCGGCGCCTTCATGGCATTCGCCGTGGGCACGGGCATCAAGCTGGCCGCCTCGGGCGCCATGCTCGTCATCATCTGCTCCGGGCTGCTGGCCTCGCTGCGCGACCTGCTGCTCGACCTGTTCTGAAAACAATGATAATCAATATTTTGAAACCTATGAAGAGATTCCTCCTTTTGGTCGCCGCGGCTGCTATGACCTTTGCCGCAGGCTGCTCGAAGTACAAGTACCAGAGCGTCGAGGGCGACCCGCTCAAGACCCGCATCTACACCCTCGACAACGGACTTCGTGTCTACATGTCCGTAAACAGGGAGACGCCCCGCATCCAGACCATCATAGCCGTCAGGGTGGGCGGCAAGAACGACCCCGCCGAGACCACCGGTCTGGCCCACTATTTCGAGCACCTGATGTTCAAGGGCACCGACAAGTTCGGCACGCAGGACTACCAGGCCGAGAAACCTCTGCTCGATGAGATAGAGCGTCTGTTCGAGCTCTACCGCAACACCTCCGATGCCGCCGAGCGCACGCGCATCTACGCCGTCATCGACAGCGTATCCAACGAGGCCTCCAAGCTGGCCATACCCAACGAGTACGACAAGCTCATGGCGGCCATAGGAGCCGAGGGCACCAACGCCTGGACCTCGCACGACGAGACCTGCTACACCGAGGACATCCCCTCGAACCAGATCGAGAACTGGGCCCGCATCCAGGCCGACCGCTTCGCCAACGCCGTCATCCGCGGCTTCCACACCGAGCTGGAGACTGTCTACGAGGAGTACAACATGTCGCTCACCGACGATACGGACAAGGCCTATGAGGCCATCTCCAGCCTGCTCTTCCCCACCCACCCCTACGGTCAGCACACGGTGCTCGGCACGCAGGAGCACCTGAAGAACCCCTCGATTACCAACATCAAGGAGTACTTCAAAACCTACTACGTACCCAACAACATCGCCATCTGTATGTCTGGCGACTTCGACCCCGACAAGACCATCGCCATAATCGACAAATATTTCGGCGCCCTCAAGCCCAACGACGACCTGCCGCAGTTTGCATTCGAACCCGCCGAGCCGCTGACCGCACCCGCCGTCACCGAGGTTCTGGGCAACGAGAGCGAATTCATATATATGGGCTGGCGCACCGGCGGAGCCCGCAGCGAGGATGCCGAAATGGCCCAGATAGTCTCGCGCATACTCAAGAACGGCAAGTGCGGACTCATAGACACCGACCTCTTGCAGTCGCAGAAAATCATCAGCTGCGGAGCATTCAACCTCCAGCAGGCCGACCTCGGCGCCATAGTGGCCTACGCCGACCCCAAGGAGGGACAGACGCTCGAGCAGGCGCGCGACCTGATTCTGGCCGAGGTCTCCAAACTGCGCAACGGCCTCTTCGACGAGGAGATTCTGACCTCGACCATCGCCAATTTCAAGCGCGAGCAGATGCAGATGTTCGAGAGCAACCGCAGCTGCGTGCAGTTCTTCGTCTCGAGTTTCATCAACGGCACCGAGTGGGCCGACGAGGTCGCCTCGCTCGACCGCATGTCGAAAATCACCAGGGAGCAGGTCGTAGCCTGGGCCTCGGACAAGCTGCGCGACGACAACTACGCCATAGTCTACAAGCGCAAGGGCGAGGACAAGAACCAGAAGAAAATCGACAAGCCCCACATCACCCCCATCGCCACCAACCGCGATGCCGTGAGCGACTACCTGACCGAGGTCAAGAACTCGCCCGTGGCGCCCATTAAGCCCGTGTTCGTAGACTTCAGCCGCGACATGTCCGTCGGCTCCACGGCCAACGGTCTGGAGGTGCTCTACAAGCACAACCAGACCAACGGACTCTTCTCGCTGACCTACCTCTACCAGCTGGACAGCTACGACCCCGTAATGGATTTCGCCACCAAATACTTCTCGCTGCTCGGCACCGCCGACAAGTCGCTCGACCAGATACAGCGCCAGTTCTACGACCTGGCCTGCAACTTCAACATCACCACGGCCGGCGACCGCATCTACGTGGTCGTATCGGGTCTCGACGAGAACATCGACAAGGCCATGGCGCTGGCCGAGGAGTACCTCAACGGCGTCGAGGGCAACGACCAGGTGCTGGCCGAGCTTAAGAACGACACCTTCAAGGAGCGCAGCGACAGCAAGCACAGCCAGCAGGCCAACTTCGCCTCCATGCAGAAATATGCCATCTACGGCGCCGACTACATCAAAAACACCACCCTCTCCAACGACGGCATAGCGGCGCTCACCAGCGACTCTCTGACCGACAAAATCAAGTCGCTCGCAGGCCTCCGGCACAGCATACTCTACTACGGACCTCTGTCGCAGAAGGCTCTCATCGCCAAGCTCGACGCCGGACACATCACCGCCGAAACGCTCTCCGACCCCGACGTCGACCGCACGGCGGCCCTCCCGCAGCAGGTCGATGACAACAAGGTGCTGCTGGTTCAGTACGACGCCAAGCAGATCTACTACACGCAGTATTCCAAGGATGCCGAGGACAACTTCTCGACCGACAACGACGCTCTGGTAGAGATGTACAACGGCTACTTCGGAAACGGCATGAACGGCATAGTCTTCCAGGAGATGCGCGAGGCCCGCGGTCTGGCCTACACGGCCCGCGCCAGCTACCGGGACATGACCTATCCCGAGCAGGGCTACGTCTACTCGGCCTTCATCGCCACGCAGAACGACAAGATGCAGCAGGCAATCGAGGCCTTCGACCAGATTATCGAGAACATGCCCCGCTCGCAGGCCGCCTTCGACATTGCCAAGCAGTCGGCGCTGGCTACCATGGCCACCAACCGCATCACCAAGTCGGGCGTGCTGTGGGCCTATGTCAACAACCGCATGAAGGGCATCCGCGGCGACCGCAACAAGGCTCTCTACGAGCAGCTGCAGTCGATAACCCTCGACGATGTGATGCAGTTCCAGCAGGAGCGGATCAAGGGCCGCAAATACACCTACTGCATCCTCGGCGACCAGAACGACCTGGACATGGACTACCTGCGCACGCTGGGTCCCGTCGAGATTCTCTCGCAGGAGCAGATATTCGGATTCTGACGCCTCAGGTCAGTGCATGACAAAAGCCCCGGAGCCTTGCGGTTCCGGGGCTTTTCTATTCATGCGGGCAGCTTAGTAGCGGTAGTGCTCGGCCTTGTAGGGGCCGTCGGGCTGAACGCCTATGTAGTCGGCCTGCCTGTCCGTCAGGCGGGTGAGCTCGACGCCCAGATTCTCGAGGTGCAGGCGCGCAACCTCCTCGTCCAGACGCTTCGAGAGGCGGTATACGCCCACCTCATGCTCCTTCTGCCACAGCTCGAGCTGCGCCAGGCACTGGTTGGTGAACGAGTTGGACATGACGAACGACGGGTGGCCCGTGGCGCAGCCGAGGTTCACCAGACGTCCCTCGGCCAGGATGAATATCGAGTGTCCGTCGGGGAAGGTGTACTTGTCGACCTGGGGCTTGATTACGCTCTTCACGGCGTCGGACTCCTCCAGGCGTGCCATCTGTATCTCGTTGTCGAAGTGGCCGATGTTGCAGACTATGGCCTGGTCGCGCATCTGCTGCATATGCTCCAGGGTGATGATGTCGCAGTTGCCGGTGCAGGTGACGTAGATGTTGCCCTCGGGCAGAGCGCTCTCGACGGTCTTGACCTCGAAACCCTCCATTGCAGCCTGCAGCGCGCAGATGGGGTCTATCTCGGTGACGATTACGCGGGCACCGTAGGCGCGCATCGAGCGGGCGCAGCCCTTGCCCACATCGCCGTAACCGCACACCACGACCACCTTGCCGGCAATCATCACGTCCGTTGCACGCTTGATTCCGTCGGCCAGCGACTCGCGGCAGCCGTAGAGGTTGTCGAATTTGGACTTGGTGCACGAGTCGTTGACGTTGATGGCCGGCACGAGCAGCGTGCCCTCCTCCTGCATGCGGTAGAGGCGGTGTACGCCCGTGGTGGTCTCCTCGCTCACGCCGCGCCACTCGCTGACGGTGCGGTGCCACTTGCCGCTGTCCTCGGCAAGAATGCTGCGCAGCGTCTCAAGAATCACGCCCTCCTCTTTGGACGAGGGCTCGACGTCGAGCACCGAGGCGTCGTTCTCGGCAGCATAGCCCTTGTGAATCAGCAGCGAGGCGTCGCCGCCGTCGTCGACAATCAGATTCGGGCCCTTGCCGCCGGGGAATGACAGCGCCATGGCCGTGCACCACCAGTATTCGGACAGCGACTCGCCCTTCCATGCGAAGACCGGAATGCCCGCAGCGGCTACGGCAGCCGCAGCATTGTCCTGCGTGGAGAATATGTTGCAAGAGCACCAGCGCACGTCGGCGCCCAGCTCGACAAGCGTCTCGATGAGCACGGCCGTCTGAACGGTCATGTGGAGCGAGCCGGTGATGCGCGCACCGCGCAGCGGCTTCTGCGGGCCGTACTTGCGGCGCACGGCCATCAGGCCGGGCATCTCGTGCTCGGCGATTTCAATCTCTTTGCGTCCCGACTCGGCCAGAGCTATGTCGGCCACCTTGTAGGGAATAGTGTAATCGATGTACATATCTTTATACGTTGTGTTTCTAATCGTTTCGGCATCGCGGCCGATGGCTGTCCGCAGCTCGTCGACCGAGGCGAAGTACTGCTCGCCGCGAATCCTGCGCAGCAGTTTGACCCTCATGCGGCAGCCGTACAAATCGCCGTCGAAGCCGAAGATGTGGGTCTCGAGCAGCCTGCATCCGCCGCCCACCGAGGGCCGTATGCCCAGGTTGGACATGGCCATGTAGCTGCGTCCGTCCACCTCGGCAAGCGAGGCATAGACTCCGTTCTCGGCCGCAGCTCCGTCGGCCGCCATGTTGGCCGTGGGGAACCCGAGTCTGCGGCCCAGGCTCTCGCCGCGGATGACTTCGCCCTCGATAACAATACGGTCCATCGTCTCAAATCTTTTCGGTGAGCTTCTGAACTAACTTGAACTGCGAGAAGAACTCCTTGGCGAAGACTCGTATGACCGTATAGAGAGGTATTGCCAGCAGCATGCCGACGATACCGGCCAGCGAGCCGGCGATAAGTATTACCAGAAATATCTCGAGCGGGTGCGCCTTGACTCTCTCGGAGTAGAGCGTGGGCTGCAGCACGAAGTCGTCGAGTCCCTTGATTACCAGCAGCGAGAAGGCTATGATGAGCGCCGTGTGTCCCACCGTCACGCCCTCTATTGGGTTGACTATGCCGGCAAAGACCGAGATGATGCCTCCGATGAGCGGGCCGGCATAGGGAATCACGTTCATGATGCCCATCACCAGACCCGTGAATAGCGCATTTTCGGCCGTCATGCCGAAGAGCATCATCACTATCGTGATTACCACCGTAAGAATGGCGCTCTCCGACAGTATGCCGGTGAAATATCTGACCAGCAGCACCTTGATTTCCTCGAGCGCCCGTCCCACGTTGTCGGCATAGCGCTCGGGAAAGAGCGCCTTGACCATGTCGAAAAAGAGACTCTTCTCGCGCAGGAAGAAGAAGGTGATGAACGATATCGAGAAGAATGCGATGACAATCGAGATCACGGCCTCGCCGATGGACGAGAGCGCCGAGTTGACGGTCTTCAGATTCAGCACCGAGCGCAGGGCCGTGCCGAGCGAGTCCGAGAGCGAAAATTCGGGTTCGCTGGTGCCGAAGAAGCCGCTCAGCAGCTCCTGGCCGCGCACTATCGGTTCCTCGATGCGCTTGAGCACGGCGCCGAAGTCGAGCATCGACAGCTGCATGAGCTTCTCGACCACCGGAGGCAGCACGAAGATGCACAGGCAGGCGAAGACCGCCCACATGGTCAGCAGCGTGATGGCTGCCGCGGCGCTGCGCGAGACTCTTCGGTTGCGGATGTGCAGTCGCGAAAGCCGGGCCACCAGAGGTCCTCCAACAACGGCCAGCGCCGCCGCAACGAGGATGTAGATGACTATCGACGAGAAGTACCATACGAGGAAGACTATCGCCGCCGTAACTGCGATGCCGACCAGATATTTAGTAATTGTCTGCGGTGTCATATGCGGTGCAAAGTATATTGTCGCGGTTCAGATTGTCAATTTTATCTTTTGGACCGGTCAAGCTCACTTGAGCCGGCCGTTTCGGGACGGGGCTCAGGCCGCACGAAAATGCGGCGTAGTCGGGATGCATCTCCACAGCCTGCCATATTTCCGGACAGTACTGCGCAACCCAGTCGCCGACCTCAACCTTAGCCATATCGCAGAAGGCTCTATTCGTCGCCCTCGGAGTCGGCTATGGTGCGGCTCAGGCGTGCGATGGGCGTCTGCGAACCGGTCACAGGGTCGCCGATGCTCACAAGCACCGTACTCGACTTGGGGATGAGGATATCCACGCGCGAGCCGAACTTGATGAATCCGCAGCGGTCGTTCTGCGTGACGTGCTTGCCCTCCTCCATGTAGGAGACGATGCGGCGCGCAACCAGGCCCGCAATCTGGCGGAACAGAACCCGCACGCCCGAATCGGTGCGCACGACGGTGGTGGTGCGCTCGTTTTCGGTCGACGACTTGGGGTGCCATGCCACCAGGAACCGGCCCGGGTGGTACTTGAAGTACTCGATAATGCCGCCCACGGGGAACCAGTTCATGTGCACGTTGGTGATGGACATGAATATCGAAATCTGCATCATCTCCTCGTGCAGGTACTCATCCTCGCTGACCACCTCGGTCACGACGACCCGGCCGTCGCACGGCGCGAAGACCAAATCGGAGTCGTGAATCTTCACCCGGCGCGGCTCGCGGAAGAATGCCACGATGAAGAACCAGAACAGCAGCAGCAGAATGGTCACGAACCAAATCATGCCCGCACGCTCGTACTGGTTTATAAGGTGAAATATAAGCCACCAGGCCAGCAGACACAGCGCGCCGGTGACGAATATTATCTTGTAGCCTTCCTTGTTTATTTTCATATCGCTCAGTTTTAGGTTATAGTCATGTGTATTGTCATGCTGCCGCGCCGCCCGAAAGAATCAGATAGATGACGGCGAAATCGACGGCCAGAAGCAGCGCATCGAAGCGGTCGAGGAAGCCTCCGTGGCCCGGGATTGCACGGCCGGCATCCTTGACGCCGGCGGCGCGCTTGAACATCGACTCGACCAGATCGCCGGCAACCGCCGCAACGGCTATAACGGCCGAAAGGCCCAGCCAGCACCAGCGGTCGACGGGCAGAACCGACGAAGCCGCCCACCCCATTGCCATAGCTCCGGCGATGCCGCCGGCAAATCCCTCCCAGGTCTTTTTGGGCGAGATGCGCTCGAACATCTTGTGCGTGCGGCCATGGGTCAGGCTGTTCATCGTCATGCCCGCAAGATAGGCGAACACGTCGTTTGCGAAAACTGTCAGTATTATGAACAGTATGACGGTCGGATTCCACTCCTGGCCGGTTGCCAGGACGGGCAGAAAGAGTATCAGCGACATGGGCATGGCCACATAGATCACGCCGAGCAGCGTGACGCCGATGTCGGCGGCGGGAGTCTTGCTCTTGCGCGTGAGCTCCCATACAAGCGCTGCCGGAACGGCCACGAGCACATATCGCAGAGCCAGACCCGCGACAGGATGCCCGACAGAGGCCATGAATGAAAAGAATGCCAGAACGAATATCATGATGCCGACTGTCGTGCCCAGAATCTTCATGGGCTGCGCGCCCTGCGCCCCGGCAAGGGCGTAGAACTCTTTCATGCCGAACATCAGTATGACGAACGCCACGACTGCGAATGCCACGGGCGATGCGTAGAGCGTGCCGACTATCACCGCCACCAGAAACGCTCCGCTGAGCGCTCTTACCATCAGTTCCTTCATTTTGTCACTCATATTCTGCTATTCGTTTTTTGCTGTTTCGGACTCCGGTCCCGCTGCCGTTTCGGGTTCCTTTGCTGTTTCGGGTTCGGGGGCCGTTTCGGCGGCAGATTCGGCCGCCTTGACCTCGGCCTGAGCGGCCTCTTTGGCCTTGCGCTCGCGCTCCTCGCGCTCGATGTCCTTCTTGCGCTTGCCGAAGATGCGCTCCACATCCTCGGTGAAGACAACCTCGCGCTCAAGCAGCAGTTCGGCCAGCTCGCGCAGACCGTCGGCATGCTCGCGCAAAACGGTGCGGGCCATGTCATGGGCCCTGTCTATGAGAGCGCGGGCCTCGTCGTCGATCTCCTGCGCAGTGCGCTCGGAGTAGGGTTTCGAGAGGGCGAAGTCGCTCTGGCCCGTAGAGTCGTAGTAGCTGAGCGTGCCCACCTTGTCGCCCATGCCGTAGTAGGCGACCATGGCGTAGGCCTGCTTGGTCACGCGCTCCAGATCGTTCAGCGCGCCGGTCGAGATGCGGCCGAAGGTCAGCTCCTCGGCAGTGCGGCCGCCGAGGGTTGCGGCCAGCTCGTCCAGAAGCTGCTCGCGGGTGGTAATCTGCCGCTCCTCGGGCAGGTACCACGCAGCGCCCAGCGCCTTGCCGCGCGGGATGATGGTAACCTTGATGAGCGGGCTGGCATTCTCCAGAATCCAGCTCACCGTAGCGTGGCCGGCCTCGTGGTAAGCTATGGTGCGCTTCTCGTCGTCCGAGATTATCTTGTTCTTGCGCTCCAGGCCGCCGATGATGCGGTCGATGGCCGAGAGGAAGTCCTCCTTAGACACGAACTTCTTGTTGTGGCGCGCGGCGATGAGGGCCGCCTCGTTGCAGACGTTGGCGATGTCGGCGCCCGAGAATCCGGGGGTTTGCTTGGCCAGGAACTCGCGGTCCAACTGCGGGTCCAACTTCAGCGGACGCAGGTGCACGTCGAAAATCTCCTCGCGCTCCTTCACGTCGGGCAGGCCCACCTCGATCTGGCGGTCGAAGCGGCCGGCTCGCATCAGCGCCTTGTCCAGGATGTCGGCGCGGTTGGTCGCAGCCAGGACGATGACGCCCGTGTTGGTCTGGAAGCCGTCCATCTCGGTAAGAAGCTGGTTGAGCGTGTTTTCGCGCTCGTCGTTGCCCGAGAATCCGGCATTCTTGCCGCGGGCGCGGCCGATGGCGTCGATCTCGTCGATGAACAGAATGCAGGGGGCCTTCTGCTTGGCCTGTTCGAAGAGGTCGCGAACGCGCGAGGCGCCCACGCCCACGAACATCTCGACGAAATCGGAACCCGAAATCGACAGGAACGGCACATTGGCTTCGCCGGCAACAGCCTTGGCCAGCAGCGTCTTGCCCGTGCCCGGAGGGCCGACCAACAGCGCGCCCTTGGGTATCTTGGCGCCCAGCTCGATATATTTGTCCTTCTTTTTGAGGAAGTCGACGATCTCCATAATCTCGACCTTGGCCTCCTCCAAACCGGCCACGTCCTTGAAGGTGATGCGCTTGGATTTGTCCTTGTCGAAGACCTGAGCGCGGGCCTTGCCCACGTTCATGATGCCGCTGCCGGCACCTCCGCCGCCTCCGGACATGCCACGCATGATGAAGAACCACAGCACGATGAGAAACACCCACGGCAGCCACGAGACAAGCAGCCCCATGAATCCGTCGCCGCGGTTCTCGTAGTCGACAGCCGGCTGCGCAACGCCATGGTCGTCGGCATAGGCCTTCAGATCCTCGCGCAGGGCATCGACCGAGCCGATGGTGAAGACCAGCTGCGCGCCATGGGCCGGCATGCGGCCGAAGCGCTTGACACCCTCCTCGGAGGAGTAGCGCTCGACGGCATCGGCGTTCAGATGCACCTCGGCGGTCTCGCGGTTAACGACGACAATCTTCTCCACGGCACCCTCGCCGACCAGCTCGCTGACCGTTCTCCAGTCGCTGCGCACAGGGTCGCCGACACCGTCGGCATATATCGAGTAGCCGATAATCATAAGACCCAGAGCGGCCCAGAACCACATGATGCCGGGTTTGGGAAAGCCGCTCTTGCCTTTTCCGTTTCTCTTTCCAATCATAACAGCGTCAAACTTCGTATTCGTAACGTGTGGCAGGGGCGTCGGCCCACAGTTCCTCGAGCTTGTAGTAGTCGCGAATCTCGTTCAGGAAGATGTGCACGACAACGTCGGTGTAGTCCATGGCTATCCACAGCGCATTCTGGCGGCCGTCGACCCGCCAGACCTTAATGCCCAGCTTCTGCTCGACGGACTCCTCGACTCCGGCCGAGATGGCTGCCACCTGAGTGGTGGAGTCGGCGCTGCAGACCACGAAGGCCGAGCAGACGGCGCCGTCGAACCCCGAAAGGTCCAACGATACAATATCCTTACCCTTTTTGTCCTCGATTGCGTTTACGATGGTATCTATCAGTTTGTCCATAGCATCCGTTTATATAACCTTGCAAAGATAGCAAAACTTTTCGTATCACCGCGCCTGCGGCCCGCTTTTCGCTGCAAATACATCTTTAGATGTATACCCGAGGCCGCAGCCGGCAGGCGGACGGGCTCAACATCGGGAAATTTTGTTAAATTTGCATCGCAAAACCGCAAAACACTATCAAACAATGAAAATAGGCATCGCCTGCGACCATGCAGGCTACGAAATGAAAGAGTTTCTGACGGGCCTGCTGGCAGCCCGCGGACACGAAGTGTTCGACTTCGGCACTCAGTCGGCTGAGAGCGTCGACTACCCCGACTTCGCACATCAGCTGGCAGAGTCGGTCGAGTCGGGCCAGACTCAGATGGGAGTCGGACTCTGCGGCTCGGGCGAGGGAATGGCCATAACGCTCAACAAGCACGCCGGCATACGCGCCGCACTCTGCTGGAGTCCCGAAATTGCCGAGCTCACGCGACGCCACAACGATGCCAACGTGGTGGTTCTGCCCGCGCGGTTCATAGACAACGACACCGCCGCAGCCATAGTCGACGCATTCCTCGCCGGAACATTCGAGGGCGGACGGCATGCGGGCCGCGTGGCAAAGATTCCGGTGCCGGCGAAATAACAAACTATCAATAGTATAACGGCACGGCGCCACATCGTCGCGAGTGTGGCGCCGTGAGATTCTGCAACTATTTTTGCCGTCTTTTTTCGGGCGGCAATTTTTGTTGCCGAAAATTTTACTATTTTTGTAATCGGAGGGCGTTGCTCTCTAAACATATCAAGGAGGCGTTATGCTCATCTTGTGGTTGAGAACCTGAGAAATTTTCACAATAAACAAAGATGGCAGAGCGGTTCTCACGCATTCGGCGTGGGCTGCTATTTCTACATCTGTTTATTGGGTTTTCTCAGGACCTTCAACCAGGACGTGGCATACAGTTCCACGCTTCTGTGTATTTATAAATTTCCTTGCGGAACGGAGGGCCTAAAAACTTACTGACATGAAAAAACTGTTTTCACTTGCAATGTTGCTTATGGTGGCGGTTTCATCGTATGCACAAAAGGATGTTACTAAATTCCTCGGCATTCCTGTTGACGGAACAAAAGAAGAAATGATACAAAAACTGCTTGAAAAAGGTTTTACAAGAGACGAATATGACCGAGATGTTTTGGAAGGCGAATTTAACGGACGCGATGTACTTATTATAATTGCAACTAATAACAATAAAGTATATCGTATTATGCTGGCTGATGTCAATAAAATCGATGAAAGTGACATAAAAATCCGGTTTAATAAATTATGCCAACAATTTGAAAACAATCCTAAATATTTGCCATATGAACAGTCTCAGTCAATACCCGATAATGAAGACATTTCATACGAAATGCTTGTACATAACAAACAATATGAGGCATTGTTTTTTCAAGCAGACGACACTCTATCTCTTGAAAACATGCAGTCCTTTTTTTCATCAGAATACACTAAAAGTGAAATAGAAAATCCGACAGATGAAATGAGCAAAGATTTTGTTACATATGCATATGAAGTTATTACACATAAGATAGTTTGGTTTAAAATTTCCAAACTTGGTAATAAATATTACATTTCTATGTTTTATGACAACAAATACAATCAAGCCAATGGCGAAGATTTATAATATACAACAACGATAATCAGCACCACCAATATAAGCCTCTCCATTTCAAAAATGGAGGGGAGAGGGGTGGGAATGTAAATATGAAAAAGAAAAAATTCCTCATCCGGCTGTGATGCAAAACCGGCGAGGAATTCGATGAATTTGAAATATATAATTGCTAATTACTAATTGCTAATTCGCAATTAGTATCCCAAAATTCGCATCATCGAGCGGTAGGACTGCTCCTTGGCGAACAGGCGCGTGTAGTACTCGTTGTCGTCCTTGTCGCGGTCGATGATGATGTGCTTGGGCGAGGGAATCAGACAGTGCTGGATGCCGCCGAAGCCGCCGATGGACTCCTGGTAGGCGCCCGTGTGGAAAAATCCGATGTACTGCGTGTTGCCGGCCTCGAGCTTGGGCAGGAAGATGGCGTTGGTGTGCGACTCGGCGTTGTAGAAGTCCTCGCTATCGCAGGTCAGACCGCCGAGGAACACTCGCTGGTACTCCTTGTCCCAGTTGTTGATGGCCAGCATGATATAGCGCTGGTTGATGCCCCAGATGTCGGGCAGTGTGGTGATGAACGACGAGTCGATCATGTACCAGTACTCGCGGTCGTTCTGCTGCTTCTGGTTGACAATCGAGTAGAGGGCCGCGCCGCTCTCGCCGACGGTGAACGAACCGAACTCGGTGAAGATGTTGGGCTCGACAACCTCGTTGCGCTCGCAGATGCTCTTGATCTGCGCCACAATCTCCTCGGTCAGATACTCGTAGTCGTACTCGAAGTTGAGCGAGCTCTTGATGGGGAAGCCGCCGCCGATGTTCAGGTGCTCCAAATCGGGGCAAATCTTCTTCAGCTCGCAGTAGACGTTGATGCACTTGGCCAACTCGTTCCAGTAGTAGGCCGTGTCCTTGATTCCGGTGTTGATGAAGAAGTGGAGCATCTTCAGACGGAACTTCTTGTTCTTGTGTATCTTGGCCTTGTAGAAGTCGACGATGTCGTTGTAGCGGATGCCCAGGCGCGAGGTGTAGAAGTCGAATTTGGGCTCCTCCTCGCAGGCGATGCGGATGCCGACGTCGCAACGCTTGGATATGGCGGCGTCGAAGAGGTCTATCTCCTCCTTGTTGTCGATGACGGGGATGGTGTTGACGAATCCGTCATTGACCAGCTGGGCGATGTTCTCGACATACTGCGGGCGTTTGAAGCCGTTGCAGATGATGTAGCGGTCCTTGTCGATGATGCCGCCGTCGTAGAGGGCGTTGATGATGTGGATGTCGTAGGCCGACGAGGTCTCAAGATGGATGTCGTTCTTCAGAGCCTCCTCCAGAACGAACGAAAAGTGGCTCGACTTGGTGCAGTAGCAGTAGTTGTAGGCGCCCTTGTAGTCGACCTTGGCCATGGCGACGTTGAACATTCGCTTGGCACGGTTGATCTGCTGCGATATCTTCGGCAGGTAGGTAATTTTGAGCGGCGTGCCGTACTGCTTGATTATCTCCATGAGCGGGATGTCGTGGAAATTCAGCTCGTTGTCCTCGACGGAAAATTCGTCCTGGGGAAAGTCGAACGTCTGTTCGATAAGGTCTTTGTACTTATTCTTCATCTCTCGATTGCGGGCCTTTTGCAAATCCGCCTCGGCTACTTCGTCAAAAATCAGGCAAAGCGGCTCGCCCGGATTTGCGGGTTAAAGCGATTGCAAAGCAAATGTTTTTTTCGCAAATATGCAACCGCGCGCGCGATTATTTTCAAAACAGAGGTCGTTTTTTGTTTTTTTCGGCGAAAAAGCGTACTTTCGGGCTCTGAAAACAAGCCTGCCGGCCGAAGCCCCGCTGAAAGCGGGAGCACGGAGCGGCGGCAGTGTCACGGCATCAACCTCGGCACATGATGAAAATATCGGATATAATATCGGACTATCTGCGCGACAACAAGCGCCTTGTAATACCGCAGCTCGGGGCCTTCATCGTAAAGGCTTCGGGCGAAACAATATTCTCGGAGCTGCTGCGCCGCGACGACGGAGTGCTGCGCGGGCTGATTGCCGCCACGGGCTTGAGCGAGCTGGAGGCGGCGGGCGCCGCGGACCGGTTCGTCTTCGACATAAGGCACGTGCTGCAGCGCGGCGACGCATTCACAATAGAGGGCGTGGGTTCGCTGCAATACGGCCAGGGCGAGGCGATAGTATTCACCCCGGCGCCGAAAATCGCGGCAGAGCCACAGCAGGCTGAAGCCGAGCAGGTTGCAGCGGCAGTTGATGAGACTCCGCAGACCGCGGCGGAGGATGCCGCCCAGGTGCAGCCGGCAGCAGCCGAAACCGCTGACGGCGAGCCGGACAAAAGCGTCCGGACAAGCGCGGCAGAGGGCGGTCAGAACGAGGCGCAGAGGCTGGCGGCGCAGAGGCGTGCCGAGCAGAGATACGTGCGCGGACTGCGCTATCCCGACCGGCAGCGGTTCGACGAAAAAGCCGGAGCATTCGCGCGCCGCGGCAGCATATTCGCACGCATGGACAAGTTCCTGCTGCTGGCGCTGCTGGCAGCCGTGCTGGCAGTGTCGGCCATAATCTACGGCTATGTCCGCGAGCGCCGCACACGGCAGATAGAGATAGAACTCTTCGGGACGGGCGGCACGGAATCGGCCGACGCGCAGAGGACGGATACTGGCGCAGACGGACATTCCGCCTCGGATGAATAACACAAAAACGACCCAAGCCATGGCAACGGATTTACTATCGGTAAAACAACGGTTCGGAATAATAGGCAACTCGGCGGCGCTCGACCGTGCGCTCGAGGTGGCGCTGCGCGTGGCTCCGACCGACCTGTCGGTGCTCGTGACGGGCGAGAGCGGAGTGGGCAAAGAGTTCTTTCCGCAGGTCATACACGCATATTCGGCCCGCAAGCACAACAAATACATAGCCGTAAACTGCGGCGCCATACCCGAGGGCACAATCGACTCGGAGCTGTTCGGACATGAGAAGGGTTCGTTCACCGGAGCGACCGACTCGCGAAAGGGTTACTTCGAGGAGGCCGACGGCGGTACCATATTCCTGGACGAGGTGGCCGAGCTGCCCCTGTCGACGCAGGTGCGGCTGCTCAGAGTGCTCCAGACGGGCGAGTTCATACGCGTCGGAGCCTCGAAAACACAGAAAACCGACGTGCGCGTGGTGGCCGCCACGAACAACGACCTCGTCGAGGCGATAGCCAAGGGCCGGTTCCGCGAGGACCTGTACTACCGTCTGAACACGGTGCCCATACAGGTGCCGCCTCTGCGCGAGAGACCCGAAGATATATTCCTGCTGTTCAGAAAGTTCGCATCGGACATAGCCGTGCAGTACCGCATGCCGGCCGTGGTGCTCGACCCGGCGGCAAGGGCTATGCTCGAGGATTACTACTGGCGCGGAAACATCCGCCAGCTGAAGAATGTGGCCGAGCAGATATCGGCCATAGAGGAGCAGCGCGAAATAACGCCTGCGATACTGGCCAAGTATCTGCCCCAGCAGAGCGGAGCGGCGCCGGCAGTGGCCGCAGCCGGACCGGGACGCGAGGAGTTCTCGTCGGAACGCGAATTGCTCTACAAGATACTCTTCGACATGCGCGCCGACATGAACGAGATGAAGGCGATGCTCGCAAACATGGCACGCAACGCCGGAGTGAGAGGCTCGGAGGCCGTGCGCGGCGAGATAGCGGGACTGCTGCCCTCGCCGGCGGCCGCGAACATAGACTATGCCGAGACGGAGGTGGTAACGGACGAGACCCCGGCACGCGAGCTGACAAAGGCAGACGTGCAGCGCGAGCAGATAGTGCGCGCACTGCGCCGGCACAACGGACGGCGCAAGGATGCCGCAGCCGAGCTGTTCATGTCCGAGAGAACGCTATACAGGCGAATCAAGGAGTTGGGGATAGAGGAGTACTGAGTAAGAATTCAAAATTCAAAATTCAAAATTCAAAATTGAATGAAAAGAATATTGAAGACAATGCTGGCGGCAGCGGCGGCGGCGACAATCGCAGGCTGCGGCGTGCAGATAAAATATTCGCTCTCGGGAGCCTCGATTCCTCCCGACGCAAAGACGTTTTCGGTGGCTTACTTCCCGAACAACGCCCCGATGGTGGCGCCGATACTCAGCGCGACGCTCACCGACGAGCTGGTGTCGAAATTCTCGCGCCAGACGCGTCTGCAGCAGGTCGACGAGGGCGGCGACTTCGCATTCCAGGGCGAAATCACAGGATACTCGTCGACCACATCGTCGGTATCGTCCGATGACAACGCGCTGCTGAACAGACTCACAATAAGCGTCAGGGTGACATTCACAAACGCCGTAAACGAGAACGACTCGTGGGTCAACCGCACATTCACGGCATATGCCGACTACGACTCGACGCGCCTGCTGAGCGAAATAGAGGGCGAGCTGATTCCGGAAATCGTGGACCAGCTGGTGACCGACATATTCCAGGCATCGGCCTCGAACTGGTAACGGATATGGGCAGACTGGCCGAATATATAAAGACGCAGGGCCGCAGCCAGGCCCCCGAAGCAGAGGAGCTGGACGAGATACTGGCCCGCTGCGAGTGGTTCACGACGGCACGCATCGTGCGGCAGCAAATCACCGGCCGCAGCGAGGTGGCGGTCGCAGCGCTGGCTCCCTGGCGCGCGCTGTCGCCGCTGGCCCGGCGAAGCGTGGACCGGACGCTGCTCACGGAACGCTCGGCAGAGGAGATAATCGACCGGTTCCTGAAGGTCGAGGAGCTGCGCATAGTGGCCCCGGAGGATGGCGCCGCAGCTGCTGACGAGCAGATAACGACCGAGGCTCAAATCGACGGCGAAGACGACGTGGTGAGCGAGGAGCTGGCGGAAATATATCTCGCTCAGGGGCTCAGAGAGCAGGCTGTGGCGGTTTACGGCAAATTAAGTTTGCTAAATCCGGAAAAAAGTGTTTACTTTGCCGAACTTATCGACAAAATCGAAAATAATTAAAATTTTAAGAATATGTTGTACACCATTTGCATCTGGCTGATTCTCGTCGCGAGCGTCCTGATCATTCTGGCAGTGCTCGTGCAGAATCCCAAAAGCGGCATGGCCGCCAACTTCGGCGCTGCCAACAGCACCATAGGCGTGCGCGGCACGGCCGACTTCCTGGAGAAGTTCACCTGGACGATGGCTATAGCTATCGTAGCCCTGAGCCTGCTGGCTACCGTGGCTGCAGGCGGAGCTCACGGCAGCAGCAACATCTCCAAGGATCTGGACCGTCTGCCCCAGCAGTCGTCGACTCAGGCGATTATCCCGCAGGTAGACATTCAGGCCGACGAGGCTGCTCCCGCAGAGGAGTAACAGAGGGCCGACGAAAGCCTAACGAAGACAAACGGGCATTGCCGACGGCAGTGCCCGTTTTGCATGGCCGAAAGAGCGTGAAGGAAAGAGGCATATGCCTCTACGGCTATATATTCGGAACAATCGAACAGTCATTTCCGCACGGTGGCAGACGATACGGGAAAACTATTTCCTTTTTTCGAGTTTTGTTTTCTACATTTGTCCGCATTTAACGCGATGCGGCAGGCCGGATCGGCGGCAGAACCCTCAGAGCCCCGAAAAGAGTTGAGAGAGGCGACTGCGATACCCGCCAACGCATCGGCTACAAACGAAACAGGATGATGAGAAACAACATTTTGCGAACGGCGGCATTGTCGATACTCGCGACGGCCGTGACGGCTGTGCAGGCTCAGACGCCCGGCCAATACGACGCCTACCAGGGCGACTCGCCAAAGCGCATAACGCTGACCCTGGAGCGCGCACTCGAAATAGCGCTCAGCGACAACCCCACAATCAGGATAGCTGACACAGAGGTCGAGCGATACGACTATGTGATAGGTCAGACGCGCGGCTCGCTGCTGCCTCAGATATCCGCCGACGGTACATACACCCGCTCGGTGGTCAAGCAGGAGATTGCAAAAGGTCTCTCGTTCGGCGCCGACAACACCATAACGGCAAACGCCAGCCTCTCGCTGCCGCTATTCGCGCCGGCCGTGTGGAGAACCCTGCGAATGAACCGAACGCAGATGGCCGCAGCGGTCGAGAGCGCCCGCTCATCGCGGATAGAGCTCACGGCAGAGGTCAAGAAGGCTTTCTACAACGTGCTGCTGGTGGAGCAGTCGCTCGAGGTGCTGCACGAGTCGGAGTCGACAATAAAGCAGACGGTGGACGACATCGAAGTAAAGCTGCAAAACGGAGTAAGTTCGGAGTACGACTTCCTGACGGCCCAGGTGCAGCTGAGCAACCTGCAGCCAGACATTATCAGGACCGAAAACTCGGTGGCTACGGCCAAGCTGCTGCTGAAGATGTATCTGTCGCTGCCCGAAGATATAGATATAGAGGTGTCGGGCTCGCTCGACGCCATGAGCTCGCTCGTAGACCGCAGCGTGGAGCTGTCGACCGACATATCCGAAAACAGCCAGCTGAGGGCTCTGGACCTGCAGGAGGAGCTGCTGCGTCACCAGCTGAAGGTGGCAAATGCCAGCCGACTGCCGTCGATAGGAGCGTTCGCATCGGCTTCGTACTCGGGTAATGACCTGGACCGCAGCAGCTTCGGCGCATTCGGCGGAGGCTCCGCAGACTCGGAGGCCGGAACGGCCGGCGCCATAACGCGCAGCAGTTTCTACTGGCAGCACCCGGTATCGGTGGGAGTGCAGATATCGATACCGATATTCGCGGGTCTGTCGAAGATGAAGCAGGCGCGCTCGATAAAGAACCAGATAGCACAGATGGGAATGCAGCGCGAGTATGCTCGACGCCAGATAGATGTGCAGCTGCGCTCGGCAATAAACGACATGCTCGCCGCTCGTGCCTCGATGAAGGCGCAGGAGCAGACAGTGCGCCAGGCCGAAAAGGCATATTCGATAGCCGACACGCGATTCAGCAACGACGCCGGAACCATTCTGGAGCTCAACTCGGCGCAGCTGGCCGAGACGCAGGCAAGGCTGGGATACTCGCAGGCCATATATGAATATCTGACCGCATGCGCGGAGTATGAACGAATACTCGGCCGCGAAAAATAGAGTAAAATATGAAATCGAAAAATATCATGAAGAAGTTACTGATTGCGGCTCTGGCCGCAGCCGCGTGCGGATGCTCGGGCGGCGGAAACAAGAACGCCGCAGCGGCCTCGGAGGCTGAGACCGCCATACTCACGCGAACCGAAGCGGCTCATGCCCAGACGGTGGTTCTGTCGGAGACTTTCACCTCGGAGATAGAGGCCGGCAAGGAGAATGACATAACCCCCGCAGTGTCGGGTGTGCACATCGACCGAATAATGGTCGACGTGGGCGACCGCGTGAAGGAGGGTCAGCTGCTCTTGACGCTCGACCCCACGCTCTACAACCAGCAGGCCCTGCAGCTGAGCAACATCGAGGCCGACTATGCGCGTCTGAAGCCCGTGTTCGAGGCCGGAGGAATATCGCGCCAGCAGATTGAGCAGCAGAAGACGGCGCTGGAGGTGCAGCGCGAAGTGGTGGCCAACCTGAAGAAGAACATCGAGGTGCGCTCGCCCCTGACGGGCGTGGTGACGGCTCGCAACTACGACCCGGGAGATCTGTTCGCGGCAATGCCCGTGCTGCATGTCATGCAGATAAATCCGCTGAAGATAACGGTCAACATCTCGGAGCAGTACTTCCCCGCTGTGAAGGTGGGAATGCCCGTGGAGCTGGCTGTGGACCTCTTCCCCGACCGTACGTTCGAGGGCCGCGTGTCGCTCGTGCACCCGGCATTCGACGCCGCAACGCGCACATTCACCGTGGAGGTGACCGTGCCAAACGGCGAGGATAAGCTCCGCCCGGGAATGTTCGCCCGCACAACATTCGACATGGGCAAGAAGGAGGGCGTGATGGTGCCCGACGTGGCGGTGCAGAAGCAGGTGGGTTCGGCCGAAAGATACATATATGTAATAAAGGACGGCAAGGCCGAGCGCCGCTCGGTGAAGGTCGGCAGGCAGGTGGACAAGTATGTCGACATACTGTCGGGCGTGGAGGATGGCGAGCAGGTGGCCGTGACGGCTCTCTCGCGTCTCTATGACGGTGCGCCGGTCAAGATTGCCGAGTAAAGTATAACAACTAACGCAAAGACATTTCGATGAAAATATACGAAAGCGCCGTCCGCAAACCCGTCTCAACCGCCCTGCTGTTCATCGGCGTGGTGGTATTCGGCCTGTTCTCGCTCTGGAACCTGGCCGTGGACCAGTATCCCGAGATAGAGATTCCGCAAATCAGCGTAATCACGACATATCCGGGTGCCAATGCGGCCGACATCGAGACGAACATAACCCGTGTGCTCGAGGACAACCTCAACACGGTGAACAACCTGAAGAAGCTCACCTCGAAATCGTCGGACAACGTGTCGATGATTACACTCGAGTTCGAGTACGGCTCGGATCTGACCGAGGCGGCAAACGACATTCGGGACGTGGTATCGCGCTCGCAGTCGCAGCTGCCCGACGATGTGGACTACCCCACCGTGTTCAAGTTCTCGACATCGATGATTCCGGTCATGATGCTCGCCATAACGGCCGAGGAGAGCTACCCCGCGCTCAACAAGATTCTCGACGAGAAGTTCGTCAACGTGCTCAACCGAGTCAACGGCGTGGGCGCAGTGACGGTCATGGGCGCCCCCGAACGCGAGGTGCAGATTAACGTCGACCCACGCAAAATCGAGGCCTACGGTCTGACCGTGGAGCAGATAGGAAACATTATCGCCGCCGAGAACATAAACATGCCCAGCGGCACGATGGACATAGGCAACAACACCTACAACATCAAGGCCGACGGCGAGTTCGACTCGAGCGACGATTTGCGCAAGATCGTAATATCGAACGCCGGAGGTCGGACCGTCATGCTCGAGGATGTGGCCGAGATTCGCGACACGCTCGAGAAGGCTACAATGGACGAGCGCGTCAACGGACGCCGCGGAGTGAGAGTGATGATTCAGAAGCAGTCGGGTGCAAACACCGTGAACATCGTGCACGACGTGCAGCGCCGTCTGCCCGCAATAGCGGCCTCGCTGCCCAAGGATGTGAAGATGAACCTCATATTCGAGGGTTCGCAGGAGATTACCGACTCGATAAAGTCGCTCTCGGAGACCATCATGTACGCATTCATATTCGTGGTGCTGGTGGTGATGGTGTTCCTCGGGCGGTGGAGGGCAACGTTCATAATCTGTCTGACGATTCCCATATCGTTGGTATGTTCGTTCATATATCTGTTCGCCACAGGCTCCACGCTCAACATCATATCGCTCTCGTCGCTGTCGATTGCCATAGGTATGGTCGTCGACGACGCCATAGTGGTGCTCGAAAACATCACCACCCACATCGAACGCGGCTCGTCGCCAAAGGAGGCGGCAATATATGCCACAAACGAGGTGTGGCTGTCGGTAATCGCCACCACGCTGGTGGTCGTGGCGGTGTTCCTGCCGCTGACGATGGTCTCGGGTCTGTCGGGAATCATGTTCCGCGAGTTGGGATGGATAGTCTCGATCGTGGTGTGCGTATCGACCACGGCCGCAATATCGCTCACGCCGATGCTCTCGGCCTATATTCTCAAAATCGACGGTGGCGTGCACGACTACCGCGGAATAGGAATAGTATACAAGCCCATAGACCGCGCGCTGGAGGCGCTCGACAACGCTTATGAGCGTGCGCTGAAGTGGTGCGTGAGCCACAGGCGGATAACGGTGGCTGTGACCATGTCGATGTTCATAATATCGCTCATGCTGCTATCGCGGGTGCCGACCGAATTCTTCCCGCCCTCGGACAACGGCAGAATCTCGGCTACGGTAAAGCTCGAGCAGAACCTCTCGGTGGAGTACACCGCCCGAATAGCGCGACAGATAGACAGCA
This sequence comes from Alistipes sp., assembly GCA_022511345.1. Lineage (GTDB taxonomy): Bacteria > Bacteroidota > Bacteroidia > Bacteroidales > Rikenellaceae > Alistipes. Next base: position 35,690 of record JAFLRR010000007.1, read on the forward strand.
TAATATACAGGGAGTTCCCCGAGATTCAGCTGGTATCGGCCTCGGCCGGAGCAAACTCCTCGTCGAACGCCTTCGCGGCTATGCAGACAACCGGTTCGCACATCATAAACTACAACATGCGTCTGCCCCGCTCGACAGAACGCGAACGCTCGATATATGTCATATCGGACCTGCTGCGCAGGCATCTGGACGAGATTCCCGAGATTCGCCAGTACACCGTCACCCCGGGCGGAAACCAGGGCAGCATGGGAGGCGCGAGCAGCGTCAACCTAAAGGTGTTCGGATATGATACGGACCTCACGACCGCGATAGCCGAGGATCTGAAGGCCCGCATGAAGAACATCCCGGGTCTGCGCGACGTGCAGCTCTCGCGCGACGACCTGCGCCCCGAATACAACGTGGTATTCGACCGCGACAAGCTCGCATACTACGGAATGAACAGCGCCACGGCATCGCAGTTCGTAAGGAACCGAATCAACGGATTCGAGTGCTCGAAATACCGCGAGGACGGCGACGAGTACGACATAGTGGTGCGCTATGCCGAGCCCTTCAGAAGCTCGATAGAGGATATCGAGAACATTGTCCTCTACGGCGCGGCGGGACAGCCCGTAAGGCTGCGCGAGGTGGCAACTGTCGAGGAGGAGTTCGCAGCGCCCTCGATAGACCGCGAGAACCGCCAGCGAGTAATATCGGTCAACTCGTCGCTCGGTGCCGGCGTGGCCCTGGGAGACATGGTGCAGGCCGTGCAGGAGCTGGTCGACAGCTATGACCTGCCCGAAGGCACGGCGCTGGAGATAGGCGGTACGATAGAGGACCAGGGCGACGCGTTCAAGGACATGATGCTGTTGTTCGCACTCATAGTCATACTGGTATACATAGTAATGGCCACGCAGTTCGAGTCGCTCGTATTCCCGTTCATCATCATGTTCACCATACCGTTCGCATTCACCGGCGTGTTCCTGGCTCTGTGGCTCACATCGACGCCACTGTCGCTCATAGCACTCATCGGCGCCATAATGCTGGTGGGAATCGTGACCAAGAACGGTATCGTGATGGTCGACTACACCAACCTGCTCGTCGAGCGCGGCTCGCGAGTATTCGAGGCCGTGGTGGCTGCCGGACGCAGCCGTCTGCGCCCCGTGCTCATGACCTCGTTCACGACAATCCTGGGTATGGTGCCGCTGGCTATAGGCACGGGTGCCGGTTCGGAGACATGGCAGCCGATGGGTATAGCCGTCATAGGAGGTCTGACTTTCTCGACAATACTCACGCTCTTCATCGTGCCGGCGCTATACTCGGTATTGGTCAACCGCCGCCAGCGAAAGGAGCGCGAAAACAAGGAACGCCAAAGCGCTGCAAGCGCAGCTAACGCATAAAAAAACAGCCGAAAAAACAATGAAAGCCGTATTCATATCATTCAACCAAGCGCTCACCGACCGCGTGCACGCAATACTCGACGAGCAGCAGCTGCGCGGTTTCACAAAATGGGCCCTGACCGAAGGCCGCGGCTCGAAGGACGGAGAACCGCACTACGGCACCCACGCATGGCCCTCGATGAACTCGTCGATACTGGCCATAGTCGAGGATGCGCAGGTGGCGCCGCTGCTCGAGGCGCTGCGAAAGACCGACGAGGTCACATCGCGGCAGGGAATGAGAGCATTCGTCTGGAACATAGAACAGATGATGTAGGCAGCAAAAGCCTGAGATGAAAAACCCGCGGGAGAGTATATCCCGCGGGTTTTCGTTTTGCATCAGGCCCGCTAACGGCTCAGATACGACAGCAGCTCGCCGGGGCTCGGCTCCTTGAGCAGCACGCGCTTGTCGCTGTCCAGAAGGTAGAGCGTGGGCATACGGCGCAGCACGTAGGTGCCGCGCTCGTAGATGAGGCCCGGCTCGAATCCCACAATCCACTCGGCGGGAAGCGAAGGCGCCGTATCGGCCCACAGCTTGCGCTCGTCGCCCGAATAGACGGCCAGCACCTTGAGACGGCCGCTCTTGCACAGACGGCTCAGAACAGGGTCGCCCTGGAGCGAAGAGACGACCTCGCGGCAGTGGTCGCAGTCGGGGTCGTAGAAGATGAGCAGCAGACGCGGAGCCTCGATCTGGCCAAGGGTCCCCTCGCGGCCGTCGCGGCCGGTGAAGCGTATGTCGGCGGCTATGGTGCCGGGGCGGTTCTTGCGCACGGCCTCGAGCTGCCAGCGGGGACGTATGGTGCCGTAGGGGCCCAGAATGTCGGAGACGGCGAAGTGCTCAAGAAAGAGGGCGTAGAACTCCTCGGAGTAGACGGGCGACTCGGGCTCGTAGAGATACTTCTCGGCGATGTCGGCCAGAAGCGCATAGGCCTCGGCGTCGGCCTCGGCCTTGTGCAGCAGCGTGCTGACGGCCTGGCGGCGGGCTTGGTCGGAGGCATGGGGGAAGACGCTGACGAAAGTGGAGAAATTCTGCTCCATGAAGGTGCGCTCGCGCGAGCGCGCCGTGTCGCTGAAGTCGAGTCCGTCCCAGAAGTGGCAGATGACATAGGCGGCCCTATCGGCCGGCTGCCGCAGCGTGGAGGGCACCGAGGGCAGGGGCAGGTCTTGGGGTGCGGCCGGGCTCTGCACGGGGCAGAGGGCCGAAGCAGCGGCCGACCACAGCATGAACGCCGCGGCCAGAAGCACAGTTCGCATTGCAGATGTCCGAATCATGGTCTCGTCACTTTTTTATCTATTCCGCACCGGGCAGACGGCAGCATAAGTGCAGAGGCGGCACGGCTGCCCGGGCATTGCAGAGGCAAATGTAACAAATTTGCGGCAATTATACACTCTATCGCAGCGGGTTCGCCGGCCGCCGGTACATTAAAGTATGCAATCGCCCGCGCTCCACTGCCCCGCCGAAGAGCGGGGAGGGAGATTTTTTTGGAGAAAATAAATATTTGGTATTGCATAGTAATAAAAATGTTCTTATATTTGCATCATCAAACAACAGTGCAACCGAAACAACACGACAGCAAAATGAAAGAGACTGTAACCGTGAACATCGCCTCGCAGGCCTTCACGCTCGACACGGATGCCCGCGACTTGCTCGGCAGCTATCTCGACGAGATACGCATGCGGCTGCCCGAGGGCGACACCGAAACCCTCGGCGACATAGAGGCCCGAATAGCCGAGATATTCCGCGAGAGAGCCGCTTCGCCGATGACTGTGGTGAGCATAGCCGATGTCCGCAGCGCCATGAACCGCATGGGCCGCCCCGAGGATTTCGGCGAGCCCCGCAAAACGGCTGGCACGCACCGCTCCGAGACGGACGAGACTCTTCCGCGACGGCTATACCGCTCGCGCTCGAACCGCTCTATAGCCGGACTGTGCGGCGGAATGGCCAAATATCTGAATGCCGATGCGACAATGCTGCGGCTGCTGACACTGTTTCTGATACTCGTGGGCGGTTTGTCGGTCTGGGTATACATAATTCTGTGGATAGTAATACCCGAGGAGCCGGCAAAAACCATAAACGTAAACCGTCAAACACTCTGAAGCTATGGCATCGACCAACGACGAAAATGCAAAGGCGCAGATGCGCAAGGGCATTCTGGAGTACTGCATACTCTCGATTCTATCGCGCGAGGATTCATATGCTCCAAAAATCATCTCATACCTCAAGCAGACCGACATGATAGTGGTCGAAGGCACGCTATACCCGCTGCTCACGCGACTCAAGAATGCCGGATACCTCACCTACCGCTGGGAGGAGTCGCCCCAGGGCCCTCCGCGAAAGTTCTACATGCTCACAGCCTCGGGCCGCGACTATCTGCGCATGCTCGACGAGGCGTGGGACGAGCTGGTGGCGCAAATCGCCGCAATCCGCCACGGCGCAGCCGGCGACAAACAGGAGAAGTAAAACAGAGACAAGAGACAGGAAGATGAAAAACACGACCCTGAAATTGATAGCCATAGTGCTGTTTACGATGGCTGCCATGTCGTTCTGCGTGTCGGCAGCGATAAGAGTATGCGAATCGTCGGAGCTTTCCGACGCAATAGAGAAGGCTGGGTGCAGCCAAACAGCGATCCACAACCTCTCGCAGATGACATTCCGGGGCATATCGGCCCACAGCTGCGCCGAGGTCGTCATGCGCGCACCGGAGGATGAGAGCCGCGACGTGATACTGCGCGTGAGTGAAAACATTGCCGAGCATGTCAGCCTGACGGTCAAGAACGGAATAATGGAGATAACGCTCAAAAAGACATTCAAGCCGCGGCGCAACGTCACATTCGAGGTCTCGGTGCCATATACCGAAGAGGTCGAGGTGCTGGAGTCCTCGGGCTCGGCATCGATATCGGTCAACGGACCCGTCAGCTGCAGCAACATGGTCATGTCGGCCTCGGGAGCATCGAAGATATCGCTCGGCGGAGAGGTCGTATGCGACAACGCCGACATAGAGTCTCACGGGACATCGAAGGTGCTGCTCGAAAAGGAGTTGACCGCAACAGACAGGTGCCTGCTGAGAGCTTCGGGCGCGGCGAAGATAGAGATGGCGGCCAAGTGCGACAGGATGCAGGCCGAAGCCACGGGAGCCTCGAAGATAAAGGCCCGAATCGAGTGCCGCAACGCCGAGGCCGAGGTTCACAGTGCCGCGAAAATGGAGCTCGTCGGCTCCTGCGACACGTTCAGCGCCGAAGCCTCGGGCGCCTCGACGCTCGATGCCGAGGAGTTTGCCGGCAGGCTCTGCTCGGCAGAGACATCGGGCGCCTCGAAGATGAGAGTGTGGTGCACCGAGGAGCTGAAGACCGACACCTCGGGAGCATCTAATATAGACTACAAGGGCGACTGCTCGGTAATATCGTCGGACAGGTCCGTAAGGAGAATCAAATAAAAAACCACAGGATAGGATATGAAAGATGTCAAGAAATGCAGTCTGTCGGGCATAGCCTTCACGATGGACACAGATGCATACGACACGCTCGACAGATACATAGATTCGCTGCGCCAGCAGTGCGGCACCACGCCCGACGGCAACGAAATAGTGGCCGACATAGAGGCCCGGATAGCCGAGCTGATACTCTCGGCGCACGACCGCGACGCGGTGGTCGAAAAACCGCTAATAGACAACATAATCAAGCAGATGGGCTCGCCCGAGGATATCGCCACCGACGAGACTGAACCAGCTATCGCCGACAGCCGCAACGCCTGCAACGAGCCGCGCATACCGCGCCGTCTCTACCGCGACATGGAGCAGGCCAAGTTGGGCGGAGTCTGCTCGGGACTGGCCCGATATTTCGACACCGACCCCGTGTGGGTGCGGCTGCTGTTCCTGGTGCCGCTGCTGCTCATGCCCGTGAGCGGAATGCTGCACCTCAGCGGCTCGCTGTTCGGCAACATGTTCGCAATGGTCGTGCTCTCGTACATAATCATGTGGTTCGCGGTGCCGCCCGCCAGAAGCGCACGTCAGAAACTCGAGATGAACGGCGAGAAAATCACCGCCCGCTCCATACGCGACACGACCATGGCCGAATCGGCCGACATAGACCGCAACGTGAAGCCCGTGATGGCCAACGTGGTGACCGTATTCGGACAGATAGTGCTCATACTGCTCAAGATTCTGGCCGGAATAATAGTCTTCACGCTCATAATAGCGGCCTGCGCACTGATAATAGGCATTCTGGTCATATCGATACGCGGGTACGGAAACATATTCCATGTCCACCAGAGCGCACTCGTGGCGGCGCTCGGGCTGGCGGTGGTGCTGGTGCCGGTGATTCTGCTGATATATGTGCTGATGTGCATGATAGCCTCGCGAAAGCCCGGAGCCAAGACGGTGCTGGCGATATTCATGCTGTGGCTCATGACAATAGTCTTCTGCGCGGTAACGGCCACATATGAATACCGCCACCGCAACCGGCTCCCGCTGCCGCACAACTGGTCGCTCGACAGATCGCACACCGTAGTCGACGGCGACACGGTAACCGCCGAGCGAATCATAAGCCACCGCAGCGACAACGGCGAGATGAGCGTGAGATTCGGCGAGAACGGCAAATTCGTGGTCGAAGTGAGCGACGGCGAATCGAAGGGACAGGCCAGCATAGACTTCAGCGAGAAGGGCATAGTATCGATACACGCCAATGACGACAGCGGCGAGCGCGCCGTGCTGAGCATCGGCAAGGATGGACTCGAGATATACAAACAGTAGCGGCCGCGCAGGGTAAGAGTAACGGCTCTGCATGGTTGCTAACGGGCCGAGCCGCGGACGAATCCGCGGCTCGGCCCGTTTCATGCTCCACGCTCAGCGGACAGATGCCGCACAAGCTGCCGCCCAAAGGGCGGAATGTCTTGTATAGGTTGAAATATTGTGTTAAATTTGTAACCATAATTTGAAAACCCTCTTCAAACTATGGCAACTATCAAATGTATCGGAGTTCTGACTTCGGGAGGCGACGCCCCCGGAATGAACGCTGCAATCCGCGCCGTGACCCGCACGGCAATATCGGTCGGATTGAAGGTCAAGGGAATCATGCGCGGCTACCACGGCCTGTCGCACAACGACATCATCGACCTGGAGTCGAAGAGCGTCAGCAACATAATCCAGCAGGGAGGCACAATCCTCAAGACGGCCCGCAGCCACTCGTTCCGCTCGCCCGAAGGCCGTCAGAAGGCCTATGAGAACATGAAGGCGCAGGGAATAGACGCACTGGTGGTAATCGGTGGCGACGGCTCGCTCTCGGGAGCCAAGATATTTGCCGAGGAGTTCGACGTGCCCATCGTCGGCCTGCCTGGAACAATCGACAACGACCTCGGAGGAACCGACTCGACAATAGGCTACGACACCGCCCTGAACACAATCGTCGAGGCTGTCGACAAGCTGCGCGACACGGCTTCGAGCCACGAGCGTCTGTTCATTGTCGAGGTGATGGGCCACACCGCCGGATTCCTCGCCCTGAACAGCGCCATAGCGTCGGGTGCCGAAGCGGCCATAATACCCGAAATCGAGACCGAGGCCGACCAGCTGGCCGAACTCATCAACAATGGATTCCGCAAGAGCAAAAATTCGGCTATAGTGCTCGTGGCCGAGAACCCCGAAACGGGCGGAGCGCTGGCGCTGGCCGAGAGAATCAAGACCGAATATCCGCAGTACGACGCCCGAGTGACCATACTCGGACACCTGCAGCGCGGCGGCTCGCCGACGGCCTTCGACCGCATACTCGCCTCGAGAATGGGCGCCGCGGCAATCGAGGCCCTCAAGGAGGGTCAGCGCAACGTGATGATAGGCATAAAGAACGGACAGTTGGTATATGTCCCCTTCTCGAAAGCCATATCGCACAACACGTCGATAAGCCGCGAATCGCTCGACCTGGTAAAGACTCTGTCGATATAATGTCCGCAAAGGCCGGCGCCCGCATGTCAGGGTGCCGGCCAAGGACATAAAACCACAAAAAAACAGTATGACCACACGAATCTTGATGCTGCTGACGCTCGCCGCGTCGGCATTTACGGCGCGGGCGCAGGAGAATGTGCCCGCATTCCGCGTTTCACGGCCCGTGGAGCTGCACGAACCGCTGCAGTGGGGCGACAGTCTCGACTTCAAGGGAGACCGCTTCACCCGAAAGGCGCTCCTGCAGTCGCCCGCAGACCTGGGCCGCACTGCAGACGACGAACTGATGACCGCCGACAGCGGCGGATGCATTTGGCTCGAAAAGCCCGCGAGCGGAGCGCTCCTGCACCGCCTGCACACCCGCTTAAGGGCCGAGCGATTCATGAAAGGCGAGCTGAAAGTCACGGCGACGGTGCCATTCGAGGTATTCGTCGACGGCAAGTCGCAGAGTGTGAGCGACAAGACGCAGGACTCGATTCAGAATGCACGTCCCTCGTCGGTAAAGCTGCGGCTGGAGCCCGAGAAGGATTGCGACGTGGTCATAAAGCTGCTGGCGGCAGCCGACGGCCCCGAGCCGCAGCTGCGCTGCCAGACCGTCAAAGAGAAGGAGTTCGAGCAGACGGGACTGCGTGTCGACCCCGACATGAAACGCCGCCTGTCGCTGCATGAGACGGCATTCGGCGCCCGTGTGAGCTCGGTGTCCATGTCGCCCGACGGCCGCTACCTGCTCATGAGAACCAGCGAGAGCTGGGGACCCAACAAATCCCGCACCAACGGCGAAGTGCTCGAGACAGCCTCGGGCCGAAAGATACTCCACCGCCTGCCAGCGGCTGCGGCGTGGATGCCCTCGGGCAGCCGCCTCTACTACACCGTCGCCTCGGAGCGCGGCCATGCGCTCGTGGTGCTCGACCCCGCAACCGGCACCGAGACCATCGTGGCTGACAACATCCCCGAGGGCGGATTCAGATGGTCGCCCGACGAGAGACACCTGATTTACAACCGCTCGGACCGCGGCGAGAAGAGCGAAGGTCCGCTCCGCCGTCTGGTGACGCCCGACGACCGCATACCCGGCTCGCGCGACCGCAGCTATCCGGCAGTATACGACCTCGCAACGGGCGGCACGATGCGTCTGGCATACGGACACAACAGCGTGCATGTGAACGACATATCGCCCGACGGCAGCCGACTGCTCTGCTCGGCCTCGCGCGAGGATATAACCAAGCGTCCTTTCTCGCTCAACACCCTGCTCGAGATTGACATGACAACCGGCCGGGCCGACACGCTCGTGTGCGACGATGCGTTCGTAAACCGCGCGCTCTACTCGCCCGACGGAGGCAAAGTGCTGGTGCTGGGCTCGCCCGAAGCATTCGGAGGAATAGGCCGCAACTGCCAACTGCCGATACCAAACAGCTATGACATACAGGCATTCATACTCGACCGCACCGACCGCAGCGTCAAGCCTCTGACTGTCGACTTCGACCCCTCGATAGAGAGCGCCGTGTGGAGCCGCGACGGATACATATACATGAATGTCACCGACAAGGACTGCCGCCACATCTACCGCTGCGACCCCGGAAAGGGAACATTCACGATGCTCGACCTCAGGCAGGACGTGATAACGCAGTTCTCGCTGGCCAAGGAGTCGCCCCGCACTGCGGCTTATGTGGGCGGAGGATACGAATCGTCGGGCGCAGCCTATCTCTACGACATGAAAAGCGGCCGCTCGACGCTGCTGGCCGACCCCATGGCCGCGATACTCGATGACATAGAGCTCGGACACACCGAGCCGTGGAGCTTCACGGCAGCCGACGGCACCCTGATAGAGGGCACGATGTGTCTGCCGCCCGACTTCGACCCCGAGCGGAAATATCCCCTGATAGTCTACTACTACGGCGGCACGACGCCCACAACGCGCGGAATAACCTCGCCATACAGCCCGCAGCTCTTCGCCTCGCGAGACTATGTGGTCTATGTCATACAGCCCAGCGGCGCAATAGGATTCGGACAGGAGTTCTCGGCGCGCCACGTGAACGCCTGGGGCGACTACACGGCCGACGAGATAATCGAGGGCACGAAGCGTTTCTGCCAGGAGCATCCGTTCGTCGATGCGGAGCGCATAGGATGCCTCGGCGCATCATACGGAGGATTCATGACAATGTATCTGCAGACCAAAACCGACATATTCGCCGCTGCAGCCTCGCACGCAGGAATAAGCAACGTGACCAGCTACTGGGGCGAGGGATACTGGGGATACTCCTACAACAGCACGGCCGCGGCCGACAGCTATCCGTGGTCGAATCCCGAGCTCTTCACCGAGCACGGCGCGCTGTTCAACGCCGACAAGATAAACACGCCTCTGCTGCTGCTCCACGGCTCGGTCGACACCAATGTGCCCATAGGCGAGAGCATACAGCTCTACAACGCACTGAAGATTCTGGGCAAGACGGCCGAGTTCATAACCGTCGACGGCGAAAACCACTTCATCAGCGACTACAACAAGCGCGTGCTGTGGCACAACTCCATAATGGCGTGGTTCGCCCGGTTCCTGCAGGGCAGCCCCGAGTGGTGGAATGACCTCTACCCCGAAAGAAACTGGTAAAGAGAACTGAACGAGACTGCAACTCAAAACTGAATATGAAACGTGTTATAGGTATAGGCAATGCCCTGACGGACATGCTCGTAAATTTGAAAAGCGACGATGTGCTCGAGCGCTTTTCGCTGCCCAAGGGCTCGATGAGCCTGGTCGACGCCAAACTGCAGACCGAAATATCGAAATCGGTGGCCGGTCTGCCCTACTCGCTATCGCTCGGAGGCTCGGCCGGAAACACCATACGCGCCATGGCCCGCTTAGGATGCGATACGGGATTCATAGGCAAGGTGGGTGTCGACACCACGGGCGACTTCTTCGAGCAGGCGCTCGAAAACATAGGCGTGGAGCCATTCGTTTTCCGCGGCAGCGAGAAGTCGGGAAAGTGCGTGTCGCTCATCTCGCCCGACGGCGAGCGGACCATGGTCACGCACCTCGGCGCCGCTCTCGAACTCTCGGCCTCGGACATCAAAGCCGAGATGTTCAGCGGCTACGACTGCCTCTACGTCGAGGGTTATCTGGTGCAGGACCATGAGCTGATACGCTCGGCGATGCGCACGGCCCGCCAGGCGGGTCTGAAGGTGGCCATCGACCTGGCCAGCTTCAACGTGGTGGCCGAGAGCCTCGACTTCCTGCGCGGGCTGGTCGACGAATATGTCGACATAATCTTCGCCAACGAAGACGAAGCCAAGGTCTTCACCGGCGAGCAGGAGCCCCTGAATGCCCTGCAGGCCATATCGCAGATGTGCGAGCTGGCCGTGGTCAAGATAGGCGTCAAGGGCGCCATCATCAAGCGCGGCAGCGAAGTGGTGCACGTGGGCATCATGGCCGCCGCCAAGCGGGTGGACACCACGGGCGCCGGCGACTTCTACGCCGCAGGCTTCATGGCCGGACTGTGCGAGGGACTGTCGCTCAGGCAGTGCGGCACGATAGGTGCCGTGACGGCCGGCAAGGTCATAGAGGTCGTGGGCACGACATTCGGCGAGGAGGCGTGGCGCGAGATATTCCGCCTGGTGCGCAAAATCAAAACCGAGAACTATCTATTCTGAGCCCGCGCGGTACGGCAGCAGGCTCCGGGCCTGCTGTTTGGTATTTGCCGGAATTTGGTTAAATTTGTTTCACGCAAACGCAAAACAGCATCGACATGAAACGCATAGCCGCCATAACGATGGTCCGCAACGACGACTTCTTCCTTGCAAAGTGGGTCGCATACTACGGCAAAGAGCTCGGACTGGAGAACCTCTATATCTATTTCGACGGTCTGGACCAGCAGATTGCCGACTTCTGCCGCGACACCCATGCCCAGGCGGTCGAGAAGATAGGCACCCACGTGGTGTCGGCCGAGAAGGGACGCCTGCGCTTCCTCTCGGAGAAGGCCTCGGCACTGCTGAGCAGCGGATACGACATGGTCATAGGTGTCGACGCCGACGAGTTCATCGTCGTGGACCCAAAGAGGGGCAAGTCGCTGGCCGAATACCTGAGCGAATGCAAAATCGGCGTGTCGCTCTCGGCTCTGGGACTCGACTTCGGCCAGAAGCTGGGCGAAGAGGGCGACCTGACGGCTGAACAGCCGTTCCTGCGCCAGCGCCACTATGCTCAGATAGGCACGCGGTACACCAAGCCGTCGGTGGTGGCCAAGCCCTGCGTGTGGGGCTCGGGATTCCACCGAATCAAAGGGCACAACTTCAGCATAGGCAAAGATTTGTATCTGCTCCACTTCGGCTATTGCGACAAGCGCCGTCTGGAGGAGCGGTTCAACGACGCCAGCCGCCTGTCGCAGGGCTGGGGAAAGCATATGCAGAAACGCTCGCGGACAATACGCTACGTGACCGAGCTCAAGGCCCGCGACTTCGACCGCTGGACCCGCTTCGCGCGAATCTGCCAGACCGTGGTGCGGCCGCCGTATGCGTGGAACAAGCCCTCGATGCTCGAGCTGCGCATCGTGGTGCGCATACCCGACCGTTTCGCCGACATACTCTGATGCCATGAAAGAGAGCTGGAAGCCGGGAACAATGATATACCCCCTGCCCGCCGTGCTGGTGGGATGCGGAGCCGATGAGAGCGAGTACAACCTGCTGACCGCCTCGTGGACGGGCACGGTGTGCAGCGAGCCGCCGATGTGCTACGTCTCGCTGCGGCCCGAGCGGCACTCCTACCCCATCATCCGACGCACGGGCGAGTTCACCATAAACCTCACCACGGCCTCCATGGCGCGCGCCGCAGACTGGTGCGGCGTCAGGTCGGGCCGCGACTTCGACAAGTTCGCCGAGTGCGGACTCACGCCCCTGGCGGGCGAGAAGGTTGCGGCACCGTCGGTTGACGAGTCGCCCGTGTCGATAGAGTGCCGCGTGCGCGAAATCATACCGCTGGGCTCGCACGACATGTTCCTGGCCGATGTGGTCAACGTGCGCGTAGACCAGGCGCTCATCGACCCCGACACGGGGCGCTTCGACCTGGCGCGGGCCGGAATGCTGGCATATTCGCACGGCGAATATTTCGAGCTGGGCCGATTCATCGGCCGCTTCGGGTGGTCGGTGCGCAAGAAAAAGCCCCGCGGCCGCAAAAGAAAAATTGACACTATTAAATAAGGTTACACTATGAACATTGCAATAGTCGGTTCGGGCTATGTGGGTTTGGTGTCGGGCGCATGCTTCGCTGAGACGGGAGTCGACGTGACGTGCGTGGACATCGACGCCGAAAAGATAGCCCGCCTGCAGCAGGGCATCATCCCCATCTACGAACCCGGCCTCGACGAGCTCGTGCGCCGCAATTTCGAGGCGGGTCGCCTGCACTTCACCACCGACCTGGCCTCGTGTCTCGACAATGTCGAGCTGGTATTTTCGGCCGTCGGCACCCCGCCCGACGAGGACGGCTCGGCCGATTTGCGCTATGTATTCGACGTTGCGCGCACCTTCGGCCGCAACATTAAAAAATACACCATACTGGTCACCAAGTCGACCGTCCCCGTGGGTACGGCCGCCCGCGTGCGCCGGCTCATCGAGCAGGAGCTGCGCGAGCGCGGCGCCGAGGTGCCCTTCGAGGTGGCGTCGAACCCCGAGTTTCTGAAGGAGGGCGCCGCCATCAAGGACTTCATGTCGCCCGACCGCGTGGTCGTGGGCGTGGAGAGCGAGCGTGCGCGCAAGGTCATGGAGCGGCTGTACAGGCCCTTCATGCTCAACAACTTCCGCGTATGCTTCATGGACATACCCTCGGCCGAGATGACCAAATATGCAGCCAACGCCATGCTGGCCACGCGCATCTCGTTCATGAACGACATAGCCAACCTGTGCGAGCTTGTGGGCGCCGACGTCGACATGGTTCGCAAGGGCATCGGCACCGACGCACGCATCGGCAGCAAGTTTCTCTATGCCGGCTGCGGCTACGGCGGCTCGTGCTTCCCGAAGGATGTCAAGGCGCTGGCGCACACGGGTCGCGAGCACGGCTACACCATGCGCGTAATCGAGGCTGTCGAGGAGGTCAACGAGCGCCAGAAGTCGGTCCTCTTCCACAAAATCGAGCGTCTTGTCGGCGGCGTTGCAGGCAAGACCGTGGCCCTGTGGGGTCTGGCCTTCAAGCCCGAGACCGACGACATGCGCGAAGCGCCGGCCCTGACCATCATCGACCGTCTGCTGGCCGCCGGGGCCACGGTACGCGTCTTCGACCCCGTTGCCATGAACGAGTGCCGCCGCCGCATCGGCGACCGCGTGGTCTACTGCCGCGACATGTACGATGCTGCCGACGGCGCCGACGCCGCAGCGCTGGTGACCGAGTGGAAGCAGTTCCGCACCCCGTCGTGGAGCTCAATTCGCCGGCTCATGCGGGGCGACATAATCGTCGACGGCCGCAACATTTTCGACCGCCACGAGCTCGAGCAGGAGGGATTCCGGCTGGAATCAATCGGAAAATAATCGCACTTTTTCGACACTAATATCTGCCGCAGAATTAACACATTCTGCGGTTTTTTACATTTAGGGCATACCAGAATTACGGATATTCAAACATTTGCGCTAAGGGGAGGGTAAAACGTTGCGATTTTTTAGTATCTTTGCAACGTGCTTTTTTATGCACAAAGCGCTTTTTTTATATTTTAAGTTAAGTTATTATGAAGAGAAAATGGTTCTCCATGGCATCCATGTGGCTTGCAGCCTTTGCGCTGGCATTCGCAGGATGCTCCGAAAGCGAAGGTGACAACATCCCCGAAGGGGGTGGGTCGCCCATTGATCCCCCTACCATCGAGTTTGCACAGCAGATTCAGATCGACGAGACCGGCGAGTGGCCTGTTGCCAAGGTTGCCGTGACCGTTTCGCAGAATGCCGAGAACTGGTTCTGGAAGTTCGACGAGTCGACTCGCGGCTATCAGGACTGGACCATGCTCGAGCCCTCGCGCAGCAGCATCGAGTTCCCGGTACTCTACACCGGCACCTACACGCTGTCGGTTTATGCCAAGAATGCAGGCGGCCAGAGCCAGGTCAAGACTGCCGATTTCAATGTGACCATCCCCGAGAAGTTCGGCGACGTGTTCGCAGCCATCGACTGGCACCTGAACGCCGACAAGACCGAGGTTGAGTTCACCATCTCGACCACCGACGCTACCGAGCAGTGGTACTACGAGTTCGTACCCGTTGAGGAGGCTACCGCTTTCGACGGCCAGAACATTCCCGATACCTTCACCGAGGGCGACGAGACCACCTTCTCGCTGCCGTTCGAGCTCAACACCGAGTACAAGATGACTGTCATCGCTGTCAACGGCGGCGGCAAGAGAGCCACCAGCGCTACGGTAAGCTATGAGGCTTCCGAGGGCGGCGCCGAGGCCGAGGCTCTTGCAGCTGTCAAGTTCACCATCAGCGACGACAAGGACGAGATAACCTTCACCGTGACCACCACCAAGGCTACCGAGGCGTGGTACTACGAGTTCGCCGCTGCCGACGAGGCGACCGAGCTGCCCGAGACCATCACCGAGATACCCGACACCTTCGAGGAGGGCACCGAGGCTACCTTCACTCTCCCCTACGAGGTCAACACCGCCTATGTGATGAGCGTCATCGCCCAGGCAGGCGACAACTACACCGCCACCGTTCTGGAGATTACCACCGACTGGGCACTGCCCGTCATGGAGATTCTGGGCGCCAACTTCAGCTATGCTGACGACACCTACCGCGCTACCCTCAAGCCCTCGCAGGCTACCACCAAGTACTACTACTACTGGGGCCCGATCGACTACTCCGTCGACGGCGGAAGCGCTACCGACCCCTATGCTATCGAGGAGATTTTCGCTTACATCGAGGAGCAGGATGTCGACAAGCTCATCGAAATCGGCTTCATCGAGGTCGAGGGCAACGAGAGCGACGATCTCGAGTATGTAGCAGGTCCCTTCCAGGGTACGACCTACAACAAGGAGTTCACCTACGGACACTCGCTCACCTACACCCCCTACGGCCTTGTAGCTGTGGCAGTCAACGCTGCCGGCTGGTCGGAGCCCAAGTACGAGTGGCCCGTGGCACCCGCACCCACGTTCTACACCGAGCCCACAGTCACCGTAACCGGTCCGTGGACTGTCAATGTAAACTACAGCATGGGCAACGGCCTGCAGCGCTTCGTTATCGGCGCAATCACCACCAACACCACCGAAATTCCCCAGTCGGGCGGTGCTGAGACTCAGCCTTACGACGAGGCCAAATTCATCGACGCTGCCCAGCTCTCCATCGAAGCCTCCGGCCGTCAGGATGGCTACAGCATCCAGACCTATGCCGTCGTTTCGACTTCGGGTGTCGAGATTAGCGAGCTGAACCTCTACCGCAACACCCCCTCGACTCAGGATCCCGCAGGTCTGCGTCTGATTCCCAACACCGAGTACACGGTGGCTCTATACGGCGTAACGGCCGACAACGAGTCGTTCGTCAAGACCTACAACTTCACCTCGCTGCCCTTCGCAACCTCGGCCGACGCTGCTGTCAAGCCGACCGTATCGGTCACCGAGAACGGTTCGAACTCCGCTTCGGTTCACATCGAGGCTGCCGGCGCACACCGCATCTTCTACGGCTACAAGGATGTCAGCACCTTCAGCGACACTGACCTCTACAATGCATATGTCACCAGCGAAGGCACCTTCAGCACATACGAAGGCCCCATCGACTTCGACTTCAGGAAGACCAACCCCTCGGCTACCTATGTCGCATATGCTGCTGCCATCGACTCCAACGGCAAGATCAGCCAGGCTGTTTACGAAAAAATCGAGTCCGAGGAGGTTAAGCACGACAGCGCTGCCAAGATCAACTCTGTTCAGGCTACCTACTTCACCCCGCAGGATGCAGACCATCTGCAGTCAGGTTATCTGAAGCTCAAGATCGATATGAACGAGCAGGTTGCCAAGGTCAAGATTCTGGCCGTGCACACCTCCTCGATCGAGGGCAACCCCACCCTGTCGCTGCTCGACAGCTGGTTCTCCAACGAGCAGGGTGTCGTTACGACCTACGACCGTTCGGAGGTCGAGTCCGATGACTTCGCAATCTGGTACTCGCAGGCCAACGAGGCTCACTGGTTCTATCTGATGCCTGTCGATGCCGACGGCAACTTCGGTGTTTACACCAACCTCGGCTTTACTACGGCTAGCATGACCGACGGATCGATGTGGAGCCGCTCGTTCACCTACTCCGGTCCCCGCGAGGAGGTGGTAGCCGGCGACAATGAGTACATCAAGCAGAACATCAAGGGCGCTGCCAACGGATGGCTCAAGCTGACCTTATCGGATGACGTATCAGGTGGTCCCGACTACGCCAAGTATACGGCTACATGGGATGCCAAGGCCGAGGGATATGAGGATGTAGCTTATGTATATCTCATCTCGTTAGGTATTGTCAACGTATCCACCGACAATATAGTCAGCACTATCAAACAGGGTCTGGCCAACTATACTCCCGACATGACCGGATTTGGGTTCGACGTAGAGTATCCGTGCCAGGCTCTGGATTGGGACACTGTAAACAACCCCATAACTTACAACAGAGGCTGGATGCAGAGATTATATCAGAACGAGGCTGTCGTATGGGCATCCATTCTTCAGGACAGCGAGGGCAACCTGACCGTCAAGGCGGCAGGTTATGCACCCGCAAGTGGTTACACGCCCGTCATCATCGACCTGACCGACGAGTTCTAAAAAATCGTCCCGTATTTTTCAAAGAGCTGCCTTTCGGGGCAGCTCTTTTTTTGTGGCGGCACAAGGCCGGGATGCGCAGACGGGCGGCAGACGGACGGCAGACGGACGGCAGACGGACGGGCGGGCAGGCAGGCAGGCAGGCGGCGAGCAGGAGCGGTGCTGTCGGGGATGGTGCTGTCGGGGATGGTGCTGTCGGAGATGGTGCTGTCGGGGATGGTGCTGTCGGGGCGGAGTGAAAAACGGCCCCGGAACGCGGTCTGAGGGCGAAATGAAATTTTTTTTTACATTCGGGTGTACAAAACGCTAATGGCCGTTGTATATTTGCACCGTTCAAACACCTTTCAACCCATTTTAACACATACCGCAATGAAACGCATTTGCAAGCCATTGCTGTGCGCGGCGACAATCGTATTGTCGTCTTGCGCAGCCGTCCCCCGCGAGGCCGCCGAGCTCTCCTCGCTGCTGGGTCGTCAAATCGAAGTGCTCGAACAGAGCCACACCGCAACCGTCGAAGCCTGGTATTGCGAAAAAGAGAACGCCGCGATGCTCTTCCTCGACAACATCTGGTACAGAGACTACCTCGACCAACTCTTCGCCCGACAGGAGACCGAGGCATTCTGGAACGAAGTGATTGCCGAGCAGCCGCAGCAGCGCGTCGAATCGCTCAAGGCCCTCACGTCGATGATTCAGAGCGACTATGCCGCACAGCGCGAACTGCTGCTCGCACCCCTGCGCAACAGCCGCGACCAGCTGCTGGCGCACGTCCGCGACCACTTCGCCCTGGCCCGCGACATGAACGCCACGCTCACCGACCACATTGCCGGAGCCAACGCTGTGCAGGAGCGGCGAAAGCGTCTGCTGGGCCGCATAACCGACGCCGACGAGTTCGAGAGCCGCCTCGACAGCCTGCTGCGCAAGGCCGACTCGCTGCTTGGACGTGCGCATACCGCCAACGCGGCATATGCGCGAATCGAAACAAAACAGTTGTAAAAAAACTAAAACCCTAAACTTCAATGGCAGACATCACCCGACTCACAAACGCATCCGCTGAGGTCCGAGAGCACCTCAACGACCGCCACGCCGACAAAATCGCATCGCTGACAGACATGGACATAGCAGCGGTAATGGAGCAGCTCGACAAGGCTTCAGGACACGCGGCCGAATACCTCCGCCTGAAGGCCGAGGTGGACAAGGCCACCGACAAAAACGCCGTCATAGCCCGCCTGCTCGACGTCCCCGGCCGCATAGCCGACCAGCTGCGCGACATAATCGCCCGCTTCAAAAGCCGGTAACCGACAATGACATACGGCGCATCCGACAGGTGCGCATCTGGTAAAAGCAAGATATGCAGCACAGTTTCTGTCTACATATAAGGAGACCTCTACCGGTTGAAGAGATGCTATTTGGCCAAATAGCAACCGATATGCAGAATAAAAAAGGGGAGTCGATTGACTCCCCTTTTCGTTCAAGGCGCGCGGCCGAAGATGTGATCCCGGCGGGATTCGAACCCACGACCCACAGCTTAGAAGGCTGTTGCTCTATCCAACTGAGCTACGAGACCATGCCTGAGCACGAAGGCCAAGCGGTGCAAAAGTAATAATTTATTGCGAATTTCGGAAAACGGGACCGAAAAAAACCGCCCCGCCGCTATCGTCTGAACCGCGCGGTGGTCTCGCGGCGGTTGCCGCAGTTGTCGGTGACAACGACTCGCACCGTGTGCATCGCGCCGCGCTTCAGGCGGCTGTCGGCAAAGCGGTGGATGAGAAGGCCGCCCACGGGCATGTAGTCCAGCAGCGCGAACTGCCCGTCGATGTAGCACTCGTAGCTGCCGATGCCCGAAAAGTCGTCCGACACGCCGAACGAGACGGTCGAGGCGCGCGACAGGTCGGCTCCGTCGGTGAAGCGCAGCGTAATCTTCGGTGCGACGGTATCGGCCGTGACGTAGTAGTCGCCGGCATTGCGCACCTGGCCGCGCACGGCTCCGTCGGCGTAGCTGCCGCCGGCATAGACTGCCTTGCCGCGGCGGTTGACCCACGCAAGAGCCGCATGACGCTGCAGCGACGGGGGCATGTCGCAGCGTATGGCCAGCGAGATGCTGCGGTGAAGCGGCACCGAGGTGTCGAAGATGGAGCAGACGGCGCTGGCGGCAGCCCGACTGCCGGCAGGGGGCTCCTTGGTGCCGGCCGAGTAGCGGAAGAAGGCCGACTCGTAGAGCGTGCCGGCGGGTATGGAAATCTCGGCCCATCGGTCGGCATGGCTGAAGTCGCGGCGGCGGTCGACGACCTCGCTGCCGGGGTCCGCGGCGCGGAAACACTCCTCGTCGGGCTTGCCCTCGAGCTGCAGCTCGAGGCGCGAGACATTGCCCGCCTCGTCGCAGACCTCAATCGAGAGCGCGGCCCTCTGTCCGGCATCCAAACCTATGCGGCCGTCGTCGACAAGCTCCGTATAGAAGCTGCGCAGGTTGCCGTCGAGGCGCGCAAGGCGTATGGCCTCGTTGCGCGAGGAGGTCTGCACGGGATAGTAGGACACGGCATTGCAGTAGCGCGTGTCGGAGAACAGAAAGCCGTCCATGCGGTACTCGAAGCGCGGCTGGCCGTCGAGGGACGCAGTCACGCGATAGAGCCCGAAGGTGTTCTGCACGCCGTTTTTGCGGTCCGAAGCCTCCAGCACGAAGTAGCCGTTGCGGCCCACACGCAAGGGAGCCTCCGACGCCGCGCAGTAGAATCCAGGGGCGAGGCGTCGCACGTCGCACACCACAGCCGGAGCATTGACCGGCACGCCGCGCAGGGTGTCGATTTCGATATAGCGCAGGCGTGCGATGACGGGCGGAATGTCGTCGTTCAGATAGAACTGTTTGGCAGCCAGAGTGTTGAGCGTGCGCTGCGAGAGCGTCTCGCGAATCTCGAAGTGGAGGTGCGGCCCGAACGAGTTGCCAGTATTGCCCGACAGAGCTATGACCTCGCCACGCGACACGGGCCACTGCCACGCTGCGAACCACATGTCGACCGAGTTCACGCCACGCAGCAGGCGCTCGTCGCGCACATACTTCTCGATGTCGTCGCGGAACTGGCTCAGATGGCCGTAGACCGACGTGGTGCCGTCGGGATGGGTTATGTAGAGCGCGCGTCCGTAGCCCGAGGGGTGGAGCGAGAGGCGCGAGACGTAGCCGTCGGCAACGGCCACGACGCGCTTGCCCGTCACGCCGTCGGTCTTGAAGTCCACACCCGAGTGGAAGTGGTCGGGGCGCATCTCGCCGAAGTTGGCCGAGTAGAGGCGCTGCACGCCCAGCAGAGGGTTGGCGCAGTCGCTCTCGGCGAGCTCCTGTCCGGCAGCTGCCGCCGAGAACAGGCAGAGGAGAAGTGTCAAAGGAAGAAGTCGCATTCTTCGTCGCTGTTTTTCACGATAAGTCCGACCTCGCTGCGCACGGTGTCCATGTCGAAGCCGAGCGAGAGGCCATAGCGTATCAGTTTGTTTTTCAGTTCGTAATCCGATGCTGCGCGGACCGTGCGCAGCTTGCGTGCAAGGCGCTGGCGGAGCATCTTAAGGCTGTGGCCGCGGTCGGCCGAGGCCAAGGCGGCGTCGACGGTTTCGCGGTCTATGCCCTTGCGCTGCAGCGCCGCGCGTATCTTGTACTCGCCCCAGCCGTCGAGCGAGCTCTTCTCGCGCACGAAGGCCTCGGCATAGCGGCTGTCGTCGATGAAGCGCTCGTCGACAAGTTTGCGGAGCACCTTTTCGCGGTCGGCCTCGGAGAGTCCGCGGCCGCTCATGAGCCGCAGGGCGTCCGACGACGACTTCTCGGCGCGGGCGCAGAGCCGCATGAGCGAGGCGAGCGCCTGCTCGGGGGTCCAGCTCTTTCGTTTCACGCTCTGCGGGCACATACTATTCGGGGTTTGTCGTTCATGTCGCGCAGCATCTGCCTCATACCGAATCCCGCCGCGGCGAAGCACTCCATAACGGCTTCGGCGAAGCGTTCGTGTATCTCGACCATCACCGTGCCCGCGGGAGCGAGGCTGCGCTGCGCCACGGCAGCCACGGCCCGGTAGAAGCGCACCGGGTCGTCGTCGCCGACGAACAGAGCCTCGCCGGGCTCGTGGTCAACGACATTGCGGCGCATCGATTCGCGCTCCGAGAGTGGTATGTAGGGCGGATTGGACAGTATCACATCGAATGTGCAGCCCAGAGGCGGCATGTCGAATATGTCAGCCTGGATAAACTCCACTTCGGCCCCGTGGTTCGCGGCGTTGCGCCGTGCATACTCCAATGCGGCGGCCGATATGTCCGTAGCCATGACACTGGCTTCGGGCAGCATGCAGGCGGCAGTGACGGCTATGCATCCGCTGCCGGTGCAGAGGTCGAGCAGCGACTGCGGCTGCAGCGACACGGCGCGCAGCACCAGCTCCTCGGTCTCGGGGCGCGGTATGAGCACCCCCTCGCCCACCGCGAAGCGGCGCGAGCAGAACTCGGCGAAGCCGGCCACATACTGCACGGGGCGGCCATCGCGAAGCTGCGCGGCAATACCCTCCAAATCCCCGATGCCAGCCTCGGCGTCGGGCTCCAGCAGCAGCTGCGTGAGAGTGATACCGGTCATGTCGCACACGAGCATGCGGGCCGCAGAGAGGGCCTCGCGCGGCGGGCAGTAGGACTCCAGAGCCGAGGCGAACAGTTCGACGGTTTGCCTGCGCGACGCCATCACATGCGCAGTTTAAGGTCGGCCAGAGCTATGGCCATGGCGGCCTCGACGACCACGGCGGCACGCAGGGCTATGCAGACGTCGTGGCGGCCGCGAATCTGAATTGTTGCAGGCTCTCCGGCCGCGAAGTCGAAGCTCTGCTGCGGCTTGAGTATCGAGGCTGCGGGTTTTATGGCCGCGCGCACCACTATGGTGTTGCCGTTGGTTATGCCGCCGTTGACGCCGCCGTCGTTGTTGCTCGAGGTGCGGCCCGACGAGTCGACGATGGAGTCGTTGTATTCCGACCCGCGCTTGAGCGTGCCGAGGAATCCGGCACCGAACTCCACGCCCTTGACGGCCGGGATTGAGAAGAGCAGGTGTGCCGCAGTGCTCTCGACCGAGTCGAAAAACGGCTCGCCCAGGCCCGTACCGGCGCCGTTTATCCGGCACTGCACCACTCCGCCCAGGGTGTCGCCTTCGACGAGGGCACTCTCTATGACTCCGCTCTGCATGACGCTGCTGAAGTATCCGGCAATTTCGGCCGTCGAGGTGGAGAAACGCACCTCCGGGCCCAGAATCTTCTTGGCTACCACGCCTGCAGCCGTTATGGCCAGCGTCATGCGGCCCGAGAAGTGGCCGCCGCCGCGATAGTCGTTGTGGCCGCCGAACTTGACTGCAGCCGTGAAGTCGGCATGCGAAGGGCGCGGCAGCTTCCGCAAGTCGGAGTAGTCGGCCGAGCGGGCATCGTGGTTCTCGAAGACTATGGTCAGGGGAGCACCCGTGGTAACGCCCTCGAAGATACCCGAGACTATGCGGGGGATATCCTTTTCGCAGCGGGCGGTAGTGCCCTCGGCTCCCGCGCGGCGGCGAGCAAGGTCGTGCTCGAAGTCCTTCTCCGACAAAGGTATGCCCGCAGGCACGCCGTCGATGCTGACACCTACCTGCACTCCGTGCGATTCGCCCCAGAGGCTCAGGCGGAATATGGTTCCGAAGCTGTTCACTGTCTGTTATTTTTGTCGCAACGCCGCAAGGTCGGCGAAAAATCGGGGATAGCTCTTGGCCACGCATTCCGGGCCGAGGATCTCGACCTTGCCGTCGCAGCAGCGCAGCGCCGATATGGCCAGCGACTCGGCAATGCGGTGGTCGCCGCAGGCGTCGACGGCGGCGGCATGTATCTCGCCGCCGCGAATCTTCATCACGTTGTCGGTGTCGATGTCTATCTCGATGCCCAGGCGTCCGTACTGCTCGCGCAGCGTCTCGGCGCGGTTGGACTCCTTGTGTTCCAGCCGGCGCGTGCCCGTAATGATGCTCTGACCCTCGGCAGCCGCAGCCAGAGCCGCAAGCGCCGGAAAGAGGTCGGGGCAGTTGGTGGCGTCGAACTCGAAGGCCGCAAGCGGACGTGCGGCAGCCGTCACGCTGTCGCTGTCGTTGGTCACCTGCGCTCCGGCACGCACCAGAGCCGTCATGACGGCCGTGTCGGCCTGGCGCGACAGGGTCGAGATGTTGCGCACGGTGACCTCGCCGGCCACGGCGCCCGCCACGAGCATGGCAGCCGCCGAGCTCCAGTCGCCCTCGATGGTTATGTCGGCAGCACGGTAGCGGCGCCGGCCCTCGATGAAGAACTCCTCGTAGCCGTCGTGGAATATATTCACGCCGAACATGGCGGCCGTCTCGACCGTTATGTCGATGTAGGGCACCGACACGGGCGAGGTGACGCGCAGCGTGGTGTCCTCGGCAGCCAGCGGCAGCGCCAGCAGCAGGCCCGTGACGAACTGCGACGAGAGCTCGCCGTCGACCGTAATCTCGCCTCCGCGCAGCGGTCCGCACACCTCAACGGGCAGATAGCCTCCGCCGTCGCGGACCGTGACGCCCGCAGCGCGCAGAGCCTCGACCAGCGGCATCATCGGCCGGTGCAGGAGCGTGCGCTCGCCATATATCGTTATTGGAGTCGAGCAGAGCGAGGCTATGGGCGCGAACAGACGCGCGGCCAGTCCCGACTCGCCGGCATAGAGTCCGTTGCCGCGCGGCGAGAGTCCGCCGCGGATTGCAAGGCCGTCGTCCAGCGTGGCGACCTCGGCGCCGAGCGTCTCGATGCACCGCAGCGCCGAGCGCGTATCGTCGCAGTAGTCGAGGTTGCGTATCAGAGTCTGGCCGTCGGCAAGCAGCGAGACGGCGATTACGCGTTGTGCATAGCTTTTGGAGCAGGGAGGGGTCAGCGTGCCGCAGACCCTGCCCGGAGGTACTGACGTATCCATCGGAAACAAATCAATCTTCACTCTCGGCGCCGGATTCGGCCGCCGATTCTTCATTCTGCCCGACTGCGGGCCCGCTCTTCACGGCGGCAGCCTCGGCGCGGCGCTTGCGGTCGAGTGTGGGGCTGTGGCGCAGCTCGAAGTTCTTGCCGAGGTAGACGCGGCGCACCATCTCGTCGGCCGCCAGCTCCTCGGCCGAGCCGGTCTTGAGGATTTTGCCCTCGTAGAGCAGATAGGTGCGGTCGGTGATGGCCAGCGTCTCGTCGACGTTGTGGTCGGTGATGATGACGCCTATGTTTTTGTTCTTCAGAGTCGCCACAATCGACTGAATATCCTCCACGGCGATGGGGTCGACACCCGCGAAAGGTTCGTCCAGCAGGATGAACGACGGGTTGATCGCCACCGCACGGGCTATCTCGGTGCGGCGCCGTTCGCCTCCCGAGAGCTGTATGCCGTAGCTCTTGCGCACCTTCTGCAGGCGGAACTCCTCGATGAGCGCCTCGACGCGCATATCCTGCTCGGCTTTGGTGTAGTTGTTCACCTCGAGCACGGCCCGTATGTTGTCCTCGACGCTCAGGTGGCGGAAGACCGAGGCCTCCTGTGCCAGATAGCCCACGCCCATCTGCGCGCGGCGGTAGACGGGTTCGTTGGTCAGTTCGGATATTTCGCCGTTGTCGTTTTCGAGGAAAATGCGGCCCTCGTTGGGTTTGATTAGCCCCACGATCATGTAGAATGTCGTTGTCTTGCCGGCGCCGTTGGGGCCCAGCAGTCCGACGATTTCACCCTGCTTGACGTCGATGGAGACATGGTTCACCACCGTGCGGGATTTGTATTTCTTGACGAGTTCGCTCGTGAACAGTCGCATCGGGCACTATATTTTTTTACAAAGTTATGACTTTTTCCGGAATATTTTTTATCTTTGGTTGAAATTTGGCTGAAACCACCATGCGATGAAATCACGACAGCACACGGCAACAACCGCACACTCACCGCAGAGACCTACGGGCGACCCTCTCTACGACAAGCTGAAGGAGTTTTTCGGCTTCTCGTCGTTCAAGGGCAACCAGGAGGCCGTCATACGCAACGTGCTCAGCGGCAAGGACACCTTCGTGCTGATGCCCACGGGCGGCGGCAAGTCGCTGTGCTACCAGCTGCCGGCCATGCTCATGGATGGCGTGGCCATAGTCATCTCGCCGCTCATCGCCCTGATGAAGAACCAGGTCGACGCCATGCGCACCTTCTCGGCCGACTCGGGCATAGCCCACTTTCTGAACTCGTCGCTCAACAAGACCGCCGTGGCGCAGGTGCGCGAGGATGTGCTCGCCGGCAAGACCAAGCTTCTCTACTTCGCACCCGAGTCGCTGACCAAGGAGGACAACGTGGCCTTTCTGCGCAAGATAAAGATTTCGTTCTACGCCATCGACGAGGCGCACTGCATATCGGAATGGGGCCACGACTTCCGCCCAGAGTACAGACGAATAAGGCCCATAATCAACGATATAGGCCATGCCCCGCTGATAGCACTCACGGCCACGGCCACGCCCAAGGTTCAGCTCGACATACAGAAGAACCTCGGCATGACCGACGCGGCCGTGTTCAAGTCGTCGTTCAACCGCCCCAACCTCTACTACGAGATACGGCCCAAGCACAACGTAGACCGCGACATCATCCGGTTCATAAAGCAGAACGACGGCAAGAGCGGCATCATCTACTGCCTCAGCCGCAAGAAGGTCGAGGAGCTGACCGAGCTGCTCGTGGCCAACGGCATAAAGGCTCTGGCATACCATGCCGGCATGGATGCCGCCGCCAGAGCCGCCAACCAGGACGACTTTCTCATGGAGCGTGCCGACGTGATAGTGGCCACCATAGCCTTCGGCATGGGCATCGACAAGCCCGACGTCCGCTACGTCATACACTACGACATACCCAAGTCGCTCGAGGGCTACTACCAGGAGACCGGCCGCGCGGGACGAGACGGCGGCGAGGGCTACTGTCTGACTTTCTACAGCTACAAGGATATCCAGAAGCTCGAGAAGTTCATGCAGGGCAAGCCCGTGGCCGAGCAGGAGATAGGCAAACTGCTGCTGCTTGAGACCGTATCCTATGCCGAGAGCTCCATCTGCCGCCGCAAGACGCTGCTGCACTACTTCGGAGAGACATACACGGGCGACAACTGCGGCAATTGCGACAACTGCCGCAATCCCAAGCCCACGGTCGAGGCCAGCCGCGACATGAAGCTGGGTCTGGAGGCTCTGCGGGAGACGGGCGACAAGTTCAAGGTCGACCACCTTATAAATATCCTCACCGGCAAGACCACGGCCATAGTCCGCAGCTACGGCCACAACAAGTCGCCGTACTTCGGCGCCGGAGCCGACCACGACGCCCGCTACTGGGGAGCCGTGATGCGTCAGGCGCTGATAATGGGCCTGATAGACAAGAGCATCGAAAACTACGGACTCATCTCTATCAACGCCGCAGGCGAGGCCTACATACTCTCGCCCGTGCCGGTCAGCATAACCCTCGACCACGACTACGACACCGACGAGCCCGAGGCAGACTCGGTGGTGCCGCCCGTCAAGGGAGGAGGCGCGGCCGACGAGGAGCTGTTCGCCATGCTCAAGGATTTGCGCAAGCAGACGGCCCGCAAACTGGGACTGCCGCCATTCGTCATATTCCAGGACCCCTCGCTCGAGGATATGTCCATACAGTACCCCGTGACCATTGAGGAGATGCAGAACATCACAGGCGTGGGTTCGGGCAAGGCGCGCAAGTTCGGCGAGGAGTTCATCCGCCTGATCAAGAAATATGTCGAGGAGAAGGAGATAGTGCGTCCGCAGGACATGGTCGTCAAGTCCGTGGCCAACAAGGCCGGCAACAAGATATTCATCATCCAGGCCATCGACCGCAAGATGGATTTCGAGGATATAGCCCGCGCCAAGAACCTCTCGCCGGAGGAGCTGCTGACCGAAATCGAAGCCATAGTCAACGCCGGCACCAAGCTCGACATATCCTACTACATCGACACCTGCATGGACGAGGACAAGGCCGACGACATCTACCTCTATTTCAAGGAGGATGCCAAGAGCGACTCGATAGACGAGGCCATGGAGGAGCTGGGCAGCGACTACACCGAGGAGGAGATACGTCTCATACGCATAAAATTCATCTGCGAGCAGGGCAATTAGCCATGGACAGGGGCAAAGCGGGTTTCATCACGGCATTCGTCTGTCTGTGCATCACTTCGGCATGGCTGACAATCAACCTCGTGTGGTTTTTGGGCGGCAACAGCGCGCGCGAGCTTATTTTGCCGGCACTGCTGTTTCTTGCGGGCGCGGCGCTCATGTACAGAGAGGCTCGCAGAGCCCGCAGGAGCAAGTGACGGACACTGCGACAAACAGCAAGGCGGCCGGCATTCAGCCGGCCGCCTATGTTTCTCTCTTTTGGGTCGTGTCGCCCTGTTTGATTTTACCGTTTCAAGACTCTCTCCGCTCCGTTCCGCCTTCTACGGCTTCGCCGGACGGGTTACTCTCCGAATCCACGGGTTCCTCGCCCGACTCGCCTGCCGCCTCGAGAGCGCGGGGCGATATGCGGCGTTTTGCGGGCAGTCCCAGTTTGAGCATGCGTTCGCCTACGCGCACCAGGTTGTCGTTGCCGGTGCAGAGGCGTTTGTAGGCCTCGTCGTAGGAGGTGCGGGCCTTGTCCAGCGAAGCGCCGACGCCCTCGAGCGCCGCCACGAACGATGCCAGCTGCTCGTAGAGCTTCGTGCCGCACGCCACTATGTCGGCCGTGTTGCGGCTCTGGGCATTGCGTTTCCACAGGTCGTCGACCAGCTTCAGCAGCGCGAACAGATTGGTTGGCGACGATATTATCACCTTCCTGTCGTAGGCGTCGGCCCATATCGAGCTGTCGGCCTGCAGCGCCGCCAGAAACGCCGGCTCGTTGGGTATGAACATTATCACGAAGTCGGGCGACTCCAGCAGCCGCTGGTACTCCTTGCGGCCAAGCTCGGCCACATGCTGGCGCACCGAGGCCACGTGGGCCGCCGAAGCAGCACGCCGCGCCGCATCGTCCTCGGCCGAGCACCAGTTGACGTAGGCCGTGAGCGAGACCTTCGAGTCGATGACTATGTGCTTGCCCTCGGGCAGATACAGGACCACATCGGGGCGCATGTTCTCGCCCTCGCCGTTCTTGATGTTCATCTGCGTGCGGTAGTGCACGCCCTTTATGAGATTCGAGCCGTCGAGAATGGTCTCGAGTATCATCTCGCCCCAGTCGCCCTGAACCTTCGAGTTGCCGCGCAGGGCGTTGGTCAGGTTGGTGGTCTCGGCCGTGATGCGTCGGTTGAGCTCCATGAGGTTGCGCAGCTCGTTGCGCAGCTCGCCGTGCTGCTCGTTCTCGGCCGAATGGATTCTCTCGACACGCTCGCGGAACTCGACCATGTTGTCCCTGAATGGCTTCAGCAGCACGTCCATCGATTCACGGCTGGTCTCCCTGAAGTTGCGCGACTGCTCGGTGAAGATGTCGCTGGCCAGATTGCGGAACTGCGCCTTCATCGCCTCCTCAACCTGCTCGCGGTTCTCGCGCCCGACCCGCTCCCGCTCTTCGGCGGCAGCCAGCCTCTCGCGGGCTTCGGCGTTGCGCTCCTGAAGAATGCGCACTTGCTCCTCGGCACGTCCGCGGGCCTCGCGCTCGGCCTCGGCAGCGCGTTCGGCGGCTTCGCGGCCGCTGCGCTCTATGCCGGCATCGGCCACGGCGCGCGCCAGGTCGGCTCCCAAAGCGTCGGCACGGCGGCGTGCCCGCGAATATGCGGCAGCAGCCGCGGCGCACAGCGCCAGAGCCGCTATGCAGATTATTGTTATGAGTGTGACCTGCATGCCAGTCCTGTTTTTGCAAATGTACGAAAAATTATCTTTAAATTTGTCCTGCGATGACCGAATTCGGATTCATAGACAAGATTGCATCGATGTGCCGCTCGCTGCCCGACAACGGCTGGGAGGGCATAGGCGACGACTGCGCCGTGCTGCTCTCGGGCGACAGGGCCACGGTCGTCTCGTGCGACATGCTCGTCGAGGGGGTGCACTTCCTGCGCCACGCGGCTCCGGCACACATCATAGGGCGCAAAGCCTTGGCCGTGAACCTCAGCGACATAGCTGCCATGGGCGCCCGCCCGACGGCAGCTCTGCTGTCGATAGCCCTGCCCGACGATGCCGCCGGCGCATGGGCCGAGGAGTTCATGGCGGGCTTCACGCAGATGGCTTCGGAGCACGGCACGGCTCTCATCGGCGGCGACACCACGGCCTCGAAGCAGGGCGTGAGCATAAGCGTCACGGTCATCGGAACGGCTCCGGCCGCCAACATCAAGCGCCGCTCCGACGCCCGTGCGGGCGACATCGTGGCCGTCACAGGCATGCTCGGCGAGTCGGGCGCAGGCCTGCAGCAGATACTCTCGGGCCGCTGCGACACACCCGCGGCGCATGCGCACATGAACCCCGCGCCGCATACGGCCGAGGGCGAGTGGCTGGGCTCGCGCCGCGAGGTGCACGCCATGATGGACATATCGGACGGCATAGCCTCCGACCTGCGCCACATCATGGAGCGCTCGGGCGTGGGAGCCGACATCGACACTGAGCATGTTCCGGCCTTCGACGACCTGCGCACCGCGCTCTGCGCCGGCGAGGATTACAAGCTGCTGCTCACGGCCCGAGCCGACCGCTTCGGGCTCCTTGCCGCCGACTTCGAGGCGCGCTTCCGCCGCCCGCTATACAAAATCGGACACATAACAGCTCAGGCGGGCCTGCTGCGCTGGCTGCGCGGCGGCACACCCGAAGATGTCGATTTCAGGGGATTCGTTCACTTCTGACTCTCGCGGCGCTTGCGCAGCTCGTACATCTCGTCGCGGAAGCGTGCTGCCGCAATGAAATCCAGCGACTTGGCAGCGCGCTCCATATTCTCCTTCGCACGCTCTATCTGCGCATCTATATCTTCGCCCGCGGCATATCCGGCCGACACGTCGGCTGCGGCGGCATAGCTCTCGCCAGCTGCCGGGTAGAGCGTCGTTTCGGCCTCGGTCTCACCGAGCAGCATGTTGCGGCCCGAGCCGCTCTTCTGCGCCTGCCGCGGCACTATTTCGTGCGTCATGTTGTAAGTCACCTGCACCGAACGGCGGCGGTTGCTCTCGGCTATGGCCGTGCACATCGAGTCGGTAATCGTGTCGGCATACATCAGCACGCGGCCGCGGACATGTCGCGCGGCGCGGCCGGCAATCTGGGTTATGGAGCGCACGTTGCGCAGGAAACCCTCCTTGTCGGCGTCGAGTATGGCCACAAGCGCCACCTCCGGCAGATCCAGACCCTCGCGCAGCAGGTTCACGCCTATGAGCACGTCGAACCTCCCGCCGCGCAGGTCCTCGAGTATGCGCACTCGCTCCAGAGTGTCGACGTCGGAGTGTATGTATCTGTTTCTGACGCCTATGCGGTCGAAATATTTCGACAGCTCCTCGGCCATGCGCTTGGTTATGGTGGTCACGAGCACCTTGTCGTCGTTGCGCACGCAGTACTCTATCTCCTCCAGCAGGTTGTCTATCTGGTTTATCGTGGGCCGCACCTGGAACGGCGGGTCGACAAGCCCCGTGGGGCGTATTAGCTGCTCGACTACCAGGCCCTCGCTCTTGGCCAGCTCGTAGTCGGCCGGCGTGGCGCTGACATATATCGCAGGGCCTGCCAGCGCCTCGAACTCGTCGAAGCGCAGCGGGCGGTTGTCCTTGGCGGCCGGCAGTCGGAATCCGTACTCCACCAGATTCTCCTTGCGCGCGCGGTCGCCGCCGTACATGGCCCGAATCTGCGGCACGGTGACATGGCTCTCGTCGATTACCAGCAGGTAGTCGCGCGGGAAGTAGTCGAGCAGACAGAACGGGCGCGTGCCCTCGGCTCGGCCGTCGAAGTAGCGCGAATAGTTCTCTATGCCCGAGCAGAAACCCAGCTCCTTTATCATCTCCAGGTCGTACTCCACGCGCTGCTTGAGCCGCTGCGCCTCGACATTGCGGCCCTCCCGCTCGAAGAACTCCACGCGGCGGCCCAGGTCGACATATATCTCGCCTATGGCCTGTCGTATCCGCTCCTGCGTGGTCACGAATAGGCTCGCCGGGTATACCGTCACCGAGTCGAGGGCCGTAATCCGCTGGCCCGTAACGGGGTCTATGGAGTGTATGGCCTCGACCTCGTCGTCGAAGAACATCACGCGGAAGCACTGGTTTCCGAACTCGCCGAACGAGGCCATGATGTCTATCGTGTCGCCGCTCACGCGGAACGACGCCGGGCTCAGCTCGTGCTCGGTGCGCACATAGAGTGCCTCGACCAGCTTGTACATCAGCTTCTTGTGCGATATTCGCTCGCCGACGCTCACCGACACCGACGTGCGATGGAAATCCTCGGGGTTGCCGGCGCCGTAGAGGCACGACACGCTCGAGACCACAATCACGTCGCGGCGGCCCGAGAGCAATGCCGCCGTGGCGCTCAGGCGCATCTTCTCGATATCCTTGTTTATCGAGAGGTCCTTTTCAATGTATGTGTCCGTGGCCGGCAGATAGGCCTCGGGCTGATAGTAGTCGTAGTATGAGACGAAATACTCTACGGCATTCTCGGGAAAGAAGTTGCGGAACTCGCCGTAGAGCTGCGCCGCGAGTGTCTTGTTGTGGCTCAGCACCAGCGTCGGCCTGTTGAGCTGCGCGATTACGTTGGCCACGGTGAAAGTCTTGCCCGAACCGGTCACGCCCAGCAGCGTGTTGTGCCGCGAGCCGTCGCGCACGGCCTCCACGAGCTGCGCGATGGCCTCGGGCTGGTCGCCCGTGGCAGCATAATCCGATACGAGTTTGAAATCCATGCCGAGAAGATGTCGTTTGAGGCTCAGCGCATGCCTCGCGCGCGCTTGGCCATTGCCGAGGCGAACACGAAGTCCGAGAGTTCGGGATTGTCGGCACGCAGTATATCATCCTTCGAGCCCTCCCACCACTTGCGGCCCTCGTATATGAAGACTATCTTGTGGCCTATCTCCATGACGGAGTTCATGTCGTGGGTGTTGATTATGGTGGTTATGTCGTACTCCTCGGTGATGTCGCTGATGAGGTTGTCGATGACCACCGACGTCTGGGGGTCGAGGCCCGAGTTGGGCTCGTCGCAAAAGAGGTACCGCGGGTTCATCACTATGGCGCGGGCTATGGCCACGCGCTTTATCATTCCGCCGCTCAGCTCGGCGGGATAGAGCCGGTTGGCATTTTCGAGCCTCACGCGCTTGAGGCAGAAGTTCACGCGTTCGAGCTTCTCCTCCTCGCTCTGGTCGGTGAACAGGTCCAGCGGCAGCTTGACATTCTCCTCGACCGACGAGGAGTCGAGCAGCGCACCGCCCTGGAAAATCATTCCTATGTCGCGCCGTATGGCCTTGCGCTGGGCGAATCCGAGCGACGTGTAGCACACGTCGTCATAGTATATGGCACCCGAGTCGACCTCGTGCAGTCCCACGAGCGATTTCAGCAGCACGGTCTTTCCCGAGCCGCTGCGGCCTATTATCAGGCTCGTGCTGCCCGAAGGGAAGCTGACCGAGATGTCGTCGAGCACGGTGCGTCCCTCGAACGATTTTACGATATGTTCGCCTCTGATCATATCAGCAGTATTTGCGTCAGTATGAGGTTGAAAATCATTATCACTATCGACGATGTGACCACCGCGCGCGTCGAGGCGCGTCCCACCTCTAACGAGTTGCCGTCGGCATAGTATCCGTAGAATGCTGACACCGAGGTGATGATGAAGGCGAAGACCGACGTCTTGATGAGCGAGTAGACTATCGAATAGGGTTTGAAGTCGTAGAGCAGACCCTCGACATAGTCGGCCGGAATCATTATTCCCGTCAGCACGGCTATCATGTAGCCGCCCACTATTCCTATCATTATGCTGAGAATCGTCAGCAGCGGGAAGAACAGCACCGTAGCCACTATTTTGGGCAGTATGAGATACGAAGCCGAGTTTACGCCCATAATCTCCAGCGCGTCGATTTGTTCGGTTATGCGCATGGTTCCTATCTCCGAGGCGATGTTCGAGCCCACCTTTCCGGCCAGAATCAGCGCCACGACCGTCGACGAGAACTCGAGTATCATGGTTTCGCGCGTGGCGAAGCCTATGAGGTACTGCGGAATGAATCCCGACTCGAGGTTTATCGACATCTGGAGCGTGATTACGGCGCCTATGAATATCGAGATTATGGCCGTCAGGCCTATCGAGTTCATGCCCAGGGCCTCGACCTCGAAGAGTATGCGGCGGCGGTATATCGACGCCTTCTCGGGGCGCGAGAAGACCTTGCCCGTGAGGATGCAGTAGCGGCCGATTCCGGCGAATGTTTCGGAGACGTAGTTCATCATGGCATCAACTGTTTTTCTCCTCCTCGAAATCGACGTAGTCGCCCACGCCGTCGTTTATGCGTTTGCCCGTGCGGCCGCCGTCCATGCGAATCCGCACCTCGCCCTCGCGGCCCGCGCCGCTGCCGGTGCTGTCGGTGTACTGCGCCTCTGTGAACTCGCGCTGCATGCGTCTTATTTTGCGTCGCAGCACCAGGCCTAATATCAGCATCGCCACCACTATCGCGCAGATTATGTAGAACACTGCCGAGGCTATGCCTGCCAGCAGCGAGGGCGCCCCCACAGCAAGAATGACCACCACAAGACAGAAGATCGGGTTCCGCCTTACGAACGATACTATTCCTGCCAGAAGCGATATGATGAGATTCATCGGAGCCGAAATTTTGAATATCGTCACAAAGTTACAAAAAAATCGGCAAACGGCCGGTTTTGCCGCACTCAATTGCATATTTTGTGCAGCGCCGTAAAATTTCCGGCCGGCGACCTCCTCTTCCGCAATTCAGAGCCTTAAGCCTTAATGCGTTAAAAACGCTGTTTTTGCGCTGTCGATCGTGCCGCACATGCCCTCCGGCCTCTTTTCGCGCATGCCCCGCGCGAAGGCACCTTCATGCCATCTCCGCCACCGTCCGGCCCGCAGGCCGAGCAAAAGCATGCAGAGGCGTATTGCGAAATAGCGGATAAATATGTAATTTTGGGTCCGAAAGACCGGCATGCACGCCGCATGCCGGAGTTTCTCAAAAAACAAAACCCGTAACGATGACTCTCGACAATCTTACCGCCGTGTCGCCCGTCGACGGCCGTTACCGCAGAATCGCGGAGCCGCTGGCAGCCTACTTCTCCGAATACGCCCTCATACGCTACCGCGTAAGGGTCGAAATCGAATACTTCATAGCCCTCTGCCGGCTGCCGCTGCCCGAGCTGGGCGGATTCGACCACGGCAAGTTCGAGGCCCTGCGCGACATCTACCGCAACTTCACCGTCGACGATGCCCGCCGCGTAAAGGAGATAGAGAGCATCACCAACCACGACGTGAAGGCCGTCGAATACTTCATCAAGGAGAAGATGGATGCCGCCGGCGCCGGCGCCGACAAGGAGTTCGTCCACTTCGGCCTCACCTCTCAGGACATAAACAACACGGCCGTGCCTCTCTCGCTGCGCGAAGCTCTCGACGAGGTATACTACCCCGCCCTGGAGCAGATCATAGCCAAGCTCGGCGAACTGGCCGGCGAGTGGAGCGATGTTCCCATGCTCGCGCA
Source organism: Alistipes sp. (assembly GCA_022511345.1). Lineage (GTDB taxonomy): Bacteria > Bacteroidota > Bacteroidia > Bacteroidales > Rikenellaceae > Alistipes. The sequence goes on from JAFLRR010000007.1 coordinate 70,349, forward strand.
CACCCACGGACAGCCCGCCTCGCCCACGCGTCTGGGCAAGGAGCTCAAGGTCTTCATCGAGCGTCTCGAGGTGCAGCTGGGACAGCTGCGCGCGGTGCCCATGTCGGCCAAGTTCGGCGGCGCCACAGGCAACTTCAACGCCCACCATGCGGCCTATCCCCATATCGACTGGCCGGCATTCGCCGACAGCTTCGTCGACGGCACGCTACGCCTGAAGCGTTCGCGCTACACCACTCAGATAGAGCACTACGACAACCTCGCGGCCCTGTTCGACGCCATGCGGCGCATAAACACCATACTCGTCGACCTCAGCCGCGACATGTGGACCTACATCTCGATGGACTACTTCAAGCAGCGCATCAAGAAGGGCGAGGTCGGCTCGAGCGCCATGCCCCACAAGGTCAACCCCATAGATTTCGAGAATGCCGAAGGCAACCTCGGCATGGCCGGCGCCATATTCGGACACCTGGCCGAGAAGCTGCCCGTATCGCGCATGCAGCGCGACCTGACCGACTCGACCGTGCTCCGCAACATAGGCGTGCCCGTGGCCCACACCATGATAGCCTTCGCCTCGCTCTCCAAGGGTCTGGGCAAACTGCTGCTCAACCGCGAGGCCCTCGATGCCGATTTGGAGCGCAACATAGCCGTGGCGGCCGAGGGCATACAGACCATCCTCCGCCGCGAGAGGTACCCCGAGCCCTACGAGGCTCTGAAAGCCCTCACCCGCACCAACGAGCGCCTGACGGCCGAGTCGCTGCGACGCTTCATCGACACGCTCGATGTGAGCGAGAGCGTCCGCGAGGAGCTGCGCGCCATAACCCCCTCGACATACACCGGCATGGTCCGCTAACGCAAAAAACTGAACCTTACCGATGACAAGAGCCCCGAGACTGCTCGCAGCGACGCTGCTGTCGCTGTGCACCGCCGTCGCATCCGCACACAGCGCCGCGCCGGCCGCACCCCCCGAGACGCAAAACCCGCGCATATTCGCCATAAACAAGCTCGCGCCCCACGCCACGGCCATGCCCTATGCCGACGAGGCTTCGGCCGCAGCAGGCGCCGAGTCGCCATACTTCATGCGCATCGACGGCATGTGGCGATACTGCTACTCGCCCGAGCCGGCACTGCGGCCCGCAGGCTTCGCCGAGCCTTCGTTCGACGATTCGCAGTGGAGCCTGATTCCCGTGCCGGGAAATCCCGAGCTGCTGGGCTACGGACTGCCCGTATATACAAATGCCATATACCCCTTCCCATGCAACCCGCCGTTCGTGCCCGACAATATTAACAGCGTGGGCTCCTACCGCCACCGCTTCACCATTCCCGCCGAATGGAGCGGCCGCAGAATAGTGCTCCACTTCGAGTCGGGCGCCCCGGCCATGTTCGTCAGCCTGAACGGCCGCAGCATAGGCTACTCGCAGGGGACCAAGCTGCCCGCCGAGTTCGACATAACCGACGCGGCTGTCGCCGGCGCCGAGAATCTGCTCGCCGTCGAGACCTACCGCTACTGCGACGGCTCCTACCTCGAGGACCAGGATTTCTGGCGTCTTTCGGGTTTCGACCGCGGCGTCTGCATCTACTCCACCGCTCAGACATATCTCGCCGACATGTTCGTGCGCGGCGACCTCGACGCCGGCTACCGCAACGGAGTGCTGCGTGCCGAGGTCCTGACCCGCAGCGGCAGCGCCTTCAGGGGCAGCATCGAGCTGGCCCTGCTCGACCCCTCGGGCCGCGAGGTTCTGCGCCGCCGCAAGAGCCTCTCGCTTAGCGGCGGCAGCACCGCTACGGCCTTCGAGTGCCGCGTGACGGCTCCCGAGCTGTGGAGCGACGAGACGCCAGCGCTATACACCACCGTCATAACCCTTCGCGACGCCTCGGGCAATGCCGTCGAGTCGACCTCGTGCCGCACGGGATTCCGCTCGGTCGAGATCAAGGGCGGCCAGCTCACCGTCAACGGCAAGCCCATAGCCGTCCACGGCGTCAACCTCCACGAACACCATCCCAAAACGGGCCACGTCGTCGACCGCCAGACCATGATACGCGACATCGAGACCATGAAGCGCTTCAACATCAACGCCGTGCGCACCAGCCACTACCCGCAGTCCACGCTCTGGTACGACCTGTGCGACCAGTACGGCATCTACCTGGTCGACGAGGCCAACATCGAGTCGCACGGCTGCGGCGCCGAGAAGCAGGGACGGTTCGACCGCTCGCGCCACCCGGCCTATCTCGAGCAGTGGGCCGACGCCCACCGCGACCGTGCGCTGGGCATGGTCGAGCGCGACAAGAACCACCCCTCGGTAATCATCTGGTCCATGGGCAACGAGTGCGGCAACGGACCCGTGTTCAGCGACATGTACGATCGCATCAAGCGCCGCGACCCGTCGCGGCCCGTGCAGTTCGAGCAGGCCGGCGAGAACCGCAACACCGACATCGTCTGCCCGATGTACCCCAAGATGGCCTACATGAAGGAGTACGCCGCCCGCAAGGGTGTCGCACGACCCTTCATAATGTGCGAATACGCCCACGCCATGGGCAACTCCACGGGCAACTTCGACGAATATTTCGACATCATCGACTCCTCGCCCCACATGCAGGGCGGATTCATCTGGGACTGGGTCGACCAGGGCATCGCCGCAGTCAGCTCTAACGGACGCCCCTACTGGGGCTACGGAGGCGACTTCGGGGCTGCCTTCATGCAGCATGACGAGAATTTCTGCTGCAACGGACTCGTGCAGCCCGACCGCACGCCCCACCCCGGACTCTACGAGGTCAAAAAGTTCTACCAGAACATACGCTTTAGCAGCGACAATCCCGCTTCGGGGCGCATCACCGTCGACAACCGCTTCCTCTACCGCAGTCTCGGCATGTACGAGCTGCGCTGGCAGCTGCTGCACGACGGCAAGCCCGAGGCCGGCGGCACCCTGCGCGAGGATATCCCCGCCGGCAGCAGCCGCGAGATAACGCTCCCGCTGCCCGAGTGCAGCGACGGCGGCGAATATATGCTCGACATCTTCGCCTTCTCGCTCGAGCAGACCCCCGGCGTGCCGGCCGGACATGAGGTAGCACGCGAGCAGATCTCCTTCGGCAGCTACCGCTTCGCCGCGCCCGACACCTCGGGCCAGGTCAAAATCCTCCGCGAGAGCGCCGACAGCATCACTCTGCGCGCCGGAGCTGCGGAGCTGGCATTCAGCAAACGCACCGGAGCCATCCTCCGCTACACCTGCGGCGGCCGCAGCGTCATGCGTGCCCTGCCCGAACCATCGTTCTGGCGCGCACCCACCGACAACGACTTCGGCGACGGAATGCCCTCGCGCTGCAACGTGTGGCGCACCGCCGCACGCAAAATCACCGGCACCTCAATCGACCGATGCGGCGGAGCCGTCAGATGCACTGCCCGCTACCGCCTCGCCTCAGCTCCCTCAGACTATACGCTCGTCTACACCTTTACGGCCGACGGACGCCTTACGGTCGAGGCGTCGTGGAGCTCCGACGGCACGCTTCCCGAGCTTCCGCGCTTCGGCATGCGTATGCGCATGCCCGCCGGCTGCCGCAACCTGACATTCTACGGCCGCGGCCCGTGGGAGAACTACTCCGACCGCCACAAATCGTCGTTCACCGCAATCTACAGCCAGTCGACCGACGAGCAGTACTACCCCTACGTTCGTCCGCAGGAGAGCGGCAACAAGACCGGCGTAAGGTGGCTCACCCTGACCGACAGCCAGGGCTGCGGCGTGCGCATCGACGGCCTGCAGCCCCTTTCGGTCAGCGCCATGCCCATAGCCTCAGAGGACCTCGACCCGGGTCTGACCAAGAAGCAGCGCCACATGAGCGACGTGTGGCCCCGCCGCGAAATAATACTCCACGTCGACCTGGCGCAGCGCGGCCTCGGCGGCGACACCTCGTGGGGCGCCACACCCCATGCACCCTACCGCCTGACCGAAAGCCGCTACAGCTACGGCTACATCATAACGCCGCTGCCATAGCGGCGGCCCAACCGCCGATTCCGGCCGCGAAGACTTAGCATCTTCGCGGCCGAATCTTTATAACCTACCTCTCCGTCACCCTCTCCACACCCTCTCCACACCCTCTCCACACCCTCTCCACTCCCTCTCCACACCCTCTCCGCACCCTCTCCGCACCTTCTCCGCACCCTCTCCGCACCCTCTCCGCATCGTTCTCTCACCCCCTCCGCAGCCCCTTAAACCGCGCAAACTAAAAAAATTTGCAGAATAACTATAAAATATAGTTGCATTAAAAGATTTTTTAGTTACCTTTGCAACAGCAACTACTTAAAACGTGTGACGACAATGGAAAAACTGACCAAAAGAGAGGAGGAGCTGATGCGCATATTCTGGGAGCGCGGACCGCTCTTCGTGCGCGAACTGGTTGAGATGGCCGACGAGCCCAAGCCCCACTTCAACACCCTGTCGACCATGGTACGCATGCTCGAGGCCAAGGGCTATCTCGCCCACGAGGCATTCGGCAACACCTACCGCTACTACCCCGTCGTGTCGCAGAAGGAGTTCGGCCGCGGGTCGCTCAGCGGCATCATAGGCCGCTATTTCGGCAACTCCTACACCGGAGCCGTCTCGGCGCTGGTCGAGGAGGAGAAGATTTCGTTGGACGAACTGCGCGAGCTCATCAGCCGCATCGAGAACGCCGACAAATAATCCCGCGCGATGACCCAGCTCGTTCTCTACAATCTCAAGGTTGCGGCCTGCATAGCCGTATTCTACCTCTTTTACAAGGTGCTGCTGAGCCGCGAGACCTTCCATCGCCTCAACCGGATGCTGGTGGTGTCGGCCATCGTGCTGTCGTTTCTGCTGCCCGTCTGCCGCGTGACGGTCTACCGGCAGGTTCCGGTGCTTCCCGTCTTCGACACTATCCTGCCTGCCGAGACCATCGTCACGGAACCCAGCTCCGCCCAAACGGACCCCATGCAGCTCCTTGCCGTCCTCTTCGCCGCCGGCGCTGCTGCCGCGCTCGTCCGGTTGGCGCTCTCGACACTCTCGGTGGTTCGCATAATCCGCAATTCGCGCCGCCGCCGACTCGATGCCGCCGCCACGCTGGTGCTTCTCGAGGGCGACGCGGCCCCCTTCAGCTGGATTCGATGGATTTGCATCGGCGAGCGCGACCTGGCCGACAACGGCGAGGTAATCATCGCCCACGAACGCGAGCACATACGCCTGCACCACTCGCTGGACATAATCGTCACCGACCTGTCGGCCGTCATGCAGTGGTTCAATCCGGCCATGTGGCTGCTGCGGGCCGAGCTGCGGGCAATACACGAATACGAGGCCGATGCCGCCGTTCTTCGAGGCGGCACCGATGCTCGACAGTATCAGATGTTGTTAATAAAAAAAGCTGCCGGCGAGAGGTGGTACTCGGTCGCCAACAGCCTCAATCACAGTAAACTTAAAAACCGTATTACCATGATGTTACGCAAGAAATCATCGAGGTGGGCGACGGCTCGTGCGCTGTTCGTCCTGCCGCTGGCGGGCGTTGCAGCAGCTGCATTCGCGCGCACCGAAATCGTACCCGTGACCCTCGCAGTCGAGAACAAAGTTACGGAAAATTATTCAATCGGCGAAATCGCGCCCGACAATCCGCAGGCGAAGGCTGCCAAAACGCCCGACGGCGACGCATATTTGATGTGCGAGGTGATGCCGACTTTCAATGGCGGCAATATCAACGACTTCCGCACGTGGGTCATGTACAACATCCGCTACCCGCAGCAGGCGCAGGAGCAGGGCATCCAGGGCCAGGTCGTTGCGTCGTTCTTAATCGGCGCCGACGGACGCGTGGAGAACGAAGTGACGATTCTGCAGTCGCCCGACGAGTCGCTCTCGGCCGAGGTTCGCCGCGTAATCGCCAAGTCGCCCGCCTGGACTGCAGGCATGCAGGACGGCAAGGCCGTGAGGGTCAAACTCACGATGCCCGTTCAGTTCACGATTCCCGACCAGGAAGGCTCCGAGGCGGCCGGGCCGGAGGTAAATGGCAGCATGGACAAGATTACCGTTGTCGGCTACGGCGCGCCGAATAAAACGGAGGAGAGGTCGGATGAAAAGATTGTCGTCCGATACGAGGGCAATGTCTCCTACACCAATGCCAAATCGGCGCTCTGGGTTGTCGACGGCCGCGAAGTCACTGAGGAGGAGGCCAAGGCCATCAGTGCCGATGATATCGACCATATGACGGTCATAAAGGGCGACACGGCGGTCAAGCACTACGGCGAGCGTGCCCGCGACGGCGTGATACAAATCATCACCAAAAAATTTCAGCAAGATATTGACCGCCGCATGAAAGAACTCAACGAGAATCTGTCATCGCTCGACGGGAAGGATTGGGCCCTCCGTGTGAAAGAGCTCAACGAGAATCTGCCATCGCTCGACATGGATGAGTGGAACCGCCGTGTTAAAGAACTCGATGAAAAACTCTCCTCTGTCGTTTGGGATAAACAAGTGGAGGTGTCCGGCAATGTTTCGATAGTCACCTCCGGCGACAAGCCCCGCGAGTACTACATCGACGGCCGCAGGGCGACCAAAGAGGAGTTTAACGCTCTGCCGAGCGATCGCATCGCCAATATGAATATCGACAAGTTCGACGACCATGTGCGCCTGGACATAAAGACCCGTGAGAGCGGCGTTCGGTCCGAGTCCCAAACCGGGCGGCTCAAGGTCTTCACCGCAACCATCGAGAGCAGGAACTGACACGGCCCATTGCCGCCCGTGCGATTCGGATGCGCTCTCCTCAACCGGAAATAAAAAGTACGAAAAAAAGTATCGGCCCGCCAAAACCTGCGGGCCGATACTTAATTATATATCTGAAACCTGTCTGTCCGATGCAGCACTCTCTTCAGCCGCCTTCCGAGGCAGCTTCAGCCGGCAGCATCCTCTCCGGCCGTATTCGCTCCGAGGGCATCGACCTGCGGCACCTCCTCCGAGGCTGCTTCGCTCAGGCCGGCAGCGCAACCCCGGCTATTTTGCCGAGTCCACAGCCTGGCAGATGCGCGAGGTCACCTCGTCGAGCGAACCCACGCCGTCGATTCTGTAGTACTTGCCCTGCGCCTCGTAGTGCTTGGCTACCACGGCAGTCTGGCTGTTGTAGACCTCGATTCGGTTGCGTATCACCTCCTCCGAAGCATCGTCGGCACGACCCGATTCGCGGCCGCGCAGCAGTATGCGACGCACCAGCTCCTGCTCCGGCACGTCCATGTACACCATGGCCGACACCTTCAGTCCGCGCTCGGCCAGTATGCTGTCGAAAGCCTCGGCCTGGGCCGTGGTGCGGGGGAATCCGTCGAATATGTTGCCGTTGACGTCGCGGTGGGCGTCCAGATAGTCGACAATGATGTCGATTACGAGAGAGTCGGGAGCCAGACGGCCCGACTCGATGAAGCTCTTCATCTTCAGACCGAGCTGCGAGCCGCGCGCTATCTCGCCGCGTATCACCTCGCCCGTCGATATGTGGTTGAGGCCGTACTTCTCGCTTATGCGTTGCGCCTGCGTCCCTTTGCCGCAGCCCGGCGCGCCGAACAGAACGATATTAAGCATATAAGTGTTATTAGTAACCGCGCAAAATTACACTATTTTTTGGATAAAAAACAAGCTTTGCCTACTTTTGTAAAATAATTCAATAACTCAGTTTCCACATGGCAGAAAGAAAACGTACCGAGATTGCCGAGCTCGGCCAGTTCGGTCTCATCGAGCGTCTGACCCGCGACTTCACCCCCCGCAACGCCACCACCGTCTCCGGTCCCGGCGACGATGCGGCCCTTATTGCAGCCCCCGACGACGAGCGGCTGACGGTCCTTTCGACCGACATGATGCTCGAAGGCGTCGATTTCGATCTGACATATTTTCCCCTTAAACACCTGGGTTACAAGGTTGTCACCCGCGGAATTTCTGACATTCTGGCCATGAACGCCCTTCCCGAGCAGATTACCGTCGCGCTGGGCATATCGTCCAAACTGCCCGTCGAGGCGCTCGAGGATTTCTACGAGGGAGTGCGCTTCGCATGCCTCGAGTCGGGAGTCGACTTGGCCGGCGGCGACACCACCGCCTCGGTCACCGGACTGGCCATAGCCGTCACGGCCACGGGCTCGGTGCTGCGCGAGGCCGTCGCACGCCGCAGCGGGGCGCGCCTCAACGATTTGATATGCATCACGGGCAACCTCGGCGCCGCCTACATGGGTCTGCACCTTCTCGAACGCGAGCGCCGCGTGCTGGGCGATGTCGAGAATCCCGAGCCGCAGTTCAAGGGCTACGAATATCTCCTCGAGAAGTACCTCAAGCCCCGCCCGCGTCGCGACGTCATCGAGTCGCTGGCGGCCGAGAAGCTCGTGCCCACATCGATGATAGACATCTCCGACGGTCTTTCGAGCGACCTGCTGCAGATATGCCGCTCGTCCAAGTGCGGCGCACGCATCTACCTCGAGCGCATACCCATCGCCCGCCAGACCACGGCCCTGGCCGAGGAGCTGCATTCCGACCCCGTAGTCGCGGCGCTTCACGGCGGCGAGGACCACGAGCTGCTCTTCACCGTTCCGGTCACCATGCGCGAGCGCATCGAGGCCATCGGCGGCATCGACATCATAGGCCACATCACCGCTCCCGAGACCGGCGCCATGCTCGTCACCCCCGACGGCGGCGAGATCGAGCTTCGCGCGCAAGGCTTCGTCAAAAAGCGGGCATAGCGCCTGCCGCACACATCGCAGCCCGGAAATTCCCGGGCTTTTTTCATTTCCGCACCCCGCTGTCGCTATCTCCGCCTGACACACACATTTGCCCAGCCGACTCACCTGCCACTAAAGACCCAAAACCTACCCCAAACGGCAAAAAACACTACTCAAACGACGTTTTTTTAACACGCGCGCGACCATATGTGAAATAAAATCCGTATATTTGTGCCGGCTCGTTGCTGTACCGTTGCAGAGTTCGGGCCCAGAGAACGTGAATCCCGACACCGGGGGGGGGGTAACAAATTGTCCGTCACCGGTTTATGCATGGATATCGCACCGCATGTTCCCTTTTGTGTTGCCAATAATTCAGGCGGCAGGTGCGCTGCCTGTAAAAAAGTATGATGAAAAAACTGTATTTCCTGGCCAAAGCCATCATGCCGCTGTTCATGTCGGCATGCGTGCTTGTAGCATGCGAGAAGGGGGGGGGAACTGAGCCCGATCCCGATGATTCCAACAAACCTGGAAGCGTCACCAAGCCCGAGGATTTGAGCAATCAGGCCGCCTACAACGGCAGCGTCTTCAGCCTGCAGTCGGTGATCTACACCTTCGAGGAGGTCGAGGGCTCGGCCGTCTTCTATCTGTCGCCTACGGCCGGCATCACCGATATCGACGGCATGCAGGCCGCCAATGACTACATCCGCCTTGTCGTAGGCAAGACCAACGGCAGCAACGTCAACTTTGCAGGCACCGACAACGCTGTGGCCTACAACGACCTGCAGGCCGACGCCAGCAACGCATCCCAATTCAAAATCACCAAGCTGGACGTTATTCTCTACGGCGCCACGGCCGTCGAGATTCAAATCAGCATCGCCTCCAACGACGGCCGCTCGACCCTTCTGACCAACTACTACGGCAGCTGCACGCGCTATCCTTCTGACGACATCGCCATCGAGGCCGTAGCCGTCTGCACCCATGTTGCGCAGCAGGTCTACTTCGGCCAGGGCCTCGGCACCAACGCGCACGAATACGATCTTCTGGTATCCACGAGCCAGCTCACGCAGGCCACCGACGGCACCCTTGTGCTGCTCGAGGAGACCGGCTACGCCATGCACATCGCATTCTTCGCCATTCCCAACAGCGTCTACCGCACCCGTCTGCCGCAGGGCACCTACAAATACAGCGAAGGCGCCGAGGCCGGCACCTATCTCTCCGTCTCCTATCTTGCCGAGTTCTCTACCGAGAACGGTCACCAGGAGATGTCCACCCGACCCTTCGTCGGCGACATGACCGTGACCACCGACAATAACGACATCACCACCATCCGCGCCAGCTTCGTCGACAGCAGCAACCGTCTGCGCACGATAGCCTACCAGGGCAAGCTCGGCAACTTCATGGACATCAATTCGAGCACCTATCTGCCTCAGTTCAACCAGGATGTCGACATGACGGCCAACAAGGCCAACGGCATCTACTACGGACGCATGGGCGAGCAGGCCTACGGCACATTCGAGCTCGTAATCTACGAGGATGCCTACCTCGACGGCCAGGAGGGCAGCTTCGGCGCCACCCTGCTGCTCACCTCGCCTACGCTCTTCACCAAAGAGGCCGACCTCAAGCAGAACATCTCCAAGCTCAACGGCACCTACAACGCGTCGAGCACCTTCTCCCAGTCCATGAGCTGGTTCAAGCCCGTCGAGATGAATGTCTACGGCATGGTTCAGCCCTACGGTACCTTCCTGCACCAGTACGACGGCTCCTACTACGGCCTGTTCGGCTACGCCAACGACGGCACCGTCACCATCTCCGCAGGCAGCGGCGACGGCGACATGCACATCGAGTTCGACCTCACTTCGCAGAACGGCTCGAAGATGAAGGGCCGCTACGACGGACCCATCGAGTGGTCGTGGCAGCCCGTATCCTCCGACAGCGACGACGGCACCTCGACCCTCACCGAGGACTACAATATGGACCTCGCGCGCCACAAGGAGGCACGCCTCGTGGTTCCGCAGCAGATATACATCGGCGGCATCGGCTACACCCAGATGAGCGACTACTCGAAACGCTGGGGCAGCCAAAGTCCTGACAAGAACGACGACATCGGCTACCAGTACATCGCTTTCGGCAATATCGGCCTGAACGAAGACCCCGTCGGTACGGTCAATGCCGGCGACTTCGCCTACATCGAGCTCGTCACGGCTCCGGGCGAGGAGCGCCAGCTCAAGCCGGGCCACTACACCATCTCGCCGCAGCGCTGGCCGGCCTACTTCCACCCGATGAACTCCGATGGCGAGGGCGTTGCCGTCAAGGGCATGCTTCTCAACTCCATCTCCTACACTTCGCACTGGGAGCACCACTATGCAAGCGACGGAGGACTCTCGGTCATCGACGGCCACGCCTACTTCTACGGCGGCGAGGTAACCGTCTCGGGCCCCGACGCAGACGGCGATTATACCTTCGAATTCGACTGCTTGTGCGTGCGCGACCACCACGTGCGCGGCACCTGGAAGGGTCCCGTCAGCGGCATCAGCACCGAGACCGACACGGCCATGTGGCGAGCCCCCATGCTCACCGAGGACCAGCTTCTGGAGCGCACCTCCAAGTGGAGCGTTAGCGGCATGAGAAGCCAGGATGCGCGCCGTCTGCCCCAGCAGAGCGCCGCGGCCGAGACACCCGCCTACGGGCGACTCTCCTTAACCCGCTAAATCTTTCGACAACACTTTATTCATTAACCGCATAGACCTGAAGCCGCGACCCAGCGGCTTCAGGCATTGCAAAACTCAATTTTTTTATGGTTAGTTTCAACAAATGGAGAATCACGGCCTTTGCAGCAGCTGTTGCACTGGCTTTCGCCGGCTGCTCCGAATCGGAGGGCGACGAACTGAATGCCGGTCCCGGCACTGAACCCGAACCCGAAGCCCCCGAGGTAGTTCTTCCTTCGGGCAGCAACTGGGCTCTTCTCGGCGACGATGCCAACACTGGCGTTACGACCACTCTTCGTTCGGCGCTCTACACCATCGAGAGCGACGGTACCTACACCTTCTACTTCTCCGAGGATGCCGGTCTTACCACCGACACCGAGATGCTTGCTTCGCCTACTCTTCTGACCGTTTCGGGCGTTGCCGAGCCCACGGGTCTGCAGGATTCGGCCGCTGTCGAGTTCCAGAGCGCATCCGGCACCGTTTCGTCGGCCGACTATGCAGCTCAGAGCATCGACATCAACCTCTTCTACAACAGCAAGGTCAAGCTCTTCCTCGAGCTCACCGACGATTCGGCCGAGACCTTCCGCGCATCGTTCGACGGCGAGTGCCTCGAGTCTGGCTTCCCCGCACTGGGCGACAATGCCATTGCCGTAGGCAAGGAGCAGCCCGTTCAGATCGGCAGCGTGGTTGAGTTCCGCAACCCGGCCGAGGACGTATGGACCTACTATCTCTACGAGGCCGAGGGCGTTACTGAAGCCGATCCCGACTCGGCGCTCTTCACTCTGACCATGCCCAAGGCACTCGTCGAGGGCGCTGTGGAGTATGAGGAGGGTATGGCACCCGAGTTCGAGCAGGACTTCGACAAGGGTCTCGCCGAGGGTATCGAGCTGACTTTCGAGGCTCTGCCCACCGACTACGCACACCACGCACACGGTACTCTCTATGCAGGCGTTGTCGACGACCCGACGGGCGTTCCCACCCGCACGCTGGCCATGACCTACACCAACGACGACGATGACACCGTCATTCGTCTGGCCTACACCGGCGAGGTAACCGTTGCCTACGACGCGGCCAACACCGCATCGCGCACCATCGGTTACGAGGACGAGGCACGCGAGAGCAGCTTCGAAGGCGACACGCCCGAGCTCTACCTCTACTCCTACACCGACGGCACTACTCCCTACATCATCTACAGTACCATCAAGGCAGAGACGCTGGCCGAGCTGAACGGCAGCGAGGCCGAGGGCTACAACTACACCGTGCTCGTTCAGCTGCCCCGCAACGAAGAGGGCACCTACACGACCGCTACCCCGGGCTTCGCCATGACGGCTTTCGACTACAACATGGAGGCCATGACTCCGGCTGCCGGCAATGATAACTGGTTCGACAGCTACGACAACGGCGAGAATATCACCTCGATTCGCCCCTGGACGGATGCCGACAAGGCATATCTGTCGAACAAGACGCTGACTCTCAAATCGGATGACGCCGAGTTCACCTACGCTCCCTCGGGCGACAAGGCCTACATCGTCTTCAACGGCGAGCTCACCCCGGCCTACAGCCCCATGGTTCGTCCGTCGTTCCGCCGTGCGGAGGCGTTCGCTGCCGAGGCATTTGCTCCGGTCGTAGAGCTGAGCGGCGAGGGCAACCCTGCCGAGGTGCTCGCTCCGGCTGCTGCTGCCGGCGAGGATGAGTCCTACATTCAGGTGTCCGACAAAGATGGCAATGTAATCTTCCGGGAGACGCTGACTCAGGTATTCGTACTCAACGACTACCGTCGATATACTGACAACTACAGCGTTCTGAGAACCAAATCCGGCATTCCGTTCTTCGGCATGCGAGTATTTTTCGACAGCGCTTCCACCAACAACGACCACGCCACCGATGGTACGACTCCCAACCTGATGTTCGCATGCGACGAACGCACCGGCGACGAGCTGGACAAGCAGATTAGCGGCGCTACGGTGAAGCAGTACACCGTCGTTACGGGCGAGGAGATTATTCTCGACCACGATGTAACCTACAGCGACAATATTGTTCAGTCGGGATATTCGTATGTATCGGACAACGACCAGTTGTTCAGCTTCAGTTACAGCAAGACGTTCACCTATTGGAAAGAGTCCGATACTGTGGATAGCGTAGCCACTTCGGGGCGTCTCGGCACGACGCCCATCGAGTCGCCTTATGCAACTGCATTTAGTTTAACAGGGTCGATTAGCAATGCCGGAGGAACCACGACCAAAGGTTCGATCAAGGTTTCGCATGACGAGGAGACCGATGTATGGAGTCTGGACTTCTCGATTCTCGACAATGTCAAGAAATTCAGTGCATATACCAATCCCCAGTGGAAGGAGGAAGGTACGCAAATGACCGTCGAAATCCACTGGAGCGGTGCGTTCACCAAATAGTTCACCGGTTTAATCCGATAAGCTGACTGTCGAGGGGGAGTTTGAAGCAAATCTTCTTAATAAAAACTTCAAGCTCCCCCTCTTTTTTTTCTGCGGCTCCGGCCCCGCAACAGCCTGACCGGAAACACGTCGCGCCGCCGACGCTAAATGCGGCTTAACGATTCGCTTCTTATGATGAAAAAAACTCTTATCGCCTTTGTTCTTGCCGCGTGCAGCATGGTGCAGCTTCATGCCCAGCAGTACACCCTCAAGGGCAAAGTCACCGACCAGTCCGGCGAACCGGTCATCGGCGCCTCCGTCATAATCGACGGCACGCACAACGGCGTATCGACAGGTATCGACGGCGATTTCGCAATAAACGTCGGTCCCAACGACCGGCTCAACGTGTCGTTCATAGGATTCACCGACAAAACCGTCGACGTAGCATCCAAAACATACCTCGAAATAACCCTCGAGGAGCAGACCCAGGCCATCGACGACGTGATTGTCGTGGCATTCGGTACGGCCAAGAAAGAGGCCTTCACCGGCTCGGCCGGCGTGGTCAAGGCCGACGACATAGGCAAGGTCCAGAGCTCGAACATTGCCAAGGCCCTCACCGGCAAGGTCGCCGGCGTGCAGATGACAACCTCGTCGGGTCAGCCCGGCTCGGGCGCCGACATCCGCATCCGCGGCTTCGGCTCGCTCAATGCCGGCAACAGCCCTCTGTGGGTGGTCGACGGCATGCCCTACTCGGGTGACCTGAACAACCTCAACGCAAACGATATCGAGACCATAACGGTGCTCAAGGATGCCGCCTCGAACGCCCTCTACGGCGCGCGCGGCGCCAACGGCGTGATTATGGTCACCACCAAGAAAAGCCGCACACGGGAGGCTACCGTCAGCTTCGAAGCCAAAATAGGCGTCAACTCCCGCGCTGCCCAGGATTACGAATATATCAAAAACCCGGCGCTGTTCTACGAAACGCACTACAACGCCCTGAAAAACTATTATATGAACTCGGGCGGCCTGTCCTCCTACGAGGCCTACCGCCGCGCCTCCGCAAACCTCACCGCCTCGGCCAACATGGGCGGCCTGGGATACCAGGTCTACACCGTGCCTGCCGGTCAGCAGTTCATCGGCTCAAACGGCAAGGTCAACCCCGCCGCTACGCTCGGCCGCCGCGTGGTCTATGCCGGCAAGGAGTACCTCATCCAGCCCGACGACTGGACCAAGGCCGCATTCCGCTCATCCATGCGCCAGGACTACAACGCCAGCCTCATGGGCTCGGGCGAGCACTTCTCGGCATATATCTCGGCCGGCTACCTCAATGACAAAGGTATAGTCTACAACTCCGACATGGAGCGTTTCACCATGCGCGGCAAGTTCGACTACCAGGCCAAAAAGTGGCTCAAGACGGGTATCAACGCCACCTACACGCGCTTCAACTACAACTCCATAAGCGGCGGCGGCAGCAACTCGTCGGGCAACATCTTCGCATATACCGCCCAGATAGGCCCCATATACCCGCTCTACCTGCGCGACGGCGAGGGCAACTTCATGTACAACGAAGACGGCATACAGCTCTACGACTTCGGAAACGGCGACAATGCCGGCATGGTCCGCTCGCTATTCCCCAACGGCAACGCGCTGGCCGAATCGCGCCTCGACAAATCAATCGCCGAGGGTAGCGCATTCAACGGCACGGCATTCTTCGAGGTCTCGTTCCTGAAGGATTTCAAGTTCACCTTCAATGCGGGCCTCTCGCTCGACGAGACCCGCTCCACATCGTCGATGAACCCATGGTTCGGCTACTACGCCAACTCCAACGGTATGATTTCGGTGGGCCACTCGCGTCTGTTCGAGTACAACCACCAGCAGATTCTCAACTACACCAAGCAGGTGGGTCTGCACAACATCAACGCCATGGCGGGACACGAATACTACGACTCGCGCTCATACTCGGTCGGCGGCAGCAAGAGCGGCATGTTCCTGCCGGGCAACCTCGAGCTCGGCGGCGCGATAGTCGACATGCAGTCGGCATCGTCGGGCCGCTCGGAGTACAACAACGAGGGTTTCTTCTCGCGCGTGATGTACGACTACGACAACCGCATCTTCGCCTCGGCCTCCTACCGCTGCGACGCCTCGTCGCGCTTCCACCCCAACTACCGCTGGGGCAGCTTCTGGTCGCTGGGCGGCGCCTGGATTATCTCGCGCGAGCAGTTCATGTCCGGCACCTCGCGCTGGCTCGACAACCTGAAAATCAAGGCCTCCATCGGCTCGCAGGGTAACGACAGCATCGGCGACTTCCGATACACCAACACCTACTCCATCGAAAACGCCAACGGACAGGTTTCGACCGTACCCTCGACCCACGGCTCCGAAAAGATTACCTGGGAGACCAACTCCAACTTCAACGCCGGCGTCGAGTTCAGTGTACTCGACGGCCGCGTGTCGGGAGGCATGGAGTATTTCCTGCGCCGCACAACCGACATGCTCCTTTCGTTCCCCGTGGCGCCGTCGATGGGCTACTCCTCCTACTACGCCAACGTGGGCGACATGTCAAACTACGGCGTGGAGGTCGAGCTCAACTTCGTGCCCGTCCGCCGCAAGAACGTAGTCTGGGACCTAAGCCTCAACCTCACGCACCTGCGCAACAGAATCACCATGCTGCCGCAGGAGCGCCGCAACACCGTTGTCGAAGGCTATGAGGGCTACGTGAGCGGCTCGTCGTTCTACGGCCAGGGTCTTCCAGTCTACACCTTCTACATGCCCAAATATGCAGGCGTCTCCAGCGAGGGCCTGTCGATGTGGTATGTCGACGAGATGATCGACGAGGTGCCCACGGGCCGCCGCCTGACCACAACCGACTATGCCGACGCTACCAAGTACCTCTGCGGCAATCCCATACCCGCCCTCTACGGAGGATTCTCGACCAGCGTCAGCTTCTACGGCTTCGACGTCGGCATGGACTTCACCTACCAGATAGGCGGTCAGGTCTACGACTCGGGATACTCGGCCTCGATGTACTCGCCCGCCAACAGCACCACAGGCCTCAACTGGCACAAGGATATCCTGAAGGCCTGGTCTTCAGAGAATCCCGCATCCAACATTCCGCGTCTGCAGTACGAAGACCAGAACCAGAATGCCCAGTCGGACCGTTTCCTGGTCGACGCCAGCTACCTCAATATCCAGAATATCAACGTCGGCTATACTCTTCCGCAGAAAATCACGCGCCGCCTGCACATCGAAAAGATACGCATCTTCCTGGCGTGCGACAATGTGTGGTACTGGTCGCGCAGACAGGGTCTCGACCCGCGACAGTCGTTTTCCGGCGGTTCCGACCATACGGTCTACTCGCCCGTGCGCACCATCTCGGGCGGTATAAACATTCAGTTCTAACAACGTGACGATGACAAAGATGAAAAAAGCGATTATATCACAGCTCATAGCCGCCATGCTGCTGCTCGGCGGCTGCATCAAGGAGATTGATGCCACCGGCGGCACGGCCACCGAGTCGCAGGTGACTCTCGAGACGCTTTTGCGCGGCATTCCCGCCGCGATGGTCAAAGCCGGCTCCGCAGGATATGCGGGACAGGGAGCTGCATGGGACTTCGGCTACCCGGCCATACACCTGGCCATGGAGTCCATGACCGGCGATTTGGTCATCACCGGAAGCATTGGCTACGACTGGTTCGGACAGTGGGGAACCAACGAGGCTCTCGGCGGCGACTACGCCGTCTGCGTGCTCACGTGGAATACGTTCTATACATGGATACAGATGGCCAACGAGGTCATCAAGAAAATCGACGCCAACGGCGACTACTCGGCCCTCGACGCCACGCAGCGCGCCTACCTCGGTCATGCCTACGCCTACCGCGCCATGTTCTATCTCGACTTGGTCCGCATGTACGAGTTCCGCCCCAACACCGTCACCGACGGCGAAAACGTGCTTGGCCTGGGTGTACCCATCATCATGCCCGACACGCCCGAGAGCGTTGCCAAGAACAACCCCCGCGCCCGCGTCGAGGATATCTACAACAACGTCATCTTCCCCGACCTGGATATGGCCGAGGAGCTCCTGACGGGCTACACCGCACCCGACAAGTACACCATCAGCCTGGCCTGCGTCTACGGACTCAAGGCCCGCGCATGGCTCGAGCGCGGCAAACCGACGGACGATGCCGACGACAACACCGAAGCCTTCCGCAAGGCGGCCGAGTATGCGCGTCTGGCCATCACCACGAGCGGCTGCACGCCTCTGACCCAGAGCCAGTGGGAGGACCCCTCCAACGGCTTCAACAACGCCAACGCCAACAACTCGTGGATTTGGGGTCTGGCGCTGCCGAGCGAGAGCGTCGGCGCCCTGTTCTGCTTCACGGCGCACATGAGCACCGAGTCGTGGAGCGCCTACGCGAGCGAGGTGGGCCGCGGCATCAACAAGAACCTCTACAACAGTATCGACAACCACGACTTCCGCAAACATTCGTGGCTCGACCCCGACCGCAACTTCTACAACTACCAGAGCTGCCGTCCCGACGGGCGCGAGTATTTCTCCCAGACGCTCAAGGACTACGCCAACATCAAGTTCCGTCCCGCGCAGGGCAACTACATCGATTTCATGTCGGGAGGCGCTGCCGACCACGCCTGCATGCGTGTCGAGGAGATGTATTTCATCGAGGCCGAGGCTACGGCCCACCTCTCGGGTCGTCTGACCGAGGCGGTGCAGCTGCTCAACAGCTTCATGAACACCTACCGCATGACTGACGGCTACACCTACGACTGCACCAACCGCGCCCGCAACGTCGAGAGCTTCACCAACGAGCTGATGCTTCAGAAGCGCATCGAGTTCTGGGGCGAGGGCGTCGTGATGTTCGACATGAAGCGTCTGAACATCTCCTCGCGCCGCGGATATGTGGGCACCAACTCGCCCGCCTCGTACCGTCTCAACTGCGACGGCCGCGCACCCTACTGGAACTTCGTCATTTCGCGAGGCGAGACGCAGAACAACACCGCCCTCGCAAACTACAACAACCCCGACCCGTCGGGCAAGGTAAAACCATGGACCGAATAATGTTACAAAGTATGATACGACGACTCAAATGCTTGTTATTGGGCGCTGTGCTGCTGGCAGGTTTCGGCTGCACCAATACGTTCGATGACTACACTCCCGGCCCGGGCGAGAAGGCTGACAACTACGGAGTCTACTTCCCGCCGCAGGCCACCGGCACCACTCTCGAGCTCGAGCCCGAGAGCAGCACCGACGTCACCTACCGCGTGCACCGCACCCGCACCGACGGCGAGATCACCGTTCCGTGCCGCATAGAGGCCAGCGAGGAGAACATCTTCATCGTCTCCCCCATACGCTTCGCCGACGGCCAGCGCGAGACCGATGTGCACATACAGTTCCCCCGCGCGCAGTTAGGCGTGGAGTATACGCTGACCATATCCATCGACGACCCGGCCTATGCCGCCACCTACGGAGGCAACAGCACTTCGCTGACGCTGTCCGTAGTTCGAGCGGGCTGGAAGCTCATCGGCCAGGGACGCTGGCGCGACGACATCATCTCGTCCATCTACATCAGCGTTCCGAGCGCCAACGCCGAGGTGCCCGTCGACATCTACGAGCGCGAGGACCAGCCGGGCATGTACCGCATCAAGGTCTTCAACCAGGACTATGTCAAGGCCCTTTTCGACGGCTCGATAGCCTATGCCGCCGATGCCAACAACCGCACCATCATCGACGCCACCGACCCCTCGAAGGTATGGATTCCCATGCAGGACACCGGACTTACGCTCGCCTCGGAGCAGGGCAGCATAATCATCGCCTCGAATGTCGACAAGATTTTCTCGATGGATGAGGCCGAAAGCCAGTACGGCACCCTCGACGAGAACGGCGTAATCACCTTCCCCATCCACGGCGTCATAGCCCGCCTCACGGGCGTCGATGCCGAGGACGAGTGGCGCAGCGTCAACAGCTCGGGCATGCTCCGCATCATGCTTCCCGGCGCCCGTCTGTACGACTACTCCCTCGCCCTGGAGCGCAACGACCAGTCCGACGGCCGCATCGGCGTGGACATCACCTCCGGCCAGGATGTCAAAAACATCAAATACGCCCTGCTCGAGGGCCGCATGGACGAGGGCCAGGTGAGCCTTGCCGCCCAGAGCCTCGATGCCGGCGAGATGGACTTCGACGGCGAGCTGAACCCTGCCGAGAACCACCTCGCGCTCAAGCCCGAGGCTACGGGTCTCTACACGCTCATATGCTGCACCTACAACGAGGCCGGCCAGATGCAGGACTACAAGTGGCTATCATTCGGCTACATCGCCGAAGGCGAAGATATTCCCGTGGTGCTCACCTTCGGTCTGGAGCAGACCAACGAGCAGGCCGGACAGGGCTACGACAAGAGCAACTCCGTGAAGTTCTACGCCTACGGCGAGGATATCCAGTCGCTGCGCTATGCCCTTCGCCGCGACGACCGCACCCCGCAGACGCTCACCGATGCCGAGATTATCGACAAATACGGCATCCGCATGAGTTCGTCGGAGCTGGCCTCCATCAACGCCGGCGCCTACCGCACGCTCTTCACCGGCCTGAACGGCGAGCGTACCTACACGCTCTACATCGAGGCCGACAACGGCTACCACTCCCAGATTTTCAAGCAGAGCGTCACCACCGAGGGCCCGTACAACCCGCTTCTCGACGGCTGGTCGTGGAACGATTTCCGACCCGTCAACCCGTCGCTCTACAAGAACACCATCCTCACCACGACCTACAACCTCTACGGCTTCGACCTGCTCGACACCTCGGGCCGCATGAAGTTCCTGGGCGAGGTCAACGTCTTCGACGAGGACGACGGCCACAGCTATGACGACCTGCTCAACATCCGCGGAATCATGAGCAGCATCGAAATCGACGACGGCATGGGCGAGGACGAGTTCCACAAGCGCCACCTGATTCCCGCCACGGACAAGATGCTGCCGGGAGGCTACGACCTCTACAGCGTCTACCAGAGCCCCAAATACGGACTCTTCGGCATCGGCAGCGGCGCCATGGAGTATCAGAACAACGGCACGCACTACGACGAGTCCATCTACATGATTTACTACGCCGAGGAGACCCTCAGCGGCTACATAGGCAACACCGTCTACGGCAATCTCTACGGCATGGTGGCCGGCGAAGTGGCCGACGGATGCCTCGCCATTACGCCCAACCCGGGCTATGCCGCCGAGTCCATGACCTGCCGCTTCATGGGCTTCGTGGGCCAGAAGTCGACCTTCGCGCTCTACCTCAACCTGGTTCTGGTGGACAAGAGCACCGATATCGGCCTGCCGAAGAATCCGCCCACGATAAACGAGGCGCTCAACCAGACCTACGAGAGCGAGGATGGCGAATCGACAACCCCGTGGTCGCAGCCGCTCAACTTCGTCGAGGTCGACAGCAACATCATACCCTATACGCAGAGTATCAGGGAGTGTCTGCAGCTCCACAACCGCAACATCTACGCCTATCCTTCCGTTCCGGCCCTTCCGGAGAAGATCAAGAAGGCCCGGGCCGATGTCGAGCAGAGCTCAGGCAGCGCCTCCAACGGCGAGATGCCTGCCGAGCGCATGACGCTCCGCAAGGATGCCGCAATCAGAAGCGGACTCAAGCTCCGTCACTGAACCGACAAACAAAAGTGAATCAAACAAACCACGAATTATGTTTCTGAACCGAAAAATAGCGATTCTGGCGACCGTGTCTCTGACGGCGGGATGGATTTTCAGCGCCTGCTCGACCGACACAGTCGACGATACGCAGCTGCCCGCCCCGGAGCTCTCCGGCAAAATAGCCAACACTGCGCAGGATGCCCAGCAGGGAGTGCTGCTGGTCAAGTTCGACCAGCAGGCCATACCCCTCATCGAGGAGCATGCCGCGCATGCCACCCGCTCCGATGCCGCCACCCGCTCGGGCATACACTCAGTAGACTGCATACTCGACCAGATAGGCGTCACGTCGTTCAGCCGCGTCTTTCCCGTCGGCAAAGAGGAGGAGCGCACGCGCGCAGCAGGCCTTCACCGCTGGTATCTGCTCAACTTCGCACCCGAAACCGACCTCGACCTGGCGGCATCCATGCTGGCCGGCGTGGCCGATATTTCGACCATACAGTACAACACTCGCGTCTACAAAACCTACGACGGAACAGTCTATCCGCTTCCCGACGAGCCTCTGCCCGCGAGTCGCGCCATGACGCCCTACCCCTTCAATGACCCGCAGCTCTTCTGGCAGTGGCACTACATCAACAACGGCGATTTGGCCATATCCGAGAACGCCTATGCCGGCGCCGACATCAACGCGGCCGAGGCGTGGAAGCTCACGGCCGGCGACCCGCGCGTGATTGTCGCCATCGTCGACGGCGGCGTGAAGCACTCGCACCCCGACCTTGCGGCCAACATGTGGGTGAATCTGGCCGAGCTGAACGGACAGCCCGGCGTCGACGATGACAACAACGGCTACGTCGACGACATCTACGGCTACAACTTCGTCACCGACAGCGGCCAGATAACCTGGAACGCCAAGGGCGACGACAGCCACGGCACCCACGTTGCCGGCACTGTCGCTGCCGTCAACAACAACGGCGTGGGCGTTGCCGGCGTTGCCGGCGGCACGGGACACGGCGACGGCGTGCGAATCATGTCGTGCCAGATATTCGCCGGCCAGCAGGATTCGGGCGACTACCAGACGGCGCTGGCCATCAAGTACGCCGCCGACATGGGAGCCTCCATTCTGCAGTGCTCCTACGGCATGACCGTCTCCTACTACTCCGACAGCCAGTTCGAGCAGGTCGAGCCGCTCGTGGTCGACGCGCTCAAATACTTCCAGTCCAAGAGCAACTGCGACGCCATCGACGGCGGCCTGGTCATCTACGCCTCGGGCAACTACTCGCAGCCCCAGTCCTCCTATCCCGGCGCCTACCGCAACGTGATTTCGGTCACGGCCTTCGGTGTCGACTACCTCCCGGCCTACTACACCAACTACCACCTCGGCTGCAACATAGCGGCTCCGGGCGGCGAGATTGTGGGCTCGGTCCGCGGCGGCGTTCTGTCGACCGTCTGCTCCGAGGTCGACGCGGCCGGCGAGGACTACGGCTACATCCAGGGCACCTCTATGGCCTGCCCCCATGTCTCGGGCGTCGCGGCGTTGGGTCTCTCCTATGCTCTCAAGCGCGGCAAGCGCTTCACCCGCGAGGAGTTCACCAACATGCTGCTCACCTCGGTCAACGACATCGACAGCCGCATGGAGGGCGTCAAGACCACCTACGGCACGACCATGGACCTCGAGAACGACTATCGCGGCGAGATGGGCACCGGCGCCATCGACGCCTTCCGCCTGCTGATGCAGGTCGAGGGCACGCCCTGCATCACCCTTGCCCGCGGAGCCGAGCAGCGCATAGCCCTGCAGGAGCACTTCGGCGGCGGTTCGGACAACCTCACCTATATCGAGGAGGGCACGGGCTCCGGCGCCAGCCCGCTGGAGACCTTCGGCGCCGAGATGTCCGCAGAGGATATGCAGAAGCTCGGAGTGGCAGAGAACCCGCGCATCTCCAACGGCCGACTGGTCATAAGATGCGCGAATGCGGGCTGCGCCAAAATCAAGATTCGCGCCATCGCCGGCGGCAAACGTGTCGGCACGGGCGAGTGGATCGGCGGCATTCCGGTAGTCAAGGAGATAGCCTTGGTGGTCCGCGACACTGACAGCAAACGTTGGATGTAAAACAGAATCTACAGATGAAAGCATACAAATCACTCTTCATGGCTGCGGCCTGCTGTCTGGCCGCCATGTTCTTCGGATGCAGCAAATCGTCCGGCGACGAAAATCCGGCGGCCGCACCCCTGGTCGGCGAGTGGCGTCTGGACGCATGGAATGACGAGCTTGTCACCGATTTCAGCATCTACCTGAAGCTCGAGGCCTCGGGCCGTTTCGAATTGTACCAGCAGCTCGAGCACGGCTATTACGAACGCTTCGACGGCCGGTACAGCGCCGACGGCGGCGTGCTTACGGGCGTCTACAGCGACGGCGAGCCGTGGCAGCGCTACGACTACGCACTCGAGAGCAACGGCGCGCGGCTGGTTCTCACGGCGCAGGGCGGCGACCGTATCCGAAGCGTCTATGTCAAGACATCCATTCCGTCGGATATCGTTGTCGTCGAGCCCTCTGCGGCTTTGACCGCATCCTCCCGACGCCGAATATTCTGACATATTCGACCCTTAGCAGGCAGAGCCTACTCGAAAGCGCCGCAGTTGCGGCGCTTTTTTTTGCAAAAATTAGCAATTTTCATCGCTGCGAGGCTGCGCCATAATTTTGAATTCAGAATTGCGGAACACAGCTCGGGCTGAAGACTGCGGATATCGCTGTCAACAGCGGGCCTCCGCGGACGGAGGCTTCGGCCCGCGCGACTCAGAGTGTCGCTGAAATGCAAAAAAACAAGCGACGGCGATTTTCATCGTCGTCGCTTTTCATCCGTCATGCGGCACGGCCGCACTCGGGAATGCTATTTAACTGCATTAACTATTGCCTCGAATGCCTTCGGCTCGTTCATTGCCAGGTCGGCCAGAACCTTGCGGTTGAGCTCGATGCCCTTGGCGTTGAGTTTGCCGATAAACTGCGAATAGGTCAGACCGTAGGCGCGGACACCTGCGTTGATACGGGTAATCCACAGCGAACGGAAGTTCCTCTTCTTGAGACGGCGGTGCGCATAAGCGAACTGCAGACCCTTCTCGACGGTATTTTTCGCTACCGTCCATACGTTTCCCCTTGAACCAAAGTTACCCTTGGCAAGTTTCAAAACCTTCTTTCTTCTTGCGCGTGACGCAACTGCGTTGACTGAACGTGGCATAGTGATAAAAGTTTTTTCCGAAGCTGTCAGCGACACGGTTCTCCCGTGTTCTTCGGGGCTGATTCGCTCCGCGGTTAATTAATTGTCTTCCCGGAAATTACTTTACGAGCAGACGCTTGATTTTAGCCTCATCGGCTGCCGAAACGGTACCTGCATAGCAGAGGTTTCGCTTCTGTTTCTTAGTCTTTTTGGTCAGGATGTGACTGTGATAAGCGTGCTGACGCTTGATCTTACCTGTGCCGGTGAAAGTAAAACGCTTCTTTGCAGCGGCATTTGTTTTCATTTTAGGCATTTCAGCAAAACGTTAATTAGTTAAACATAGCCCGCAAAGATATGAATAAATCGGCAAACGCCAATAAAAAGACGCAAAAAAATTAACCCCGGCCGCTGTTGCGGCTTTTCCGCGAATTATCGCTATCTTTGGAGTAACAAAACCGACCTGAAATGATACGTACACTGCTTTTTGCCGCCGCCTGGGCGGCTCTGCTCACGCTTGCGGGATGCCGCGGCGGGAGCTCCCCGCGCACCGAGACACTGCTCGAGAGCGGCTGGCGATTCCATGCCGGCGAGGCCGAAGGCGCTGCCGCGACACAATTCGACGACAGCGCCTGGCAGGAGGTGACCGTACCCCACGACTGGGCAATATACGGACCCTTCGACAGCGGCAACGACCGCCAGACGGTGGCCATAGTCCAAAACTTCGAGACCGAGGCAACATCAAAGACCGGCCGCACTGGAGGCCTGCCCTACGTGGGTGTGGGATGGTACCGCACGCACTTCGACGTGCCCGGATTCGGCGACGACAAATCGGTCATGCTCGTATTCGACGGAGCCATGAGCGAGGCCCGCGTCTCTGTCAACGGCACCGAGGCGGCATTCCATCCATACGGCTACAGCACCTTCGCGTGCGATGTCAGCCATCTGATAAATCCCGGCGGCCGCGACAACGTGCTGGCCGTAAGGCTCGAAAACCGGCCCGAGTCGTCGCGCTGGTATCCCGGTGCGGGTCTCTACCGCAACGTGCACCTGATCACTTCGGGCCGCGTGCGGATACCTTTCGGAGGCATATTCATAACAACGCCCCAGGCTGGTTCAGAGGCTGCCACGGTCGAGGTCTCCGTAGAGATTCCCGAGGCTGAGGGCTCGCTGAGCCTCTCGACGCGCATAGTAGACGCCGCGGGACGCACCGTGGCGCAGGCAGAGAGCCCCGCCGTCAGCGGCAGCCGCACGGTTCTGCGGCTCGAGGTTCCCGCGCCGGCCCTCTGGTCGCCCGAGACGCCTAACCTCTACCATGCCGTCACCTCGCTCGCGGTAGACGGACGCGAGAGCGACCGCAGCACAGACCGCTTCGGCATCCGCACCATAGACTTCACGCCCGAACACGGCTTCCGCCTGAACGGCATGCAGCGCAAGATACGCGGCGTATGCAACCACCACGACCTCGGCCCGCTGGGTGCCGCTGTCAACGTCGCAGCGCTGCGGCGCCAGCTCACGATGCTCAAGGATATGGGCTGCGACGCCATACGCACGGCACACAACATGCCGGCGCCCGAGCTTGTCAGGCTGTGCGATGAGATGGGATTCATGATGATGATCGAACCATTCGACGAGTGGGACATCGCCAAGTGCCGCAACGGCTACCACCGCTTTTTCGACGAGTGGGCCGAGCGCGACGTGGCCGGCATGGTCCGCCGCGACCGAAACTCGCCCTCGGTGATAATGTGGAGCATCGGCAACGAGGTTCCCAGCCAGTGCGCACCGGGCGGCAGCGCCACGGCCGCATTCCTGCGCGACATCTGCCACCGCGAGGACCCCACGCGGCCCGTGACATGCGGCATGGACCAGGTCAAGTGCATCGCCGACAACGGATTCGGCGCCGAAATGGACATCCCAGGCTTCAACTACCGCCTGCACGTATACGAATACGCCTACGAGCGGCTGCCCCAGGGCTTAGTGCTCGGCAGCGAGACCTCGTCGACCGTAAGCTCGCGCGGAGTATACAAGTTCCCCGTCGAGCGGCAGATGAACAAGGTGCACGACGATTTGCAGTGCTCCTCCTACGATGTGGAGTACTGCTGGTGGTCGAACCTCCCCGACGACGACTTTGCCATGTCCGACGACAAGCCGTGGGTCATAGGCCAGTTCGTATGGACCGGATTCGACTACCTGGGCGAGCCCACGCCATATGACGGACACTGGCCCAACCACAGCTCCATGTTCGGAATAATCGACCTGGCCTCGATTCCCAAGGACCGCTACTACCTCTACCGCAGCCTGTGGAACAGCTCCTCGCCCACGCTCCACGTGCTGCCGCACTGGACGTGGCCCGGCCGCGAGGGCGAGCTCACGCCCGTATTCGTCTACACCTCCTACCCCTCGGCCGAGCTGCTGGTAAACGGCCGCTCGCAAGGCATCAGGAGCAAGAATTCAGACATGGAACCCGGCAGTCTCGGCCGCTACCGCCTCATATGGGACCACGTGCGCTATGAGCCGGGCGAGATTCGGGTGCGCGCTTTCGAGGCCGACGGCACGGTAGCGGCCGAGACCTCGCTCCGCACGGCCGGCGAGCCGGCGGCAATCAGGCTCGAGGCCGACCGCACGTGCATCGGGGCCGACGGCAAGGACCTGGCCTACATAACCGTAAGCATAGTCGACGCCGAGGGCAACCTCTGCCCGCACGAGGGCCGGGAGGTACGTTTCGAAGTCGAAGGCGCGGGCCGCTTCCGCGCCGCAGCCAACGGCAACCCCTCGTCGCTCGACCTGTTCCACCTGCCACGCATGCACGCCTTCAACGGAATGCTCACGGCAATAGTCCAGAGTTCGTGCAGCCGCGGCGGCATAACCCTCACCGCCTCGGCCGACGGACTGGAGCCTGCGAAGATAGAGCTCAGGGCCCAATAAAGTACGGGGCCGGCATCATTGGATGCCGGCCCCGAATCTTTTCACCGCAGCCGTCTTACTCGTCATAGCCAGTGACAGCCACGGGCACGGGAGTGTAGTGCGACGACTCGGACGTGCCGACGATGCTGTCGACAATGTAGCGGGTGAATCCGCGCCACGGCAGCGCGCCGAAATACTCCTTGTAGTGGAGCTCCACCGTGCGGCCGCCCTGCAGCATCAGCTGCCGCGCCAGCTCGGGGTTGACCACCGAGAACTCGAATTCGTAGGACTGTATCGAGCCGGCCGTCTTGGAGCGTATTCCGCTCTGTATGAGTTTGCCTTCGTAGGTCTTGAATATCACACCCTTGTAGACCACATAGTTCAGCTCGCCGCTCTTGACGCCCTCGCCGAACACGAAGCAGTAACGCATGTACATTCCTCCCGCCAGCAGCAGCACCGCCACCACAATGGCTATTTTCCAGAATCTTTTCATCGTCTTAAGTCTATCTTCAGCGCAAATATAGCAATTAATCGCCACAACGGCACTTATGCGCGGCTGTTTTCATTGTTCGGTTAAAATCGCTATATTTGCACAGAACATATAAAAAACATGCCATGAAAAGACTCTTAACTCTTCTGCTCATGCTCTCCGCCGCGACTTGCGTCAAGGCTCAGGATACGATTTACAAGACCGACTCGCAGAGCATACAGGCAAAGATTCTCGAGATATCGCCCTCGGAGGTGCGCTACAAACGCTTCTCCAACCAGCAGGGCCCGACCTATGTGCTGCCCGTGGGACAGATTGCATACATAGTCTACCAGAACGGCGAGCGCGACGACTTCAATGCGGTGCAGACGCAGAACGCAGCACCCGATAAGGCCGAAGCCGCACCCGAAACCAAGCCTGCGGAGCCCGCAACGCCCCAGAACCCCAAACCGGCCGACGAGACGCGCGAGCCCGAGCGCATGGGATGGATGGTGCAGCAGCCACAACAGCAGCAGCCGCAACCGCAGCAGCAGTACAGTCCCTACCGCCGCATGCCAGAGCCGGGAATGATATACGACCAGGACGGCGTGCGCGGCATAATCATCGACGTCGACGAGGACGGCGAGCACGGACTGCTGCTCTCGCTCGAGCAGAGCAGCGAGCCCTCCTATCGCGCCTGGACCCTCATCCGCGACCCCTACCCCGACACCGGCGCCACGGACAAGTCAGACGGAATGAAGAACATGGAGGCCGTAGCCGCCTACATCGCAGCCAACGGCCTGTCGTGGGACGACTTCCCGGCATTCAAGTGGTGTCGCGACCTGGGCGAGGGCTGGTATCTGCCCTCCGTCGACGAGATGCTCAAGGTTAGCCTCTGCTACAACGGCGGCCAGCGCATAAAGTTCGACCGCAAGGCACGCCAGACGCTCAACGAGCGAATCAAGCAGAGCGGCGGCGACAAGCTCGACCGCATGGTCGACTATTTCACCTCGACGGCCTCGGGCGACGGCATGGCTAC
This sequence comes from Alistipes sp., assembly GCA_022511345.1. GTDB lineage: Bacteria > Bacteroidota > Bacteroidia > Bacteroidales > Rikenellaceae > Alistipes. The sequence goes on from JAFLRR010000007.1 coordinate 99,374, forward strand.
CACCACGTCGATGAACTTCGAGCCTCCCTATGTCGACGCCCGCCCCATGCACGAGCGTTATCTGGTCCGCGCCGTAAGACGCTTCTGAGCGGCACGCAATAAAACGAAACATCCGTAAATCGCACGATTTACGGATGTTTTCGTTTTCCGAAGCGCTGCCGCCGCTACTCCTTGCCTGCCAGGGGCGCCGGAACGGTATAGGTGCGGGCAGCCAGCTCCTTGTCGACCATGTACAGACCCAGCTTGCTGTCGTCGACCTTCTCCAGCTCGGCTATCAGATCCTGGGCATTCTCCTCCTCTTCGATCTGCTCGTCGACGAACCATGCCAGCATGTTCGACGAGGCGAAGTCGTGCTCGTCGGCAGCTATATGGCACAGGTTGTGAATCATGGCCGTGACCTTCTTCTCGTGCTCGAGCGTGGCGCGGAACATCTCCAGCGGCGAAGCCCACTCGGTCTGAACCTCGGCGATGGGCGCCAGATTGATGCGCGCACCGCGGGAGAGGAGGTAGTTCATGAATATCTGGGCATGCGCCTGCTCCTCCTTGAACTGCACGGCGAACCAGTTCGCCACACCCTTGTATCCCTTGTCGGCTGCGTCTACGGACATCGACAGATAGAGATAAGCCGACCAGAACTCGGCATTCACCTGCTCATTGAGAGCCTTTTGCATTTCTTTGCTTAACATAGCGTATAGTTTTTTAGTTCGACATTCGTTATCTGTCGGCAAATATATAAAATTTCGCACACTTGCAGAATCCGATCCCATAAATTAAACAGCCATGTCCATTACATTTTTAATGCTCCGCTTCACCGGCCGGCTCCAGCCCGGCCTGCGGCAGCCAAGCTTCGAAACCCGGAATCGCGACGCTGCTGTTCAGCACAATTTTTTTCGTATCGAAAAAAATAGGTAACTTTATGCCTTGCGCGGAATATACTCCCGCTACGTATCATGAAACGATTTGCAATACTGCTCGCAGCCGCACTCGCGGCCTGCACATCCGACCGGGGCCCGCAACCCCTGGAGCTCTTCTACGACGCTCCCGCAACACTCTGGACCCAGGCGCTGCCCGTAGGAAACGGACGCCTCGGAGCCATGGTCTACGGAGGCGTACGACACGAGGAGCTGCAACTCAACGAGGAGACCGTATGGGGCGGCTCGCCCTACAACAACTGCAACCCCGCAGCCCGCGAGGCTCTGCCCGAAATCAGGCGCCTGATTTTCGAGGGCCGCAATGCCGAGGCGCAGGCCCTCTGCCAGCGATGCATAATCTCGCAGGGCGCCCACGGCATGCCCTACCGCACCGTAGGCTCGCTGCACCTGGATTTCGACCTCGACAGCCTCTGCACCGACTACCGCCGCTCGCTCGACATAGGCCGCGCCGAGGCCCTCACCGAGTTCACCTCGGCGGGCATAACCTACCGCCGCGAGGTCATATCGTCGCTTGCCGACAACCTCATACTCGTCCGCCTGACGGCCTCCGAACCCGGAGCGCTCACATTCCGTGCCAGCTACACGACACCGTTCACCGAGGCCACAGCGACCTCGGCAGGCGACAACGCCACGCTGCTGCTCTGCGGCCAGGCCGGCGGACACGAGGGCATCGAAGGAAGCATCCGATTCGTGGCGGCCACGCGCATACTCAACCAGGGCGGAAGGCTCTCGGCTTCGGACTCGGAGCTGACAGTCACGGGCGCCGACAGTGCAACCATATGCATATCCGCCGGCACCAACTTCATCGATTACCGCAATGTCTCGGGCGACGCCATGGCTGCGGCACTCGCGCCGCTCGACAGCTTCGCAGGCGACTACCGCGCAGCACGCGAGCGCCACACCGCCCTCTACCGCCGGCAGTTCGACCGCGTGCGGCTCGACCTGGGAACCTCGCCGCAGGCGCTCAAGGCGACCGATGTGCGCCTTACGGAGTTCACGGGCGACAACGACCCCCAGCTGGCTGCGCTCTACTTCCAGTTCGGCCGCTATCTGGCCATCAGCAGCTCGCAGCCCGAAGGTCAGGCCGCCAATCTGCAGGGCATATGGAACTACCGCCTCAACGCCCCCTGGGACGGCAAGTACACGACCAACATCAACGTCGAAATGAACTACTGGCCGGCCGAAACCACGGCACTGGAGGAGTCCAACGAGGCTTTTCTAAAACTCATACGCGAGTGCGCCGAGGCTGGCCGCGAAACGGCCGCGATGTACGGCTGCCGCGGCTGGGCTTTGCACCACAACACCGACATATGGCGCTCGACGGGTGCCGTAGACGGCGCCAACTACGGCGTATGGCCTGTGTGCGGCGCGTGGTTCTGCCGCCACCTGTGGGAGAAGTATCTCTTCTCGGGCGATGAGCACTATCTGCGCAGCATATATCCCATAATGCGCGGCGCGGCGGAGTTCTTCCTCGACTTTCTGGTGACCGACCCGCGCAGCGGCTATCTCGTCGTGGCTCCCTCGATGTCGCCCGAGAACAAGCCTCTGGTCGACGGCCGGCGCGACTATGCCGTCGATGCCGGAGTGACGATGGACAACCTGCTGGTCGACGACCTGCTGCGCAACACCGCAGCCGCGGCTGCAATAACCGGCGGCGACGACATGTTCGCCGACTCGCTGCTCGCAGCCGCCGAGCGTCTGTCGCCCATGCGCATAGGACGCTACGGACAGCTGCAGGAGTGGGCCGCCGACGTCGACGACCCCGACGACCGTCACCGCCACATATCGCACCTGTGGGGTCTATACCCCGGCGCCCACATAACGCCCGCATCGCCCGAGCTGATGCAGGCCGCACGCACAGCGCTCGACCACCGCGGCGACCACTCCACGGGCTGGTCCATGGGCTGGAAGGTGTGCGCACGCGCACGTCTGCTGGACGGCAACCGCGCAGCACGCCTCATAGCCGAACAGCTCACGCCCGCAACCGAGGAGACGGGACAGAACGGCGGCACATACCCCAACCTGTTCGACGCACACCCTCCATTCCAAATCGACGGCAACTTCGGCTGCACGGCCGGAATAGCCGAGATGCTCATACAGAGCCATGCCGGCGCCGTGCATCTGCTGCCCGCACTGCCCGACATATGGCCCGCGGGCAGCGTCGCCGGATTGCGCTGCCGCGGAGGCTTCGTAGTCGAGCAGATGTCGTGGCGCGACGGCCGCCTCGCCGAGGCGACCATACGCTCGACGGTTGGAGGCACGCTCCGTCTGCGCTCGCAGTCGCCACTCAAGGGCCGCGGCCTGAACAAGGCGCCCGAAGCCCCCTGCACAAATCCGCTCACGGCGCCTCAGCATCTGCGGCAGCCGCTCATATCGCCGCTGTTCGTGCCGCAGCATACTGCCGAAAGCGAATTTTTCGAGTACGAAATCGAGACCTCGGCCGGCAGCAGCTACCGCATCGAGGCGATATAGTCCGGCTTTATCGACAAAAAAAGTGCGGTCCCTTCTTGGGACCGCACTTTTCAATTGCAGCTCGCGGGCGGGGATTGGTCTCTCTGCCCCGCCCTATATCTTGGCTTGCGGCGCTAACCGCGCACACAATCACTTATTTATCTTGGCCCACGAATCCTTGAGCGTCACCGTGCGGTTGAAGACAGGATGTTCGTCGGTGGTGTCGGTGTCGGGGCAGAAGTAACCCACGCGCTCGAACTGGAACGGCGTGCCCGCCGCAGCTCCGCGCAACGACGGCTCGATCCAGCCTCTGGTGACCACCATCGACTCGGGATTCAGGTTGTCCTCCCACGTCTTGCCCTCCTCGACGTCGTTGGGGTCCTCGGTCACGAACAGCGGGTTGAACAGGCGCACCTCGGCCTCGACGGCGTGAGCTGCCGACACCCAGTGGATTACGCCCTTCACGCGGCGGCCATCGCTCGACGAGCCGTTGCCCGACTCGGGGTCGTAGGTGCATCGCAACTCGACGATGTTGCCCTCGGCATCCTTTATGACCTCCTCGCACTTGATAAGGTAGGCGTAGCGCAGGCGCACCTCGCCGCCCGGCTGCAGGCGGAAGTACTTCTTGGGAGGATTCTCCATGAAGTCGTCGCGCTCGATGTAGAGCTCGCGCGAGAAGGGCACCTGGCGCGTACCGGCCGACTCGTCCTCGGGGTTGTTGATGCAGGTGAAGTGCTCGACCTTGCCCTCGGGATAGTTCGTTATGACCACCTTAACGGGGTTCAGCACGGCCATGCGGCGCTCGGCAACACGGTTCAGATCCTCGCGCACGCAGTACTCCAGCTTACCGAGGTCGATGACGTTGTCGCGCTTGGCGACGCCCACCATCTCGGCGAAGGCGCGCACCGAAGCGGGCGTGTAGCCCTTGCGGCGTAGTGCGCAGATGGTCGGCATGCGCGGATCGTCCCAGCCCATGACCACGCCGTCCTGCACCAATTTGAGCAGGCGGCGCTTTGACATCATGGTGTGCGTGAGGTTCAGGCGCGCGAACTCATACTGATGCGAGGGGAATATCTCCAGCGCCTCGATGAACCAGTCGTACAGCGGGCGGTGGACGTCGAACTCGAGCGTGCAGATGGAGTGCGTGATGCGCTCTATCGAATCGCTCTGGCCGTGCGCATAGTCGTACATCGGGTAGATGCACCACTTGTCGCCCGTGCGGTGATGCTCGGCGTGGATGATGCGGTACATGATGGGGTCGCGGAAGAGCATGTTGGGGTGGGCCATGTCGATTTTGGCGCGCAGCACCTTCTCTCCGTCAGCAAATTCGCCCTTGCGCATGCGCTCGAACAGGTCGAGGTTCTCCTCGACCGAGCGGTTGCGCCACGGCGACTCCTTGCCCGGCTCCGAGACCGTGCCGCGGCCCTCGCGAATCTGCTCCTGCGTCTGGTCGTCGACATAGGCCAGGCCCTTCTTGATGAGCACCACGGCCCACTCGTAGAGCTGGTCGAAGTAGTCCGAAGCGTAGCGCTCCTCAGCCCACTCGAATCCTAACCAGCGGATGTCGCGCTTGATGGAGTCGACATACTCCGTATCCTCCTTAACGGGGTTGGTGTCGTCGAAACGCAGGTTGCACAGACCTCCGTACTTTTTGGCCAGTCCGAAATTGATGCAGATGCTCTTGGCGTGGCCTATGTGCAGATAGCCGTTGGGTTCGGGCGGGAAACGCGTCTGAACACGTGTCTGGCCGCGAGCCACAGACTCCTTGATTATCTCGTCCAGAAAGTTCGCAGCCTTCTCCTTGGGTGCGATGTCGTTGGTTTCGATTGTCATTGTATTCTTCGGTTTGTGTATATTTCAAAATCAGTTTTTCCGGCCGCCTATTTTGAACAGGCGCTCGATGTCCACGCCGAGCCTTATGACCTGCGAGGTTCCCAGGCCCGTGCCGTCGTAGTGGAAGAGTATTCCGGCCTCGACCTCGAGCGTCTTGTTGAAGAAGCGGCCCTTGTATCCCAGTTCTGTGCGGTTGTACACCGTGCGGTCGGTCGAGTAGAAGCGTTCGCCGGCATAGAGCTCGCCGCCATAGACTCCGTAGCAGGGCATCAGCCCCTGGCCGGCATAGAGACGGTTCTCGAGCATTATTCCGTGCCACGACATCTTAAACCGCAGCTCGCCGCCCTTGGGCGTGGTCCACCCCTTGCCCAGCATGCGCAGGCGCTGCGGCGCAAGTATGGCCCCGGCCTCTATCTCGAAGTCGAAAAGTGCCGAGAATTTGGTGCCGATGTTGGGCACGAGCATCATGTTGTCGGCAACGTCGTCGTCGAAGTCGCTGTTGGCGAAGTGGAACAGCGAGAAGGCGTAGCCGAAATAGAAGCACCGCCCGAACGAGTATCTTCCGGCCGAGAGTATGCGGAACCGTTCGCGCGAGTGGCCCGACTTGATTCCGACCCAGTCGAGCGACAGTTCGACGAACGTGTCCTCGCGTCGTGAGGAGCGGTACTGACCCATAAGGCCGCTGATGCGGTTCTCGTAGAACTTCATCGAGTCGCTAACCATGGCCAGCGGATAGTCGCCGTCGAGCTCCCGGCGGTCGAAGATTCCGGCGGCAGCCTTGACATGCTCGTTTTTGAAGCGGTAGTACATCAGCGGCTTGGCCTCGGATAGGAACCGGTCGTTCTGGCCGAAGTTCTGAAGCAGGTCGACACCGAAAATCAGGCGGTTATGCCCGCTCCACTCAACACCCACGCGGGGCGTGAGCCGGGCCGAGAAGAGCGTCTGCGAGCGGTCGTATGTATTTCCCGAGTACTCGCGGTTGTCGAAGCGGGTCTCGAAACCGGCACCCACGACAAGCTCCTGCGCACCCGCACCGAGGGCCGCGAACACGGCTGCAAGCATCAGAAGATATCTTTTCATGCGATTGGTCGTTGTAATTGCTATGTCCGGGAGCGGCTGCAAAACTCCGCACACGCGGCACCGCACCTCCGGAAATGTGACGTACCGTCCCGAAAAAACTCTCGGGACGGTACGTCGTTACGTTGCGCGTTCTGAGAATTACAGCGCGTTGACGTGGAGTTGGAGTGCTCCCTTGAGGTTGCCCGCCTTGTTCTTGTGGATGATGTTGTGCTTGGCCAACTTGTCCAGCATAGCGGTTACCTTCGGAAGCAGTGCCTCTGCCGCACTCTTCTCGGTTGTGTTGCGCAGAGCCTTCACGGCGTTGCGCGCCGTCTTGTGATAGAGGCGGTTGTGTGCGCGCTTGGTCGCGGTCTGGCGAATTCTCTTCTTCGACGACTTGTGATTTGCCATAGTTTGTTCTATTTCTATATTTTTCTATTCAATTCTTTCTTTCACTCTCTTTTCTCTCTCTTCTCCCCCCCCTCCCGGTGCCGAGGCTCCGGGTTCGCTCCGGGACCGCCGCATGAGCAGCCGCCCTGCCGAGCGTAGCCCATAGCAGAATCGAACTGCTCTTTCAAGAATGAAAATCTTGCGTCCTAACCGATAGACGAATGGGCCTTACCACTATCGCCGCACGCCGAAGCGGACAACTTTAGCGGTGCAAAGGTAACTAAAAAAGTGACTCCTGCAAAAAAAACGGCCAAAAAAATCTACTCACAACTCTTTTTTGAAACGCACCGAAAGAGTCTGCGCATCGAAGCTCACGGCACTGTCGCGGAACAGACAGTCTATCAGCTCCTCGCGTGCATCGGAACCGCTGCCGGCAGACAAAAGCCGCGGCGGGTCGATGAGCAGAATGCCGTCGCAGACGCGCAGGGCGATGTCGGGTTCGTGTGTGGAAAAAAGCACGCATTTTCCGCTCTCGTGCGCCAGGCTGCGCAGAAGCATGCACAACTCGTAGCGGCCCGGAAGGTCGAGGAACGCCGTGGGCTCGTCGAGCAGTATGACCGGCGTGCTCTGGGCCAGGGCGCGGGCTATCATGACACGCTGCGCCTCGCCGTCCGAGAGGCTGTCCATGCCCTTGCGCGCAAAGGCCTCCATGCCCACCATCTCAAGCGAGCGGGCCACTATGCGCCTGTCGTGCTCCGTAAGGCGGCCCGTGCGGCCGGTATAGGGAGCGCGGCCCAGCGCCACGACATCCTCGGCGGGCAGTGCAGCCGTGCGGCAGCGCTCGGTGGTCACCACGCTCACGGCGCGGGCGCGGGTTGCGGCATCCATTCCCGCCACATCCTCTCCTGCGAGCAATATCCTGCCTCCGCGCAGCGCGGAGGTCTCAAGGCCGGCAACGGCGCGCAGCAGCGTGCTCTTACCCGTGCCGTTGCGGCCGACGAGGGCCACAATCCGCGAGTCGGCCACCGACGCCAAAGCGCCTGACACAAGCGTCCGCCGGCCATATGCCAGGGTTATGTCGCAGAGCTCTATCATTGTCCCAGTTTGTTGCGGTTGCGCATGACCACCCACACCACTACGGGGATTCCGGCCAGCGCGGTTATGGTATTTATCGGCAGGGCCAGGCGCACCGACACTATGTTGCACAGCAGCAGAGCGGCAGCGCCCATCATGGCCGACGATGTCATGAGAACCCCGTGGCGCGAGGTCGAAAATATCATGCGCGCAAGATGCGGCACGGCCAGGCCTATGAATCCTATCGGCCCGCAGAAAGCGGTTACGGTGCCGGCCAGCAGCACCGTGGAGAGGAAGACCGTCCGGCGCGCCCGGAGGACCTCCAGGCCCATGGTCCGGGCATATGTCTCGCCCAGCAGCAGCATATCCAGCGGTTTGACCGAAAGCGCCGCAAGCGCGAGGCCGGCAAAAACCGCCGGGAAGAGTATACACAGCTGTCGCGCCGTAACGTCGCCGAGCGAGCCCATGGTCCATATGACGAACGATTTGAGTGCCGCCTCGCTGCTCATGTACTGCATGATTTCGACCAGCGCGCCGACGGCCGACGAGAGCATCATGCCCAGTATGAGTATGACCATGATATCCTTTATCCTGCGGCTCGCAGCCGTAACTAACAGCAGCACAGCAGCCGAACCGGCCCACGCAGCGCCCGCGGTGCCTATTCCGCGGAGCATGTCGCCAGCTGCCGAGCCAGCCAGAGGCAGGCCCAGCAGCAGCAGAGCCGCTCCCAGGCTTGCGCCAGAGCTCACGCCCAGAACATAGGGTCCGGCCAGCGGGTTGCGGAACAGGGTCTGCATCTGCAGGCCCGCCACAGACAGCGCCGCGCCGGCAAGCACCGCAGTCAGAGCCCTCAGCAGGCGTATGCCGACAACAATCTCGCGGACTGCAGGCTCGCACTCTCCGCCGAAGAGCGCCGCAAGCACGCTGCGCACCGGAACCGATACCGAGCCCACAGCAAGATCGGCGGCAAACAGCGCCGCAAGCAGCAGCGCCAGCAGCGCGAAGCGTATGTCGTTACTGGATTTCATCATCTGAGCTGCCGGTAATAGTAGAGCTCCTCCCCATCGCCGCACATTATCGTTATCAGGTCGCGCAGCACAACGTCGGGCCTGACTACACCCGACTCCCAGAAGTCGCTGCCGCCGGCCTCGGTGCTGCGGGCATTGTTGTTGTAGACGCGGCCTGCGCGCACCGGAGCTATGCCAGCAAAGCGGGGATTCATAGCCCTCAGCTCGTCGAGCGAGGTGCAGAATCCGGTGTTGAGCCACACGTCGGCCTGCGAGGCCAGAAGATAGGCCTGTTCGATATCGACGGCCTGCGAGGCGTTGACATCGCCCTGGGCGCAGAACGGTTCGCCGCCGGCATCGCGCACAAGGCGCACCATGTAGCTGCCCTCAGGGGGCAGGAACCACGTGCCGCGATAGGGCGTGTTGAGCATAACCCTGGGTCGGACGGCATCGGCCCGCGCCGCGGCAACAGAGTCGCGCAGAGCCTCGTAGCGGCTGCGTATTCCGCCGAACAGCGAGTCGGCCTCGGCCGTGCGGCCGGTCAGTTCGCCCGCCACGCGCAGCCACTCGGCCTTGCCCAGCGGCGACTGCTCGACATAGTCTCCTATATATATATGCGGAATGCCCAGTTCGGAGAGTTTCGACACCAGACGGTCGTTGCCGTCGCCGACGCCGTACATCAGCACCACATCGGGACGAACGCCTGCCAGAACCTCGAAGTCGGGAGCCGTGTCGACCCCAACGTCAGCCACAGCTCCGCGGCGGCAGCGCGATGCAATCAGCGTATCGGATATATACTGCGCGCCCGAGACTGCCGCCACCGCATCGGCCGCTCCCACGGCGCACATCATGGCCGTATGGCTCGACGACATGCAGACCGTGCGCCGCACGGGCGTTCTGACCACCGTACCGGAGAATCCCGCGGGAGCGCTCTCGCCGTCGCGCAGCAGCAGCACCCGCTGCTCGAAACCCGAGGCTCCCTGCCACGGGTCGACGACGCGCAGCAGCACGCTGCCCGAGTCGTGCGAGCCGAGAATCTCGAAGCCCGAGGCGCAGGCAGGGGCATATACCGTGCGGTCGAAGTCGGCCAGCGCGGCTGCAGGAGCGCCGCACGAAGCCAGCAGCAGAGCCGCTGCCGCCGCAAATAGTGGTCTGAGTTGTTTCATTATGCACAAAAGTAGAAAAAAAAGAGGGCACTTCAACACTATATTGAAAATTTTGTCTATATTTGCAGTCCCAAAACACGTTTAACGGGAAAGCGGGGTGTAGCTCAGCCCGGTTAGAGTACACGTCTGGGGGGCGTGTTGTCGCTGGTTCGAATCCAGTCACCCCGACAAGAGAAAGTGCAGATATTCAGTTGAATGTCAGCACTTTACTTTTTTTTACCAACCAAACACTTATAATTCTATGGATTTTTTCAAACCGCAAGACGTAGAGCTCCTCAAGAGCCTCTACAAAGCCAAGTACCGCAAGGACAACCCTGAAGACCTCGCAGCCAAAAAGAGTATACTCGCCGGCCCGATGGCAAAAACGAGATACTGGGCCGACGAGATGCAGAAGCGGCTCGGAGAGGATTTCGATGTCAGCATAAAGTCCCAGTGGCAGATAATGGGGCACATCCTCGGCTACACTTGGGCCGTAATCTACAAGCCCGCCGATAAAGGCAAGGATATATTCTTCACTATCGGCATCGACGGCGACCGTGAATCCATCGTCTACAAAATCGACTACCAGGCCAAAACCAGCTCGAAGCTCTCGCCCGTCCAGAAACAGATTGCCCGCGATTGCAAGACCGCCAGCGGCGCCAACTGGCTCGAGATACCAAAATCGGACTTCGCAGTCTACACATGGGACAAACTCGTCGACCAGACCGAGCTGTTCATCCGCCAGTATGAGGAGGACTACGACAACATGGTCCGCGCCGTTTGGCCACACGGCGCAGTACCTCAGACCGCACCCGCAGCAACAATACCCGCCGCTGCACCTACACCTGCTGCGCCCACAGCACCCGCGCCTGCAACGCCCGCGCCGGGTGCCTCAGGCAGCATCGCGCCATTCTCATTCAATGGCGGCAAGCGCAGTGCCCCGGCCTCAAACGGAGGCAAAACGACATACAGCAAAAAACCCGGGCCGATAGAGTCGTCGCATATCCACCGCGAGATGAGCGACAATCTGACAGACTTCCTGGCCAAGAAACTCGGCCAGGACAAAGTCTCGCAGGAGCATCCGTGCCCCACCGGCCGAATCGACGTTGCAGCCCAAACGCCTGAGGGAATCGTATTCTACGAAATCAAGGCCTACGGCTCGCCGCTGGCTTCGGTTCGCGAGGCTCTCGGCCAGCTGCTCGAGTACTCGTACTACCCCGATGCCAGCCATGCGTCGCGACTGGTCGTAGTCACGCCCCGCCCGGGCAAGAACGGCGACATGGAGGTCGAAGAGGTCTGCAGCTATGTGAAGCATCTGAGAGAGACTTTAGAGTTGAATCTGTACCTGATGTTCTGGGAGGGTCGTCAGCACGGCTTCTCCGCCGAGCTCTGAGTTCAGGCTCCGCAAGGCGCACTTCGGACACATTGCCGCAAAGCGCCGGTCAGCCGGTTAAGCTCAGGCCATTGCAGACAGCCGGGCGCCGATATGGATTTTAACCATCGTTCGTGCGGTCGGAGAGTGACGGCCTGAGGGTCGGTCGACTTAAAGTGGTTGATCGGAGGATTCAGTTACAGCTCTATGCCGTGCAGTCCGAACATCTCCATATCCTCGGATTTCAGGCCCGTCTTGACATGCGGAACAGCCTCGTTGTGGTCGTTAAGATAGAACCGCGGAGCCGAATAGTCGAACTCGCCGCTAACCAGCGACACGCTTCTGTCGACCAGCGGGCACTCTATGGCTGCCATGTCGGCCATGGTGTGGAATAGCGAATGAGTGGTGGCCGGCGCATGGCGGTTGGCCTCGGCAGCTGCGGCCTTCTCGGGGAAAAATTCGCGCCACGAGTCCGAGAACCACGACAGGGCCGCCACATGCAGCTGGTAGTATGTCGTGGTGGGCGAGGCGTGCAGGAACCGGCCGCGGGCATCGTCGAAGAGGTCCTCGCCGTGGTCTGCGCAGTAGAGCATGGCCGAGCAGGCGTCGAGCGCAGAGAGATACTCTATGACTGAGTTGAGCATGCAGTCGGTGTAGTAGATCGAGTTGTCATAGGCGTTTAGCAGCATCTCGACATTCGAGGCCGAGATGGCGACGTCGTCGTCGGGCTGCCAGCGGGCGAAGGCGCGCGGGTAGCGCTGGTGGTAGGCGAAGTGCGACCCGTAGCAGTGCAGGATAAAGAAGAGGTCCTGGTCGGGATACATCATCACCTGCTTCTGCATCTCCTCCAAAAGCTGCATGTCCATGCGCGGGTTGCGTATGTATATCACCTCGTCGGCATCGGCGGCCAGCTTGTCTATCATGGCGCCGTTGGGCGACTGGTTCGATATGAAACATGTGCGGAAGCCCGCCTCGTTGAACAGAGCCGGCAGGCCCTTGCGGTTGAAGAGCTCGTCGTGCTCGGCGGTGGCCACTGACGAGAGTATCGTGGGCACGCTCTTGTGGGTCGTGTTGCTCTGGGTGAGCATGTTGTCGTAGAGCTGCAGGTCCGAGCGGCGCGAGAGCTCGGGGTTGGTTTCGCGTTCGTATCCGAACAGCTGCCACGACGCGGCGCGCGAGGCCTCGCCGATGATGTAGACATATATCTCGCGCTGGCGGGGCGTCTCCGTACGGCGGGCGCCGTAGGTGAAGTCGTGCGAGGTCTGCTCGAAGCGCGTGATGCGGCGCAGCTCCACGGCGCTCAGGGCCGCGTTGTAGATTGCGTTAACGGGATATATCTCGTCGCGCAGCACGCGCTTTATCTCGCCGCGGAACATGTCGGGGATGAGTATGGCCGAGCCGAGCACGAAGCACACGCAGCCCGTCAGCAGCATCGTTCGGCGGTGACGGCGGCGCAGGCAGTGCTTGCGTCCGAGTTCCAATGCCGCATACCACAGCAGCGGCAGATATATCGCGCCCACAAGCAGCACCGCGGGCCATATGTTGCTCAGCAGCTCGCCCGCCTCGCCGGGGTTGGTCGTGATGACGTTGGTGAACATGTCGGCCGCAATGACCGAGTTGCCGAACAGGTACAGAAGCACTATCTGGAATGCGCTCAGCACGATCATCGGCAGTCCGAGCCATATCATCAAACCCGAGCGGTTCGAGGCGTTGGCCCACAGCAGGTACAGTCCCGCAGGCAGGAGCAGCAGCGCCGCATTCGTGCGCCACGCATAGTCTTCGGTGCACATGAGCACGCAGCCCGGTATCATGAGCGAGAGCACGAAGTATATCGTCAGCAGCGTTGCGCGGCGCTTTCGGTCGGTCCGGGGCATAGGAATCAGAATGCTTCGTTGATGTTAAGTACGAATCCCTTTGACTTGCGGCCGAAGCCGTAGTCTACGCGGATGTTGACCTTGTGTTTGAACTGCCAGCGCAGTCCCAGGCCGTAGTTTGGCAGCGTATGTCCCCAGCTGAAGGGCTCGTTGCCGAAGACGTTGCCGGCACCGGCCCACACAACGCCGCCGATGCGCTTCCATATGCGCTGGCGCAGCTCGACCTGGAAGGTTATCATGTTTCGGTCGATATAGCGGCCCTCGTAGTATCCGCGCATGCGGTAAGAGCCGCCCAGGCGCGACATCATGGCCCACGGCGTGCCGGCGCTGCGCAGCTCGCCGTAGAGGTCGGCGGCCAGGGTTCCGCTGCTCCAGAGCTTCTGGTACCAGTCGGCCGTGAATGTCGTAGACCACAGGGTTCCGCCGGCGTTGCCCAGCCCCTTGGGGTATATCTTTTCGGTTATCGTCAGGTATATGCCCTTGGAGGCCTCGGTGGCGAAGTCGCGCGAGTCGTATTCGAAGACTACGCCTATGCCCGTCATGTGGTAGGCATTTTTCTGACCTTCGGGTTTGTAGACGGCAGGACGCAGCATGTCGTCGTTCATGGTTTTGACATAGGAGCGGTCGAAGCTCGACGAGAAGTTCTTGGCCCGCAGGTGGTCGAACCCTACGGCAGCGCCTATGTAGAAGTTGCGCGCCACGGGATAGAGGTAGTTGGCCGAGATCACTATGCGGTCGCGCGTGAGCTGGCTGGGGCCGTTGTTGTCGCAGTTGTTGTATCCCACGCCCCAGAACGCCGATGGCATGGACTGGAACATGAGCAGGTAGTCCATCTTGGCCTTGTTCGGGAAGAAGGTCTTGCCGTCGACGCCTACGGAGTAGGCTCCGGTGAGTGTCACGTTGACGAACATCGACACGTTCGACGGCCGCGTGGCCGAATCGCGCCGCACGCGGTACTGTCCCGCGGCCATTACGGCGAATCCGAGGCTGGTGGCCTGCGAGTAGCTCAGGCCGCCGATAAATGTCACGTCGAACTTCTTCTCGAGGGTTCTGTCGCGCGAGGCATCCTTGAAGTAGTCGCCCACGCGGCGGAAGAACGAGCGGTGCGCCGCAGTCTGAACTGCCGCACCGCCGGCCACAGGCGCGGCAACGACATCGGGCAGCGAATCGCCGGATATGAACTCCTCGCCACCGCGCATCGCGGCGCGCGACTCTGACGCTGAGGCCGAAACATCGGGCACGGCGTCGGGCACGGCAGCTGCGGCGCCGAATACGGTCACGAGGAGCAGCAGTGTCGATGCTACGCACTTAAAACGCATTGCCCTGGCTATTTATATTGTTCAATGAAATTGTAGAACTGCTCCTTGTCCCACTCGGACATCTCGCCTTTCTTCATGTAGACCAGCTCGCCCTGCTTGTTGACTATCAACAGCACGAACAGGTTGTTGCAGTCGCCCAGGTCCCATTCGGTGCTGAGCTTGCGATCCTGGTCGGCCAGCACGGTTGCGCCGTTCTTGGCCGTGCGTTTTGCGGCCATCTTGCGGGCCAGGCCGTTGGGCACCATCGGAGCGTCTTTGAGGTTCATCACGCCGAATCCGTAGAGGTTCTCGCCCTCGGCGCGGTGGTTCTCCTCCATCTCCTCGGTGAATGCAGCGTTCTGCTTGTGGTGGTCGGGGTCCACGTAGAATATCATCAGATTCTTTTCACCCCACATAGGAAGCGTTGCGGGCTTTCCCTCCAGGTCCAAAAGCGTCACATTGGAAACCTTGCGGGGGTTATTAATGCTCTGGCCCGACGCGGAGGCCGCTGCGAAAATCGATACCGCGGCGGCTATCAGATACTTACAAACCATACTCTTCTCCTGTTTAGTATAATCGCGGCAAATATAGCAATTTTTTCTTAACAATGTCTTTTTCAACCGTCCCAATTAGCTCTTTGGGAGCCTTGACAAAACCGCTTTTATAACCTAATTTTGCACCATGGCACTGCGCGCCGACAAACACGAATACGGATGGAATCCTTGGCACGGCTGCACCCGCATAAGTCCCGGGTGCCTGAACTGCTATGTCTACCGACAGGATGCCGCCTTCGGCACGGCGATACCCAGCAGCCGGGCCCGCAAAACAGCCGACTACAACCTTCCCGTGCGACGCACGCGCAGCGGACGGTTCGCCATACCGTCGGGCAGCGTGGTCTTCACGTGCTTCACATCTGATTTTCTGCTCGAGGATGCCGACCAGTGGCGCGCAGCGGCGTGGGAGATGATACGCCTGCGCAGCGATGTGACATTCATCTTCTTCACCAAGCGCATAGAGCGCTTCGCCGAGGCCGCGCCGCCGGACTGGGGCGAGGGGTATGACAATGTGATTGTGGGATGCACGGTCGAGAACCAGCAGATGGCCGAACGCCGGCTGCCGCTGTTCGCCGCTCTGAACATTCGCCGCAAGGTAATAGTCGCCGCGCCGCTGCTCGGCCCGCTGAATCTCATGCCGTGGCTGGACAGCGGCATTGCCGAAGTCTCCGTGGGCGGCGAGTCGGGACCCGGAGCGCGCGTTCTCGACTATCAGGCCGTGCTGGACATCCGCCGGCAGTGCATCGAGCGGCAGGTGGCCTTCCGCTTTCACCAGACCGGAGCGCGCCTGCTGAAGGACGGCCGCATATACTCCATCCCCCGCCAGTTTCAGCACCGGCAGGCCGCCCGCGCCGCAATAGACTACACCCCTTAGAAGTCGAGGCCCACGCCTATTCTGACCGCATTGCGGAACGGACACTCCCTACCCGCTATGGTCCAGGCCATGTCGAAACGCAGGTGCATGAACCGGATTCCCGCGCCGAGCGAGCCGAAGTCGAAGCCCTTGCTGTCCGAGAGATGATATCCCGCGCGCAGCGACACCAGCTCCATGAACGTATACTGCACGCCTGCGCCCGCGCCGAAGCTGCGCAGGTCCGAGGCTGCCGGCACATAGCCCATGTCGAGCGATGCGGTGAGCGAATGTATGTCGCGCAGCGGAGCGTGGAGCGTCACGCCGAGGCTGCCGCCGACGGGCATCTGCAGCCTGTCGTCGAAGGCGACTCCGAAATCCGATATTTTGACCGCCAGACCTAACCACGCGCCGTCGAGCATGTTGTTAAGCGGCAGCTGCGCATATGCACCCAGGTCGAATCCCAGGGCTCCGGCCGAGCCCTCGACGCCGAGCGTCTGGTGCAGGTATCGGGCTGTGAGCGAGAGACCCAGATAGTTGTTGACCATGTAGGCGTATCCGGCATCGACCGAGTAGTCGAAGCGTCTGTAGCTCTGCTCGAAGATATCGTCGGTGCCTATGAATACGTAGTTGGGTCCGCAGGCGAAGCGCGTACCCAGAAGCAGCGTATGTTTCTCGCTGAATGAGCGGTAGCCGCCCGCGGCATAGTAGTCGCCGCGGAGTGAGCCGCCGTCGGGCAGATACGAGAATCCCACCTGCATGCGGCCGAAGTCGAAGAGCGAGGCCGCAGCATCGGAGTATATGGCGAACGCACCGCCCGCCGAGGCCATGCCGGCGTCGGCCATGCCCGCGCGGGCGATGTCGGGATTGAACGACTGCAGCGGCTGCGCCGAGGCGCCGGCCGCGAATGCCGCAACGGCGGCAATCATCGCAACTAATCTCTTTTTCATAGGTCTTGAGTCTTTGAAACGAAAAAAACGGGGAAGGCGCCTGTCGTCTTCCCCGCTCGACGGCTGAAGCCGGCGCGATTTAGCAGTTCATCGCACCGCAGCAGTGGATGACCTGGCCGCTGACATAGCTCGACATGTCCGACGCGAGGAACAGCGCCACGTTGGCCACATCCTCGGGCGTGCCGCCGCGACGCAGAGGAATCTGCTTGTACCAGCCCTCCTTGATTTCGTCCGACAGCTGAGCCGTCATGTCGGTGATGATGAATCCCGGAGCGATGCAGTTGGCACGGATTCCGCGCGGACCCATCTCCTTGGCAATCGACTTTGCCAGGCCGATCATTCCGGCCTTCGAGGCCGAGTAGTTGCACTGGCCGGCGTTGCCGCTGACGCCTACCACCGACGACATGTTAATAATCGAGCCGCTGCGCTGGCGAGCCATGACGGGCGTCACGGCGTGGATGAAGTTGAATGCTGACTTGAGGTTGACGGTCAGCACCGCATCCCACTGCGCCTCGGTCATGCGCATCATCAGGCCGTCCTTGGTGATGCCGGCGTTGTTTACCAGCACGTCTATGCGGCCGAACTCCTTGACGATTTCGTCGACGACCTTGTGCGTGTCGTCGAAGCTTGCGGCATTCGAAGCGAAGCCCTTGCACTTTACGCCGTAGGCTGCGATTTCAGCCTCGGTAGCCTTTCCGTTTTCGTCGATGACCAGGTCCGTGAACGCAACATCCGCGCCGTTTTTGGCGAACTCTATCGCTATGGCCTTGCCAATGCCGCGTGCAGCACCGGTCACAACGGCCACTTTTCCTTCGAGAAGTTTCATATTTTCAACTGTTTTTAATCGGTTTCAATCCTTTGCGCAGCAAAGATAATCAAAAAAAACGAGTTCGCGAAACGCGCTCCTGAACCCCTGCCACGCCGCGGCCTGCATTTTGCACAAAGAATATTTCGTCAGCCCGAAACTTAATCGTAAATTTGCACCCCTCACCCCTTAACAGTCACAGCGATGAGAGAGACCAGAACCATAGCGCTGACAGACTCCGAACAGGAGCTGATGCAAATACTCTGGAGGCTCGGCAAGGCCTTCATCGGCGACATCATGGCCGAGATGCCCCACCCTGCGCCCAGGCAGACCGCCGTGGCGGCCCGGCTGCGCATACTCGAGAGCAAGGGAGCCGCCGCACACGAGGTCTTCGGCAAGAGCCTCAGGTACTACCCTCTGCTCCAGCGCGACCGCCACATCCGCGGACTTATCTGCGGCATAGCCTCGCAATACTTCGACTCGTCGTTCACCGACATGGTCCGATTCGTCGCCTCGTCGGGCGACATATCCGCCGACGAGGCTGCCGCCGCAGCCGAAGTCCTCGACCGGGCGCAGCAGCTCCGCGGCTAAAGTTTGGACATGAAGCGCTCGCGCTCGACGACGAAGCGCACATGAACGCCCTCGCCTATCATCCCGCCGCTGTCGCGGGCGCCGACGTTGAATGTCAGCTTGCGGCCCTCGATGGCCGTGAGCACGGCCGTGGCGGTTA
Organism: Alistipes sp.; assembly: GCA_022511345.1. Classification (GTDB taxonomy): domain Bacteria; phylum Bacteroidota; class Bacteroidia; order Bacteroidales; family Rikenellaceae; genus Alistipes. The sequence goes on from JAFLRR010000007.1 coordinate 117,698, forward strand.
TCTCGGCACCTACGGCCGAGGCCTTGATGTGGTCTATTTCGAGTCTGGTGCCTACCGTGGTAGAACCTTCGGGCAGCAGATGCGCCACGGCGTTCATCGCGGCATTCTCCATGAGCGCCGCCATGGCCGGGGTCGAAAATACGGGCATGTCGCCCGAGCCTGCGGCAGCGGCCGTGTTGCCGTCGCTGACGACGGTGCGGCTGGTGCCGGACAATCCCTCCTTGAGCATGTTCGGAATTTTTGTTTAACTTTACGGCCGCGGAGGCTCCGCTGCCGAATGCAAAGGTAGCTCTTTTCGGACAATGAAAAAAACGCTCGTCATACTGCTCGCGCTGCTGGCGCTCTGCGACGCCGCCCAGGCCCAGAACCGGCCCGGCAAGGGCTACACGTCCATCTCCCGGGTGCGCGAGGGCGAAGATTCGCTCACCCTCATAAACGTCATGCCAGTGCCTGTCTACGGCCGCCGCACCGACAACCGCAAGTACCGCCGCCTGGTCGAAGCCGTCAAGAAGGTATACCCCATAGCCGTCACCGCCCGCGAAAAGATGGCGGGCATGGAGGATTCGCTGACAATGATGCCCACGCGCCACGAGCAGCAGGCCTACATCCGCCGCATCGAGCGCGACATAAAGCGCGAATACACCCCCGTGCTGCGCAAGATGACGCGCACCGAGGGGCGCATACTGCTCAAGCTCATCACGCGCGAGACCGACCAGTCGGCATTCGAAATAGTGCGCGAGTTCCGCGGCCGCGTCGAGGCCGGCGTATGGCAGCTCGTGGCCAAAATCTTCGGCCACGACCTCAAGACGGGCTACGATGCCGAGGGCGAGGACCGTATCATCGAACAGATAGTCCAGGGCATCGAGGAGGGCCGGCTCTGAGGAGATTCCGATGAAGCTCCCAGGCGGCATCTGCACCGATATTAATAGAATGATTTTTCGACCTTAAGGCTCTAAAGCTCGCCGCAGCGCGTTCGGCGCAGAATCTCGGCGCAGGCATCCTCGAGCAGGTCCAGCACGACCTCGAAACCGGCACGTCCCTCGTAGTATGGGTCGGGGACATAGCTTCTGTCGCCGGCCGAGGTGAAGAATTCGGCCATGCGGAATATCTTCTCGCGCGCCTGAAGCGAGGGCGCCAGACGGAAAAGGTTGTGGTAGTTGTTGTCGTCCATGGCCACAATCATGTCGAAGCGCTCGAAATCATCTTCGCACACGGGCCGCGAGCGGTGAGTGAGGCGGTATCCGCGCGCAAAGGCGGCCTCGCGCATGCGGCTGTCGGGCAGTTCGCCGGCATGGCCGGCATATGTTCCGGCCGAGTCGATGTCGAACTCGGCGGCGCGGCCCTCGCGGGCTGCCATGTCGCGCAGTATGCCCTCGGCAGCCGGCGAGCGGCAGATGTTGCCGAGGCAGACGAAAAGAATGCGTCGTTTCATACGGCAAATGTAGCCATTATTTCACAGCCTTCAAACTCCACCATGGCAAAAGCCGCACCCCTTGCGGGATGCGGCCGTTTGTCTGCTGTCGGGAGCCGTCTACTGTCTTGTGACGGCTATCTTGACCATCTGCTCGTCGACATCGCTTTCGGTCACCCGCTCGCCCGAAGGCTCCGCGGCGCAGACGACCTCCACGGCCAGAGTCTGGCGCGCGATGTAGTCGCCGAAGCGCTCCACGGCCTCGGCCATTTCGGGCAGGTTCTCGATCTGGACGGATATCTTGTCCGTGACCTCGAAGCCCGACTCCTTGCGGATGTTCTGTATTCGGTTCACCAGCTCGCGGGCGGTACCCTCGGCGCGCAGCTCGTCCGTTACGGTTATGTCCAGCGCCACGGTCAGGCGTCCCTCGCTGGCCACCAGACGGCCGGGCATGTCCTCAGACGTAATCTCGAAGTCCGAGCGGTCGAGCGTCAGGCTCTCACCGTCGACCTCGAGCGTGAACTGCTCCGAGGCCTCGATTTCGGCAATCTTCTCCTGCGTGAATCCGGCAGCCATCGAGGCTATGCTCTTCATGTACTTGCCGAAGCGGGGTCCGAGGGCCTTGAAGTCGGGCTTTATGCGTTTGGTGATAAGTCCTGCGGTGTTCTCTATAAGCTCTATGTCCTTGACATTGACCTCGTTCATAATCAACTCGCGCACCGAGTCGATATACTCGGCCGTCTTTTTGTCGAGCACCGGTATGAGTATTCGCGACAGCGGGCGGCGGACCTTGATTGCGGCCTTGCGGCGCAGCGCCAGCACCATAGACGAGACCTGCTGGGCCAGCGACATGGTGTGCTCCAGGGCCGGGTCTGCAAGCGACTCGTCGGCCTCGGGGAAGCGCGACAGGTGAACCGAGTCGGCCTCATTGCGGCCGCTCACGGCATTCAGGTCGCGGTATATGCGGTCGCAGACGAAGGGCGCGAAGGGCGCAGCCAGCTTGGCGACGGTCTCCAGACAGGTGTAGAGCGTCTGGTATGCCGCGAGCTTGTCGTCGTTCATCTCGCCGCCCCAGAAGCGTTTGCGGTTCAGTCGCACGTACCAGTTCGAGAGGTTCTCGCACACGAACTCCTGAATGGCGCGCGCCGCGGGCGTGGGGTCGTAACCCTCCAGCGAGGCGGTGACATCCTTGACCAGAGTGTTCAGCAGCGAGATGATCCAGCGGTCGATTTCGGGTCGTTCGGCAACGGGAATCTCCTTTTCGCGGCCGGTGAAGCCGTCGACATTGGCATAGAGCGCGAAGAACGAGTAGGTGTTGTAGAGCGTGCCGAAGAATTTGCGGCGCACCTCGTCGACTCCGTCGCGGTCGAACTTGAGGTTGTCCCACGGCTGCGAGTTGGATATCATGTACCAGCGCGTGGCGTCGGCGCCGTAGGTCGAGAGCACATCGAACGGGTCGACGGCATTGCCCAGGCGCTTGGACATCTTGTTGCCGTTCTTGTCCAGCACCAGGCCGTTGGAGATGATATTTTTGAAGGCCACCGAATCGAACAGCATCGAGGCTATGGCGTGCAGCGTGAAGAACCATCCGCGCGTCTGGTCGACGCCCTCGGCGATGAAGTCGGCCGGGAAGAGGCTCTTGAACTCCTCGCCGCCGTGCTCGAACGGATAGTGCAGCTGCGCGTAGGGCATCGCTCCCGAATCGAACCACACGTCGATAAGGTCGCTCTCGCGGCGCATCGGCTCGCCCTTGGACGAGACGAGCACGATGGAATCGACATAGGGACGGTGCAGGTCTATGCGGTCGGTCGAGTAGTTCTCGGCCGACATGTCGCCAGGCTTGAAATTCTTGTAGGGGTTCTCGCTCATCAGGCCCGCCGCCACCGACTTGTCGATTTCGGCCATCAGCTCCTCGACCGAGCCTATGCATCGCATCTCCGAGTAGTCCTCCGTGGCCCATATGGGCAGCGGCGTACCCCAGAATCGCGAGCGCGACAGGTTCCAGTCGACCAGACCCTCCAGCCACTTGCCGAAGCGGCCCGAACCGGTCGACTCGGGACGCCAGCGGATGGTGGCGTTGAGCTCCATCATCCTCTCGCGCAGCGCCGTGGTGCGGATGAACCACGAATCGAGCGGATAGTACAGCACCGGCTTGTCCGTGCGCCAGCAGTGGGGATAGGAGTGGGTATGTTTCTCGATTTTGAACACTTTGTTTTCGGCCTTGAGCATCACCGACAGGTCGATGTCCAGGGTCGTGTCGCTCTCGGAGAGCGTATCGTCGTAGGCGTTCTTGACATATCGGCCCGCATACTCCGCGTACCTGGCCGTATCGACATGCGAAGCGGTCCACTCCGGGTCGAGCTCCTCGAGACGGTAGAAGCGGCCCTTCAGATCGACCATCGGGCGGTTCTTGCCGGCCTTGTCGACCATGAACAGGGGCGGTATGCCCGCCGCACGGGCCACGCGGTCGTCGTCGGCACCGAACGTCGGGGCTATATGCACTATGCCCGTACCGTCCGAGGTTGTAACGTAGTCGCCGGTGATTACGCGGAATGCGTCGCCGTCGGGCTTAACCCACGCAATCAGCTGCTCGTAACGTATGCCTGCCAGCTCGGAGCCCTTCCAGCTCTTCTGCTCCACCTCGAAGGTGCCCTCCATCTTCTTGGTGAAGTATGCCGGCACCAGGTCGCGGGCCAGAATCACCCGCTGCTCGGCATCGGTGTAGGGGTTGCGGCAGCGTACGCGGACATACTCTATGCCGGGACCCACGGCCAGCGCCGTATTCGACGGCAGCGTCCACGGCGTGGTGGTCCATGCCAGGAAGTAGAGCGGGCCGTCTGCGCCCTCGAAGAGCTTCTCGCTCTCGGCATTGCGAACTATCGCGAACTGAGCCGTGCAGGTGGTATCCTTCACGTCGCGGTAGCATCCGGGCTGGTTCAGCTCGTGGGTCGACAGACCCGTGCCGGCCGCCGGCGAGTAGGGCTGGATCGTGTAGCCCTTATACAGAAGGCCCTTGTCGTAGAGCTGTTTGAGCAGCCACCAGAGCGTCTCTATATATTTGTTGTCATAGGTGATGTACGGGTCGTCCATGTTGACCCAGTAGCCCATGCTGCGCGTGAGGTTCTCCCACGCGTCGGTAAACTCCATGACCGCCTCGCGGCAGGCGCGGTTGTACTCCTCGACCGAAATCGAACGGCCGATATCCTCCTTGGTTATTCCCAGGCGCTTCTCAACGCCTAACTCCACGGGCAGTCCGTGGGTGTCCCAGCCGGCCTTGCGTCGCACCTGGAATCCGCGCTGCGTCTTGTATCGGCAGAATACGTCCTTAATGGTGCGGGCCATAACGTGGTGTATTCCCGGCATTCCGTTTGCCGAGGGCGGACCCTCGTAGAATACGAACGACGGGCATCCTTCGCGCTCGGACATGCTTCGGCGGAAAGTCTGCTCGGCATCCCAGCGCCCGAGTATATCGGCAGCTATTGCGGGCAGGTCGAGACCTTTGTACTCGTTGAATTTCATAGTGTCGCTTCGTTTACTCTTTTTCGAGGGCCAGTTCCAGCACCTCCTCGTTGGTGCGGACATAGTGGAACGTGACTCCCTCGACATATTCGGGTTTTATCTCTTCGATATCCTTTCGGTTGTTCTCCGAGAGTATTATACTGGTTATTCCGGCTCGTTTTGCGGCCAGAATCTTCTCCCTGATGCCTCCCACGGGCGTCACGCGGCCGCGCAGCGTCGTCTCGCCGGTCATGGCTATCCGCTCGCGGACCCTGCGGCCCGTGTATGTCGAGACTATCGAGGTGAGCATGGTGATTCCGGCCGAAGGGCCGTCCTTGGGGATGGCGCCCTCGGGAACGTGTATGTTAAGGTCATACTTGGTGAACATTCCGTCGTCGATGCCCAGCTCGGCATGGTGCGCCATGACCCACTCGTGGGCTATGGTTGCCGACTCCTTCATCACATCGCCCAGATTGCCCGTCAGGCTCAGCTTGCCCTTGCCCGGAGTCAGCAGCGACTCGATGTAGAGTATGTCGCCGCCCACCTCGGTCCACGCCAGTCCCGTGACCACGCCCTTCATTCCGGCTATGTCGTAACGGTCCTCGGTGTACTTGGGCTTGCCCAGAATCTTCTCTGCCCCGGCTGCCGAGAGCTCACTCTCGAACTGCTCGCCGAATGCTATCTGCTTGGCGCGGGCGCGGGCTATCTTGGCCAGGTGCTTGTCCAAGGAACGCACGCCCGACTCGCGGGTGTAGCCAGCTATGATGTGCTCTATCGTGGCATCCGGAACGGCCAGCTGCCCCTCCGCGAGGCCGTGGGCCTCGCACTGCTTGCGAAGCAGGTGGTCGCGGGCTATCCGTATCTTGTCCTCGAGGATGTATCCCGGGATGTTTATCATCTCCATGCGGTCGCGCAGCGCGGGGTTTATGTTGCCCACGTTGTTGGCCGTGGCTATGAAGAGCACCTTCGACAGGTCGTACTCGGTGTCGATGTAGTTGTCGTGGAAGGTGGTGTTCTGCTCGGGGTCGAGCACCTCGAGCAGCGCGCTCGACGGGTCGCCGTGGTTGCTGACGGTCACCTTGTCCACCTCGTCGAGTATGATGACCGGATTGGACGAGCCGCAGCGGCGTATGGTCTGGATTATTCGGCCGGGCATGGCGCCAATGTATGTGCGGCGGTGTCCGCGAATCTCGGCCTCGTCGTGCAGACCGCCTAACGATATGCGGCCGAACTTGCGGCCCAGAGCCGTGGCGACAGACTTTCCGAGCGAGGTTTTGCCGACTCCCGGAGGGCCGTAGAGGCAGAGTATGGGCGATTTGAGGTCGCCCTTGAGCTTCAGCACGGCCAGATGCTCGAGGATGCGCTCCTTGACCTCGTCCAGACCGAAGTGGTCGCGGTCGAGCTGCTCACGGGCGCACGTCAGGTCGAGATTGTCCTCCGTCACGTCGTTCCACGGCAGCTCCAGCAGCAGCTGCAGGTATGTCATCTGCACCGAGTACTCGGCAACGGCCGGATTCAGCCGCGTGAGCTTGCCAATCTCCTTGTCGAACATCTCGGCAACCTCCTTGGGCCAGTTCTTGGCCTTGGCCTTCTCGCGCATCTGCTCTATCTCGTCGTCCTCGCCCTCGCCCAGCTCCTCCTGTATGGTCGACATCTGCTGGCGCAGGTAGTAGTCGCGCTGCTGGCGGTCTATCTCGGCCTTGACCTTCTCCTGTATCTCGTTCTTCAGCTCGGCCATACGCTGCTCGCGGATGAGTATCTCGAGCAGCTTGCGGGCGCGCGCCAGAATGCCCGGCGCCTCCAATAGCGACTGGCGGTCGGCGTCGGCCAGCTCGATGTTTGTGCAGATGAAGTTTATCAGTCCGCGGCGCGAGTCGATGTTCTTGATTGCGAAGGCCGCCTCCTTGGGCATCGAGGGCGAGATGTTGATTATCCCGAGTGCCGTGTCGCGTATCGAGTCGACGAGCGCCTCGAACTCGATGTTCTTGGCCTCGGGTGCGGTGTCGCGCAGAGCGGTGACGGTGGCCTTGTAGTATGGCTCCGAGGCGATGTACTCGCCTATCTCGATTTTCTGCTGGCCGCTCAGTATCACCGTAAGGTTGCCGTTGGGCATCTCCAGTATCTTGAGGATTCGTGCGGCCGTTCCGATTTTGTAGAGGTCGTCGGGTTTGGGGTCCTCCACGTCGCTCTCCTTCTGCAGCACGGCCCCGAGCATTCCGCCAGACTCGTTAACGTCGCGCACCAGCCGTATGCTCTTCTCGCGGCCCACAGTTATGGGCGTTATGGCGCCAGGAAAGAGCACCGAACTGCGGAGGGTGAGTATAGGCAGCGTCTCGGGCACGGCCTCCTCCTCGGAGGCGTCGTCCAGCCCGGCGACTATGGGTATGACCTTGTGCTTGCCGTCGAAGAGCTCGGGAAGCGCACTCAGATCGTCTATCTCTATCTTCTCTATTTTATCGTTCTTACTCATACAATCTTCTTTTCAATCTGCAAAGATAACGATTTTAAGCGAAATTTGTTTTATCTTTAGCGGATTGTTAATAACTTTGCCGTTCAAAACGACAACATCAAAAACCTATGCAAATAGCAGACAAATACTCGCCCCAGGACATCGAGGCGAAGTGGTACGAATACTGGATTTCGCACAACCTGTTCCGTTCGCAGCCCGACCCGCAGCGCAAACCCTATACCATAGTCATCCCGCCCCCCAACGTGACGGGCATGCTCCACATGGGCCACATGCTCAACAACACGCTCCAGGACGTTCTGGTGCGCCGCGCACGAATGAAGGGCCTCAACGCATGCTGGGTGCCCGGAACCGACCACGCCTCGATTGCCACCGAAGCCAAAGTGGTGGCCAAGCTCAAGGAGCAGGGCATAGACAAGTCGTCGCTCACGCGCGAGGAGTTCCTGCGCCACGCATGGGAGTGGAAGGAGCAGTACGGCGGAGTCATTCTCAAGCAGCTGCGCAAGCTGGGAGCCTCGTGCGACTGGGAGCGCACATGCTTCACCATGGACCAGGCTCGCTCCGAGAGCGTCATGCGCGTCTTCTGCGACCTCTACGACAAGGGCCGCATCTACCGCGGCGTGCGCATGGTCAACTGGGACCCGTCGGCCAAAACGGCCCTCTCCGACGAGGAGGTCATCTACAAGGAGTCGCAGGGCAAGCTCTACTACCTGCGCTACATGGTCGAGGGCTCGGACAAGGCCATTATCGTGGCCACGACGCGCCCCGAGACCATTCTGGGCGATACGGCCCTCTGCGTCAACCCCGACGACGAGCGCTACGCATGGCTGCCTGAAGATGCGCGCGTCATCGTGCCGTTGGTGGGCCGCTCGATACCCGTCATCCGCGACTCGTATGTGGACATAGAGTTCGGTACGGGCGCGCTGAAGGTTACGCCGGCGCACGACGTGAACGACTATATGCTGGGCGAGAAGTACGGTCTGGAGACTATCGACATATTCAACGACGACGGCACCATCAACGACAAGGTGGGCATGTACGTGGGCGTCGACCGCTTCGAGTGCCGCCGCATCATCGAGGGCGACCTCGAGGCAGCCGGACTGCTCGAGAAGACCGAGGCCTACACCAACAACGTGGGCTACTCCGAGCGCACGGGCGTGGCCATCGAACCCAAGCTGTCGATGCAGTGGTTCCTGTCGATGGCCGAGCTGGCCAAGCCCGCCACGGCGGCCGTGATGGAGGATGTCATAAAATTCGTACCCGAAAAGTACAAGAACACCTACCGCCACTGGATGGAGAACATCAAGGACTGGTGCATCTCGCGCCAGCTGTGGTGGGGTCACCGCATCCCGGCCTACTACCTGCCCAAGGGCGGATTCGTGGTGGCCGAGACTCCCGAGGCGGCGCTCGAGAAGGCCCGCGCCAAGAGCGGTGATGCGTCGCTGACGATGGCCGACCTGCGCCAGGACGAGGATGTGCTCGACACCTGGTTCTCGTCGTGGCTGTGGCCGATTTCGGTATTCGACGGAATCCGCCGCCCCGACAATCCCGAGGTGTCGTACTACTACCCCACCAACGACCTTGTCACCGGCCCCGACATCATCTTCTTCTGGGTGGCCCGAATGATTATGTCGGGCTATGAGTACCGCGGCCAGGCTCCCTTCAAACATGTCTACTTCACGGGCATCGTCCGCGACAAGATAGGCCGCAAGATGTCCAAGCAGCTGGGCAACTCGCCCGACCCGCTGGACCTCATCGCCAGGTACGGCGCCGACGGAATGCGCGCAGCGATGCTGCTCTCGTCGTCGGCCGGCAACGACGTGATGTTCGACGAAGCGCTCTGCGAGCAGGGCCGCAACTTCGGCAACAAAATCTGGAACGCCTACCGTCTGGTCTGCAGCTGGCAGGTCGACGGCTCACTGCCCCAGAGCGACAGCAACCGCCTGGCCGACAAATGGTTCTCGGCATGCTTCGAGCAGACGCTGGCCGAAATCGAGGCCGACTTCGAGGCATACCGCATATCCGACGCCTTCATGAAGGTCTACCGACTCTTCTGGGACGACTTCAGCGGCCGCTACCTCGAAATCATCAAGCCCGCATACCAGTCGCCCGCCGACAGTGCGACCGTAGACAACGCCAAGCACCACTTCGACATGCTGCTGCGCCTCATACACCCCTTCATGCCCTTCGTCACCGAGGAGATCTGGCAGGACCTCGCGCCCCGCGCCGAGGGCGAGTCCATCGTGCGGGCTCTCATTCCCGAGAGCAAACCCGCCGACACGGCTCTGCTGGCGCGCTTCGAGCTGGTCAAGGAGATTGTCTCGGCCGTGCGCAACGTCCGCAACAAAAAGAACCTCCCGCAGAAGGAGCAGCTCACGCTGCGCGTCATCGCCGACGAGAACTACCCTGCCGAGTTCGAACCTCTGCTTCTGAAGGCCTGCAACCTCGCCGCCGTCGAGCGCATATCCGAGAAGGAGCCTTCGGCCACGTCGTTCATCGTCAAGACCACCCAGTACTTCATCCCTGCCGGCGGCGCTGTCGATGCCGAGGCCGAGACTGCCAAGCTCGCAGCCGAGCTCGAATACCTCGAGGGCTTCCTGGCCAGCGTCATGAAGAAACTATCCAACGAGCGTTTCGTGCAGTCGGCACCCGAGAAGGTTGTGGCCAACGAGCGTGCCAAGCAGCACGACGCCGAGGCCAAGATAGCCGCCATACGCGAACGCCTCGCGGCACTCAAATAAGCTCTCAAGCGCCGGCAGCCCGACGGCTGCCGGCCTCTTTTTCGACGCCATGCCCGCACCCATAACCATATACACCGACGGCTCGGCGCTCGGCAACCCCGGGCCCGGAGGCTACGGCGCCGTGCTCATATCGGGACCCTATCGCAAGGAGCTCTCGCAGGGATTCCGCCTGACAACCAACAACCGCATGGAGCTCATGGCCGTATGCGCAGCCCTCGAGCGGCTCAAGTACGACGGCTCGGATGTCACGCTCTACTCCGACTCGAAATATGTCGTCGACGCCGTCGAGAAACGCTGGGTCTTCGGCTGGGAGAAGAAGGGTTTCGCCGGCAAGAAGAACCCCGACCTGTGGCGCCGCTTTCTGCAGGTCTACCGCCGCCATCATGTCCGTTTCGTCTGGGTCAAGGGTCACGCCGAAACCGTCGAGAACAACCGTTGCGACACCCTCGCCGTCGCCGCCGCCTCGAGCAGCAACCTGCTCGAAGATACGGGATATGCGGCGGAATAATCGGAGCGGAGCAGAGCAATTCAAAATTCAAAATTCAAAATTTCTTGCGCTGCCTCGCAGCGCGTTCGGGATCAGGCGATTGCAATTTTAACGCTCTGCGCCAAGAGGCGAAAAAATTCTGCAATGCGGATTCAATGTGCGCCGCGCCGCAGATGTTAAATTGCTAATTTCTAATTGCTAATTATTAATTGCTTTTGTCGCTTTTGCGCGGGCGAATATAATTTCGTACATTTGTACCGCACTCCGGTGGGGTGCGACATGAGACAATAAAAAACGTCAGTTTTCAATCTTGCTTATTGGAACTTAGGAAATTTCAGGAGCTGTCAGGATTTGAAATTTGCGTTCACGTCTGCCAGGCGTGGGCTTTTTCATTATTTGACAGCAACGGTTTCCTAAGACCTCAATAGGCAAATAAAGATTCAGCCTGCGTTTTTTTGTTGTTCGTGTGCTAACCATTTATTAACCAATTAAACAACTTTTTGTGCGTTATGAAAAAACTGTTATTTATTTCGTTGTTCGCAGCGCTGCTTGCAGCCGGCTGCAGCAAAGAAGAACCGACCAAGGATGTCGAGATTGTGTTTAATCAGGATGAATTAAAGCTGGTTAAGAAAGATGCAATACAAGAAATATTAAATTCAAAAGGTGCCAACAATATTCGCAATATTTATTTAATCCCCGAAGAAGGCACGTGGAGCAATGTTAGTAATGTACAAGCAATGCGTAATAATGTTCTGCAACCATCGCTCGAATTGTCGCCAAAGGTAAGAGGCAAAGGCGATTTTAACTTTATGGTGGGCCGGGCGTCAAAAGTTCCCGAAGACAGTCTGTGGTTTGTGCAGCACGGCTGGACGATAAACAAGCGTTTTCTGGAAAATAAATAGT
>JAFLRR010000008.1 GCA_022511345.1 Alistipes sp.
AGTCTGTGGTTTGTGCAGCACGGCTGGACGATAAACAAGCGTTTTCTGGAAAATAAATAGTCGCAAAAATAAAAAATCGGTCTTCAGGACCGATTTTTTTTGCCCATATGCTGCGCAATTCAAAATTACAGCGCTGCGCGCAATTAATAATTAGCAATTAGTAATTAGAAATTAAAAACCGCGGCGCGGCGGGCCTGTTAAATTGTTAATTACTAATTGGTAATTTCTAATTTTTGTCTTTGCGACAAAGACAAAAAAAGGTCCACCCGCATATTCGTCTTATGCAGGCAGACCTGTGGCTGCTGGTATCGATACGTTACGCTCAAAACACGTCTTCTCGCGGCAGCTGTTTCTTAAGCAGCGGCTACACTGTTCCAGAACTTCACCGTGCCTGGCGGCTTCCGTTCACCGCAAGGCAGTCAAGGAGGTGCCGAAAAACTTCGTATTCTGTGGCATAACGCAGCAATGACCTCGTTTTATGTTTGCGTCCGAAGTAATTGCGTTTGACGAATCTTCTACGTTTTCGTCCGAACGACCGATATCGGTTAAAGCGGCAGTCGTCTCTGCCTATCCTCTGATGCCGTGCACGGCGGTCGTTGTTTCTGAATCGTGGGCCCGACAACGACGCAAAGGATAGCTTCGACGATGCAAATATACAACAGCGAAGTAGCCTTTGTCAAGAGGGAGCGGCAAATTTTTTGATTAAAAGTTCAAAATTATGTGAGTCGCTCCGCGCCGCAGATGGTAAATTGCTAATTTCTAATTGTTAATTATTAATTGTTTCTGTCGCTTTTGGGCGCAAAAGCGACGCAAAACGCTCCGCAGGGCACAAGGGGAGGAAAAATTCTGCAATGCGGATTCAGGGTGCGACGCTTCACGCCGCAGTGGTTAAATTGCTAATTACTAATTTCTAATTCTTAATTGTTAATTGTTAATTGCTGATTTTTGCAAAAAAAAAGAGGGCCGAGACCCTCTTTTTTTGTTTGACCCTTGCGGTGTATTACTCCTCGTCGGTGTCGGTGTAAGCCTTCAGCAGCTTGTCCTGCACGTCGGCGGGCACCTGCTCGTAGGATGCGAACTTCATCGAGTAGGTCGCAGCGCCCGATGTGAGCGACGAGAGGGTAGTCGAGTATCGGTAGAGCTCGGCCAGAGGCACACGCGCATTCAGACGGTCGAATCCCTTGTCGGACTCCATGCCCATAATCATCGCGCGGCGGTTCTGCAAGTCGCTCATAACCGAACCCATGTATTCGCTCGGGGTGAGCACCTCGACGTCGTAGATGGGCTCCATGATCTTCGGGCCGGCGTTGCGGAATGCCTCCTTGAAGGCGTTGCGGGCAGCCAGCTTGAACGATATTTCGTTCGAATCAACGGGGTGCATCTTTCCGTCGTATATCACGGCGCGGATGTCGCGGGCGTAGGAGCCGGTGAGCGGACCCTCGTCCATCTTCTCCATTATACCCTTGAGGATTGCGGGCATGAAGCGCGCGTCGATGGCGCCGCCTACAATCGAGTTGTAGAACTGCAGCTTGCCGCCCCACGGCAGGTCGTACTCCTCCTTGCCCTTGATGTTCACGCTGATATCCTTGCCGTTGACCTTGTAAGCCTTGGGCTCGTCGATGCCCTCGTAGTAGGGCTCGATGACCATGTGAACCTCGCCGAACTGGCCCGAGCCGCCCGACTGCTTCTTGTGGCGGTAGTCGGCCTGTGCGACCTTGGTGATGGTCTCGCGGTATGGAATCTTGGGCGCGAAGTACTCTATCTCCATCTTGTTGTCGGCGGACAGACGCGACTTGAGGATGTTCAGATGGTGCTCGCCCTGACCCTGGATTATGGTCTGCTTGAGCTCCTTGGAGTAGTCGACCAGGATGGTCGGATCCTCATACTTGGCATCGTTGAGCAGACGTCCCAGCTTCTCCTCGTCGTTCTGCTCCTTGGCCTTGACAGCGGCGCGGTAGCGGGGCTCGGGGAAGACTATGGGCTCGACAGTTACGGGAGCCGCCGCAGCTGCCAGGGTGTCGTTGGTGCGCGTGCCCTTGAGCTTGACGGTGCAGCCTATGTCGCCGGCCGAAAGCTCGGTGACCTTCGTGCGGTTCTTGCCGGCTACGGCGAAGAGCTGCGAGATCTTCTCCTTGGCGCCCGTGCGGGTGTTGACAACCTCCATGCCCTCGGTTATGGTGCCGCGGATTACGCGGATGTAGGATATCTCGCCTATGTGCTGCTCGATCTGGCTCTTGAAGACGAATGCAACAGCCGGCTGCGAAGCGTCGGCGTCGAGCTGCTCGCCATCGACGGTGGTGAACTTGGGAGCCTTGAGCGGACCCGGAGCCACGTTGATTACGAACTCCATGATACGCTTGGTGCCGATGTCGCGCTTGCCGCTCGCGCAGAAGATGGGCATAACCTCGCGGTTGGCAACGCCTATCTTCAGGCCGGCGCGGATGTCGTCCTGGTGAAGGGTGCCCTTCTCGAAGTAGAGCTCCATGAGAGCCTCGTCATGCTCGGCAGCCATCTCTACGAGCTCCTTGTTGAGCTCGGCTGCGCGCTCCATCTCCTCGGCGGGAATCTCCAGCTCCTCGCGGGTGCCGTTCTCGTCCTTGAAGCGGAACATCTTCATCAGCAGCACGTCGATGAAGGCGTTGAACTGCGGTCCCTGGTTCACGGGATACTGCACGATGACGGGCTTCACGCGGCTGGCGGCCTTGATGCTCTCGTATGCCGTCTCGAACGATGCGTTGTCGGCATCGAGCTGGTTGATGACGCCGATGACGGGCTTCTTGAGCAGGCGGGCATAGCGTGCCTGTATCTCGCTGCCGACCTCCCAGCCGTTGCGTGCGTTGAAGAGCATCACGCCCACGTCGCAAGCCTTGAAGGCCGAGAAGAGACTGCCGCAGAAGTCGTCGGAACCCGGGCAGTCGACGATGTTGAGCTTGTAGCCCATGAACTCCGTGAAGAGTATGGTGGAGTATATCGAACGTTTGTATTCGTGTTCGATGTCGGTGTTGTCCGAGAGGGTGTTGTTGGTCTCGATTGCGCCGCGACGGTCGATGACCTTGCCCTCATAGGCCATGGCCTCGGCAAGAGTCGTCTTGCCTGTGCCCGGGGCGCCGATGAGGACGATGTTTTTGAGCTCCTTGGCTGAATAGTTTTTCATATGGTTACGAAGTTTTAAGTTATGCCGGTTTTTTAGCGATTATAAATTTAGGAATAATTTTCAATACGGGCAAATAATATCGTCAAATTTATTGCCCGGACCCTCTGCCGGGACCTCGGAGCAGAGGCGGGGACGATTAGAGATTCAGGCCCGTGAGGATGTTGACGGCACGGCGACCGTCGTCGCCCATGCAGAGGGAGTAGTCGTTGACAAAGAGCGAGATATGCTTCTCTATGACCTCGTCTTCGGTTTCGCGGGCATGCGACTTGACATATGCGCGCGAGGCCTGCGGATGGGCGAAGGCGTATTCGATGCTGCGGCGCAGGAGGTTGTCGATGCTGTCGATGGTCTGCTCGCCGAGGTCGCGGCGCGCAACGATAAGTCCCAGCGGCAGCGGCAGCCCTGTGCGCTGCTCCCACAGCTGGCCCAGGTCGGCCACAAGCTCGAGGTTGCGGCGCTCATAGACGAATCGTCCCTCGTGTATGAGCACCCCGGCGTCGAAGTCGCCACGCTCGACAGCCTCGGCAATCTGCGAGAAGAGCACCGGCCGGCGCTCCTGAATCGCGGGAAAGAGCAGCCGCAGAAGGCAGTCGGCAGTGGTGTGAAGTCCCGGGACGGCTACCCGGCCGAGGGGCGCCTCGTCGCCGCGGCGGCGGACAAGCAGGGGACCGTTGCCGCGGCCGAGGGCGGCGCCGCTGGTCAGAGGGCGGTAGCGGTCGATGATTTCGGGCAGCAGGGCGGCGCTTATCTTGCTGATTTGCACCGTGCCGCGCAGGGCGCAGGCATTGAGCTCCTCGATGTCGCGGTACTCGGTGCTGAAGTGCATGCCGCCGCAGTCGATGCGGCCGTTCAGCATCGCATCGAACATGAATGTGTCGTTGGGGCAGGGAGAGATATTTAGAACGAGGTTCAAAATTAGTAATTAATAATTAGTAATGAGTAATTATTTTTTCTATGCCGATTTCTAATTTCTAATTGCTAATTATTAATTATTTTGTCGCGCAGCAGAGCCACGGCGGCTCCGGAGGCGCGTTCGATAATCTGTCCGCGGTCGGTGCCCGACTGCTTCATGACGGCGACGGTGCCTGCCGCCGAGCTGACGGCTATCCACACCGTGCCGACGGGTTTGTCGGCCGTGCCGCCCGAGGGTCCCGCGATGCCCGTGGTGGAGACTCCGTAGTCGGCGCCCGAGATGCGGCGCACGCCCTCGGCCATGGCGCGTGCAACCTGCTCGCTGACAGCGCCGTAGCGTTCGATGGTCTCGGCCGGAACACCCAGAACGTCGACCTTCGAGCGGTTGCTGTATGTCACGGCGCCCAGCAGGAAGTATGCCGAGGCGCCCGGCATGGCGGTGAAGCGTGCGGCGATGGAGCCGCCGGTGCAGCTCTCGGCGACGGCGAGGCTCTTGCCGCGGGAGGTCAGAAGCTCGTGCACGGCGGCCTGCAGCGTGGCGTTCTCGAATCCGAGGATGTGCTGCGGAATCAGCTTGCGCAGAGCCTCGAAGCGCGCGTCGATTTCGTTGGCGACGGACTCGCCGTCGACCTCGTAGGCCGACAGCCGCAGGCGCACGACGGAGGCCGACGGAAGATAGGCCAGGTGCAGATGCGGGGGCAGCGAGGACTCCCATTCGGCGATGCGCTCGGCCAGTATGGACTCGGCAAGGCCCGAGGTAATCATGGTGCGGTGGACGATTTGCCGCAGGTCGAAGCGCTCCCTGAGGCGCGGCAGGACCTCGTCGTCCATGAGGTGCTCCATCTCGAAGGGGACGCCCGGCAGCGAGACCACTATGTGTCCGTCGCGCTCGAACCACATGCCCGGCGCCGTGCCGTGGCGGTTGAAGAGCACCGTGCAGCAGCGCGGCACCATAGACTGGCTCTGGTTGAGCTCGTTGTAGGCTATGCCGCGGGCCTGGAGCATGGTGCGCACGTGGTCGGCGACGGCCTGGTTGCGGACCATGTCCGAGGAGAATATACCGGCCAGGGTCGACTTGGTTATGTCGTCCTTGGTGGGGCCGAGTCCGCCGGTGATTATGGTGATGTCGTAGAGCTGAAGGGCGCGGGTGACGGCCTCGGCTATGCGGTCGCCGCGGTCGCCGATGGAGGTGCGCTCGGTGACGGTGACTCCGATGGCGTTCAGGCGGCGCGAGATGCCGGCGGCGTTGGTGTCGACGATCTGACCTATGAGAATCTCGTCGCCGATGGTGATTACGCAGGCTTGCACGGTCATTCGGTTTTTGTGTCTGAGGGAGCGGCATCTGCGGCCAGGTCGCTGCAGATGTCGGAGATGATGCGCGGACCCTCGTAGACGAGAGCCGTGTGGAGCTGCACGAGGCTGGCGCCCGCGGCAAACATGGCGCGCACGTCGGCGGGGCTCATGATGCCTCCGGTGGCGATGACCGGATAGGCGCCGCCCGAGCGCCGGCAGATGCGGCGCACGACCTCGACGGCGCGGGCGGTGAGCGGAGCGCCGCTCAGGGTGCCGATGCCGCAGGCGGCGATGTCGCGCCGCGACGACTTGAGCCCGTCGCGCGAGGCGGTGGCGTTGACGGCCACGATGCCGTCGAGAGGCGTCTGAATCATGATGTCGGAGACCATGTCGATCTCCTCGTCGGTCATGTCGGGCGAAATCTTCAGCAGCACGGGACGGTAGAGGTCCTGGCCGCGGCGGAAGTCGAACAGAGGCTCGAGGATGGCGGTTATCTGCTCGCGGGTGCGCGGCGCGAACTCGTGGGCCGCGGCGTTGCCGCTGATGTTGACGGTGAAGTAGTCGACAAGGCGGTAGAGGCGGCGGAAGCACTTGAGGTAGTCGGCAGCGGCATTCTCGGGAGGCGTGACGCTGTTTTTGCCGATGTTGCAGCCCAGGACCATGTCGCCGTGGTCGTGGCGCAGATTCTCGATGACACGCTCGAGACCTTTGTTGACGCGGCCCGAGCGGTTGACAAGGGCCAGGTCCTGAGGCAGGCGGAACATGCGCGGACGGGGATTGCCGGCCTCGGGGCGGGGCGTGACGGTGCCTACCTCGACGAAGCCGAAGCCTGCGGCGGAGAGCTCGCGGAAGATTTCGCCGTTGCGGTCGATGCCCGCGGCGGCTCCGACGGGGTTGCGGAAGCGAAGACCGAAGACCTCGCGCTCGAGCGAGGGGTGCTCGACGGCCCACAGCCGCCGGAAAAGACGGTGCATGCCCGGAATGACTCCGGCGATGCGCAGGGCGGCAACGACTATGTTGTGTGCCCGTTCGGCGCTGAAGGCGAAGAGCAGCGGCCGTATCAGTTTCTTGTACATAGGCTTTGGCGGGTGTGTGTTCCGCAGGACAAAGTTAAGGATTTTCCGCAAAAAGGCAATTCTGATCCTAAGGGCGCTGAGGCGGAGGGCAGGCGCTGAGGCGGAGGCCGGCGGAGCACGGGCCGCAGGAGAAATGAGGGCGGGGCATGGCTGAAAAGGAAATTTTTAGTAAATTCGGGTTGCGGAAACGAAAAAAACGATATGTCGGCACTCTATTTTCACATACCTTTCTGCAAGCGGATATGCGCCTACTGCGACTTCGTGCGCACGGCCGACATGCGCCGCTGCGGGGATGTGCTGCAGGCGATGCACAGAGAGCTGCGCGAGAGATGCACCGAGCTGGAAGACAAGCGTATAAGGACCGTGTACTTCGGCGGCGGGACACCCTCGCTGCTGCCGCCCGAAGAGCTGCAGAGGCTTGTTCAGACGGCGGCCGGATGTCTGGACCTGTCGCAGGTGGAGGAGTGCACGGTGGAGATAAATCCGGACGATGCCACGGACGACTACCTGCGCCGGCTGCGAAGGGTGGCCGACAGGTTGAGCATAGGCATACAGTCGCTCGACGATGCGTGTCTCAGGGCCATGAACCGCCGACACACGGCAGCTCAGGCCCTGAAGGCAGTGGAGAGGGCGCGAAAAGCGGGTTTCGACAACATCTCGGTGGATTTGATATTCGGAATGGGAGGATTCGGCGAGGAGCGCTCGGCGGAAGATGCAAGGCGTATGCTGAGCCTTGAGCCCGAGCATGTTTCGGCATATCATTTGACAATCGAGCCCGGGACGGCTTTCGGCAGACGTGTGGCCCGGGGCGAGATGAGCGAAGT
The DNA here is from genome assembly GCA_022511345.1 of Alistipes sp. Lineage (GTDB taxonomy): Bacteria > Bacteroidota > Bacteroidia > Bacteroidales > Rikenellaceae > Alistipes. The sequence goes on from JAFLRR010000008.1 coordinate 7,260, forward strand.
GGACGAGGAGCGCGGAGAGAGAGAATATATGGCCCTGCATGAGCTGTTTACGGCTGCCGGATATGAACACTACGAGGTGTCGAACTATGCCCTGCCGGGCCGCCGCGCGAAGCACAACTCGTCGTACTGGGACGCAACCCCGTATCTGGGGATAGGCGCCGGGGCGCACTCGTTTACAGGACGGGTGAGAAGCCGCGCTTCGTCGTCGGTGGAGGAGTATGCGGCGGGCCGCGGCCGCGAATGCGAAGTGCTGACCCGGAAGGATATGCGCAACGAGATGGTGATGCTCTCGCTGAGACGGGCCGAAGGGCTGGATATGAGAGCTTTCGCGGAGCGTTTCGGGCAGAGCGGCGCGGAGGCGCTGGAGCGGGCCGCGCAGCCGTTCGTAAGGTCCGGAGCGCTGGTGCAGAAGGGCTGCAGGATGGTGATTCCGCCCGAAAAATTCATGATTTCGGACTATGTGGCCTCGGCGCTTTTCGAGCTCTGAACCCGGGCTGCAGGGGGTTGAGAGGATTTGTTTTATATAAATATAAGTATTACCTTTGCGCGCGATTCCGCGAGGAATCGAAACGACGGAAAAATTAAAATCGGAAAATATTCATACCTTAAAAGTTTTATGAGCAAAACCAAACTTACGCCCGATTATCTGTTCGAGATAAGCTGGGAAGTATGCAACAAGATCGGCGGCATACACACCGTGATTGCGACCAAGGCGTTGACTCTTACCGAAAAATTCGGCGACAAATATGTGCTCGTGGGCCCCGACCTGCAGCATGAAGGGGCGAACCCCGAATTCGAGGAGGACCCGAACCTGCTGAGAAACTGGCGCCAGCAGGTGTACAACGACGGTATCAGAATCCGCACCGGACGCTGGAAGATCAACGGCTCGCCGATAGTGATTCTGGTGGACTTCACGTCGCTGATACCCGGCAAGGACGATATACTCAAGCAGATATGGGAGGATTACCACGTGGACTCGATATCGGGTCAGTGGGACTACATAGAGCCCGTGCTGTTCGGAGTGGCGGCCGGAAAGGTGATAGCATCGTATGTGGAGAACCTCTGCCCGGCCACAGACAAGGTGGCTGCACACTTCCATGAGTGGATGACGGCAGCCGGAGGTCTCTACCTGCGCAAGCTCTCGCCGTATGTGGCCACGCTCTTCACGACCCACGCAACGGTGGCCGGAAGATGCATCGCCGGAAACATGCTGCCGCTGTACAACGAGCTCACCTCGTTCAACGCAGACGAGCTGGCGCGCCAGTTCAACGTGGTGGCCAAGCACTCGATAGAAAAGGCGGCGGCGGCAAACCATGACGTCTTCCTGACGGTGAGCGACATAACGGCAAACGAGTGCCGGTACCTGCTGGGCCGCGAAGTGGATGGAGTGACCCCCAACGGATTCGAGAACGACTTCGTGTGGACCGGCCGCGAGTATGCCAACAAACGCAAGGAGGCCAGAAAGGCGATGATATCGGTGGCCGAGGCATGTCTGGGAATAAAGTTCGCGGGTGACCCGCTGATAGTGGGTACCAGCGGAAGGTATGAGTTCAGAAACAAGGGCCTGGATGTGTTCGTGGAGGCCCTCAAGCGTCTGGCCGAGTCGCAGGAGCTCGACCGCGAGGTGCTGGTATACATAACCGTGCCCGCGGCCAACAACGGAGCGCGCACAGACCTGCAGCGCCATCTGGCGGACCCCTCCTCGCCAATAGACCCCGCACAGTACAAGCATTCGACGCACTACCTCGAGTATCTGTCGTCGGACCAGCTGGTAAACTCGATGAAGGACTCGGTGCTCATGCGCGACGATGCGAAGGTGAAGGTGATTTTCGTGCCGACGTATCTGAACTGCAACGACGGAATATTCAACAAGAACTACTACGAACTGCTGGTGGGTATGGACCTGACGGTATACCCCTCGTACTACGAGCCGTGGGGTTACACCCCGCTGGAGTCGGTGGCCTTCTCGGTGCCCACGCTCACCACGACCCTGGCAGGATTCGGAAAGTGGGTGGCAAAACTGCCCGAGCATGACGGCGTGGAGATTGTCGCTCGCGACGACTACAACGCCTCGGAGGTGGCGGCCGACATAACCGACGCGGTGCTGCGGTTCGTGCACCTCTCGCCCGAAAAGCTGGACGAGGCCCGCAAGTCGGCCCTCAGAATATCGAAGACCGCGCTGTGGAAGAATCTCATAACTCACTACGAGGAGGCATACTCGGATGCCATAGAGAACTCGATCGCCCGCACGAACCGGGCCGTGCTCGACGAGGGCGGCGCAAACTACGAACAGATAAACTTCGTGCGCCAGCAGCTCATAGTCGAGCAGCCCACATGGCACCGAATGATGGTCGAGAAGACATTCCCCGCACGTCTGCAGGCGCTGCAGGAGCTCTCGAACAACCTCTGGTGGAGCTGGACGCTCGGAGCACGCGACCTGTTCGAGTCGATAGACCCCGAACTCTGGGACAAGGTGGACCGAAACCCCATAGTGCTGCTGGACCGTCTGTCGGTGAAGCGTCTGCACGAGCTGGAGCGCGACATGGAGTTCCTCTCGCGTCTGGATGCGGTGTATGCACAGTTCAAGGAGTACATGAACGAGAAGCCCGAACCCGAGGCGCCGAAAATTGCATACTTCTCGATGGAGTACGGTCTGCACTCGTCGCTGAAGATATATTCGGGAGGTCTGGGTATTCTGGCCGGAGACTACATAAAGGAGGCCTCGGACAAAAATGTGCCGATGGTGGCCGTGGGTCTGCTCTACAGATACGGATACTTCACGCAGCGTCTGTCGGCTCAGGGCGCCCAGGAGGCTACATATGAGGCGCAGAACTTCTTCAAGCTGCCCATTTCGCCCGTGCGAGACGAAGAGGGCAACTGGACAACGGTGCAGATAGCATTCCCGGGCCGCACCCTCTCGGCGCGAATATGGCGCTGCCAGGTGGGCCGCACCGACCTGTTCCTGCTGGATACCGACTTCGAGGCAAACCTCGACGAGGACCGTCAGGTGACGCACTACCTCTACGGCGGCGACTGGGAGAACCGTCTCAAGCAGGAGATTCTGCTGGGTATCGGCGGTGTGAGGGCTCTGCGCGCGATGAACATAAAGCAGGATGTGTACCACTGCAACGAGGGCCACGCGGCATTCATCGGAATAGAGCGCATACGCAACCTGGTAAACCGCAAGAAGCTCTCCTTCTCGGAGGCGATGGAGGTGATTCGCTCCTCGTCGCTGTTCACTACGCATACGCCCGTGCCCGCAGGTCACGACGCATTCCCCGAGTCGATGATTCGCCAGTACATGTCGCACTATCCCGACGTGCTGGGCATCACGTGGGAGCAGTTTATCAACCTGGGACGCACGAATCCGAACGACCCCAACGAGAAGTTCTCGATGTCGGTGCTGGCCTGCAACCTCTCGCAGGAGGTCAACGGCGTGTCGTGGCTGCACGGCGAGGTGTCGAAGGATATTCTGGGCGGAATGTGGCCCGGATACTTCAAGAACGAGCTGCACATAGGATATGTCACCAACGGCGTGCACTTCCCGACATGGACGGCTTCGAACCTCAGACGTCTCTATGCAAGATACTTCCCCAAGGGATTCGATGGTCACACATATGACATCCCCGAGTGGCAGAGGGTTTACGAAATATCGGACGAGGAGCTCTGGAACGAGAGAATGTTCCTCAAGAACAGACTTATAAAGACTATCCGCAAGCGTTACAGCGACCCCAACAAGGTGCGTCTGGATTCGCCCAGACAGATGGTGCAGATCGCCGACGGAATAAAGCCCGAGGTGCTGACCATAGGTTTCGCACGACGTTTCGCTACGTACAAGCGTGCATACCTGCTCTTCAAGAACCTGGACCGTCTGGCCAAGATAGTAAACGACCCCAAGCACCCCGTGCAGTTCGTATTCGCCGGAAAGGCTCACCCGCAGGACGGACCTGGTCAGGACCTCATAAAGCGAATCGTAGAGATTTCGACCCGCCCGGAGTTCGTGGGCAAAATCATATTCCTGCAGAACTACGACATGGAGCTGGCCCGCAGAATGGTGCAGGGCGTGGACGTGTGGCTCAACACCCCGACCCGTCCGCTGGAGGCTTCGGGTACGTCGGGAGAAAAGTGCGTGATGAACGGCGTGATGCAGTTCTCGGTGCTCGACGGCTGGTGGGTCGAGGGTTACAAGGAGGGCGCCGGATGGATGCTTCCGATGGAGCAGACATTCTCCGACTCGAACTTCCAGGATGAGTTGGACGCAGAGATGATTTACAATACCATCGAGCAGGAGATTGTTCCCAAGTACTACAAGCGCAACGAGAAGAATATCCCCTACGAGTGGGTGGCTTCGGTAAAGAAGTGCATTGCGGACATAGCCTCGAACTTCACCACGAACCGAATGCTCGTGGACTATGAGGAGCGTTTCTACAACAAGCTGGCGGCACGCAAGAGCAGCATAGTGGCCGGCGACTACATGATGGCGCGCGAAATCGCCGCATGGAAACGAAAGGTGTCGGCCGCCTGGGACAACGTCAGAGTGCTCGACGTGCAGCGTGTGATGATAGAGAACGAGGCCGTGTATGTGGGCTCGGAGTATCACTTCGCCGTGACGCTCGACATAGCGGGTCTCAGCCCCGAGGATATCGGCGCCGAGGTGGTAATCGCAAAGCAAATCGAACAGGGTCACGGCGCGAACGTGATAGAGACCTGCGAGATGAAGCGCGAAAAGACGCAGGACGGACATGTGACATATGCGCTGGACTACACCCCCAGCAACACCGGTATGTTCGACGTGGCCATAAGAATATTCCCCAAGAACAAGCGCCTGCCGCACCGCATGGACTTCGCGCTGGTGAAGTGGGCATAAAAGAGTTCGGACGGACTCTCCGGCGGCCTCGGCGGCTGCCGGAGAGATGGCCCGGATGAGAATCAGGACAAAAAAAATTGTTCGTTTCAAAAAAGTTTTCTAACTTTACGATAGAAGCGAACCAACAGTAAGAAAGATGTCTGCATTAACATTCGACAAAAGCGCACTGGGCAATCTCGAGTACTCGCTGCAGAGAGAGATGCTCGCTACGGACCGTCGCGGAGGCTACATGAGCACCACGATAGTCTGCTGCAACACCCGAAAGTATCACGGGTTGATTGTCGCACCCGTCGACGAAAGCGACCGCAGCTATGTGCTGCTCTCGTCGCTCGACGAAACTGTAATCCAGCACGGTCAGGAGTTCAACCTCGCGCTGCACCGTTTCCGCGGAGTATACGAGCCCCGCGGCCACAAGTACATAACCGATTTCGCGTACACGCCGACACCCACGATAACGTACCGCGTGGGCGGAGTCATACTGCGCAAGGAGCTGCTGTGGATTCACAAACGCACGCAGCTGATGATTCGGTACACGCTCGTGGATGCACACTCGGAGACGACGCTGCGGCTGCGCCCGTTCCTCGCATTCCGCGACAAGCATGCCCTCTCGAAGGCCAACATGCAGGCCGAGGGCCGCTCGTATCCGGTGATAAACGGAGTGAAAAACCGTCTCTATGAGGGATTCCCCTGGTTGTACATGCAGACGAACCGTCCGGATGCCGAGTTCGTGGCGGCTCCCGACTGGTACTACGACTTCGAGTACCGCCACGAGCTGGAGCGCGGATACGACGGATATGAGGACCTGCTGACGACGGGTTACTTCGAAATGAAAATAAAGAAGGGCGAAAGCGTGATATTCTCGGCCTCGACGGCGGAGATGCAGTCGTCGAAAGAGATAGAGGAGACTTTCTCGGCGTCGATAGCCCGCAGAACCCACAAAATAGACTTCCTGAGCTGCCTGCACCACTCGGCACGCCAGTTCGTCATACGCCGCCCGGGCAACAGAACGGAGGTGATAGCCGGATATCCGTGGTTCGGGGTGATAGGCCGTCAGACACTCGTGTCGCTGCCGGGAATAACGCTCGAGCAGGGATACAAGGAGGACTGCATGGAGGTGCTCGACACGATGGTGCGCGAGATGACCGGAGGCCGGTTCGCCGGCTCGGCAGACGCGGCGACGGCTGCAGATGCCCCGCTGTGGTTCTTCAGAACGCTGCAGCAGCTGGAGAACGAAATAGGCGACAAAGCCGTGTGGGAGCGATACGGAAAGGTGATGAAGGCTGTGCTGGCGTCCTACCGCGACGGAATAGACGGCAAGGTGGCGCTGCATGACAACGGCCTGGTATGGGCCGCAGCTCCAGGAGAGGCTCTCACGTGGATGGATTCGAAGGTAGACGGCGTGCCCGTGACCCCGCGAGACGGATATGCAGTGGAGATTCAGGCACTCTGGTACAATGCCGTATGCTACACGCTCGACCTGGCCGGAAAATTCGGCGACAAGGCATTCGTCAAGGTGTGGAAAGAGCTGCCGCAGAAGACTCGCGCTTCGTTCGAGAGCAAGTTCTGGCTGGACGAGGAGCGATACCTGGCGGACTATGTGAACCAGTTCGAGGTCAACAAGTTCATCAGACCAAACATGGTGCTGGCGTGCGCGCTGCCATACAAAATGATAGACGAACACAAGATTGTGGACGTGATAATGACCGTGCGCAGACACCTGCTCACTCCGCGCGGACTGCGCTCGCTGTCGCCTCTGAACCCCCTGTACAAAGGTACGCTCGAGGGCGACCAGGCGCAGCGGGACATAGCCGGAAAGAACGGTACGGTGTGGATCTGGCCGCTGGCATTCTATGTGCGTGCATGCTTCGACCTGGACGGCGAGCGTTTCCTGCCCCAGGCGCGGCAGATGCTCGAGTACTTCGAGGAGGATATTCAGGCATACTGCATAGGTTCGGTGAACGAGGTTTACGACGCCGACCCGCCGCATGCGCCCAAGGGCTCGATGTCGCAGGCGTGGAGCGTGGGCGCCGTGCTGGAGATTTGCCGCATGGTTGAGGAGTATTCGTCGGCCAAGAAGGCGCCCGCAAAGAGAGCTGCGGCTGAGAAAGCGCCCGCAAAGGCCGAAAAGAGCGCCCCGGCGAAGAGGCAGGCTGCCGCGAGCGCACGAACGGCTGCCAAGCCCAAGGAGGCTGCGGCGAAAAAGGCTCCCGCGGCAAAGAGGGGAGCCAAGGCTGCTAAAAAGTAAGAGAGAACAATAAAAATAAGTGACGATGAGAGTTTTAATGTTCGGATGGGAGTTTCCCCCGCACATCGCAGGCGGACTGGGCACGGCATGTTACGGCATGACGCGAGGTCTGGCGCGCAACGGCGTGGAGGTGACGTTCGTCATGCCACGGGCATACGGCGACGAAGACCGCCGATTCGTGCATGTGGTCAATGCCAGCGACGTGGAGGCTCTGTATAACATGACCGACGGCGGAGCCGACGATATTCTCAAAAAGATGTCGTTCATACACATCGACTCCAACATGGTGCCTTACATCTCGCCCGAAGAGTATGCCTCGTATCATGAGGAGTATGTCAAGTCGGGACGAAAGGTGTGGTCGACCACCGACGTGTGGAAGCAGAGGTATACATTCTCGGGAAAATACGGCGCGAACCTCATGGAGGAGGTGGCGCGGTATGCCGTGGTGGCAGCGCAGGTGGCAAAGGAGCTCGAGGGCAAGTTCGACGTGATTCACGCGCACGACTGGCTTACGTATTTTGCCGGAATAGCCGCAAAAAGAGTCTCGGGAAAACCCCTGGTGGTGCACATGCACGCAACGGAGTATGACCGAAGCGGCGAGAACATAAACACGCAGACATATGCCATAGAGCGTGCCGGAATGCATGCGGCAGACATGGTCATTGCGGTGTCGAACCTGACGCGAAACATCGTAATCGAGAAATACGGAGTGCCCGCAGACCGCGTGGTGACGGTGCACAACGCAGTGAGATTCGCCGAAAATTCGGCAGCCGCGCCAGAACGCGGCGTGAAGGACAAAATCGTGACATTCCTGGGCCGAATAACATACCAGAAGGGTCCCGACTACTTCGTGGAGGCTGCGGCCAAGGTGCTCAAGAGAGTGCCCAACGTGCGTTTCGTGATGGCCGGCTCGGGCGACATGATGAACCATGTGATACGCCGCGTGGCGCGTCTGGGAATAGCCGACAGATTCCACTTCACCGGATTCCTCAGAGGCGAGGATGTGCACAAGATGTTCCAGCTGTCGGACGTGTATATCATGCCGTCGGTGTCGGAGCCCTTCGGAATATCGCCACTCGAGGCGATGCGCTCGAACGTGCCCGTGATAATATCGAAGCAGAGCGGCGTGGCCGAAGTGCTGGATTATGCCGTGAAGGTCGACTACTGGGATGTCGATGCGATGGCCGACGCTATCTACGGACTGATTACGTATCCGGCTCTGTCGAAAATGTTCGCGGAGAAGGGCCTCGAAGAGGTTACGGGTCTGAAGTGGAACAACGCGGCGGCGAAAATCAAGGCCGTATACGAGCAGGCCATAGAGCGCAAGAAGTAATAAAATAAAAAAGAGACGATATATGAAAACTGTTTGTCTGTATTTTCAGGTTCATCAGCCGTGGCGACTGAAGAACTACCGATTTTTCAATATGGGCAAGGACCACAACTATCTGGATGATTTGACAAACCGTTCGATTATGCAGAAGATTGCGCGTCAGTGCTATCTGCCCATGAACAGCTTGCTGCTCAAGACTATAAAGGAGCAGAAGGGTAAATTCCGCTGCTCGTTCTCGATAACGGGTACGGCCATAGAGCAGTTCCGCGCATATGCTCCCGAGGTGCTCGACTCGTTCCGCGAGCTGGCCGCAACGGGATGCGTGGAGTTCCTGGCCGAGACATACTCGCACTCGCTGGCCTCGCTGGCTTCGAAGGAGGACTTCACCGACCAGGTGAAGCGTCACACGGCTCTCATGAAGGCCGAGTTCGGAGTGAAGCCCGTGGCTTTCAGAAACACGGAGCTGATATACTCGGACGAAATAGGCGCAATGGTGGCTGAACTGGGATTCAAGGTGATGCTGGCAGAAGGCGCGCGCCACGTGCTGGGATGGAAGTCGCCGAACTTCGTGTATGCAAATGCTATAGACCAGAAGCTGCGCCTGCTGCTGCGCAACTACAAACTCTCGGACGACATAGCTTTCCGTTTCTCGGACCGCGGCTGGGACCAGTATCCGCTCACGGCAGAGAAGTATGTATCGTGGCTCACCTCGGAGGAGAATCCCGGCGAGGTGGTGAACCTGTTTATGGACTACGAGACATTCGGCGAGCACCAGCATGCTGACACCGGAATATTCGAGTTCATGAAGGCGCTGCCCGCAGCGGCGCTCAAGTCGAAGCAGATAGAGTTCTGCACCGTCAGCGAAACGGCCAAGAAGTATCAGCCCGTGTCGGTGCTCCACTGTCCGCATGTGATGTCGTGGGCCGACGAGGAGCGCGACGTGACCGCATGGCTGGGCAATGAGCTGCAGAACGAGGCTTTTGCCAAGCTCTATGACCAGAAGGAGAAAATCGAGAAGCTCAAGAGCAAGGATTTCGACTATGTGTGGAACTTCCTGCAGACGTCGGACCACTTCTACTATATGGCTACAAAGTGGCTCTCGGACGGCGACGTGCACTCGTACTTCAACCCCTACGGTTCGTCGTATGAGGCATTCATAAACTACATGAACGTGCTGTCGGACTTCATAATCGAGGTGGACAAGGCGCTGGAGGCCAAGACGGCAAAGAGTGCCAAGACGGCCAAGAAGAAGGCTTAGCGCAGAGTCGGAAGACAGAGCGTGAAAAGAGATGCGGAGGGCTGAAAGGCCACTCCGCATCTCTTTTTATTTGTCGGACGGGGTGTCGCGCCGGCTGCCGAGAGAGAACTCACAGCCGCAGTAGAGCTGGTTGTAGAAGTTCATCTGGCGGATGAGCTCGCTGCGCCGCTCCTGAAGACCGCCGCGGCGCCAGTTGTAGTCCCAGAACATGGTGCCGGGGTAGAGTGCGGCGGCCGTGCGGCCCTCCTCGGCAATCTGGGCCTGGTTCTTCCAGCGGGAGGAGGAGAGGGTGGTGGCGAAGAGAGTGATGCCGCGACCGGCGGCGAGCTCGGCGGCGCGAATCAGGCGCATACGGAAGCAGACCGAGCAGCGGGCGCCGCGCTCGGGCTCCTGCTCAAGACCGGCAACGCCCGCGCGCCAGGAGTCGTGGTCGTAGTCGCCGTCGATGATCTCGAGTCCGAGGCTGCGGGCGTAGCGCGAGCACTCGTCGCGGCGCTTGAGATACTCGTCGCGGGGGTAGATGTTGGGATTGTAATAGAATATGAGCGGCTCGATGCCGTTGTCGGCAAGGGCTTCGATGATGGCAGACGAGCAGGGCGCGCAGCAGGTGTGAAGAACGATGCGGCGGCTGCCGTCGGGAGTCTCGAGATGCAGGCGGGGCTTCATATGGCGTTGATGTTGCGGAGGATGTAAATGACGTAGATGGCGACGAAGATGATTCCCTCGATGCGGTCGACACGGCGCTTGAGGAAGGTGTAGGCCGAGATGAATATGAGAATCATGCCCGAAGTCATGATGCCGAGGTCGAAGAGGGTGATGTCGTGGAGCGACAGAGGCCGCGCGGCGGCGCTGATGCCCAGCACGACGAGTATGTTGACAGTGTTCGAGCCGATGATGTTGCCCAGAGCCATGTCGCCCTTGCCGCGGCAGAGGGCCACAACAGACGAGACAAGCTCGGGCATGGAGGTGCCGGCCGCCACGAGAGTGACGGAGATGGCTGCCTCGGACATGCCCCAGTGGCGGGCGAGAGTAGTGGCGCTGTCGAGGAATGTGTCGCCGCCGCAGATGAGCGAGGCGATGCCCGTTGCGATCATGATGACGGCCAGAAGCAGCGGCATGCGGGGCGAGTCGGAGTCGGAGCGGGTGCGCTCGCGGGAGGTGCGGACGGTGTAGATTATAAGCGCCGTGTAGAGCACTATCATGGCGATGCCCGCACCCCGCGGGATGTAGCCTATGGCTTTGAAGAGCAGCAGAAGGGCTGCGGCGGCCACTCCGGCGGGGATGTCGCGCCGCATGTTGGAGCCGGTGAGCGCTACGGGGGCGATGACGGCGCAGATGCCCAGGGCGGCGAAGACGTTGAAGATGTTCGAGCCGACAACATTGCCGACAGCCGCACCGGCGGAGCCCTTGACGGCCGAAATGAGGCTGACGGCAAGCTCGGGAGTGGAGGTGCCGATGGCCATGACGGTCAGTCCGACGATGAACTCGGAGAGGCCGAGGCGGCGGGCAAGGGCCGACGAGCCCTTGACCAGAACGTCGGCGCCGCCGACGATGAGGAGGATTCCGATGATGAACTGTATCCAGGTTTCCATGGTGCGGAGATTGCGGTTTGTCGCGGCTGAGGCCGGAAGAACGATTGTTTCAGATAATGGGTGCGGAAATCATAATGCGTGCCAACTCATAGCCGTTGCGGCCGCTCGACCATGTAGATGCCGGCAAGAATCATCAGCGCGCCCGCAATGGCCAGAGGCGTGATGCGCTCGCCGAGGATGGCGGCAGAGGTGACGGTGGCAACGACGGGGTTGACGTAGAGGTAGTTGGTGGTGCGGGTCGAACCCAGGTGCTTGACTATGAGGCTCCAGGCCGCATAGCAGAGCAGCGAGGCGACGATGCCCAGATAGAGCAGGTTGAGGATGACGTCGGGGCGCGCCAGCAGGCCCAAATCGATATCGGGCCTGCGGAAGGCCAGCAGCGGAAGCAGCGTGAGAAGACCGTAGAAGAAGGTCTTGCGGGTAATCATGGTGACCGAATAGCGGGCGTCGAGACGCTGGAGAATGAGCGTGTAGAGCGCCCACAGGATGGCGGCGGCAAGGGCGAGAAGGTCGCCGGCAGGGTTGAGCCTGAGGACCTTGCAGCCGTTGAAGACAACCAGACCGACGCCCAGAAGCGAGAGCAGAGTGCCGGCGGCCATCAGAGGCGTGAGACGCTCGCCGCGACGCAGCAGAAACATCATGAGCATGGTCAGCACGGGAGTGGTGCAGACGATGAAGGCTACGTTGGAGGCCTGCGAGTAGAGCAGAGCCTCATTCTCGGCGATGAAGTAGAGCGAGCCGCCCGTGATGCCGAGCGCCGCGAAGAGAAGCTCGTCGGTGACCGAGCGGCTGAAGAGATGCCGACCGCCGCGGTCGGGGAAGAACCAGATGCCGGCGTAGGCCAGCAGAAAACGTATGGCGAAGATGCCCGAAGGGGTGAGACCGGCCGCAAGCAGAACCTTGGTCGAGACGAAGGTGGTGCCCCAAATCGAGACTGTGACAAGTGCCGCGATATGCCATACGGCCGACTTCATCTGTTGCTGCGCTCGAGTTCGTTGTCCTTATCGTCGATGTCGTCGCCCTCCCAGTCGAAGTGGGGGAACTCGCGGCGGCTGCCGAGGCTGAAACGGGTGTAGGTTATGGGCAGGCCGCGCTCGAGGAACATGCTCTCGTAGGCCGTCTTGACCGAGAGAATCTCATCGGCGAAGCCCGAGCCGTAGATGTCCTCCTCGGCGATGCGGCACTCGAGGCCGAAGCGGTCGATGACGGCCGAGGTGTAGCGGAACAGGTGCTTGGAGTCGGTCTTGAGGTTGATGGCGCCGCCGGGTTTGAGCAGACGCGCGTAGCGCTCGAGGAACATGGGGCCCGTGAGGCGCTTCTTGGCGCGGCGCGTCTTGAGCTGAGGGTCGGGGAAGGTTATCCACAGCTCGTCGACCTCGCCCTCGGCGAAGAACGAGCCGATGAACTCGATGCGCGTGCGCAGAAAGCCTGCATTGCGGATGTTGCGCTCGACGGCCGTCTTGGCTCCGCGCCACATGCGGGCGCCCTTGATGTCGATGCCGATGAAGTTGCGGCCGGGCTCCCGCTCGGCGAGAGCTATGGTGTACTCGCCCTTGCCGCAGCCGAGCTCGAGCACGATGGGGGCGTCGTTATGGAAGAAATCTTCGCGCCAGCGCCCCTTGAGCGGATGGTCGCGGTTGAAGATGTCGCTGAAGTCGGGCTGAACGAGGCAGCTGAAAGTGAGATTTTCGGCGAACTTGCGTAGTTTGTCTTTTCCCATGGTCGAGAGATTTAGTCCGCCGCAACTATTTCGATGCCGGCGGCAGCGATGCCTGCAGCTTCGGTTGCGGGTGTGAGGGTTATGCGGTATTGGCCGCAGATATGCAGACGGGCTCGGGTGCGCCAGACGATGTCGGCGTCGCGAAGCGGCGAGAGGCTGCGGCCACCGCGCGGAAGCCAGGCTTCGATGTGCTCGGTGCAGAAGAGCGAATCGGCCGACTCGGTGCGGATGTCGAGACCGAGGCGTGACGGCGCGCGGCGCGGGTCGTAGCGCAGGAGCAGATGAAGGTCGACCAGACTCACGGTGTCGCTGTTTGAAAAAGTGAGGCTGACGGGATGGGTCCAGGACGCATCGCGGATGTCGGTCATGAGGGTGCGGTGCTGCAGGTCGCAGCCGCAGATAAATGCCGCACAGGCGGCCAGAAGTGTAGCGGCCAGAAGCCGCACGACGGGCCGTTTCATGGTGCGCTACCTGTTTTTGTCGCCCTCGCCGTGCGGACGTCCGTGATGGCGGCGGTCGCCGCGGTGGCCTCCGTTGCGGGGACGCTCGCCCTGGGCCTGTCTGTCGGCCGGCTTGTCGCTGCGCATCTGGCGCTCGCCGCGGGATTTGTCGCCGCGGGCCTTGCGGCGGCGCTTGCCTCCGCGGTTGTCGAAGCGGGTGATGCTGTCCTCGTCGGAGCCAGAGCGGTAGGTGGGTTCCTCGGCGGCGGGTGCGGAGGTGTCGGCCCCGAGAAGCGAGTCGACCTTGATGCCGGCACGGTTGGCGGCAAGAATCTCCTTGACGCGGGAGACGGGTATGGTGGTGATGTTGGCAAGGGTATCCTTGCTGCTGCTGAACTGCATGGTGCCGGCCAGAATGTCGTTCTTGACGTGGTGCCACTCGCCGTCGACCGAAAGCAGAGGCTCGCGAAGGCGCGGGAACTCGCGGCGGGCGTCGGCATAGGTGTCGTATTCGTAGACCATGCAGCACTTGAGCTTGGAGCACTGTCCGGCCAGCTTCTGGGGGTTGAGCGAAAGCTCCTGAACGCGGGCGGCGTTGGTCGTGACGCTCGAGAAGCCCGGAATCCACGAGGCGCAGCAGAGCTCGCGGCCGCAGGCGCCCAGACCGCCGATGCGGCCGGCCTCCTGGCGCGCGCCGATCTGCTTCATCTCGATGCGTATGCGGAACTGCTCGGCGAAGACCTTGATGAGCTCGCGGAAGTCGACGCGCTCGTCGGCGATGTAGTAGAAGATGGCTTTGATCTTGTCGCCCTGGTACTCGACATCGCCGATTTTCATGTTCAGACCCATCTCGGCAGCTATGCGGCGCGAGCGAATCATGGTGTCGTGCTCGAGGGCTATGGCCTCCTGCCAGCGCTCGATGTCGTAGGGGCGGGCAAGGCGGTAGACCTTCTTGTACTCGCCGTTGAAGGGCGTGAAGCCCAGACGGCGTATCTGCTTGGCGACCATGTCGCCCGTGAGCGAGACGACTCCTATGTCGTGGCCCGGAGAGGCCTCGACGGCAACGATGTCGCCGGGCTTGAGAGGCAGGGCGTTGACGTTCTGGTAGAACGAACGGCGGGTATTCTTGAAGCGAACCTCGACCAGGTCGGTGGGTATGTTGTCGGGGTAGCCGTCGAGCCACTGGGTCTCGTGAAGCTTCATGCAGCCGCCGCAGGGACGGGCCGAGCATTCGAAGCCGTCGTCGCGGAATGAACAGCCGCGGCCGATTTCGGGTATATATTTCAGGTCAGAATCCATGACGTAGATGCATATAATTCGCGTAAAGATACGAAAAATTATTCTATTTGCCGCAAACGGATTCGCTGCAGGCGCTCAGATGGCGCAGACGGCGGCGTATGCGCAGCATCATCAGCAGCGCAGCGGCCGTAAGACCGAACGTGAAACCGAGAATCAGACCCTCGGGGCCCATGCCCAGAACGAAGCCGAAAAGACAGCCTGCGGGAATGTTGAGGACCAAGTAGGCGAGAAAGGCGATGGGCATGATGATCTTGACGTCCTGTATGCCGCGCAAGGTGCCGACAGAGATGTTCTGAAGACCGTCCGAGAGCTGGAACAGCGCAACGAACAGCAGCAGACGCGAGGTGAGCTGGATGACCTCGGCATTGGCCGTGAACAGAAGCGGTATATGATTGCGGAAGATGATGAAAATGAGTGCGGTGAAGAGGTTCCACAACAGCCCCAGGCGATAGGAGGCGCCGACGGTGAGCCTGAGCTCGCGGATGTTGCGCTCGCCGTAGCGGTGCGAGACGAGGATGGTGGTGGCAGCACCGACGGCCATGACTATCATGAAGGCGCAGTTGGCCACGGTGGTGGTTATCTGGTTGGCGCCGATGGCCGTCTGGCCGAAGAGTCCCATGAGCAGGCCCGTGCCGACGAAGGCGCCCGCCTCGAGAAACATCTGAGCGGCGATGGGTATGCCCGTGGTGAGCAGGCGTCGAACGGCGGCGCCGTGCAGCCGCAGGCCGAAGCCGCGAAGGTAGAGACGGTAGCGGCGGCGGGAGATGAAGATGGGAATGAGCAGCAGAGGAAGGGCGATGCGCGAGATGAGCGTGGCGATGCCGGCACCCTCGGCTCCGTACTCGGGAATGCCCCACATGCCGTAGATGAAGATGAAGTTGAGGCCTATGTTGAGCAGATTGCTCAGGACGGTGACAAACGTGACGAGAGTGGTGTTGCCGACGCCCTCGAGGAACTGCTTGAAGGCTCCGAACAACATGACGAAGGGCATGCTGTAGCAGAGCATGCGGTAGTAGGGCAGCGACATGTCGACAACGTCGACGGGCTGGCCCAGATGGTAGATGCAGGGGATGAACAGAAGCTGCGCAAGAAGCAGTGCGATGCCCGTGAGGGTGTAGAAGACGATGCCGTTCTGAAGCAGCTGCGACGAGCGTTCGGTATCGCCCCGGGCGAAGAGCTCGCCGACGAGCGGCGTGAGTCCCATGGCGATGCCGATGCCGATGATGAAGGGTATGAAGGCGACGGCTCCGCCGAGCGACACGGCGGCAAGAGGCAGAGGGTCGGTGCCGCCGTAGCGGCCGACCATGGCGTTGTCGGCAAGCTGGACGGTGACCTGACCCAGCTGGGCCAGGGCTACGGGCAGCGCAAGGCGCAGGTTGGCAGCGTAGTATGGGCGGTATCGGCTCACGGACGGTCGGTGTGTCGGGATTCGAGCTCGAGGAGCAGACGCTTGATGTGAAGCCCCGAGGCGTAGCCGGTGAGGGCTCCCGAGGCGCCTATGACGCGGTGGCAGGGGATGACTATGGGCAGCGGATTGCGGTTGTTGGCCATGCCTGCGGCACGGCAGGCGCGGGGACGGCCGACGGCGCAGGCTATATCGCTGTAGGAGCGGGTCTGGCCGTAGGGTATGGACTGTAGAGCCTGCCAGACGGAGAGCTGGAACGGCGTGCCGGAAGGCGCCAGCGGCAGCTGGAACGAGGTGCGGCGGCCGGCGAAGTACTCCTCTATCTGCCGGGCGGCAAGGTCGAGAAGCGGCGTGCGGCACGTGCCGCCGCAGTCGCCGAAGACAATGCGCACAAGAGCGCCGCCGCTTTCGGTGAGCGTCAGAGGGCCCGCAGGCGAGCCGACGGTCAGGCTGCAGGTCATAGATTCTCCAGAATGTAGGAAATCATCTTGACTCGCACGTTGCGCATGTCGTCGGGCTGCATCGAGTGGTTCTGGTCGGGGTAGACCATCATGTCGTAGTGCTCGCCGCGGCTGTTCAGACGGCGGGCCATCTCGATGGTGTTCTGGAAATGGACGTTGTCGTCGGCGGTGCCGTGGATGAGCAGCAGGCGCGTGCGGGGCGAGAGGCGCTCGTCGAAGTTGAGAGGCGAGTTGTCGTCGTAGCCCGCGGCGTTGTCGCCGGGAAGACCGTTGTAGGTCTCGGTGTAGATGGAGTCGTAGAAACGCCACGAGGTAACGGGAGCCACGGCGATGGCGACCCGGAAGAGGCCGGCGCCCTTGAGCGCGCAGCTGAGGGCCATGAAACCGCCGTAGGACCAGCCGTAGATTCCGATGCGGGCGGGGTCGGCATAGGGCTGCGAGGCCATGTAGCGCGCGAAGGATATCTGGTCCTCGGTCTCGCGGCGGCCGAGCTCGCCGTAGGTCTGCTTCTTGAAGGCCTCGCCGCGGAATCCCGTGCCGCGGCCGTCGGTGCAGGCGACGATGATGCCCTCGAGGGCCAGAACGTCGCACCAGTCGTGGCTCATGCGGTCGGCGACCTGCTGCGAACCGGGGCCAGAATACTGCGTGAGCAGAACGGGGTAGCGGCGCGCGGGGTCGAAGTCGGGAGGCAGGATGACGTAGGCGTTGAGAGTGTCGCCACGCTCGGTGGTCCAGGTGAAGAACTCGCGGGGCAGGGTTGCAGGCTCGCTGCTGCGGTCGGCAAGGGTGTCGACAAGGCGGCCATGGCTGTCGTGAACGGTGACGCGGCCGGAGTTTGAGGCCGAAGAGTAGGTGTCGACCCAATAATTCATGCCCTCGCTGCACTGCACGGAGTGCCACCCCTCACCGTCGGTAAGACGGCTGCAGCTGCCGCTTTGAATGTCGACGCTGAAGAGGTCGCGGCGCAGAGGCGTAGTGGCGGCCATGAAGAGCACGCGCGACGAGTCGGCGCCGACAATCTGGGTGACCTCGGTGCTGCCCGAGGTGAGCGAGCGGATGAGGCCCCGGCCGGTGTGGTGCAGGTAGAGGTGGCGGCGGGCAGCGGTGGTCTCCTCGCTGACGATGAAGCGCTCGGCGTCGATGAAGAGGATGTCGGCGGCAGAGGGGCGCTCGATGTAGAGAGGCGACTGCTCGCGGTAGATGACACGCTGGCCGCTGCGGCTGACGAGGACCACCTCGAAGAGGTTCTGGCGGCGGTTGACGCGGTAGAAGTAGAGCTCGCCGCCTGGAGTCCAGCCGATGTGGGGTATGTACTGGCCGGTGTCGGGACCCGTGTCGATGGTGCGCACAGTGCCGTCGGCGGTGTCGCACAGAAGCAGCGTGACTGCGGAGTTGGGGTCGCCTGCCTTGGGGTACTTGAAGTCGAAGGCGCGGTTGTGGAGCGTGCCGTCGTAGCGCATCATTGAAAAGAGAGGCACGCGGCTCTCGTCGAAGCGGAGGAAGGCTACGTAGCGGCTGTCGGGCGAGAAGGCGTAGGCGCGGGTGAAGCCGAACTCCTCCTCGTAGACCCAGTCGGTGGTGCCGTTGATGATGCTGTTCCACTGGCCGTCGGCGGTGATGCGGCGCACGGAGTCGGTCTGAACGTCGCAGAGCCACAGGTCGTTGCCGCTCGAGAAGACCACGGTGCGGCCGTCGGGCGAGAAGCCGGCGTCGCGCTTGTAGGGTATGTGCTGAGCAAGGGGACGCACGCCCTCGGGGCCGGCGACGAAGTAGTCGGTGATGAAGGAGTGGCGGTAGATGGGTTTGCGGCCCGAGGCGAGGAGCATCATGCCGTCGCTGGAGAAGTCGTAGCCGGCGAGGGCCGGGACGGTGCCCGGGCGCAGCAGAGTGTCGCACACGCTGCGGTCGGCATAGGCGCGGCGGACGATGCCGCCGCCAGGGATGGAGGCGTAGTAGTGGCGGCCGTCGGCTGCCGGGCGGCCCGTGCCGGCCGAAGCGGGGCGGGGCAGAGACAGATAGCGGTCGAAAAGAGCCTCGGCGCGCTGGGCGGCAGTGCGGTCGGCATTGTCGGCGGCAGGTGCGGCGAAAGCATAAGGCGCGGCTGCGAAGAGCAGCGCCAGAAGAGTGTGGGCCTTAATGAAATTCATGGTTTGCGGTGTCAGATGTCGTCGACGTTGAAATCGTAGTCGAGGCGCTTGCCCGTGACGAACTTCGAGTTGTCCATCTTGGTGTTGAACTGGTCAACGGTCACGCGTTTGTGGTTCTCGAACGGCGGGACGAGCAAATCGAAGTTGAGTGCATAGTTGATGGCGGTCTCGAGGATGGAGACCAGACCCTCGCGGTCGATGGGACGGCTGCCGAACGAACCGGCACGCATCGAGACCTGGCGCTTGCCCTCGACGAAGTAGCAGCGCTCGCGGTTGATGAAGATGCGGCCCGTCATGTAGCCCTCGTCGGCGTTGCGGTTGTGCTTGAACGAGTCGGAGAGGAAGTTGTAGACGTCGATGATGCCGCAGTAGGAGTTGGACCTGTCGTCGCGAACATAGGGGTTCTGCCACAGGATGTGGTTGGAGTCGAACTCGAAAACGTCGGTATGCATGCGGAAGATGAGCAGATCGTCGGCAATCTGGAGCTGGGCCTCGAACTTGCCGCGGTCGCGGTACTCGATGCGAACGCGCTTGTCGAGGCGGCCGTCGAGCGCGTCGTCGAATTCGGATGCCATCTCGAGCAGCGTGTCTTTCAGCTCGTTGAATACGGTGAACGTGTTGTCGAAGACCTTCTGCTTGAGCGTCGACTTGGCGACGATGGTCTCGAGAATCTTCTCGCGAAGAGGATGATTATCCATAGAAAAAGTGAAGAGTTTATTTCAACTTGAGTTTGTCGCCGGCCTTTATGACGGCGTTGTCCTTCAGACCGTTGAGCTTGGCCAAAGAGCGCAGGCGGATGCCGTAGGACTGAGATACGCCGTAGAGAGTCTCGCCCTCGAGGACGGTGTGGTAGCGGGTGTTGCCCTCCCACTTCTTGCTCTTGCGGCGGATGAAGACCACGTCGCCCTTTTTGGGTTCGTCGCCCGATTTGCGGTCGTTGAACTTGCGCAGGTTGGCGGCCGACAGACGGAATATCTCGCCCAGCGAGGCGTAGGTGTCGCCCTCGGCGGCGATGATGTAGTAGAGTCCGTTGGTGCGGTAGATTTCGTAGCCTTCGCGGGCGTTGATGGTCACGCGGTAGTTGTCTGGGTCGACGCGCTCGCTGTCATGGGAGCCTACGCTCGACTGGTCGGAAAACCACGAGTCGTCGGCAGACTCGGTCCGCTGAGAGGCGTAGAGACGAAGCCCGTCCTCGCGGTCGAGAAGGTAGAGGCGGCTCTCCTCGATGATGCGGATGAGACGCTCGGCGTAGTCGGGGGCCGTGGCGTAGCCTGCAGCCTTGAGTCCGCGGGCCCAGCGCTGGTACTCGGTGGGCGAGTAGACAAACAGCGAGTCGTAGCGAGTCTGAGAGTCGAGAAACTCGGCATGGTCGGCATAGGAGGCCTCGACGGTGGAGTATTTGCGGAAGCACTCGCCACGCTCGTCGTCGTCGTGGTAGACGCGCTCGCCGGTCCACTCCTTCTTGCACTTGATGCCGAAGTGGTTGTTAGACGAGCGGGCCAGGGTCGAGTTGCCGCAGTCGGACTCGAGAATGCCCTGGGCCATGGTGATGCTGGCCGGAATGCCGTAGCGCTCCATGTGGGCGACGGCTATGTGTTTGTAGCGGTCGATGTACTCCTCGCGGGTCATGCGTTTCTGGGCGCGGGCCGCAAAGGCTGCAAGAGCGAGCATGGTGGCGAGAATCGCTTTTCGGGAGAGTGTCATAGTGTCGGAAATATTGTCGTCGGCGGATTTGCCGCCGTCGGGCAAAGTTAGGATTTTATAGTCAAATTAACAACAGCGCCCGCGGAGAGCTGTACGCGCGGCGGCTATTCGGTTGTATACATCGAACAGGTGCCATTCATTCCGACCGCCTTACTGTGCTTCGTGCAGAAACCCTCGTTGCGGTAGATGCAGTTGCGGCACTGGCCGGCTCCCGTCGTGCCGTCCACGCTCGAATTGCCGCTGCCGCCCTTGAGGAGTCCGCCGAACGCCGTATTCACGCCGAAGTAGAGGAAGCCCAGCACGATGGCCAGCCAAATAGCCACGAATACCAGCACCACGGCGCTCATCGCGGCGCAGACGCCCAGTATGCCGAACAGCAGGCTGACCCAGGCCTTTTTCGCCGGCATCTCGCCGCTGCGGCGACGCACCCACGAACGGCAGTAGAGATAGCTGACCGCCAGCATCACGATGGCCACCGTGTCGATAATGGCCATCAGTCTCTCCTGCGACTGCTCACGCAGCAGGTAGAACAGCACCACCTCGGGCACGACGATGAGCGATACGGGAATCAGGCCGTGCAGATGCAGCCGCGAAAAGATGCTGCCGTCCTGGGGCGTAATGCTGTCGCCGGCCAGTCGGTCGAAGAAGCCGTAGAGCCGGCGGCGGAAGAAGATGAGCATGAAGAGGTAGACCCAAGTGGCCAGCACGACAAGCTGGAAGAGACGCGCTAAGATAAGCATCGGCGTGTTTTTCAGATTGGAGAGGGTTTGCGCCATGCCGGTTTTGCGCAGCAGCTCGGGAGCCGACTCGTAAAGCGCATCGAGAAAGGCATCCGTTTCGGCGTTGTAGGAGCTCTCGCCGTAGTAGTCCAGCTCGCGCCGGACGCTGGTGGAGCCGTCGGTGGCTACGAGCCAGTTGCCGTGGGAATCGAGCGCCTTGTCTTGGTCGTAGAGCAGCCTAAAGCCGCGCATGCCATTGAACGGCGCTTCGTAGTGGCGGTCGAGAAGGCACTTCTGCACAAGCTGGCCGTTATTGTCGAGACGGTTCGAGACGAAATAGTTGCCGTGAATCTCACCATCCTTGTATTTGAAGAGATAGAACTCGTATTCGCCGTTGTCGCTCATCCAGCCGGCGGCCTTGCGCCTGCCGTCGCGGTAGTAATAGAGAACATTGCTGATGTCGGGCTTTTCCAACCGGGAGACGACGACCTTGCACCGCCAGGGCGTCTGGATAAATTCGAAGCAGTGGGGAATGTCGGTAGAGCGGCCGGCAGCGTCGACCGAAAAGGCCGCGCAGACCGTCAGCAAAAGCAGCAGCAGTTTTTTCATCGCAAGTAAAGATTGTTGCAGAAATGGATTGTCCGGATTTCGGTTGGGAACAAATATAAGCATTAAAATGGTCAAAAACAAGAAACGGCCCGACAGCGCAAGCACCGCGCCGGAAAAAGTGCCGGAAAGAGCGCCGGAGCCGCATGCGGCCGAAAAAGCGGCTCTGCGAAAAAACATGGAAGGGGGGGGTAAAAAGCGCGAAAAAATATGCATGGATAAGCGAAAAAATAGTAAATTTGTGATTCGAGATATTAACCTAAATAAAACGAAGTGCTATGAAAAGTGTGAAAGGAACGCAGACCGAGAAGAATCTGCTGACGTCGTTTGCCGGCGAGAGCCAGGCCAGAAACCGCTATACATATTTTGCGAGCGTAGCGAAGAAAGAGGGCTACGAGCAGATAGCTGCGATATTTACCGAGACGGCCGACCAGGAGAAGGAGCATGCAAAGCGCATGTTCAAGTGGCTCGAGGGCGGATGCGTGGAGATTACGGCTTCGTATCCGGCGGGCGTAATCGGAAACACGGCCGAGAACCTGAAGGCGGCAGCTGCCGGCGAGAACGAGGAGTGGACGAAGGACTATCCCCACTTTGCGGATGTTGCCGAGGCTGAGGGATTCCCCGAAATTGCAGCTATGTACCGCATGATTTCGGTGGCCGAGAAGGGTCACGAGGAGCGTTACTTAGCACTGCTGAAGAATATCGAGCAGGGCACCGTCTTCGCAAAGGAGGAGGAGACCGTATGGCAGTGCCGCAACTGCGGTTACATCCACACCGGCAAGGAGGCTCCCGAGACCTGCCCCGCGTGCCAGCACCCGCAGGCTTACTTCGAGGTCAAGAAGACCAACATGTAATCGCGCCGCAAGGGTGTGAAACGAAAGCGACCGTCGGGCCAGAGCCCGGCGGTCGCCTTTTTTTGAGTAGGTCAGACTACTTGTTGCAAGTGAGGACCTTCCATACGCCGGCTGCCAGAGCTGCACCTGCGAAAGGACCTACGATGAAAATCCAGAGCTGGCTCAGAGCCGCGCCGCCGTTGAATACTGCGGGAGCGATGCTGCGTGCGGGGTTGACCGAGGTTCCGGTGTAGCGGATGCAGACGAGGTGAACGAGCACCAGAGTCAGACCGATAGCCAGACCTGCAAGATTGCCTGCGCCCTTCTCGCTGTCGGTGGTGCCGAGCACTACCAGCACGAATACGAAGGTGAAGAAAATCTCGGCCAGCAGAGCTGCACAGGTCGAAACGCCTGCCTGAGCAGCGTTTGCGCCAGTGCCCTCGAGACCTGCGACATTAGAGGTGAGAACCCAGAGGATGGCCGAGCCGATGAAGGCGCCGATTACCTGGAAGAGCATGTACATGGCAGCCTCCTTGCCGCTCATGCGCTTCGAGAGCCATACGCCGAGGGTGATGGCGGGGTTGATGTGGCAGCCTGAGATGCCGCCGATGGTGTAGGCCATAGCTACGACCGAAAGACCGAAGGCGAGCGAGGTGCCGACTACCGATGCGGCGTTGTCGGGCGAGCAGCCAAGGCTGACGGCTACGCCGCAACCCATAAGTACGAGAACCATAGTTCCCACTAATTCAGCTAAATACTTTTTCATTTCAATAGAAATTTTAGTTAAGTAAACAGGGGTTAACGGCGTAAAAATAGTGTTTTTTTTGTTTGGTTGTATTCTTTTCGGTCTGAATTATAGATAATTCGGGCGCAGAGTGCGCTCTGAAGAGGGGTGCCGGAGTTTGAAAAACGGCCATGCAGAGGGGTGGAAACTGATGGCGGACATGCGGTTCGGGATGCAGTCGGTAGGGTGCCGGTCGAGGTGTGCGGCGGTGGCGGCATGGGACGGTTGGGTGCCTGGGAAAAGGGCATGACAAACCTAACGGAGTTATTTTGCGATTATGAAAAATGAGTGAGTTTTGCGAAAGTCGATTTAAGTTTGGTATTAACCATTTGACTTTCGGGGGCGGGAAGAAAGTCTTCCCTGTTAGGTTTGCCGATGACAAAGATATGAAAAAAGCGCTAAGTATGTGCTGCGGAAGATAAAAAAATGTGTAATATTGGTAATTCCTGTAAAGGGAGGGGCCCGGAGTGTTTCATTACGAGGTTTGCTTTTCCCAATTTGCTGTGAAAATTCAGCGTAGCAAGAACTTAACAATTATCCGAATATCATTCACGAACCGAGTGCTGGACCTGATATACCAGCAAACCAATGAATTACGCGGGTCTGAAAAACAAAAGCGGACCAACGAATGCTCGTTGGTCCACTCCAGTGACTCCGACAGGATTCAAACCTGTAACCTCTTGATCCGTAGTCAAGTGCTCTATTCAGTTAAGCTACGGAGCCTTTTTGCGAGTGCAAATATAGAGTAAATTTCATGACCTCGCAAATTATTTCGGTAAAAAAATCGCAGCGACTGCAAAAAAAACTCCCGCCGGGATGTTCGGCGGGAGCAGATTATGCGGTGTGCAGAAGATTTACTCCTCAGAGAGACCCATGCGGTCTATGAGCGCGCGGGTCTCGGGCTTGTGGCCGCGGAAGCGGATGTAGAGCGTCATGGGATGCTCGGAGCCGCCCTTCGAAAGGACATTCTTGCGGAAAGAGTCGGCCGTGGCGCGGTCGAAGATGCCCCGCTCCCTGAAGAGCGAGAAGGCGTCGGCGTCGAGGACCTCGGCCCACTTGTAGCCGTAGTAGCCTGCGGCATAGCCGCCCGAGAAGATGTGGGTGAAAGAGGGCGAGGTGGCTGTGCCGTCGACGGCGGGCAGAACCTGCGTGGGCTCCATGGCTGCGCGCTCGAAGACCTCGACATCGCCGTCGAAGGGCTCGCGCAGCGAATGCCATGCCATGTCTGTGATGCCGAACGAGAGCTGGCGGACATTGAAATAGGCGGCCAGGTAGTTCTGTGCGGCGACAATCTTGTCGATGAGCTCGGCGGGCATGGGTTCGCCCGTCTGGTAGTGAACGGCCCACAGGTCGAGGAACTCCTTCTGGGTGGCCCAGTTCTCCATGAGTTGCGAAGGCAGCTCGACGAAGTCGCGGTAGACGCTCGTGCCGGTCATGGACTCGTACTTGCCGCGGCCGAGCATGCCGTGGAGCGCGTGGCCGAACTCGTGGAGGAAGGTCTCGAACTCATCGAAGGTGAGCAGCGAGGGGGTCGTGTCGGTGGGCTTGGTGAAGTTCATGACCAGCGACACGAGCGGGCGGGTCTCGGTGCCGTTCTCGATTTTGGCGCCGCGGAACTCGGTCATCCACGCACCGGCGCGCTTGGAGGCGCGGGGGAACGGGTCGAGGTAGAGGACTGCCAGGAACGAACCGTCGGCATCGGTGACCTCGTAGGCCGTGACCTCGGGGTGGTAGACCTCGATGTCGGACGATGGGGTGAAGTTGATGCCGTAGAGTTTGTTGGCCAGAGTGAAGATGCCGGAGCGGACATTCTCGAGCTTGAGGTAGGGCTTGACCATCTCGTCGTTGAGCGAGTACTTCTCGTCCTTGTACTTCTCATTCCAGTAGGCCCAGTCCCACGGCATGAGGGTACCCTCGAAACCGTTGGCTGCGGCATACTCCGACACGGCGGCGTAGTCGCGGTCAGCATAGCTGCGGGTGGCATCGAGCAGCTCGGCGAGGAAAGCGTTGACCGTAGCGGCGCTCTCGGCCATGCGGTTCTCGAGAACGTAGTCGGCATAGGTTTCGAAGCCCAGCAGGTTGGCTATCTGCAGGCGCAGGTTGACGATGCGCTTCACCACGCCGGTGTTGTCGTGCTCGCCGCCCAGCGCGCGCGAGTTGTAGGCGCGGTAGAGCTGCTCCTTGAGCGTGCGGTCGGACGAATAGGTCATGAAAGGAACATAGCTCGGAGCCTGGAGAGTAACGGTCCAGCCCTTCTGGCCGCGGGAGCGGGCCTCGGCCTCCATGCCCTCGCGGACGAAGGAGGGAAGCTCGGCCACCTGCTGTGCGTCGGTGATGTTGAGTGCGAAGGCGTTGGTCGCAGCAAGCGCATTCTGGCCGAAGCGAAGCGTGAGCTCCGAAAGTTCGGAGGTGTACTTGCGGTAGAGCTCCTTGTCGTCAGGCGAGAGGGCCGCGCCGTTGCGGGCGAAGCTCTTGTAGGTGTTTTCGAGCAGCTTGCGCTCCTCCTTCGACAGGAAGAGGTTGCGCTTGCCGTAGACGGTCTTGACGCGCTCGAAGAGTTTCTCGTTGAGCGAAATGTCGTTGGACAGCTCGGTCAGGGCGGGCTGGATGCGCAGGGCTATCTCCTGCATCTGGTCGGACGAGTCGGCCTCGAGCAGAT
Organism: Alistipes sp.; assembly: GCA_022511345.1. GTDB lineage: Bacteria > Bacteroidota > Bacteroidia > Bacteroidales > Rikenellaceae > Alistipes. The sequence continues at coordinate 33,329 of JAFLRR010000008.1, forward strand.
TGTAGAAGATGCCCTCGATGCGGCTCAGCAGCTCGCCGTGGCGCTCGAGTGCCTCGACGGTGTTGGCGAAGGTCGGAGCGGCGGGGTTGTTGACGATGGCGTCGATTTCGGCGCGCGAGCAGGCTATGGCCGTGGCGAATGCGGGCTCGTAGTGCTCGAGTTTAATGGCGTCGAAGGGCGGCGTGGCGTGCGGTGTCTGCCACTCGGCCAGCAGGGGATTGGTGGTGTCTATCTCGGGCAGCTGTGCCTTCGGAACGGTGTTGTCGCCGCAGGAGGCTGCCAGTGCTGAAATTGCCATAAGGAAAAGAAATTTTTTCATGATAAACGCTTGTTTGAGGTTTTTTATTCTGCATCCTGGGGCTGCGAAGCCTCAAGGGAGGGTTCGGGCTGGGCCAGGCCACGGGCGATGAGCATGGCGCGGCGGTCGGGCGACTGACCGCGGAATTCGCGGTAGAGAGTCATGCCGTCCTTCGAACCGCCGCTCTCGAGCAGCTTGCGGAAGCGGGCGGCGGTGTCGCGGTCGAAGAGGTAGCCGCTGTCGAGGAAGGCCTGGAAAGCATCCTTGTCGAGCACCTCGGCCCACAGATAGAAGTAGTAGCCGGCAGAGTAGCCGCCGTCGAAGATGTGGCTGAAGTAGGGATAGCGGTAGCGGGGCTCGATCTGGGGAATCAGGCCGCGCTGCTCGCGCAGAACGCGGCGCTCGAACTCGGCGGGCTCGAACGGCTCGTAGCTGCTGAGCGAATGGATGTCCATGTCGGAGAGGGCTGCGGCGACGAGCTCGGTGGTCATGAATCCCTGGTTGAAATATTTGCTCTTGAGCAGTTTGGATACCAGATGGTTGGGGATGACCTCCTTGGTGCGGTAGTGGAGCGCATACTGCGAGAGCATCTCGGGTTCGAGAGCCCAGTTCTCCATGATCTGCGAGGGAAGCTCGACGAAATCGCCCTCGACATCCGAAAGACCGCGGTAGCGGACGTTGTGGAAGAGGAAGTGGAGCGCGTGGCCGAACTCGTGGAAGAGGGTCTGGACCTCGTCGACCGAGAGCAGCGCAGGAGTGTTCTGCGTCGGACGTGTGAAGTTGCAGACTATGCCCACGACGGGAGCTATGCGGTTGCCGTCGGCATCATAGGACTGTTCGCGGAAGTAGCCGCACCAGGCGCCGCCGCCCTTGCCAGCACGCGGGAAGAAGTCGAAGTAGAGGACTCCGAGGTGCGAGGCGTCGGTGTCGAGGACCTCGTAGGCGATGCACTCGTCGTTGTAGAGAGGCACGCTGACGGGGCGGAAGGTTATGCCGTAGAGCTTGTTGGCCAGGAAGAAGATGCCGTTGCGGGTGTTGTCGAGCGAGAAATAGGGGCGAAGCATCTCCTCGTCGAGCGAGTAGTTCTGCTTGCGGACCTTCTCGGCGTAGTACCACCAGTCCCACGACTCGAAAGTGGCGCCGGGAATCTCGCGCTGCAGCAGCTTGTTCATCTCGGCCAGCTCATCCTTGGCGCGCGCGAGGGCGGGCTGCCAGATGGAGTCCAGGAGCTGGTAGACAGCCCGGGGAGTGCCGGCCATCTGCTCGGAGGTGACATAGGCGGCATAGGAGTCGAAGCCCAGCAGGCGCGCCTTCTCGATGCGCAGGCGGATGAAGTCGTTGACAAGACCGTTGTTGTCGTGCTCGTTGCCGTTGGAGCCGCGCATGAGCCAGGCCTTGTAGAGCTGCTCGCGAAGCTCGCGCCGGGTCGAGTAGGTCAGGAAGGGTATAAGGCTGGGCTTGTGGAGAGTGAAGACCCACGACGAACCCTTGCCCATCTGCTGGGCAGTCTCGCGGGCTGCGTCGCGGACGTTGACGGGAAGACCCTCGAGGTCGGAAGCGTCGGTAATCTCGAGGATGAAGCCGTTGTTCTCGGCCAGAAGGTTGCTGCCGTAGGCCACGGATACCAGCGCGAGCTCCTCGTTGATGCTCTTCAGGCGCTCCTTGCTGGCCGGGTCGAGCGCAGCGCCGGAGTTGACGAAGCTGCGGTAGAGGAGTTCGGTGAGTCGTATCTGGTCGGCATCGAGACCGTCGCTGAGGCGGGTTTCGTAGACGCTGCGGATGCGCTGGAAGAGTCTGTCGTCCATGCGTATGCGGTCGGCGTGGGCCGTCAGGCGCGGGATGATGCGCTCCTGGACGGCCTGCATCTCGGGCGTGAGGTCGGAGTCGCAGAGCATCTCGAAGGTGAGCGCCACCTCGGAGAGCATGGCGCCGGCACGGTCGTAGGCCGCGACGGTGTTCTCGAATGTGGGCTGGTCGGAGGATGTGACGATGGCCTCGATCTCGGCGTCGTGTATGGCCATGGCGCGCTCGAAAGCGGGCTCGAAGTGCGAAGCCTCCAGACGGTCGAAGGGCGGAACGCCGAACGGCGTGTCGCGCTCGGTGAAGAAGGGGTTTTCACCGCTCTTGCGGCCGTCGGTGCATGATATGGTGCTCATAACGGCTAAAATTACGGTTAATAAGAGTTGAAAACGTTTCATTAGTCAGCCTTATTTTGTTTAACTTTGCAAAGTTAAAAAATAATTCCGTATGCAACTGTTCTACGACCCCCAAATAGTGCCGCCGGAGCACACTCTGGCCGAGGAGGAGTCGCATCACTGCGTGCGCGTGCTCAGGCTCGGCGCAGGCGACATGGTGCACGTGACCGACGGCCGCGGAAACATATACCGCTGCCGCATAACCGAGCCCGACAGACGGCGCTGTCGCATAGAGGTGGTCGAGACGCAGAGCGGAGCGGGACGCCTTCCGTACGGGCTGACGATGGCCGTGGCGCCGACGAAGAACACGGAGCGATTCGACTGGTTTATGGAGAAGGCCACGGAGGTGGGAATAGACGAGATAATACCGCTTGAGAGCGAACACAGCGAGCGCCGCACGCTCAAGAACGAGCGGGCGATGAAGGTGATAGTGGCCGCCGTGAAGCAGTCGCTGAAGGCGTACTGCCCCTTGTTGCGGCAGATGACGCCATTCGGCAGGCTGATAGCCGAGCCGTTCGACGGCATAAAGCTGATAGCGCACTGCGACGAGACGCACCCCGTACCCCGCCGGCCGCTGCGCTCGGCGGTGAAGCCCGCAGAGAGGGTGCTGATACTGACCGGTCCCGAGGGCGACTTTTCGAGGGCGGAGATAGATGCCGCCGTAGAGGCGGGATTCGTGCCCGTGACTCTGGGCGAGCGGCGGCTGCGCACAGAGACGGCGGCCGTGGCGGCGGCGGTGACGGTGGCGATGCTCAACGAACCGGAAGATGAGTAAAGAGGTTGATGATATGGATGGCAGGGGCGTGAAGAGAGAGCTGTTCGTGTCGTTTCTGAAGATAGGAATGTTCACATTCGGCGGCGGATACGCCATGCTGTCGCTCATAGAGCACGAGGTGGTCGAGCGCAAGCGGTGGATAGATGCCGGGGAGTATCCCGACCTGCTGGCGCTGGCGCAGTCGTCGCCGGGACCCGTGTCGCTGAATACGTCGGTATTCGTGGGTTACAGAACGGCGGGAACGGGCGGCGCGGCGGCGGCCATGGCGGGAGTGGTGCTGCCGTCGTTCGTGATAATGCTGCTGGTGGCGCTCTTCTTCTCGGGAATACGCGACAACGACTATGTCGAGGCGGCATTCCGTGGAATGCGTCCGGCGGTGACGGCGCTCATAGCTGTGCCGGTGATTAGGCTCGCGGGAAGACTTCACCCGGCGATGATGGCCGCAGCGGCTGCCGTGGCGGTGGCCGTAGCGTGGTTCGGGGTCTCGCCGGTACATATAATAATAGGAGCGGCTCTGTCGGGCATAGCCTGGGAGCTGACGATGGCAAAACGTGCGGGACGATGATTTTCTGGCAACTATTCTTGAGCTACCTGAAGATAGGATTCTTCGGCATAGGAGGAGGATATGCCATGCTCTCGCTGATACACAACGAGGTGGTGGTGCGCCACCAGTGGATGACAAACGCCGAATTTGCGGACATAGTGGCCGTGTCGCAGGTGACGCCCGGGCCGATAGCGATAAACTCGGCGACATATGTGGGTTACGACGTATGCGCCAAGCAGTTGGGTGTGGCGGGCGGAATAGCCGGCTCGATAGTGGCCACGGCGGCGGTATGTCTGCCGGCCATGACGCTGATGCTGCTGGCTACGCGCTTCTTTCTGAAACTGAGGCGCAACCGCTATGTCGAAGGAGCTATGAAAGGATTGCATCCGGCCGCTACGGGACTGATAGCCGCAGCGGCGCTGATGCTGCTTCTGCCCGAGAGAGGCGACGCCTCGCAGGGGATACTGGGCGATGCGGCGGGCATGACGATATTCGCTGCGACGGCAATCGCGGCGTATCGCAAAGTGAATCCCATACTGCTGATTGTGCTCTCGGCTGCGGTGGGAACGGCGCTCTACGGCCCGTGGACTATCTGACGATTCGGTTGGTGCGCGAATCGGGGAAGACGATGCTGGGCTTGAAGAGCTTGGCGTCCTCGAAATCCATCAAAGCGTAGGAGACGATTATGACCAGGTCGCCGACCTGGACCTTGCGTGCGGCAGCGCCGTTGAGGCAGATGCAGCCGGAATCGCGCGCTCCCTTTATAATATAGGTTTCGAGACGCTCGCCGTTGTCGATGTCGAGAACCTGTACCTTCTCGCCCTCGATCATGCCGGCAGCCTCCATCAGAGCCTCGTCGATGGTGATGCTGCCCACGTAGTTGAGATTGGCCTGCGTGACCGATACGCGGTGAATCTTAGATTTGAGTACTTCGACCTGCATTTTCATATCTTATGCTATCGGATGCGTATGTTGTCGATTAGACGTATCTGGCCCGCACGGACGGCTATGCAGCCCTGAATCCGCGGGGCATCGCTCCAGTCGGCGACCTGCTGCATGGTCAGGGCGTCGACGGCGCTGAAATAGATGACCTCCAGAAGAGGATTTTCGTTGACGGCAGCGGTGACGTAAGCCTCGAGCTCGGCGGGAGTCATGCGCTGCGACAGCGAGGGACATTGCGACAGAACCTCGTAGATGCGGGGCGCTGCGGCGCGGTGCTGGGGAGTGAGCAGCGTGTTGCGCGACGAGAGAGCCAGACCGTCGGACTCGCGGACGATGGGGCACTCGACAATCTCGATGTTCAGGTTGAGCTGGCTGACGAGCGAGCGGATGACGGCAATCTGCTGGAAATCCTTCTCGCCGAAGTAGGCTTTGGCCGGACGAACGATGTCGAACAGACGGCTTACGACCTGACCCACGCCGTTGAAGTGCCCCGGGCGCGAAGCTCCCTCCATGACCTTGTCGATGAGGCCGAAGTCGAACTGGCGAGTATCGGCCTGCGGATAGATCTCCTCGACGGAGGGCATGAGCACCAGGTCGGCACCGGCTGCCTCGAGAAGGGCTGCGTCGGCCTCGGGAGTGCGGGGATAGTTCTTCAGGTCGTTCTTGTCGTTGAACTGGGTGGGGTTCACGAATACGCTGACGGCTACGGTGCGGCACTCGCGGCGCGCGCGCTCGACAAGCGAGCGGTGTCCTGCATGCAGGGCGCCCATGGTGGGAACGAAGCCTATGCCGGCGGCGTCGCATCCGTCAAGGGCGGCGCGGAACTCCTTTATGCTGCTGAATATCTTCATTTCGTTGCGTCGGAATAGTGTGCGGCAAAGGTATGAATAAGAATTAATAATCGGAAAAGAAAAATGAAAAATTATCGCTATCTTCGCACCGCAGCCGCGGTTTGCGGAGGGTTTCGGCACTGTTGCTGCTCAATTAAAAATCGAAAGGAAAAATGAACAAACTGTCAACTATTGCTATCATGACTGTTACGGTTTTGGCGGCCTGCTCGGGTCCGCAGCGGAAGAGTGCCGGCGAAGGCGACTGGATTGTCGACCGCTTCGACGACATAAAGGTGATACGGTACGAGGTGCCGGGATTCGAGTCGCTGCCGCTCGAGGAGAAGCTGCTCGTGTACTATCTGGGCGAGGCGGCAAAGTGCGGCCGTGACATACTCTACGACCAGAACTGCGCTATCAATCTGCCCGTGCGCCGCACGCTGGAGACAATATACGACAACTACCGCGGCGACAGAAGCTGCCGGGAGTGGAAGGCGCTGGAGAAGTATCTGAAAAAGGTGTGGTTCGCAAACGGAATACACCACCACTACTCCAACGACAAGTTCGTGCCCGAGTTCACGGCCGAATATTTCGATGAGGTGTGCCGCCAGGTGGGCGACAAGGCCTTCGGCGAGGATCTGCTCTCATATCGCGGCCGCGTGCGCGAGGCGATATTCGACCCCGGACTCTATGCCACAAAGCTCAACAGCCGCGACGGCGACGACCTGCTGCTCACATCGTCGAGCAACTACTACTCGGGAATATCGCAGGCCGAGGCCGAGAAGTACTATGCCGACATGGCGGCGGCCGATGCCGGAAATCCCGAGCCGGCCTCCTACGGACTGAACTCGCAGCTGGTAAAGGATCCCGCGACGGGGCTGGTGTACGAGTGCGTGTGGAAAGAGGGCGGAATGTATTCGCCGGCGATAGAGCGCATAGTATACTGGCTCGCAAAGGCGGCCGAGGTGGCCCGCGAGCCGCAGAAAAGCACCATAGAGAAGCTGGCGGCATACTACCGCACGGGAAATCTGAGGCTTTTCGACGAATATAACATCGCCTGGGTGCGCGATACGGTGTCGAATGTCGACTTCGTGAACGGTTTTATCGAGGATTACGGCGACCCGCTCGGCCGCAAGGCTTCGTGGGAGGCGAACGTGAACTTCATGGACCGCGAGGCGTGCCGCCGGACGGAGATAATATCCGAGAATGCCCAGTGGTTCGAGGACAACTCGCCCGTGGCGCCCCGATACAAGAAGGAGAAGGTAAAGGGCGTGTCGGCAAAGGTGATAACGGTGGCAATGCTCGGCGGCGACTGCTATCCCGCAACGCCCATAGGAATAAATTTGCCCAATGCCGACTGGATTCGCAAGGAGTACGGTTCGAAGTCGGTGACCATAGACAACATAACGTATGCATATGACAAGGCGGCGCAGGGAAACGGATTCAACGAGGAGTTCGTGCTGCGCGCCGAGGACCGCGAGCGAATGGAGAAGTACGGCAAGAGAGCCGACGACCTGCACACGGACCTGCATGAGTGTCTGGGGCACGGCTCGGGACAGCTGGCGCCCGGCACGAAGGGCAATGAGCTGCGAAACTACTCGTCGACCCTCGAGGAGGCGCGTGCAGACCTGTTCGGTCTATACTACATAGGCGACAGCAAGATGGTCGAGCTGGGGCTGGTCGAGTCGTTCGACACGGCCAAGGCGCAGTATGCCGAGTATATCATGAACGGACTCATGACGCAGCTGGCGCGCATAGAGCCAGGCAAGAATGTCGAGGAGGCGCACATGCGCAACCGCAAGCTGATTGCCGAGTGGTGCTACGAGAAGGGCCGCGGCGAGAATGTCATAGAGATGGTGCGCCAGGATGGCAAGACATATGTGGTGGTCAACGACTTCGAGCGTCTGCGCGAGCTGTTCGGCGAGCTGCTGCGCGAGGTGCAGCGCATAAAGTCGGAGGGCGACTATGAGGCTGGCCGCCAGCTGGTAGAAAACTATGCCGTGAAGGTCGATCAGGAGCTTCACCGCGAGGTGCTGGAGCGCTATGCGGCGCTCAATATCGAGCCCTACGGAGGATTCGTGAATCCGGAGTACGAGCCGGTGGTTCGCGACGGCGAGATTGTCGACGTGAAGATTTCGTATCCGGCCGACTACGTGGAACAGATGCGCGGATACTCGCGCGACTACTCGTTCCTGCCCAACAGAAATTAGGGTCGGGCGCAAAATAGAACAATGGCGGGGGCCGAGGCTCCCGCCATTGTTTTGTATTTGCTCCGGGCGCTTCTGCCGCGGGGAGGTCTTGCGCGGAATTACAGAATCAGACGGTCGAGCTTGCGGGCCAGCTGCACGCGGGCCTTGTTCATGGCCGCCAGGCGGCGCATGATCTCCTCCTGTTCCTGCTCGGTTGTCCCTTCGCGCGAAAGAAGCTCGTGCTGTTCGCGTATCATGCGCTCGATGACCTTGGATTTGTAGAGCGTGATGGCCTTGGGAACGCCGACGGCCAGCATCTCGGCCTCGCTCTCGACGTGTATCTCCTTCAGGCGCCACAGGTCGCTGGGGATGTAGTTGTCGTCAGAGGTGAGGATGTCGACGGCCAGGTTGCAAACCTCGGGGTCCTCGTGGTTGGTGAAGTTGTGAATAGGGACCTCGACGCCCGTGCCGAGGCGCTGCCACTGCTCGCGGTAGCGGGTGAGGATGGCGTTGTAGAGCGGGTTGCTGAACTGGAGGCCGTCTTCGTCGAGCTCGGAGAGGATGACGTCGGCAACGTTGAGGGCGACCATGTTGCGGCCCTCCTTGAAATCGAAGCTGTTGTGGCCCTGCTTGAGCAGATATTTGACCAGTTCGCGCTCGAGTGCCTCGTCGCTGCTGCCGGCAGTACCGCCGCGGGTGTAGTCGACAGAGACTTCGGGCTGCGAGGCCTGCTCGTCGCGCTGGAGGTTCTGCTGGTTGCGGATGAACTGCATGGCCTCGCGGTCGCCGGCGGACGAGATGCGCTTGCGGGCGACCTCGTTGATGAGCAGATTCTCGTCGACATCCATGATGCGCGAACACTCCTTGATGTAGACCGAGCGCTGGATGGGGTCGGGGATGAGGGTTATGGATTGCACCATGTCGCCTATGAGCGAGGCCTTGCGGATGGGGTCGCCGTGAGCCTCGCTGAGCAGCAGGCGCGCCTTGAAGGAGAGAAAATCCTCCTCATGCGAACGGATGTAGTCCTGGGTCTGCTCGGCGGTGTGCGACTGGGCGAACGAGTCGGGGTCGTGCTCGGGAGGGAGCAGTACGATGCGCACGTTCATGCCCTCGGCGAGAATCATGTCGATGCCGCGAATCGAGGCGTGGATGCCGGCGGAGTCGCCGTCGTACATGACCGTGACGTTGCGAGTGAAGCGGCCCAGAAGACGTATCTGCTCGGTGGTCAGGGAGGTGCCCGACGACGAGACGACATTCTCGACGCCGGACTGGTGCATGGATATCACGTCGGTGTAGCCCTCGACCATGATGGCGCAGTCGAGCTGCTGGATGGCCTTCTTGGCGAAGTAAAGACCGTAAATCTCGTTCTTCTTGCTGTATATCTCGCTCTCGGGCGAATTCTGGTACTTGGCCACCTTCTTGTCGGTGCGAAGCGTGCGGCCGCCGAAGGCCACGATGCGGCCCGAGATGTTGTGCACGGGGAATATCACGCGGTCGCGGAAGCGGTCGAACAGACGACCGTCGCCGTCGCTCTTGAGCGACAGACCCGTCGACAGCAGAAATTCATCCTTGTAGCCGGCAGCCTGCGCTGCGCGAGTCATGGCATCGCCCTTAGAGGGGCAGAAGCCGAGACCGAACTTTTTGACGGTGGCGTCGGAGAATCCGCGTTTCTGGCGGAAGTAGCTCAGACCCACGGCTATGCCTTCGTCGGTGTTGGTCAGCACGTCCGAAAACCAGTCGGCAGCCCAGCCGTTGAGGGCGAACATGCTCTCGCGGTTGTCGTTGCGCCGCTGCTCGGCCTCGGTCAGTTCGCGCTCGACGACCTCGATTCCGTAGCGTTTGCCGACGCTCTTGAGCGCCTCGGGATAGGTGAGTCCCTCGTGCTCCATGACGAAGGTCACGGCGTTGCCGCCCTTGCCGCAGCCGAAGCACTTGAACAGACCCTTGGAGGGCGAGACCACGAACGACGGGGTCTTCTCGTTGTGGAAGGGACAGCAGGCTACATAGTTGACTCCGCGGCGCTTGAGCGTCACGTATTCCCCGACGATGTCGACTATGTCGGCCGAGGAGTAGATGCGGTCTATGGTGTCGCGGTCGATCACGAGTACAAAGGTATGAAAAATTCGCGACAGCGAGGAGCGCATCCGGCGCCGGTGTGAAAAATAGTCGGCTGCAGCGGCAAATATTGATGCGGAAAGGGCTGAATATTGCAAATAAGGTTATATCTTTGTGCAGGAGTAATGAAAAATCGCCCGATATGGAGAAAACCGTAAAACTTCATGACAAAACATTCCGCGTGATGATTCCGGCCAGCGAAATCGATGCCGCGGTGAAGGCTGTGGCAGACCGCATAAATGCCGACTATGCAGGACTCGAAACGCCGCTGTTCGTTGGCGTGCTGAACGGTTCGTTCATGTTTCTGAGCGACCTGATAAAGAAAATCGAGTTCAACAGCGAGCTGTCGTTCGTAAAGCTGGCATCGTATGAGGGGACCGAGAGCACGGGAAAGGTGCACAGCCTCATAGGCCTGAACAAATCGATAGAGGGCCGGCACATAATCATCGTGGAGGATATCGTCGACACGGGCGCGAGCATAGAGCATATGATCGAGGACCTCAGACGCGGAAACCCCGCCGACATAGAGGTCTGCACGCTATTCTTCAAGCCGGCGTCGTACAGCCGCAACTATCCCATAAAGTACAGCGCGCTGGAGATAGGCAACGAGTTCATCGTAGGATACGGCCTGGACTACGACCAGCTGGGCCGCAATCTCAAGGATATATACGTGGTGACGAATGAGTGATTCGCACGACAGCCTCGCACTGCTCGACGGCGGGCGGCTTCTGCCGCTGGTCGAGGATTTCTACACCCTGCAGGGCGAGGGTTTCCACACGGGCAAGCCGGCCTACTTCATACGGCTGGGCGGCTGCGATGTGGGCTGCGCGTGGTGCGATGCCAAATATGCGTGGAATGCCGCAGCATTTCCTCCGGTGGATGTCGAGACCATAGTGTCGCGCGCTGCGGCAACGCCGGCAAGGGCCATAGTGGTCACGGGCGGCGAGCCGCTGATTTATCCGCTCGGAGAGCTCACGCGGCGCCTGCACGAGCAGGGGGTGGAGATATTTCTCGAGACCTCGGGCTCGCATCCCTTCAGCGGCGAGTTCGACTGGGTGTGCCTCTCGCCCAAACGCGGCCACGAGCCGCTGCCGGAGGCATATGCCAAGGCCGACGAGCTGAAGGTCATTATAGGCTGCGAGGAGGATTTCGCGTGGGCCGAGGAGTGCGCGGCGCGCGTGGGCGGCGGGTGTCTGCTGTATCTGCAGCCCGAGTGGAGCGTGTCGCAGCGGATGATGCCGGCTCTGGTCGAGTATGCCAAGGCCCGGCCGCGCTGGAACATATCGATACAGTCGCACAAATATATGCACATACCGTAGAATGGACTCGGAGAGGATAAAAAAATATTTCTGGATCACGCTGACTGCGGTCATAGCTCTGTTTTCGGTGTCGGTCATAGCGCGGAACATGCTGCATGCATATAAGATTTCGCGCCGCATATCGGCCATGCAGAGCGAGCAGGCGGAGTATCTGCGCAGCATCGAGAGAGACAGCACGCTCATAGAGCGTCTGCGTTATGACGAATATATCGAGCAGTATGCCCGCGAACGATACCGCATGCAGCGGCCGGACGAGCAGGTTTACATAGTCAAATAGAGCCGACAGGGCGAAACAAAACCCGTGAAACAGCGTTTCACGGGTTTTTTGCGGAGAGGACGAGATTCGAACTCGTGGTACGGAAGAACCCGTACGTCAGTTTAGCAAACTGGTGGTTTCAGCCACTCACCCACCTCTCCTGAAATATGTCGCCGGAGCAAAAACCGGCCGAAAGAGTGCGCAAATATAAAAATCTTTTTGTAACTTTACAAAATAAAGATTCAAAAAATAGTAAAGCTCCCCGTTATGGCCGACTATACTCCCGATACTTCGCGATATGAACGGATGCAGTACCGCCGTGCCGGCAACAGCGGAATAATGCTCCCGGAGATATCGCTGGGCCTGTGGCACAACTTCGGCGATGCCGACGATTTGAGGCTCTGCACCCGAATCATAACCACGGCTTTCGACAACGGAATAACCCACTTCGACCTGGCAAACAACTACGGCCCCGAGCCGGGCGCCGCCGAGCGCAACTTCGGCCGCATACTGCGCGACAACCTGCGCTCGCGCCGAGACGAGCTGCTCATATCGACCAAGGCCGGTTACTACATGTGGGAGGGTCCCTATGGCGATTTCGGCAGCCGCAAGTATCTGATGGCAAGCATAGACCAGAGCCTGAAAAGGATGGGCCTGGAGTATGTCGACATATTCTACTCGCACCGCTACGACCCCGAAACTCCGCTCGAGGAGACGATGGGCGCTCTGTCGGACATAGTGCGTCAGGGAAAGGCCCTCTATGTGGGATTGTCGAACTATCGCGGTCAGGTGCTCGAAAGAGCGCTCGACATACTGGCTGAGAACGGCACGCCGTGTCTGCTGGAGCAGTCGCGCTACTCGATGCTCGTCAGGGGCGTGGAGGAGGATACGCTGCCGGTGCTGGAGCGGGCCGGAGTGGGAATGATAGCCTTCTCGCCGCTGGCGCAGGGACTGCTCACGGACCGTTACATAGGAGGCATACCCGACGATTCGCGCATAGCCAAGGGCGTGGGATTCCTGCGCCGCGAGCACCTCACCGAGCCGGTGATGCGGAAGGTCTCGGAGCTGAACGAAGTGGCGGCGCGGCGCGGTCAGACGCTGGCCGAGATGGCGCTGGCGTGGCTGCTGCGCGACGGCAGGGTGACCAGCGTGCTGGTGGGCGCCAGCTCGCCCGAGCAGCTGATAGACAACATCAAGGCCACGGAGTCGGCAGGATTCGACGTGACCGAGACGGAGGAGATAGAGGCCATTCTGGCAGATGAGTAGTGCCGGAGCAGGGACGAAAAACAAAAAATGAAGATATGAAAAAAGTGATTTTTGCAGCTCTGCTGCTCTGTGCGGCCGCCGGCGCCGAGGCCAAGAAGAGTGTGGGTACGGTGAAGGCCAAATATGCGGTCGAGGCCGTTGCGGCTTCGCAGCAGAGAGGCTGGGCCGTAGTGGGCGACCTGCCTGAGAGGGTGAAGGGCGCCACGGTGTATGTGGACGGCCGGGAGGTGCCATCGCAGCTTGACGACCTGGACGGCGACGGCCGGTATGACGAGCTGGTCTTCGGCGTGGAGTTCGCCGGGGCGGCCGAAGTGGAGGCCGTGGTAGAGTATTCGGCCGAGGCTGTGGAGCACGACTACCCAGCTCTGGTGAATGCGCAGATGTGGTGGAAGAATCCCGACAAGACTCTCACGGAGGCGCAGACGCTGGAGTCGGACAAGGACGACATGTACCACAAACTGCACCATCACGGCCCGGCTTTCGAGTCGGAGTATGCCGCATACAGAGTCTATTTCGACAAGAAGCAGAGCATAGATACATACGGCAAGAAGCGCCCCTCGCTCGAGCTGCGCGAGACGATGTGGTATCCCTCGGACGAACAGCTCGAGGCGGGATACGGCCATGACAACCTGCGCGTGTTCGGAACCATATCGGTCGGAGCGCTCAAGGGCTGGAATGCCGCCAAGGGGCGCATGGACCACATAACCGACATGAGCTGCCGCCGTGCTACGGTCCGGGCCAAAGGTCCGCTGCGCACGGTGGTCGACATGTATGTCAAGGGGTGGAAATATTGCGGCCGCGAGATAGATATGAACTCGCGCTACATACTCTACGGCGGCGGCGACGTGGTGAAGGTCGAGAACAGCATAACGGGCGAAGGAGTCGACTCGCTGGAGTTCGTCACGGGCGTGATGAAGATGCAGCAGGGCGTATTCTGCCAGATGGAGGACGGCCGCAACACGCTGCTGGCGACCGTGGGCCGCGACTTCCCGGAGAACGACACGCTCAAGTGGGAGCGCGAGACGACGGGCCTGGCTGTGTGCCTGCCCTCGGAGCAGGTTGCGGGCCGTGCGGACGATGCCACAAGCTACATGTGCAAGCTGCGTCCGGTCGACGGCCGCATAGACTACATGTTCTGGATGAAGTGGAAAAAGAGCGAATTCGAAGAGGATAACATCGACGAGAACAACACCCCCGCACACAACCTGGCCATTATGGCCCGGCCGCTCTGTGACGGCACCCTGGGAGGTCCGCTGACCCAGACGCGCGTGCGGAGGACGGAGTAGAGGCGGATTCGGCCGTCGGAATGCAAAAAACAGACGGCCGGATTTCTGAAAAACAGGAAATTTGACTACTTTTGTAGAGTGCGGCAGCATGCCTGAGAGGGCGTGCCGGCCGGCGCAAGGAGAAAGAATTAACTTAAATAACTAACGCTTATGAATCTTAAGAAACTTTTTGCAGCGTGTGCCGTGACGGCGCTGTGCTATCCGCTGGCTTCGTGCTGCTGCGGAGGCGATGCCGAGGCTTCGCTCTATGAGAATCTGCCCTTCGAGATGGCGCCAGTGCAGCGTCCCGAGATTCCGGCATATGAAGTGTCGCTGACTGACTTCGGCGGCGTGGGCGACGGCTCGACCCTCAATACCGAGGCTTTCGCCAATGCCTTCGCAGCCCTCGAGAAGAGAGGCGGCGGCCGTCTGAACGTGCCCTCGGGTGTGTGGTACACCGGTCCCATCGAACTGAAGGATAATACCGAGCTGCACCTGGACCGCGGCGCAATCATATTCTTCAGCAATGACAAGAGCCTCTATCCCATACGTCAGGTGACATTCGAGGGTCTGGATACGTGGCGCTGCCAGTCGCCCCTGTCGGCTACGCATGTCAAGAACGTGGCAATCACGGGCGAGGGCGTAATAGACGGAAACGGCGATGCATGGCGTGCCGTGAAGCGCGACAAGCTCACCGCAGGCGCATGGGAGCGCAAGGTGCGCAGCGGTGGAATCGTTTCGGACGACGGCCGCACGTGGTATCCCTCGGAGAGCTTCAAGTTCGGCGCAACGACCGGCTCGGACCAGAACGTGTCGACGTGGGCAACGACCAAGGAGGACTTCGAGCGCATGCATGACTTCCTGCGCCCCGTGCTGGTGCAGATTCACTACTGCGAGAACGTGCTCATCGAAGGGGTGACCATTCAGAACTCGCCCTGCTGGAACATACACCCCGCAATGTGCAAGAACATAGTTGTCAAGGGTATCACCGTGCGCTGCCCGGATTATGCGCAGAACGGCGACGGAATAGACTTCGAGTCGTGCTGCAACATCGAAATCACCGACTCGTCGTTCGACGTGGGCGATGACGGCATCTGCATCAAGAGCGGCAAGGACGAGGCCGGCCGCCGCAGAGGAATACCCTGCGAGAACATCATCGTCGACAACTGCACCGTATTCCACGGTCACGGCGGCTTCGTTGTGGGCAGCGAGATGTCGGGCGGCGTGAAGAACGTGAAGGTATCCAACTGCCGCTTCACTGGCACCGACGTGGGTCTGCGCTTCAAGTCCACGCGCGGCCGCGGCGGCGTGGTGGAGAACATATTCATCGACAACGTGGCTATGGCCGACATATCCACCGAGGCGCTGCTCTTCGACCTCTTCTACGGAGGCAAGTCGGCTTCGGAGGCTCTGGCCGACGGCGACGAGGGTGAAGTTACTGACATGCCCGTCAAGCCGGTGGACGAGACCACTCCCCAGTTCCGCAACATCGACATCCGCAACGTATACTGCCGCGGCGCACGCCGTGCGATGCTCTTCAACGGCCTGCCCGAGATGAACGTCGAGAACGTGACGGTGGAGAACACCGCGATATATGCACAGAACGGCGCGCAGATCAACGAGTCGACCGGCGTGACCTTCCGCAACGTGAAGGTGGTTCCCGAGAAGGGCCCCGCGCTGATGATAAACAACGCCAAGAATATAGAAATCGACGGATTCGCATGCCCCGAGGGCATGGAGACGGCCCTTACGGTGACCGGAAGCCGCAACGAGAACATCAAAATCGCTTCGAAGTACATCAGCCTGAGCAACGCGCACTACTCGCCCCGCTCCGAAGGCAAGGTGACACTCGAATAACATGCAGCAGGCACCGCGGCTTTGGTCGCGGTGCCGCCGTAATGTAAACTGAATCGGGAGGGCAGGACCGCAGGTCGGCTGCGCCCGATTCGGCATAAAGACCGAAAAACGAAATCTGTGAAGAGTATGAAACTTACGAAAATCATGGCGGCTGCGGCCGTCGCGCTCTTTGCCTTCGCGGCGGCTTCGGCGGCCGACGGCAAGACCACGATATTCCTTGTCGGCGACTCGACATGCGCTACCAAATCGCTCGACAAGCAGAATCCCGAGCGCGGCTGGGGACATATGTTCCAGCCGTTCTTCGACTCGTCGATAGTTGTCGAGAACCACGCCGTGAATGGCCGCTCGACAAAATCGTTCCGCGACGAGGGCCGCTGGGACAAGGTGTTGGAGACCATGAAGAGCGACGACTACGTGTTCATCGAGTTCGGCCACAACGACCAGAAAGAGAAGGACCCCAAGCGTTTCAGCACCCCCGAACAGTATGCCGAGAATCTGAGGGCATTCATATTCGAGGTGCGCGGCAACGGCGGAACGCCCGTGTTGCTGACTCCCATCGTGCGCCGTCACTGGGACAACGGCCGACTGCTGGATACGCACGGCGAGTATGTCAAGCAGGTTAAGCGCATAGCCGAGGAGGAAGAGGTGATAATGTTCGACATGGAGGCCGACACGCGCCGCTGGGTCACCTCGCTAGGCGACGAGGCTTCGCGCGACTACTTCATGTGGGTGGCTCCCGGAACATGCCCCCTCTATCCCGACGGACGTCAGGACGATACGCACCTGAATGTCAAGGGCGCAAGAATAGTTGCCGGCATGGTTGCCGACCACATCGCCGAGGCTATACCCGAACTGGCCGAGCATCTGGTGCGCTACGACTTCGTGGTGGCCAAGGACGGCTCGGGCGACTTCTTCACTGTGGGCGAGATGATAGATGCAGTGCCCAACTTCGCGCAGAATGAGATAAATGTGCTGATTCGCAACGGCGTGTACAAGGAGAAGAATTCGATATCCTCGACCAAGAGACATCTGCACCTTACGGGCGAGAGCGTCGAGGGTACGGTTATAACCTATGACGACTTCGCTTCGCGCAAGGGCCCCGTGGGCAACCTGGGAACCTCGGGTTCGTCGTCGCTCTACATATGCTGCGACGACTTCACGGCCGAGAACATAACCTTCGAGAACTCGGCCGGCAGCGTGGGACAGGCTGTGGCTGTGCAGTGCATAGGCGACAGAATGGTATTCCGCAACTGCCGCTTCCTCGGAAATCAGGACACGCTCTACCTGCACGGATACGGCAACCGCGAGGGCAAGGAGTATGTGCCCAACTCGCGCATATACTTCGTGGATTGCTACGTGGAGGGTACCACCGACTTCATATTCGGTTCGGCGACGGCTCTGTTCGAGAACTGCCGCATACACTCCAAGTCCAACTCGATGGTCACGGCAGCCTCGACGTGCAAGGGTCAGCCCTACGGCTTCGTCTTCCGCAACTGCGACTTCACGGCCAATGACGGCGTGGACAAGGTGCGTCTGGGTCGTCCGTGGCGCGACTATGCGCAGACAGTGCTCATAGACTGCCGCCTGGGCGGACACATTATGCCCGAGGGCTGGCACAACTGGAACAGACCCGAAGCAGAGAAGACGGTGCTCTATGGCGAGTACGGCTCGACGGGCGAAGGCGCTAATGCCAAGTCGCGAGTGGCATGGTCGAAGAAGCTGGATGCAGCCACTGTAAAGACCAAATATACCAAAGAGGCGATTCTGGGCGGCACAGACGGCTGGAATCCTGAGAAATAACTATAAAAAACAAGATACAGAGTATGAAATTAGCAGGAATAGTTGTTGCAGCCGCGCTGGCGCTGTCGATGAGCGCATGCGGCTCGAAGAGCTCCCTCTACGGAAGCGAACCCCTCTCGGTGAAGATGGTGCGCAGCGAGATGACGCGCCACCCGTCGGCTACGACGCTCGACGGAATACCCGAGGGCGGCATCAAGTGGAACTACACGACCGGCCTCGAGCTGCTGGCCATACTGGATGTGGCCGACACGTACGGCATACCCGAGATGGCGCAGTACGTAGCCGACTACTACGATGCCATCGTTCGCGAGGACGGCTCGGTGATAACCTACAAGAAGTCGAACTACAACTTGGACCATGTCTGCCCCGGACGTCCGCTCTTCGCTCTCTACGAGCGCACGGGCGACGAGCGCTTCAAGGCCGTTATCGACACTCTCTACTCGCAACTCTGTAGCCACCCGCGCAATGACGACGGCGGATTCTGGCACAAGAAGGCTTATCCGCACCAGATGTGGCTGGACGGTCTCTACATGGCCGAGCCTTTCTATGCGCAGTATACGCGCGACGTGCTGAGCAAGTGCGAGAACGGCGAGGAGCTGTGCCGCCAGGCTACGGCCGACATCGCCAACCAGTTCGTGACCGTGGCCAAGCATACCTACGACCCCGCAACGGGGCTCTACCGCCATGCGTGCGACGTGTCGCGCGAGATGTTCTGGTGCGACAAGCAGACCGGACAGTCGAAGCACTCGTGGGACCGCGCAATGGGATGGTATGCGATGGCTATCGTCGAGACGCTCCAGTATATGGACCCCGAGGGCGAGGGCGCAAAGCAGATGATAGATATACTGAACGGCATATATGAGGTGCTGCCCAAGTATGCCTCGCCCGAGAGCGGCATGTGGTATCAGGTCTTGGAGCTTCCGGAGCGCGAGGGCAACTATGAGGAGGCTACCGGCTCGATAATGTTCATCTACGCCATGATGAAGGGTTCGCGTCTGGGATACCTGCCCGCAGAGATGCGCGCCGAGTCGATGCGTCTGTATGAGAAGTTCGTCGACAGATTCGTGCGCCTGAACGAGGACGGAACCATATCGATTACCGACTGCTGCGCCGTGGCTGGCCTGGGAGGTAGCAGCATGCGCAGCGGCGATTTCGACTACTACATCTCGGAGCCCATCATAGAGAACGACTGCAAGGGCGTGGGTCCCTTCATCTGGGCATCGCTCGAGTATGAGAAGGAGAAGGGCATGATCTGATTCTTCGGAGTATGAAAACGACGGGGAGAGTTCCAGCGGAACCCTCCCCGTCGAATTTTTTCGGGGTGCCGATGGTTAATCCTTCATGGCATCCTTGACCTTGTCGGCAGCATCGGCAATCTTCTCCTTGACGGTGTGCTTGTACTGGTCGACCTTCTCGCCCACTGTGTGCTTGTACTGGTCGACCTTTTCGCCCACGGTGTGCTTGATTTGCGAAGCCTTGTCGGCCACCTTGTCGCGCAGCTGCGAGGCGTTGTCGGCGATTTTGTCCTTGATCTCTGCGGCTTTGTCGCATGTGCTGTGGCACGAGCCGTAGTTCTTGGTGTTGTCCTTGTTCCAGTCGCTGCCGCTGTCGGCAGTGTTGTGGTTGCGGTTGTCGAATTTGTTCTCCATATGCGTGAAATTTTTAGGATTGTGCATTTTCGCGGACGTTGTTGTGGCGGGAGAGTGCCGAGACTATCCACAGCAGCACGATGGCTCCCACAAGCGCGGTGACCAGACTGCCGAAGGTGCCCACGGCGAAGAGACCTGCCAGCGAGAAGAGCCAGCCGCCCAGAACGCCGCCGATTATGCCGACGATGAGATTGATCCACAGACCTGCTCCGCGGCCCTTGACCATCAGGTTCGCCAGCCATCCGGCGACGAGACCTATCAAAAGATACCATAAGAAAAACATAGGCATAAAAATTTAACAAGTTTCGGCCGAATGCCGGCAAAATCCGTTCCGCAGTGGTTGGCCGGGCAATAAAAAAGAGACGCTGCACGGCGGCAGCATCTCTTTTTCAGTGCATTGGGCGATTTTAGCCGGTGAGGCTCATGTGAGGCTAACGGCAAATATCCTTGCCGGTCATGATGTCGAGAACCATGCGGTCGGTCTCATTCATGGCCTCGCGGCCTATGTCGGTCAGATTGCGTATCGAGCGGTCGACATCGTCGTCGATGATGCCCTCGACCTGGGTCACGCAGCGGTTCTCCATGGCCAGCATTGCCGAGAGGATGGCCGTGGATACGCCGCTCGAGAGCTTGAGGGCGCAGCTCGGCTTGGCTCCGTCGCATATCATGCCCGTGAGGTTGGCTATCATGTTCTTGACGGCTGCGGCGACCTGGTCGTAGCCTCCGCCCATGAGGTAGGTTATGCCGCAGCTCGAACCGGTGGCCGCCACCACGCAGCCGCAGAGGGCCGAGAGGCGGCCGAGACTGCTCTTGATATATATGACCGTCAGATGGCTGAGGATGAGCGCGCGGACCGTGGCCTCGGTGTCTGCGCCGCACTCCTCGGCGTAGACCACGACAGGGAGTGTCGCGGCGATGCCCTGGTTGCCGCTGCCGGAGTTGCTCATGACCGGGATGGGTGCGCCGGCCATGCGGGCGTCGCAGGCGGCCGAGGTGTAGGAGAGGATGCGCGAAAAGATGCTGTCGCCGATGATGCGGCGCTGGCGCTCCAGGCGCAGGGTGCGGCCGAGAGCGTGTCCGTAGTCGCCCTCGAAGGAGCGTTCGGCGGCGGCCTTGTTGAGACGGCGCGACTCGAGGATGAATTCTATCTCCTCGAGCGGCGAGGTGATGGCGAACTCCCACACGCGGCGCATGGAGAGCTCCGGTTCGTCGTCAGACTGCTCCTCCGCAGCGGTGTCGGTGCGGTTATCCAGAAGCGTGCGACCGTTGAGCGACTCGAATACGAAGCGGGTGTGCTGGCCCGATATGACGGCCGTGGCAGTATGGTCGCCGGCTGAGGCCTCGACCTCGATGTAGAGCTTCTCGGCTGTTTGGTCGCAGAGCGATATGGATATGCGTCCCGCGAGCATGAACTCGCGGGCGCGGTCTATGGTTTCGGCATCGGTGCCGTCGAGAACCTCCAGACCGCGCTCGGAGCCGCCGCGCAGGGCTCCGATGGCGATGGCCACAGGCAGACCCGTCATGCCAGTGCCGGGTATTCCCACGCCCATGGCATTCTTGAGTATGTTGGCGCTCAGGCGCACTGCGACATTGTCGGGCGTGCGGCCGAGCAGTTCGGTGGTACGGGCGGTGCAGAGCGCTACGGCCACGGGTTCGGTGCAGCCGGTGGCGGGCACCACTTCGCGTTGGATGAGCGCTATGATTTTGCGACGTTCTGACGAGGGTATCATATGCCGGAGATTTGTTTATGTACAAATATAATGTTTTTTTCGTTTCGGCGGCTGCAGGTACGAAAAACGGCGCATCGGATGATGCGCCGCAAGTACTCGAAGCCGGGGTCGAACCGGCACGGCCATTACTGGCCACAGGATTTTAAGTCCGGCGTGTCTACCTATTCCACCATTCGAGCAGCCCCGCTTGTGCGGACGCGCAAAAGTATAAATTAATTCGCTATTTCACAAACCGCAAGGCGCTTTTCAGCGTGTGCCGTCGATGTGGCCGATGATGTGAGCTGTGTCATCTGGCGCAAACCATTCGATTTGAGGGTCGCGGCGGAACCAGGTCATCTGACGCTTGGCATAGCGGCGGGTGTTGCGTTTGATAAGCTCGACGGCCTGCTCGCGCGTGAGCGTGCCGTCGAACATCTCGAAGAGCTCCTTGTAGCCTACGGTCTGCAGCGAGTTGAGCTCGCGGAACGGGTAGACGGCGCGCGCCTCCTGCTCCAGCCCCTCGGCCATCATGGCATCTACGCGGCGGTCTATGCGAGCGTAGAGCTCCTCGCGTGGCAGCTGAAGACCTATTTTGATGATTCTGAACGGCCGCTCGCGCCGTACGCCCGAACGTTGGCGGGAGTAGGGTATGCCGGTCTGGATGCAGACCTCGAGCGCACGCTGCACGCGGGCGGGGTTGCTGCGGTCGACGGCGGCGTAGTAGTCGGGGTCGAGTCTGCGCAGCTCCTCGGCCAGGGCTGCTATGCCTTCCCGCTCCATGCGCAGGGTGAGCTGGCGCCTGAGCTCGGGGTCGGCCTTGGGCAGGTCGTCCATGCCCTGGCACAGGGCCTGCACGTAGAGTCCCGAGCCGCCGACGGCGATGACCGTGGAGTGTGTGCGGAAAAGCTGCCCGAGCAGAGCGAGAGCCTGTACCTCATATTCGCCGCAGTTGAAATCGTCGGTTATCTGGTGCGAGGCTATGAAGTGGTGTTCGGCGGCGGCGAGCTGCTCGGCTGCAGGCTGTGCAGTGCCGATGGGTATGCCCCGGTATATCTGTCTCGAGTCGGCCGAGACTATCGGGGCGGCGTAGTGCTGCGCCAGACGTATGCTCAGGTCGGTTTTGCCGCACCCGGTGGGCCCGACTATCACTATCAGACGGCTGTCAGTATTCATCGTCGTAGCTGTCGTCGCCGTCGAAATCGCTGTAGTCGCCCATCATCTGCTCGAAAATCGAGCCTTCGTCCTCGTTCAGCTCGGGGTCGAACTGGTCCGGAGCCGGCGCATGCTCGAAGACCACGGCAGGGTAGCTGCGGCCGGGTACGGGTTCCGAGGCGTCGATGAACTCGAGGTAATAGGCGCGGTCGGTGAAGATGTCGAATAACCATATCAGCCGGTCGTGCAGTCCCTGAAGCACGTCGCGCAGCATGACGCTGTCCATAGGTGCCGGCGCATCGGGTCCGGAATCGCCCATATCCATGAGTGTGAACTCACGGCGGCGCTGCCACTCTCCGTCGGCCGTGAAGAACGAGGCCATGCACTCCTGGTATCGGAGCGTGCGGAGGATGAATTGGTGGAAGTGCAGCAGCGAGGTGTCGGAGAGCAGCTCGAAGTCGCGGACGAAGTTGTCGTTCTCGTCGCTCAGCATGCGGAACTTGAATACCATTGGCATTGTGATGCAGTGTTTTAGGGGTTAGCTTTCGAGTATTGCGGTAAGTATGCCCTCGCGGTCGAATCCGCACTGTCGGTGCAGCTCGGCGACGGTGCCGTGCTCGACGAAACTGTCGCCGATGCCCAGCGAGCGGACGCGGATGCCGAAGCCGCGGTCGTTTAGCCATGCCGAGATGCTCTGGCCGGCGCCGCCGCGCACTATGCCGTCCTCGACGGTTACCAGGCGGCTGAAGCTGCGGCCTATCTGTTCGAGCATCTGCTCGTCCAGCGGGCGGATGAAGCGCAGGTCGTAGTGTGCGGCGTCGATGCCTCTTGCGGCAGCGTCGGCGCAGGCGGCGGCAGTGTCGGCGCAGGTGGTGCCGATGCTCAGCACGGCCGTGCCGGTGCCTCGGCGCAGGCAGCGTCCGCGGCCGACGGGAATCGCTGTAAAGGGAACATCGCGCCATTCGACTCCGGCTCCGGCGCCGCGCGGGTAGCGTATGACGAAGGGCGCCGGGGTGTTCAGAGCCGTGAACATCATGTTGCGCAGCTCGGCCTCGTCGGCCGGGGCGGCGACGATCAATCCCGGCACGGAGCCGAAGCAGGCCATGTCGAACATGCCGTGGTGCGTGGCTCCGTCCTCGCCCACAAGACCGCCGCGGTCGAGGCACATGACGACATGGAGGTTTTGTATGGCTACGTCGTGGATGACATTGTCGTAGGCGCGTTGCATGAATGTCGAGTAGATGTTGCAGAAGGGTACCATGCCGGCTGCGGCCAGACCGGCCGAGAATGTGACGGCGTGGCCCTCGGCGATGCCTACATCGAAGCAGCGGTGGGGCATCTCTCTCATCAGAATGTCCATCGAGCAGCCCGAGAGCATGGCCGGCGTGATGCCCACCACGCGATTGTCGGCGCGTGCCAGCTCGAGCAGCGTCTGCCCGAATACATCCTGGTAGCGCGCCACGGCGGGAGCCTGACGCAGCCGCTCGCCGGTATCGGGGTTGAAGCAGCCGGGGGCATGCCACACGGTGCGGTCCTCCTCGGCAGGCGTGTAGCCCTTGCCCTTGACTGTCATCACATGCAGCAACTTTGGGCCGCCGATGTTGCGCAGGGCCGACAGGACGTCGACGAGCTCGTTGAGATTATGGCCGTCGACGGGCCCGAAGTATCTGAAATTGAAGCTCTCGAACATGTTGCTGTTTTTGAGCAGACCCTGCTTGACGGCGTTGCCCGTCTTCTGGAAGCAGTGGAGTAAGAAGGGTACATGGGCCAATATGCGCCACAGGCGGCGCTTGATGCGGTTGTAGAGTCTCGAGGTGGAGATTCTGACCAGATAGCTCTTCAGGGCGCCGGTGGCCTTGTCGATGGATATGTTGTTGTCGTTGAGGATTATCAGCAGGTCGGTGTCGGGGCTGGCTCCGGCGTTGTTAAGCCCTTCGAATGCCAATCCGCCGGTCATGGCGCCGTCGCCGATGACGGCCACGGTCTTGAAGCTCCGGCCGCACATCTCGGCTGCCTTGGCCATGCCGAATGCCGCCGAGACCGAGACCGACGAGTGTCCGCCGCCGAATGCGTCGTATGGGCTCTCGGCCATGCGCGGGAAGCCGCTGATGCCGCCCAGCATGCGCTTGCGGCGGAATGCCTCGCGGCGGCCAGTGATGATTTTGTGGGCATAGGCCTGATGTCCCACATCCCAGATGAGTTTGTCGCCGGGAGTCTCGTAGACGTAGTGCAGGGCTGCGGCCAGCTCGACGGCGCCCAGACTCGAGGCCAGATGCCCGGGGTTGACCGAGCACTGCTCGATGATGTAGTGCCGAAGTTCGTCGCAGTAGCAACGCAACTCCTCGCGGGATAGGCCTTTGAGGTCGGCGGGCGAGTCGACCGTGCCGAGGTATTTGTACTCCTTGTCGTCCATCTGGCTGCTGAAGGTTTCGATGCGCAAATATAGCTATAAAAAGTCGACGGGCAAAGCCGGTGCCGGGCTATGCGCCGGCCTGGTCGCGGCGGCGGAGTCCGTACTCTGCAGCCAGGCGCTCCATCATGGCGCTGGCTTCTTCGTAGCGGTTGGGTATCTCGCCGTCGAGGATGGCGTTCTTGATGCGCTCCTTGATTTCGCCTATTATGGCGCAGGGGCCGATGTCGTAGGTCTGCATGATGGTTTGGCCAGTGACTGGCGGCTGGAAGTTGCGGATGCGGTCGCGCTCCTCCAGATCCTTCATCTTGCGGCGCACCAGCTCGAAGTTGGCCATGTAGCGTTTGACCTTGGTGTCGATGCCCGAGGTTATGTCGGCCTCGCAGAGGGTCATGAGCTTGTCGACGTCGTCGCCGGCCTCGAAAAGCAGTCGCCGCACGGCCGAGTCGGTGACCATATCCTCCGACAGTATTATGGGGCGCAGATGCAGGAAGACCATCTTCTGGACGAACTTCATGTGTTCGTTCATGGGCAGCTTCAGGCGGCGGAAGAGCGCCGGAACCATCTTCGAGCCCAGCACTTCGTGGGAGTGGAACGTCCAGCCGACATGGGGGTCGTAGGCCTTGGTCAGGGGTTTGGCTATGTCGTGCATGACGGCGGCCCAGCGAAGCCACAAATCGTCGGAGCGGCGGGCGACATTGTCGAGAACCTTGAGCGTGTGGTCGAAGTTGTCCTTGTGGGCATGCGCTCCGCGGCGCTCGACCCCTTTCAGAGCGTGCAACTCGGGAAATATCAGCTCCAGCAGGCCCGTGAGCTCGAGCAGGCGGAAGCCGATCGAGGGGGCCGGCGAGGCGACGATTTTGTTGAGTTCGGCGGCGATTCTCTCGCCCGACACTATGCGTATGCGTTCGCGGTTGCGGGCGATGGCGTCGAAAGTCTGTTCCTCGATGTCGAAGCCCAGCTGCGAGGCGAACCTCACGGCCCGCATCATGCGCAGCGGGTCGTCGGAGAAGGTTATGTCGGGGTCGCAGGGGGTGCGGATGATGCAGTCGTCGAGATCGTCCATGCCGCCGAAGGGGTCGACCAGTTCGCCGAAGTCCTCCTCGTTGAGCGACCAGGCCAGGGCGTTGATGGTGAAGTCGCGACGCCGCTGGTCGTCCTCGAGGGTGCCGGCCTCGACGTGGGGTTTGCGCGAATCGCGGCTGTAGGATTCGCGGCGTGCGCCGACGAACTCGATCTCCATGCCGTCGGCGCGCAGCATGGCCGTGCCGAAGGTTTTGAAGACGGATACCTTGGTGCGCAGCTCGGCGGCCAGGGCCTCGGCAATCTCTATGCCGCTGCCCGTGACCACTATGTCGATGTCGGTCGAGGGCCGGCGAAGATACCAGTCGCGGACATAGCCCCCGATGACGAATGCGCGCATGTCGAGCCTCTCGGCTATGCGGGATATGCGGCCGAATACGGGCCGCGAAAGAGGACTCTGCTTATCGGACATACTCCTTTACGGTGTCACGCCAGAGCAGGTAGCCGCTGCCCATCAGATGCAGACCGTCGTTGGTGTAATCGCTGTTCAGCAGACCCTGCGCATCGGAGAGAACGGAGTGCAGGTCGATGTAGACGATGCCCTTGTCGGAGCACATGGCGCGCAGCAGCTCGTTGGTGCGCACTATCAGCTCGTTCTTGTTGACCACACGGTTCGAGTAGCCATCGATGTTGGGGTTGACGGGCAGGATGCTCTGCACGTAGAACTTCGTGCGGGGCGACTCGGAGGCGAAGCGGTCGACGATTTTGGTTATGTCGGCGACTATATCCTCGGGGGTGCGTCCTGCCGAGAGGTCGTTGGTGCCTATCATGAGGAAGAGCTTGCGCGGATGACCCGAGACGATGGGATCCAGGCGGTCGAACATCCAGTCGGCGCGGTCGGCGCTGATGCCGCGGTTCTTGATGTGCTTGCAGCCGAAGAGTTCGGCCCACTCGCCGCCGTCGGTGATGCTGTTGCCGAGAAATACCACGTCGCGGCCGGTTATGGGAAGCGCTTCGAAGAGCGAACGCTTCTGATAGTTGTAGCGGCTCTGCGCGCAGAGGGGCAGTACGGCCGCAAGGGCGATGAGTGTTGCGATGAGTCGTTTCATAATCGTGATGTTTTTATTGTTGCGAAGGAATGCAGCGCAGGTAGAGCGCTACGGTGTTTTCCAGTCCGTAGTAGAGTGCGTCGCATATGAGCGCGTGGCCTATCGACACCTCGTCGGTGTGGGGTATGCACTCCAGGTAGTAGCGCAGGTTGTCGAGGTCAAGGTCGTGGCCGGCGTTGAGTCCCAGGGCGCAGTCGCGGGCCGCGGCGGCAGCCTCGATATAGGGTGCGACGGCACGCTGGGGCGAGTCGCGGAATATGCGGGCGTAGGACTCGGTGTAGAGCTCCACGCGGTCGGCGCCGCAGAGCTTCGCGCCCTCGACCATGCGGGGGTCGGGGTCGACGAATATCGATGTGCGGATGCCCGCCTCGCGGAAACGGGCGCAGATGTCGGTCAGAAAGCTGCGGTGAACGATGGTGTCCCAGCCGGCGCTGGAGGTGAGGGCGTCGGGAGCGTCGGGAACGAGAGTCACCTGCGCGGGCCTTACCTGCTCGACAAGGGCGTTGAATGCCGGAACGGGATTGCCCTCGACATTGAGCTCGGTGGTGAGCACCTGCCTGAGCTGCCGAACGTCGTCGTGGCGGATGTGGCGGGCGTCGGGTCGCGGATGGACCGTGATGCCGTGGGCGCCGAAACGTTCGATGTCGAGTGCTGCGCGTATGAGGTCGGGACGGTTTCCGCCCCGCGAGTTGCGCACCACGGCAATCTTGTTTATGTTCACACTCAACTTTGTCATAAAAATAGTTATCTTTGCTTCGGACAAAGTTATTCAATTTTTTCGTAAAACCGCCATGAAAATCCTACTCTTTTCGCGTGCAGGCATCCGCCATTCGGCCGACGAGGTGCGCCGCATATTCGCCGCGGCCGAAAAATGCGGCTTCTCAGTTGCCGTAAACGAGGAGTTTGCGCCCGTGGCCGAGACGCTGACGGGAGTGAGCATTCCTGTCGAAGCACGCTACGGCTCGCGTGTGGAGCCGGCTGGCGAGGAGTCGGTGATGCTCTGCTACGGCGGCGACGGCACGCTGCTCGAGGGGGCTGCGCGTCTTGACGGGGCGCCGGTGCCCGTAGCCGGTATAAACTCCGGACGGCTCGGCTTTCTGACGAGCGCCCCGGAGCGCGGAATAGAGGATATATTCGAGTCGATACGCACCCGTACCCTGCGCATCGAGGAGCGTTCGATGCTGGCCGCGAGCGGCGGATTCGAGTCGGGCGGCGGAGTGCGCTATGCACTGAACGAGATTTCGGTCCAGCGGGCCGGAGCCACGATGATATCGGTCGAGGTGCGCGTGGACGGCGAACCGGTGGCCACATGCCACGGCGACGGCACGGTGATTTCGACCCCCACGGGCTCCACGGCCTACTCGCTGAGCGCCGGAGGTCCGGTTGTGGCGCCGCAGTGCCGCTGTCTGGTGATCTCGCCCGTGGCGCCTCACAACCTGACGATGAGGCCGGTAGTGGTGCCCGACGACAGCCGCATATCGCTGCGGCTCCTGTCGTCGGCCGAAAAGGCTTTCTGTTCGGCCGACAACCGCTCGGAGAGGCTGCTGCCGAATGCCGAGATAGAGATTGCCAGGGCCGACAGACGAATTTTTCTGGTGGTGCCGCACAATATATCATTCTACGACACGTTACGAAACAAGATGATGTGGGGCCTCGATGCCCGGGGCTGAGCGCAGCGGCGGCAGGAGTATGCCGTGCGGCGGGCCGCGGATAGCAAAATGGGCCTCGGAATCGGCGGATTATGAAAAAATTCGCTATATTTGCAACCTGCTATGGAGCGACGAAAAACCGTACCGCAACACGTAGCCGTGATAATGGACGGCAACGGCCGCTGGGCCGAACAGCGCGGCAAAGAGCGTTATTACGGTCATTTGCAGGGCGTTGAGTCGGTTCGCGCGGTGATCCGCGCAGCGATGCGCAACGGTGTCGGTGTTCTGACGCTCTACGCCTTTTCGACCGAAAACTGGGGCCGTCCGGCCAAGGAGGTCGAGGCGCTCATGGACATTCTCTGCCGCTCGATTGCGGCTGAGACGCCCGAACTTTGCAAGCAGGGCGTGAAGGTGCGCATCCTCGGGGACCGCAAACCCTTCTCGCCGCACGTGCTTGAGCACCTCGAACGAATCGAGACCGAGACGGCGGCCGGTGAGCGGCTGACGTTGCAGCTGGCGCTGAACTACTCGTCGCGCAGCGAGATAACGGCTGCCGTGAGGAGTCTGGCGGCGAAGGTGGCCGAGGGTTCTCTGCTGCCTGAGCAGATCGACGAGAGCACCCTGTCGGATGCCCTCTACACGGCCGGGAGTCCCGACCCCGACCTGGTGATTCGCACCAGCGGAGAGTGCCGCCTGAGCAACTTTCTGCTGTGGCAGGCGTCGTATGCCGAGCTCTACTTCACCGAGGTGTTGTGGCCCGACTTCGGCGAGCGGGAGTTCGACATGGCCATAGAGGCCTATGCCCGACGCGAGAGACGCTTCGGGCTTGTTAAATGAGATTAATTTGAAATACGAGAGTTTCAGATGAGATATTTTTGGAGATTTGTTCCTCTGTTCGCCGCGGCGCTGATGCTTCAGACGGGAGCATTCGCCCAGCAGGCCGACTCGCTCGCCTCGCAGGCCGTGCAGCCAGTCGCCGGGACTGAATCGGAAGAGGAGCAACCGTCATTCGACCCAGATGCGGCTCCGCTGATGGAGTTCGCGGCAGATGCCGCGCCGGGCAAATACTTTGTGCGCAAAATTACGCTTCACGGCGCCGACCACGTGAACCACTCGCTGCTCAAGTCGTCGACCGGACTTATCGAGGGCGATTCGATATATCTGCCCAGCAGCTACATATCCAACGTAATATCGCAAATCTGGAATACGAGCTACTTCGCCGACGTTAAGGTCGGAGCCTCGATTGACGGCGAGAATCTCGACCTGGAGATATTCCTCAAGGAGCGTCCGCGCGTGAACAAGTGGAACTTCGAGGGTATTCCCAAGGGCAGGCAGAAGGACCTGCTCGAGAAGCTCAAGCTGCGCCGCAACACCGACCTGTCTGACTATGTCATAGACAAGAACAAGAAGCTCATAACCGAATACTTCAGCGACAAGGGCTTCCGCAACACCACCGTCGATGCCCGCATCGAGAACGACCCGCGAATCGAGGGCATGGTCAACGTGACATTCGTCATAGACCGCAAGTCGAAGGTCAAAATCGGCGAGATCACATTCGCCGGCAACGAGCAGTTCGACGACAAGCGTCTGCGCCGTACCTTTAAGAAGACGCACCAGAAGAGCATCAACTTCTTCCGCGGCGCCAAGCTCAACGAGGACGATTACGAGGAGGACAAGAACCTTCTGATAGACTTCTACAACTCGAAGGGTTTCCGCAACGCAGCCGTGATAAGCGACTCGATATACCCCATAAACGACAAGCGCATAGGCATCAAGGTCAACGTGTCGGAGGGTAACATGTACTACATCCGCAACGTGTCGTGGGTCGGCAACTCGATATACACCACCGATGAGCTGGAGCGAATGTTCAATGTCCACACCGGCGACCTGTACGACAAAAAGTCGATGCACAAGCGCCTGGGTATAGGCCGCGAGGAGAATCCCGAGGATATGTCGATCAAGTCGATGTATCAGAACAACGGCTATCTGATGTCGCAGATAGACCCGGCGGAAATAATCATTGGCAATGACTCCATAGACCTCGAAATCAGAATATTCGAGGGTAAGCAGTTCAGGATAAACAAGGTCGATATATCGGGCAACGTCCGCGTCGACGACGAGGTGATACGGCGCGAGCTGTACACCCATCCGGGCGAGTTGTACAACCGCCAGCTGCTGATGCAGACCATCCGCACGCTCGGCTCGATGGGCCACTTCGACCCCGAGCACATCATGCCCGACATCAAGCCCGTGTCCAACGAGCTGGTCGATATATCGTGGCCGCTGGAGGAGACGCCGAGCGACCAGTTCAACATCGCGGGAGGTTTCGGTTCGGGAACATTCGTCGGTTCGGTTGGCGTGACGCTCAACAACCTGTCGATTCGCAACTTCTTCAAGAAGGGCGCATGGCGTCCCTACCCGATGGGTCAGAACCAGCGACTCTCGATCTCGGCGCAGACCAACGGTACATACTACAAGGCTGCTTCGATCAGCTTCACCGACCCGTGGCTCGGCGGCAAAAAGCCCAACTCGTTCACCCTGTCGGCATACTTCTCCGAGTCGAACAACGCATACTACATCTGGCAGTCGAGTACGCAGTACTTCCGCTCCTATGGCGTTGCGGCAGGTCTGGGCAAGCGCCTGAACTGGCCCGACCCCTACTTCACGCTCTATGCCGAGCTCAACTACCAACGTTACGCGCTCAAGGACTGGACCTCGTTCATCATGGAGAACGGCTCGGCCAACACTCTGTCGCTGAAGGTGGTATTCGGCCGCAATTCGGTCGACCAGCCGATATATCCGCGCCGCGGTTCGGAGTTCAGCATCTCGATGGAGTTCACTCCTCCCTATTCGCTCTGGGACGGCAAGGACTACTCCGACCCCAACATGAGCGACCAGACGCGCTACAAGTGGATAGAGTTCCACAAGTGGCAGCTGAAAGGACAGTGGTTCCAGGCGCTGACGAACAATTCGAACCTGGTGCTCATGGCTCGAGCCGAGATGGGTTATCTGGGCAACTACAACCGTCACAAGGTCTCGCCCTTCGAGCGTTTCGAGGTCGGTGGCGACGGTATGACCGGATATAATGTATATGGTGTGGACATCATATCGCTGCGAGGTTATGAGGACGGCGCGCTCGACCCGGTGGGCGAAAACTACGCCTGCGCGTACAACAAGTACACTGTCGAGTTGCGATACCCGATTATTCTGAAGCCCTCGTCGCAGATATATGTGCTCGGATTCCTCGAAGGAGGTAATGGATTCAGCTCGTGGCGCAAGTTCTCGCCCTTCAAAATCAAGCGTTCGGCCGGTATCGGTGTCCGCCTGTATCTGCCCGTGGTCGGAATGCTCGGCATCGACTGGGGTTACGGATTCGACGCTCCGGCCGGCTCGAAGAAGAAGAGCGGAAGCCAGTTCCACTTCGTGCTGGGACAGCAGTTCTAATCGGAGGCTTTGGCAATATATTTGAGATAATTGAGTTATATTATAGAAACAGATAAATCGCAAGACACTATGAAACGCTTCATTCTATCGGTTGCGGCAGTCCTTATGGGTGTGTGGTCGCTGTCGGCTCAGACGGCAGTGACTGTCGACAGCGAGAAGATTTTCAAGTCGATAGATTCGTACAACTCGGCCATGAAGACGCTCGACGAGCTGGGCGAACAGTACCAGACTCAGGTCGACGCCAAGTTCAAGGAGGTTGAGACCCTCTACAACAACTACATGAACAGCCAGCGCCAGTACCTCTCCGAAAGTGCGCGCACGGCACGCGAGAACGATATTCTTGCCAAAGAGGAGGAGGCCGTGCAGTTCCAGGAGTCGATATTCGGACAGAACGGAACGCTGATGAAGAAGCGCGTGGAGATGATACAGCCCATACAGGAGCGCGTGTTTGCGGCCATAAAGGCTTATGCCGAGGCCAATGGCATAGACCTGGTGATAGACAAGGCGGCAAACCCGACGCTGCTCTATGAGTCGGCGGCAGCGGACCGCACGCAGGCAGTTATAGATATTCTGAAAAAGTAGTCGAAAAACGAAACTCAAAATTAATACAGGAAACTTATGAAAAAACTGATTAAACTGACCTTGGCGGTCGTGCTTACGGTGTCGGCGACGTCGTTGTTCGCACAGAAATTCGGCAGAATCAATATGCAGGAGCTGATTGCAGTGATGCCCGAGACGCAGGAGATGCAGAACAATCTGCAGACCTATCTGAAGGATCTGCAGGAGCAGTCCGAGACGCTGCAGGTGGAGCTCAACAACAAAATCACCGAGTTCTACAAGGAGCGCGACAACATGTCCGAGGGCGTGCGCAATGTCCGCGAGCAGGAGCTTCAGGATATGCAGAACCGTCTGCGCGAGTTCAACAGCTGGGCCGAGCAGGATATTCAGAGAAAGCAGGCCGAGATGCTTGAGCCCATCATCAACAAGGCTCAGGAGGCTGTCAACAAGATTGCGAAGGCAGGCGGATATGTAGGCGTGTTCGACAGCTCGCTTCCCTCGCTGGCTTATGTCGACGAGACTGCGCTGACCGACATTCAGCCCGCCGTGCGTGCTGAGCTCGGCATTGCGGCCGACGCCAAGCCCATCATGCCGCAGGCTCAGTAGACAGCCGCAGCATAAAGATAAAACGGGCGACCCGGATGGGCCGCCCGTTTTGTCGTGTTCTCAGCTCTTACAGGATGCCCTGCTCGACCATCGAACGTGCAACCTTCATGAAGCCGGCGATGTTGGCGCCCTTCATGTAGTTGATGTAGCCGTCGGCCTCGGTGCCGTACTCGAGGCAGGCGGTGTGGATGGAGTTCATGATCTGGTGCAGACGCGCGTCGACCTCCTCGGCGGTCCAGCCCAGCTTCTGAGCGTTCTGCGTCATCTCGAGACCCGACGTAGCCACGCCGCCGGCGTTGACCGCCTTGCCCGGGCCGTAGGGTATCTTGGCTGCGATGAGCGCGTCGATAGCCTCGGGGCGGCAGCCCATGTTGGAGACCTCGGCGACAATCTTCACACCGTTGTCGATGAGCATCTTGGCATCGTTGCCGTCGAGCTCGTTCTGCGTAGCGCAGGGCATGGCGATGTCGACCTTCTGCTCCCACGGCTTGCGGCCTGCGAAGAACTGCGAGCCCGGGAACTGCTGTGCATAGGGCTCGACAATGTCGTTGTTCGAGGCACGCAGCTCGAGCATGTAGGCGATCTTCTCCTCGTCGAGACCTGTGGGATCGTAGATGTAACCGTCGGGACCCGATATGGTCACGACCTTGGCGCCGAGCTCGGTTGCCTTCTTTGCGGCACCCCAAGCCACGTTGCCGAAGCCCGAGATGGCGATTACCTTGCCCTTGATGTCCATGCCGGCCTTCTCGAGCATGCGGCAGAGGAAGTAGACCGCACCGTAGCCCGTAGCCTCGGGACGGATGAGCGAACCTCCGTAGGTCATGCCCTTGCCCGTGAGTACGCCGGTGTTTTCGCGCGCCAGCTTGCGGTACATGCCGTAGAGATAGCCTATCTCGCGGCCGCCCACGCCGATGTCGCCTGCGGGTACGTCGGTCTCAGGGCCGATGTGGCGCCAGAGCTCGGTCATGAAGGCCTGGCAGAAGCGCATGACTTCACGGTCGGACTTGCCCTTGGGGTTGAAGTCCGAGCCTCCCTTGGCACCGCCCATGGGCAGGGTGGTCAGGGCGTTCTTGAAAATCTGCTCGAAGCCGAGGAACTTGAGAATCGAAGGATTCACCGAGGGATGGAAACGCAGACCTCCCTTGTAGGGACCTATGGCGTTGTTGAACTGGAAGCGGTAGCCGGTGTTTACCTGCACCTGGCCGCGGTCGTCGACCCACGTCACCTTGAAGGTGAAGCTGCGGTCGGGTTCAACAATACGCTCGGCGATACGGTTCGCCTCGAACTCAGGGTGCATGTTGTAGGCTACCTCGACGGTCGTGAGGACCTCGCGTACAGCCTGCAGATACTCGCTTTCACCCGGATGCCGGCGCTCGAGGTCGGCCATCAGATTGTTTACATTCATAGCTTTAGGTTTATTGGTTTTATGTAATCTGTTCGTTCAGTCAGTTTAGACTCATGCAAATATAGTAAAAAAAACGAGTCGGCAAAATCATTTCGCTCTCGTTATGCATGGGGCTGCGGGGCAAAAAATACCCGACTTTCTGATGAAAAGTCGAGTAACGAATGCGCCGCTTCGTCGGCTTTCTGCGGAGAGAGACAAATGAATCTCAAGCTACAATACCGTCATAATCAGCGAATTATATTTTCAAATATCCGTTTGGCAACGAGTTGGCAACGGTATTTTGTCTGCATATGTCAGCAACTGATTTTCAGATGTTTGCCCGTTTTGCCGTTACTGATGCAAATGTAAGGATTTTTTCAATATCGTAAAATTGTGCGGAATCTTTTTTTTGAAAAAATAAAAAAATAATACGAATCAAAATTTGTCATCTGTTTTGACAAACTGTCTTTGGCAAAAATGAAAAAATGGGTGTTACGCGGGAAAGACAGCTTGAAAAAATTAAAAGATGTAATTTGTTGAAAATTAATTAGTTGTCTGTTTAATACGGGGGGGGGTATGTGAAAAAAAGTGTGTTAAGATTTGTATAATTAAGATTGAATAAATACCTTTGTCTATGAGTTGTCCCTTTTTCTGAACAAAAAAATAGGGACAAACGCAAGAAAATAAAATGCATATGAACAGATTTACAATGCCTAAACTGCCTAAAATGAAGATAAATAAATCTGTGTGCCTGCTGCTGCTCGCTCTGCTGACCGCTTCTGGAGTTCGAGCGCAGGAATTTGCCGTTAAAACGAACCTGCTCTATGATGCTACGGCGACCGTCAATGCCGGAGTGGAGATTGGACTGGCACCTCGCTGGACGCTCGATTTGACGGGGCAAATCAACTTCTGGAATGTCAATAAACACCGCTGGCGCCACTGGCTTGCGCAGCCCGAGGCCCGCTATTGGTTCTGCGACCGTTTCTCGCGTCATTTCATCGGCTTTCATGCGGTGGGCGGCAATTTTAACGTGGGAATGATTAAAAACAACATCCATTTCCTCGGTTCCGACTTCTCGAAGCTGTCCGACCACCGTTACCAAGGCTGGGCAATCGGTGCGGGCGTGGCCTACGGCTATGCCTTCATCCTGGGCCGCCACTGGAATCTCGAGCTTGAGTTGGGTGTCGGGTATGCCTACCTGAATTATGACAAATTCGAGTGTGCCGAATGTGGCCGCAAGGTCGGGGATGGCGACCACCACTACGTCGGTCCGACGAAAGCGGCTATCAACCTGGTGTATGTATTTTAACGGGACTAAACGATGAAACGATACTTCTTTTATATTGTTGCCCTGCTGCTGGCGACGAGTGCGGCGGCCCAGGAGTACTGCGGCATGACCGTTCCGGCGGCGGTGATGAAACGCCAGGCCAACCTGATGGAGGTCAAGATGCAGCTGGAGCTTTCGGATTTCGACCTCACGGGCAACCGGGCGGTGGTTTTTACGCCGGCCATTGTCAGCGAGAGCGATTCGCTGCTGCTGCACCCGGTGGGATTGTACAGCCGCGATCGCTGGTATCAGTATCTGCGTTCGGGCGATGGCCCGGTGGGAGGCGCCACGGAGCAGTCGATACGCTGGTCGAAGCGCCCCGAGGAGCTGGCTTATAACGAGATTGTCTCTTACGAGGAGTGGATGAACGGTGCGACGCTGGTGTTGTTGCGCCGCGACTACGGTTGCTGCCGCACGCTGCTCGACGAGTCTCGTGCTCCGCTTGCCAACTACAAAGAGGTGCGCTACACGCCGGTATTCCGCTACGCTACGAATGTGGCGGCCGAGGTAAAGACCCGCGAATTGTCGGGCCGCGCCTTCATCGACTTCCCGGTCAATCGCACCGAGATTTACCCCGACTACCGCAAGAATCCGACCGAGTTGGCCAAGATTGTGGCAACGATCGACTCGGTGCGCAATGATGCCGATGTAACGGTAACGGCAATCACTATCAAGGGCTATGCTTCGCCCGAGAGCCCGTGGTCGAACAACACGCGCCTGGCCAAGGGTCGTACCGCGACGCTGAAGAACTATGTGCAGCAGCTCTACCGCTTTGAAGAGGGCTTCATCCGCACCGACTACGAGCCGGAGGACTGGGCCGGTCTGCGCGACTTTGTCGAGTCGTCTAACCTCGTGCACCGTGCGGAGATTCTGGCGATTATCGACAGCGACATGGAGCCCGATCCCAAGGAGGCTAAGATTAAGACAACCTATCCCGATGAGTATAAGTTCCTGTTGACGACCATCTATCCGGCGCTGCGCCACTCGGACTATACCATCGAGTACACGATTCGCAGCTTCAGCGATACCGACGAGATTGGCCGACTGCTCCACACACAGCCGCAGAAGCTCAGCTTGAGCGAAATGTTGCGTTACGCACAGACCCTGGAGCCGGGCAGCGATGTCTACAACGAGGTGTTCGAAATTGCCGTGCGGATGTTCCCCGACGACCCGACGGCCAATCTCAATGCGGCCAATTCGGCGATGCAGCGCGGCGACTGCGAACGTGCGGCGCACTACTTGTCGAAGGCAGGCGACAGCGCCGAGGCGGAGTATGCGCGCGGTGTGCTGGCGGCTATGCAGCATGAGTACGGCAAGGCGGTGGATTACATCGAGAAATCCCGTGAGTTGGGCTTGGAGGACGCTTCGGCGGTAATCGACCACATCAAGGAGGTCTCTGAGTACAAATTCTGACGATTGAGACAAAAACAGACAACAAAAAATATTAAAAATAACTGCAACATGAGAAAATTCATCTATTCCATTGCTCTGCTCGGCCTGTGGACTGCAGGTTGCGCCGAAGCAGACGATCTCGGCGGAACGCCGGAAACCCCCGATGTAGGGGTAGAAGCGGAAGCCGCCTACATTCCGCTCAGCCTGATTTCTGCAGGCAGTATGGGAGGACGTGCTAATATAGATGGCTATGAAGACGGTGATGGGAATGAAGCCATTGTGAAGGATATTCGCCTCTATTTCTTCGACACGAATAAAAATGCCGCGAAGGTAAGAAAAAATCCTGCCAAAGGAGGAAACGGTTATGATTCGTACATTGACTACGATCCTCGAATCGATGATGTGCATGATGGTAATAAAGAGCCTGAGATTACAGTTGAGAAAACGCTTACGCTGATGATGCAGCTCAACATCGATGCAAGGAACAAACCCGAATATGTGGTAGCTCTGATTAATCCGACTGCCGAGTTGAAAAATAGTGAAAATTATTCGCTGGATGAGTTGGCGGCTATTGTCGGTAATTTCAAGGAGGACGGTACCAAGCCTTTCCTTATGAGCAACTCGGCGTATGCAGACACCCCTGAGGAGAGTTCGACGAAAGAGAACATCAATTATACGAAAATCAAGAAGCTGTATACTTCTCGTGAGGCCGCGGATCAGGAAGTAGAGGCGAATAGGACAGTGATTTTTGTCGAGCGTGTTGCCGCACGTCTCGATTTGCTGGTTGACGAGAGCAAACTCCAATCGGCAACCGAGAACGGTTATCTGGGTTATAAAGAGGAGCCGGATCCGGAGACTCCGGTCGATACGAAAAATATCTTCTTTACGGGCTCCTATTACAATGCGTACAATGCAGTAGCTGATAAGGAAAATCCTATCTTTGTCAAGTTCTGCGGTTGGCAGGTAATCTCGACTCCCAAAAAGTCGAAACTGTTGAAGACTATCGATTATGTCACCTGGGATGCCGAAGAGAACGGATTGTTCCAAAAGGGCGATACTGAGCCGTGGAATGTCGTAGCTTACCATCGTTCGTTCTGGGCCATCAATCCCGACCTGACGTCGGCAAAAAATGCTGACCTTTCGGAGTCGGACGGATACAAGAAAGCCGTAGATTATGATTTCTACAGCTATAACGAGATTGCCGCTAATAAATTTGACGCCACCAACAGAGCGTATATTCAGGAGAATGCCGCCGATCCTACCGAGAGAAAGTCCGTTGCGGAAAATCACGAAACGAAGGTAATCGTGGCGGCTCAGCTGGTGGACAAGTATGGCGACCCGATGCCGATAGTCGAATATGGTTTGATGTATTATGAGAAAGACGCCCTGCTGGACTATTTCGCTGATCAGCTCTCGCGTCATTTCTATTCCGACCCGAGCGATAAAGAAAACTCGAAACTCGCGAAAGAAGACCTGGAGTACAAGACCCAGTTCGCGTATACGAATGAGGCAGGCGTCGATATCGAGGGCAGTTATTTAGCTTATGTGGCTTTGACCTCGACGGCCGAGGGCAAGATCTGGTATCGTGATGTGATTGAAAAGGATGAAGCGACCCAGGAGGATAAAAAGGTTACGAAAAAGTATGGTGACGCTCCTGATGCCGACGGCACCATCAAGGATGTAAACGATTTTATTCAGAGCGTGGTAAGCAACCGTCTGCTGATTTGGGAAAATGGTCAGACTTACTACTACCTGACGGTTCGCCACCTCGGCAATTTGGAGACTGACGCCGCAACCGGCGCGGTGAAGGCGGCTCCTGGAGCTTATGGTGTGGTGCGCAACCATATCTACAAGGTCAATCTGACTGCGTTGAAAGGTCTCGGTACGCCCGTGCTCGATTCCGATGAACCGATTTATCCTGAGAAAACGATTCACGACGATTACCTCTTTGCCGCCGAGATTAAGGTGCTGCAGTGGCGCGTCGTATCGCAAGACTATGACTTCACCTGGTAATGAAAAGCTGGTTTAGAAAAATATCTTTGATAACGGCGCTGTTGCCGGCGGTGTTCGCTCTGTCGTTCACCGCCTGCGACAACCTGGTGTTCGAGGACGAGGGTGTCTGCGTCGTTAACTACAACTTGCGGTTCGTCTACGACATGAACCTCAAGTGGGCCGATGCCTTCCCTTCGGAAGTGCACTCGGTACACCTCTACGCATTCGATCGTAACGGCCTTTTTGTCAAAGATTTTACCGCTAATGGCAAACCGGTCGATATCGAGGGTTACACCATGCAGCTCGATCTCGACCCCGGTCACTATACGCTGGTGGCGTGGTGTGGTATGGAGAACGAGGGCGAGACCGTGAAATCTTTCACCGTACCGGTGCCTGTTGCGGGCCAAACCCGCATCGAAGAGCTCACCTGCGCGCTCAACACCCAGCAGGTGGGCCGTGCAGATAGCTATTCGAAAGAGCGGCTTCGTTTCCTTTACCATGGAAAGCTCGATGTCGATCTGCCCAATGTCTACAACGGCAATTTCGACTATACGATGTATCTGACGAAGGATACCAACCACATCCGCATCATCCTCCAGCAGCTGTCGGGTGAAGATTTGAAGCCCGAGGATATAGATTTCACCATCGAGGACACCAACACCCTCCTGGGTTACGACAACTTAATGCTCAGTCAGGAGGTGGTTGCCTACCGCCCGTGGGCAACGCTGTCGGGCGAGGCCGGAATGGTGCCGGAGGAGAGCGAATCGGGCGACCTGATTTATGCCAAGAGCGTTATAGCCGATTTGTCTACCAGCCGTCTGATGGCCGACCACAAAAAGAAAATGATGCTTACCATCACCGGTGCGGAGGGCAATCGGATTGCTCGTGTGCCGTTGTTGGAGTATGCACTGCTGTCGCGGGAGTACTACGAGGAGGCTTACGGCCATCGGATGGATGACCAGGAGTTCCTTGACCGCGAGGACGAATATGTATTCACGTTCTTCCTCGATGCCTCGCAGCGTTGGGTCGAGATACATATCAACATCCTCTCGTATAGGTTGGTAATACACAATTATGAGTTGGATTCATAGAAGGCTCAATCATGAAACAGCGAATCACTAAGCTCTACCTCGCTTTCGTTGTTCTGTGCGGCGCGCTGTTGTTCGCTTCGTGCAGCAAAGACGGCGAGTCGGCGGATTCTCCCGACGATCCGCAGGCACCACAGGCCTGGGAGATTGGCCCGATGATGATGCTTCACATCAACACGTTGAGCTACGGCGTTCAATCGACGGGTGCGGCTGTAGAGGAACGGATCAAGTCGCTGCGTATCATCATGATTCACGAGGATCCCGACAAAAAGCGCTATCTCGAGGCCAACCGCCTGATTGACATTCCTGATGTCGGAGCTGACGGGGAGGGCAGTCGTGCCACGGACTTCACTTACATCTTCCAGAAGCGCACCGTGCTTGGCAAAAAGAGTTTCTATCTGATTGCCAACGAGGAATGTGCTGAAAACGTTACGATTAAAGGCGACGAAGGCCCCATGGAGCTCCCGGCGCAGGCGACGCTGTCTACGTTGCTTAACTCCTATCAGCCCGCAATGCCGAGCGGCAAGAAAGCCGCCGCAGACGGAGCCTTGATAGACCCTGCGGACGACGATCCGGCAAATCCCGATGTGGCTGCCGATGAGACGGCCGCCGCGCAGGCGCAGGAGTTCGAGAAACTGCTCCAGAATCTCTGCCTCGAACCGAAGCAGGAATTGGGCAGCGGCAAGCTTTACCTGCCTTATTCGGCCTATTACCACTCCGGCTACGACATCACCGCGGCGGGAGGGCACGAGATTGATATGACCGGCAGCCCGATGTATTTGGTGCCGGTCGCCACGAAGTTCACGTTCAAGTTCATCAACGAGCGCACGCTGGACAATGGAGGCCTTGCAATCGGCAAGCTGGAGCTCCGGAGTACGAACAAGACCAACTACTTGATGGCCAACTTCGATTTGTCGGGTTTTAAGAACAAGGAGGAGTTGTATCTCGATCCCGTCGAAGGCGGCAGCAAGCAGATTCACTGGATTGAATGGCTGCGGCAGGTAGCCCTGGCGACGAATCCGACAAAACCGGAAGATCAAACTTCGGACAATGTTACCGATCAGAACAGCCGCTTCGGTTGGATCAGCTGCTATCAGATGCCCTATCCCGATTTGAAGGATGGAGCGGCCGGCGAGAGCGATGCCGTGGCTTACGACTTTATCCAGCACCTCCCGGAGCAGAGCTTGACGCTCATGAATGCCGAGTCGTTGGGCGGCGACAAGGTCAAATCCTACGAGCAGGAGATCGGACCGTTCTATCTGCCTGAAGGACACCACAAAGAGGCAAAGAATTTGTCCGATGACCCCGATTCCGACGTGACGACCATGGTTGAGAGCTACGGGCTCCATATCGAAATGTACCCGGCGGGAGAAGGTCCGTCATCGACGCAGTTCAAAGAGGCCGACACCGAGATATCGAACCTCAAGTACCTCTTCCGAAACACGAGTATCCGCATCACGATTGCTCTGCACGAGGGCGGTGTGAAAATCTATGCTCAGACAGAACCTTGGATTACGGCTTCCTTGTGGGGATATGTGCAAGATGAAGATGATATAAAGCAGAAATAATACCCAGCGTAAATGGCGAATTATATGAAATATGGACTCCTCCTGCTGGCGGGAGTGGCGGCTTTCTCCTGTGCAAAGGACTCGGCGGATTCCAAAATACCGGAATCGCCCTATTTGGAGGAGCTGACCGTCAGCCGGGCAGCTCTCGCAATCCCCGGTGAAGAGGAGGATGACACCGATACTGATACCGGCTCCGGCTCCGACACCAAACCAGAGCCCCCGAAATACAACGGCGAGGAGATTTTCGACCTCGATTTTAAGCCCGGCGATATCATCTACGTTTCCCAGCGAACTCGCAGCAACTTCCCGTTCTCGAAAAATGATACTGGAAGCGAAATTAATCCGATTTACGTGTACCAGTATTACACTTCGGATGCCAGTTGGGAGGATGGCTACAACTTCAAACCCAAATCTATGGACAAGGCGCTGGATTGGGAGGAGGTGAGAGAACTCCGCTCGGTGGGCAACGGTTTCGTGCTCTGTGCCATGTACTATCCCGGCGACGGCAAGGAGGGAACGCGCGCTGTGCCGAGCGACCAGCGGTCGCTGACGAATCTGCTCCGTGCGGACATCCAGGCTGCCTATCACTCGACTTCGGCGCTCTATTCACGTGTGCGGTTCAAGCTTTACCACGTGATGAACTATTTCAAGATTAACCTCTACGTGCCGGTTTTCAAGGAGACCGGCAAAGAGGGTGAAGATCAGCTCTTCTCGGGCTACACACCCGCTTCGTTAATCAATGCATGGGTGAAGAAAGCCTGCCCCGAATTCCTAATCAACTGGTCGGGCAACATCAGCTCCGATACCAGCCCGGGCGTCGAGATTGCGAATGAGGACCACAAGGCGGATATCGCTATGTACTCTCACGGTCATGCGGCCGTCGGCGAGAACAGCGGCAGCGACGGTGACGATGGCGATGGCGACGGCAGCGACGAGGAGCAGTCGGATGTCGACAGAACGCGCGCCGACGAGCCCGAATTGGCTTACGAAGATCCCGGCGAACCGGTGCCGGACGATAGTGTGTGGGCTACAATCCGTCCGCTGGGGGATCCGATAAGTATCAATGTAAAGGAGTTTCTGCCTGACGAGTTGGCCAAGATTCAGCCGCTGCCCACCGAGGCGGACGGCTCGATGGTCGACGAGGTATACCTCTTCTCGTTCAGCGTGATTATTCCGGCGCAGCCCGCCGCCTTCACGAATCAATTCCCCGGCTGGATGCAATTTCAGTTCAAGGAGCCCACTGAAACCACGAAGAACTACTACTTCAACAGCCAGT
This sequence comes from Alistipes sp., assembly GCA_022511345.1. GTDB lineage: Bacteria > Bacteroidota > Bacteroidia > Bacteroidales > Rikenellaceae > Alistipes. The sequence continues at coordinate 76,313 of JAFLRR010000008.1, forward strand.
TCGTGCAGAACGGTACGCTCCAGGCTACCAAGGGTACGCTGCAAATCATGAATCTCTACCTGCCGCGCAAGGGCGACGAGGTGATTCTCATCAATGCCGACATCAAGCCCTGGACTGACGTGGAAACCGATATGAACCTTCCGGAGAAAAAGGACGATAAAAAATAACGAAAATACTACTGAATTGCGATGATAAAGTCAGCATTCCATATATTGAACCGGCTGCTCTTCGCCCTGATTGGGGCGGGGGCGCTCTGTTTTGTCTCCTGTACGATTGACGATACGGCCGATATGCCGAAGCCTGGTGATTCGGAGCAATCCGATTATGTTCGGGTCAGTGCCTCGGTGCGAGCGACACTCGCTTCGCGCGCTGCCAAGGAATGGGGGCGGGTCGACCAGGGCGAGTTCGTGCTGACCTATCCTTTTTCGATGTCGGTTGTTAATAACGACACCACCTATACCTACAACACTGCCAAAGTCAAGTTCGGTACGGAGGGGTTGGAAAACATGGGTTTTGTTACCTACTACGACGAGCGTAAGGAGGCCAATGTAGCCCTCAAGTGGTCGGAGATAGTGTTGCGCAAAACGCCGTCGGCCATCTTCTACCTCGACAATGTGCCCACCTCACTCCACAATGCCGATTCGCCGTTGCAGAAAACGCTCAACTCCCACCAGAATCTGGTGATTTTCTACGGCGACGAGGACTATCCCGCCCCCGAAGAGACAAATCCGTTCCGGGCGGGTCTTTTCGACCGCGAGAATGGCACCAACGACTTGTTGTGGGGCTGGACCGTCGCGGAGAAGAATGCCAAGATTGTGAGATTCGAAGATACCGACCAGGGAGACTACCGACTCCACCACAATATGTCGCGTCTGCGCGTGGTAATCGACGCCAAGCAGCGTGATGCCGAAACCAATGAGGTGGTCAATTTTTCCCAGGATGTCAAACTCCGGCTGCTCAAGCTGCACCATGAGCCGCTCTATTTCGATCGTTCCTCCGGCAATTTGACGCTCATGCCGGAGCCCGAAGAGAATAACGTGCTTACGTTAGTACAGTTCGAAAACGGAGAGGAGGCCGGGACTGACCCAACCGACGCGGACGACCCCGATTCGGCAGTAATACCCTGGGCAAAAATAGAAGAGGTTAAGGATACTGACAATCCCGGGAAAACATTCAAGCGCTACACCTCATACGATTTCGTAGTGCCGCCGCAGGAGCTGGACAACGCCGATAAGCGTCCGATGCTTCAGCTGATTGTACCGGCCCAGTATGTGCCTGGTAAGAATCCAGCCGATCCTGAAGTATATTATGAGGCCAATCTGCCCCAAAACATGTACTACACCAAGAAGGAAGGGGACGATGCTACCGACCTCCCGGCGATGCCGTTCAGTTTCATGAAGGAGTACGACATGACCATCAGGGCGGTGGTGGGTCCTCCCGATTTGGAGCTGCGCTTCGCGCCGGTTCAGGTTCAGGACTGGGTCAATCTCGGTGCCCAGGAGATTTCGGGCAACCAGGCCGGTATCTATACCAATCAGGATTTTTACGACTTTTTGAACTGCTACCGTGCTCAGAATGATGTGCGGCTTGAGCGCTACGGTTACAGAGCCTCGGATGATGAGCCGTGGAAGATTCTCTTCTGGAGTTCGGCGCTCAAACTCCACAAGAAAGATGAGGATATCACTGCGTCAGACGGAAGCACAAAAAGGGAAGAGGGTATCGAGAACTATCTGGAAGATTGTGTGGATACGGATTTCTTCAAGGATAATCCCTTCCAGTTCGTATTCAACAACAACGTCGTCACTCTGACGGACGATGAGCAGTATCCCAAGTTGGACGGTGCCTCCGGCCAGCTTCGTCTCTATTCATATGTAACCGGTGAAGATGTTGAATATCCGGGTATTAAGGATGCAGACCACTTCCTTGAAATGATTAAGGCATACAACTCGAAGAGTTTCAAGTCGCAGCTGCCATTCTTTGGCGCCTACGACAATACCTACGAGCAGTGGGAAATCGAGTTCACGGAAAATGCCGGCGGCACGTCTGATGCGACGATTGTATTGGATTACGATAAGATTGCAAATACGATGTTCTTCTTTGGCGAAGACGCCCAAGGCGGAGCCGGCAACTTCAAGTTCAACTTCCGCGGACACCCCATTGAGGTGACCAACATCCCCGATCCGAAGGATCCGACCAAGACGATTTCGGTTACGCTTGAAGGAATCGAGGGCGAACAGATTCTCCATGCCATTGTCGCCAATCCCGCAGGAATCTACTCGGCCGAGGATGTCGCGCTGCTGATTCGTGCCTACAACTCGCTCGACACCTCCGAGCCCGACACGGACGACGATGGCGACAGCCAACCCGACAACGGCGGTATGGTGGATGAGCCTGAAGACCTCAGCTGGCTGCTCCCGCACTTCGGCGTGAAGACGAGCGACAAGTGGACGTTCCGCTTCATCAAGCCGATAGAGCTGAACGGTCCCGATATTTACGGTACGATGGTGCCGGACAGCGAAAACAACCTGCCCGATTACGATCTTGTAGCTGTCGGCAGTACGGGTGCGAATGATAATACTCTGATGGTCAAGGTTTCGGATACCGGACCATCGCAGCAATACACGTACAGCTATACCAACACAGGCGCAAAAGTAGGTGAAACCAGCACTTCCCGATTCGATACCTATCTCAAGAAACTGTTCGCCAAGGGCGGTATCATCACGACGGCGGGCAATATCTCGTCGATGATCTCCTACGCCAACAACGGCAACCCGGTTTACCGCCGCTACTACGGCTGGTACGACGAATTGAACTCGCAGTGGATCTACCAGATCAACCCGACGGCCGGCACGGACGGCATCCGGAAGATCGAGATCGAATATGCGACGATCTTCGCCAAGCTCAACTCGACCGAGCCGACGGTATTCCAGCTGCTCAACGACAGCAGGGTAGTGGTAACGAAGATGCCCAACGGCGCGCCCGACCTGCTCTGCCGCGGCGAACAGGGTGCCGAGCTTCTCTACAAGATTCTCAGAGGCTACTACACGCCCGAGGATTATAAACCCGGCATCGAGCTCAGATCCGACTTCGCCGACCTCTTCACGGCCTACAATGCGGATGACCTCGTTGGGCTGCAGCGTTACGGCACCTTCGACGAAGAGCAGAACAAGTGGATATTCAAGTTCACCGAAACGGCCGAACAGCCGATGAATGTGGCCTTATCGGAGCTCAAGGGTCAGATGAAGCCGAAGCAGGATATGGAATATGCCTTCGACTTCGGGGCTCATGTGCTGACGCTGGAGCTGCCCGCCGGCAGCGATCCGAAGACGCTCAATATCGCGGGTGCGTCGGGTGCCGCTCTGTTACATGCGATTCTGACCGATCAGCAGAAGCTTACCTCGCCCGAGGATGTCGAGTGGATGATTCAGGCCTACGACGGTAAGGTGATGGCTCCGTCGGCGTTGAGCCTCACCCAGGCAGTCAGCGCATCGGTACCCGCCTACGGCTCGATTTTCGACTACAGTTCGGGAGTGCGCTCGGCCTCCGTGCCGCAGCCGGCCAACTATGTCCCTGCGCCGCTCGCCAACGATGTGCAGGTTCCGGGTACTTTCGACTGGATTCTCGGCCTCTACGGCGAGAAGAACGGCACTACGTGGAATTTCCACTATGCCAACACTATGGAACTCAACGGCCCCTCCATCTACGGCAGAATGACGCCCGACGGCAGCGGCAAGCCCGAGTACAAATTCACGTTCGACTTCGAGATTGTTCCCGATGTCGAGGAAGGTCAGGACCCGCAGCCCGCGGAGAAGTATGTTACAGTGGTCGACAACTCCTTCCGGGCGCACGTGGGCGGTTACCTCAAGCGCCTCTTTACCGGCAACGGCGAAATTACCTCGGCTGAAGAACTTGTCCGTCTGACGGCGATGACGCAGGAGAACCCGATTCTCTGGAGATACTTCGGCAAACCGTCGTCGGGTACGGTTGTGACGTGGACATTCCCCATCACGGCAACCGGATCCATCAGCGCGGCCTACGAAGACCTGTTCGGTAAGTTCCAGAATGTCGATGAAAGCAAATTTACGCTGACGCTGAAGGATGGTCTTACGGTGAAAGTCACGCCGCTGCCCGATGTGAACTACCGCAAGATTGAGTGTTCGGGCCCGGAGGGTGCCGAAACGCTGAAGTCGATTCTGCGCGGAACATATAGGAATCCCACTCCGGAGATTAAAACCGAGACGGATTTCAAGGCGCTCATCGAGGCCTACAACAGCACCCCGATTCAGACCGAGGAGCTGCCGGCCTACGGCAATTTCGATGGCAGCAAGTGGACGTTCCATGTGAGCGGTGCGCTGACGACGCTGACAATCGACGACATCTACGGCCAGATGAAGGCCGGAGGCAGCAAGCCCGCCTATGAGTTCACCTACGACACCCCCGGCGGATCGGTGACGATCGGCGGCAAGTCGGTCGATGCCGAGCATCTGATGATTCTTCTTGCGGCAAACGGTGCGGTGAACTCCGAGGCCGATTTGCTCACGCTGCTGGACGACGATGCGATTACGCGCCGCTACTACGGTACGCCGAGCGGCTCGACTCCCATCACCTGGAACTTCACGGTCAAGACCACAATCGAGTCGGTTAAGTGGAATGATATTTACGGCAATTTCGCGGGCGATGACGACCTCGCATTCACCCTGCCCAACGGCGTGTCGGTGAAGGTTACGGAGCTCCCCGGCGGCCGACAGCTCACCTGCTCGGGTGCGGAAGGCGCGACGATTCTTGCCAATATTCTGAAGGGTGACTATGAGCCCGAAAAGGGTATTATGGATGCCTCGGAGGTTGCCGCTCTTGTCGACGCCTATACGAACTACGACCCGGCGGAGCTCGCGGTCTACGGCGAACTCAACGGTTCGACCTGGACATTTACGTTCCGCAATTCGGCGGCGCTGACTGGTACGCAGGTTTACGGTACGATGAAGACCGAGGGCAAGACGGCGAACTACATCTTCGCCTTCGACAGCGGCACGCAGGTAACGGTCGACGACATCCAGGTAACGGCCGATGAGCTTACGGTCCTCTTTGCTGGTAGCGGCAAGATAACCTCTGCCGCCGATCTGGCAGCGGCGAAGGGAGCCAATGATGTGAAACGCCACCTCTACGGCACTCAGGCCGGCGGACAGTGGCAGTTCCCGATAGTCGTTTCGGACAGCGTTCTTGAGTTGGACTACAAGACCTCTCTGGGACTCTTCGAGAATGAGAATATACAAATTTCGAGCATCACCGGTGGCACGGTAACGATGATCAACCTGCCCGGCGGCCGCACGATTGCGAACTGCACGGCGGATGAGCTTACCCGGATTCTGAAGGGCGAGTACGAGCCCGAAAAGGGTATTATGGATGCTTCGGAGGTTGCCGCTCTGGTTGCCGCCTATACGAACTACGACCCGGCGGAGCTTGCCGCCTACGGCGAACTCAACGGTTCGACCTGGACATTTACCTTCCGCGATTCGGCGGAGCTGACCGGTACGCAGGTTTACGGTACGATGAAGACCGACGGCAAGACGGCGAACTACATCTTCGCCATCGACAACGGCAAGCAGGTAACGGTCGACGACATCCAGGTAACGGCCGATGAGCTTACGGTCCTCTTTGCTGGTAGCGGCAAGATAACCTCTGCCGCCGATCTGGCAGCGGCAAAGGGAGCCAATGATGTGAAACGCCACCTCTACGGCACTCAGGCCGGCGGACAGTGGCAGTTCCCGATAGTCGTTTCGGAGAGCGTTCTTGAGCTGGACTACAAGACCTCTCTGGGACTCTTCGAGAACGAGAATATACAAATTTCGAGCATCACCGGTGGCACGGTAACGATGATCAACCTGCCCGGCGGCCGCACGATTGCGAACTGCACGGCGGCGGAGCTTACCCGGATTCTGAAGGGCGAGTACGAGCCCGAAAAGGGTATTATGGATGCCTCGGAGGTTGCCGCTCTGGTTGCCGCCTATACGAGCTACGACCCGGCAGAGCTCGCGGCCTACGGCGAACTCAGCGGTTCGACCTGGACATTTACCTTCCGCAGCTCGGCGAATCTTACGGGCACCGAGGTCTATGGCCAGATGAAGACCGACGGCAGCAAACCCGACTACAAATTTGTATTCGCCGACAACGCGACGGTGCAGGTGGAGGGCACGCAGGTAACGGCCGCGCAGCTGAAAACGCTCTTTACGGAGAGCGGCACGGTGGCTTCTGCCGCTGATTTGCTCGCGCTGCTGGCCGACAATGACGTTACGCGCCGATTCTACGGTACGTTGAGCGGCTCGACATGGACTTTCCCGATTAGCGGGCCGATTGCGAATGTGGATTGGGACTCGGTTTACAACCAATTCAACGGAGACCTTGTATTTACGATTCCCGACGATGTAACGGTAACGCTGATTAACCTGCCCGGCAACCGACAGTCGCTCGATTGCACGGGAGCACCCGGAGCGGAGGACCTTGCCAAGATTCTGACGGGCAAATACGAGTTCGCCGATGAATCGGGCGGAGACGGCGGCGGGGGAGCCGGCGAGACCGAACAGCCCGGCAATGAAGGAAATTAACAGAAAAAGGATGCAATGAAAATCATGAAAAATTGGATCTACATATCTCGCACGGTTGCAGGCATGGCACTGCTGGCCCTCGTGTCGTGTGTCAAGGAACAGGAGCCGCAGCCCGAGGTGTTCAAGGGGACTCCGGCGGTGGTCGATGTTACGCTGATGGATATGGAGCAATCACAAACGCGCCACAATGTCAGCAAGACCGACAACTGGACAACCACATCGTTTGCCGGAGGCGACCGAATCGGCATGATGGCCACGGCCGGCCTGGTGCTTCCCGACGGCGGTACGGGCTGGATTAAAAACGGCTACCTGGAGAATACCCAGGCTCTCGGTTCATCGACCTATCGTTTTCGCAACGACAATCTGCTGCTCAACACCGGAGTAATGTCGGGCAAGGTGGCCCGCTATGTCTATTATCCCTATACGGATGAAATGCCGGTGCCCGTGCAGAGGAACACGAACAAACCTCAAACGGCCAACCAATACGACAATGCCAATCCCAAAAGTCCGAGTACGATTGATCCTGATTTCCAAAACAAAAATGGTCTGCTGCTGCGCCGCACCCATGAAGATGACGAGCGAGTCCCTGTAGGCGAGACGCGCTGCGTAGACTATATGTATATATCCAACATCAATCTGACCAATGGTGTGCTTTCGGGCGGTTTCACCCACGGTTTTTGCGAACTGGTGATTCTGCGCGGCAACGGATTCGACAAGCCGCAAACGGGCTATGATGCGAGGAATAAAATGAACCGCGATCAAATTCGGGTCGTATTGGACTATGGCTATACGCGCCTGACGCTCGGTATCTATCTCGCCTATACCACAGGACAACTCTCTTTTCAACCAACCATTTGGCCCGGTACCTCTTGGTCGAGTTGGAAAGACTCAGATGACAAAGTGGACGGCCTGACCGAATGGGAAGCCAAGCGTTGGATGGCCTGGCCGGGCGAACAGTACATCGACTCGAAAGACGGTCTGCCCGTGCCGCGCGATGCATGGTATGTCATTCTTCCCTCGGCGCACTCACGTTCTCATCCGACCGTCGAGAGCATCGAGATTTTCAACAACGAAGGCACATTCTGCGAAGTGTCGAACTTCGACCTCTATGTGGACCCCAGCACGGGTGTCAGCAGCAAACCCTCCTACGCAGGCAAGCGTTTCACGGTCGATATCATGATGACGGAGCACGGCGCCACCGCCCGCCCTTGTGAAATCACCGACTGGAGCACCAACGACGGTAACGGCAAGGTCACAGACGAAGAGGGAAACGTGATTGAGGATAAAGGGAACGACATCACCGATATTCGTACCGTGGGCATCAAAGATGCCGGCGTGTATGCGGAGTGGGCCAAAGATTATCAAGTCTTTCTTAACGCTTTGGAGCAAAACATGTTCGTGCGTCCGACAACCAAAGAGGCGTTGGATGAACTCAACAACCAGGCCTTCACGAATTTGAAGGCCTACGGCGACTACAATATCAACGACGGCCGTTGGCAGTTCTACATCAACGGCGAGATCGATTTTGATGGCATGTCGAGCTACCAGGTCTCCGACTTGCAGGATCAGATTGGCGGGTCGAGCCAATCCTTCAATTACCCGGTCTACAATCTGAGTACCACTCTCTTCAAAAAGATTTCCGACAAAGGCGAGGTGCACCACCTCGATTTCGAAAACATCTATATCAAAGTCAATCAAGACGGCGCGGCAGGCGCACTGACAAACGCGCTCGGAGGCGGAAAGATTTTGAACTGCAACATCCTATCCGGTACGCTGATCGGCACCTCCGGTGCGGTCGGAATGCTGGCAGGTTCGGCGAACGGCGGCACGGTGAAAGGCTGTACGATTTCCGGTGCGGTAATCGGCGACTCGTTCGGCAGTGAGGAGGGTGCCGACCCCTACTATCCCAAAGGACTCTTCGGCCTCGAGCCGCAAGGGGCGCTGGTCTGCGAGGACGTGGATGCCAAGAACTTGATTGTACGCAAATAACCGGCTGTTTAATACGATACAACCATGAAACAATCGATTTATATTTCTCTTCTGCTGGCTCTGCTGCTCGGATTTGTTTCCTGTCAGCGTGATTTCGATGAACCGACACCCGAAACGCCCGTGGAGCGTACCGAAGACCTCCCCATCCAGCTGGAGGTTTCCATCGCCGACCTGTTTTGCAACGGCCCCGCTACCCGCGGCATCGAGCAGGCCAAGAGAACATTCTCATACGGCGACCCCGAAACCGGCGAAGCCCCCGATATTATCCATGTAATCTCCAAATTCTGGTGGGAGGAGGATGGCGAGACGAAGCATGAGCAGCGCTACTGCGCCCTGGAGTACACCGAGGACGGCAGCTGGGTGCCGCGTGGCGCGGCCAGCTTTGCCTGGCCCAACGATGCGGAGTGGGCCGATTTCGAGGCCTACTACATTCAGGGCAGCACCGGCGAACTGACCTCCAATGTCGATGAGACCGCCTTTTCTGCTGCGCGCCGCCGTTTCTCCGATCTGACCGACGGCGAAGACCCGCTCTACGCAATAGCCGAAAGGAAGGCGGGTGAACCGGGTGTGCGCTACGGCCATACCGTCAAACTGACCTTCGAACACATTCTCACCCATCTGACGCTGATTCAGCTCGAAGCGGGCATCGACGACGACCTGGTGCTCCGCATCGAAAAACGCGATGACGATGAACCCGACACGTTCAACAATGCGTTTCAGCTCAAACTGATTGAGAAAGAGGCTGGAAAGCCGGAACTGGACTTCTCGTATTTCGTTGATAAGGAGGAGTTGGGCGACCTCGAGGCAGCCTCGCAGGTGCAGGCCCCGACTGAGTTGGTGCGTGATTGGGAAACGCGTGCCGAGAGCCGTCAGGCGGGTTTCTTCCTGGAGCCCGAACGCACCTACAACCACTTCACGATTTACTATGCCTCCAACGGAATCAAACACATCGAATACAACAATTCGGACCCCGAGTCCAAACGCAAGCTCCTGCGGAACAACCGCTATACGTTCGATGTGAAGAAATCGTCGGGTGTGTCGATTTTCGAGAGGCCCGAACAGAAGTGGGACGAATCCGACACCTATGCTATGGTCGTCGATGCCGGCAAGTTCCTTCAGGCCATCTACAGCAATAGCTCGTACAGCGAAGTGCAGGATGGTGAGGAGATTCCGATTCTCGAACGGACCAACAACCCCGTCGGAACGCTGCTCCTGCGCAATATCTATTTCGCGACGCCCTATTACCACGTATTCACCTACCGCGACGAGAAAGATGCCGACGGCAATCCGATCGAGCCCTACGATTTCGTTCCCTCGGTCGGCGGCGACAACATCTTCGACGGCGGCTACCACTACATCAAGGGGCTCTGCTGCCCGCTCTTCTACGAAAATTACGGAACGATTAAAAACCTCGGCCTGGCCGACGTAACAATCGGCAGCGGCGAGTACGGCGAGTGGGCCTCGGTGGAGAGATACAACGGCGGTAACGTGAACGCACCCTACGACTACAGCCGCACGGGCGCCCTGACTACCAACAACGTGGGTACGGTGCAGAACATCCGCGTCAAAAATCTCACCGTCAATGTGAGCATCTTGTCCGACGACGAGCAGGAGAACCATGATGCCGGTGCACTTGTCGGCATCAATGAAGCAGCCGGACACATCGACCAGGTCTACCTGAACGGCCAGATTACCCTGCTGGTGCAGAAATATGCGACCGGAGCGCGTGTCCCCACCGTCAATATCGGCGGTCTGGCGGGGCAGAATCTCGGTACGATGACCCGCATCGAGCAGCTTGTAGACAACAGCCAGGAGGCCAATGTGACTTCCGTGACGATCTCCGTAATCAATAAGTTGAACTACAATCTCGGCGCCTACTACGTGGGTGGACTGGTCGGCAACAATACCGGCAAATTGACCGACATCATGATTCCCACAGCCGTTGACGGCGTTACCGTCGATTGCTCCGATAGTTTCGGTATGTATTCCTATTTGGGCGGCATTGCGGGAATGGCCGACAGCGCCAACGGAAACGAGATATCCTCCTGCCTAATCGGTTCGGGCCTTGTTAAAGCGGGCATCACCCGAGCTCCCGGAGACCTCGACTCGTTTTCCTATACGGGCGGCATGATTGGCGTGTACAGCGAACGAACGCATTTCTACAACTGTACAGCATTCTTCTCGGTGGAGGGCTCTAACAGAGGATTCGAGGGCGACGGCGTGGGTCGTGCGACGGGCGGCATCATCGGACTGATTAAAGGGCTCGAATCGGCGAGCTACAGCGTTGGCAAGATGCACTCCCTGGCTTTCTACGGTGACCTGGAAGAGTGCACGAACGTAGGCAGCTTCGCCGGCGAGGTGCCCAAGGACAGAACGTGGGACGACTATAAGGATAATGTCGATGTGAAGAGTTTCGACAAAATCGGCTATATCGGCTCCTATACTAATTAATCATGAAAACTATTGCGATGAAGATGAATAACTCCCCATATACTGCGTTCCGCCTTTGGGCGATGCGGCTCGCGGCCGTAGGCCTTGCGGTCGCTGCGACGGGCTGCGTGAACGAGGAGCTGCCGGCCAATTCCCACTTCTCGTCCATCGAGGGGCTCTCATTTCGGGCAGAACTTGGCAGCGGCACCCTCGCCACCCGATTCGGCGAGGTGATTCCCGTGGTGCCTGCCGATTTCGGCGAGGAGATTTTTTACATCTACGAGCGCGGCACGAGCCCGGACACAGACAACCCCGACAGAGTCTATCAACGTACCTCCGTGCGCCCCTACTGGCTGGCTTCGGGTTCGCAGGGCGAGCTTGAGGTGGCCAGCTCGACGGAGTTCGTGGATTGGTCGCAGGCTGTGGGTGCAGTAGATACCCCGCTCGACAAGAAAAAATGGGAGCTCAATTGGTTTGCTTCCAATACGGAGCACGAGTTCTGGAGCTGGACCTGGCCGCTGAAAAGGCTGAATTATTCGGATGTGCAATACAACCAGGAGACCGCCGGCAGCGCAAAAGAGATGTTCCCCGATGCCAACGGTTTGCCGCTGACCTTTATCAGCTCCGATTTCCCGCTCCCCAACTACGATGATGGAGATGAATCCGAAAACGCAAACTCCGGCACTACAGGCGACGGCGAAGTGGAAGAGCCCGAAACAGACCCCGACCCCGTTGACCCTGACCCCGTCACTCCCGTTGACCCCGCCACGACATGGCGCAACGGCGAAGCGCTCGAACGCCTTGTGGGTGCCAAGACCGACCGCTCCTACGTTTTCAACCAGGACGGCCGCTATGTGCCGCTGACCTACAAACACCTGGTGTCGAAGATTATCCTCGGCGACTTTTGGCTCTACGACAACACGGGTGCCACCGTAAAGGACCTGAAAGCGCTCATTACCTTCTACGGAATGCCCAAGCGCGCCATGTTCTATCCCTATCCCAAAGAGCGCGACGGCGAGGTGCCCGCACCCTATGTAACCATCGACCATTCGGACCCCTACGGCACATCGAAGCAAACGACCGAATCGACTCCCGAAGAGGATGCTACCGGTGTCGCATTGGAGTATGATAGAAATCAGTATCTTACCTTCTACATCATGAACGAGGGCAGCCACGAAGACAACAATGGCGGCATCATCCTCGAAGATGACTACTACCGGGCGCGTGATGCCTTCTACATCTGCCCCGAAATCGACTTCTCGGAGCTGGAGTACAAGGTCGAGTTCTATGAGGCGGTCGTCGATAGAACCGGAGAAGTGCCGAAGGTGGTTGGTTACCAGCCACATCAGCGCTATGGTGTCCGTGGCGGCTACTTTGGCGACTTCAAAAACGTGGAGTTCCGGCGTGAGATTGGTAAGGATGAAAACGGCAATCCCATCTACGATCCGTATCCCACCGACGACCACGTGCTTCATGCCGGGGAGGTGATGATTCTCAATATGAAGGTCTACGAAAAGAGCGGTCCGGGTGTCGGCGTATGGATTCGCAACTGGTCTACCGAAAACCTCAGATCCGCTACCTACCACAAACACCCCGGCATCTACTCCGATGCCGATGCCGCAGCCGTGAGGTCGGCCTATTGGTATGGCAGCCCAAACACGACCTATGATGGACGAAAAGAACGCTCCGGCGAACTTTATGGCGAAAAAGAGTTTGATGAAACCGGGAAGGAGACGACCGTAATCCGGATGTACAGCGATATAACGTTTGCCTGCTACGATAGTTCTGTGAGTGCGACTAACCACTACCATTTCCGTCTTTATCCCGAAGCAGGTAAAGATGTGATTCTGGACGGTATGGGCTATACCATCTCGTTCATCGAGCAGTATCCCGCCCACACCGAGCCGCATGAATACTTCTATATCGGCAACGTGCGCGACGTCTACGTCACCAATGGCGAAACGACCATCTACTTCGACGACAATGGCAATATCTGCCGCTTTGACGAAGAAACCGGCAAATATGTACCGACCGGCGAAGAGTGGACTCCTAACTCGACGCAAATCTTTTTTGAGAAAAAGTCCTGATTCGCCGCACGCCGAAAACACTGCTCACCCGCGCAAGCTGGTGAGCAGTGTTTTTTTTGTGGCTGTAGCGGAGGAAACGTGTTTGCTAAAGCGACAGCCACAAAAAAAGCGAGGTTAATAACCTCGCTTGCTGCTTGCAATTCAGCGGAGAGAGAGGGATTCGAACCCCCGGTACAGTTGCCCGTACACCGCATTTCGAGTGCGGCCCGATCGACCACTCCGGCATCTCTCCAGTTATGTGGCAGAGTTGCGGTCTTGTTGCCGTAGCCTCCCTCTGCCTTTTCCCGTTTGGGATGTCACCAACGGGAGTGCAAATATATAAAATATTTCGCAAAAAAGAGTCCGGCAGCGAAAAAATAATGCGATAATTTGTTGTTTATGCAGATAATAGGTTAATTGTCAGTTATATATGTGTTAACGCGTTAGCCTTTGTCATTCTCTATACAGAGATGGATAAATGACTGTCTTTGTAAAAAAACCGCTGCAATGATGTTATTGTAGCGGTTTTAATCGATATTTGAATGCAGTTTAATCAGTATTGATGGACAGCGAAAAAACGCTTTGTACGTTTGGTTTTAATTTCCCGTAAAAAAAATGATTTTCGACTCCAATCACCGCTCCGAACCGCTCTGTTTGCCGCCAAGACGGTAGTCGGCCGGGGTCAGACCCGTCGCGCGGCGGAAGGTGTTGTGGAAATACTCGGGCGAAGCGAAGCCGGTCATGAACGATATCTCCTTGACAGGCAGCGAGGTGTTGGTCAGAAGATGCTGGGCCCGCTGCAGTCGCAGCATGCGCATGTAGCGCGCGATGGGGTAGCCCGTGCAGTCGCGGAATATCTTGCGCAGCCATGAGTAGGAGATGTTAACCCGGTGGGCCAACTCGCGTATGTCGACATCGTGGGCGATGTTCTCGGCAAGCAGAACCTTGATCTTGTTGACGATGGTCATGATGCGGTCGTCGCCCGAATCCTTGCGGGTGAGGATGTTGTCCAGAAGCCCCAGGATGTGGAAGGCGATGCCGCAGAGCAGCGAACGGGTCATGGTGCACTCGGGGTCGGCGGCCGTGAGGGCGCTGCGGAAGAGCTGCACCAGTTCGTCGTTGACGCCCGGCTGTACGACGGTCCTGTCGCCGAAAATGCGCTTGATGAGTCGCGCGGGCACGCGCCCGCGTATTCCTATGTAGTACTCGGTCCAGCCGGTCCGGCTCCGCGGGCGGTAGGTGTGCCACCGCCCCGGACGCAGGACTATGAGCTGGCCCTCGCGAACCTCGATCTCGGAGCGCTCGTCCTTGTAGTCGCCCTCGCCCGAGACGATGTATATGAGCTGGTACTCGTTCAGCCGCCGCCCCAGGGCGGGGTCGAAGAGATACTCCTCGGGATGGCGCTCGGGAGGGTAGGATTCGTGGCTCGAGATGCGCTGGCAGCCCACGGTGGAGACATGCATGTCGAGCATGCGGTTGAAATCGTCGGGGACGAGGTAGAAAAATTTGTTTTCGGGCGAATTTACTCCGTACATAATGTTTTGCGGTTTTTGGTTGTGTGGTGCGCCGCCGGTCTCAGAGGTTGAAGGCGCGCTTGAGCTCGTCCATCTGGGTGTCGGTCATGCCGTCGGGTGTGAATCCCATGGATTTGGCCGTCAGATATATCTGCGCCGCCTTCGACAACACGTCGACCTGGTCGAAGGCCTCGATGATGTCGGGGCCCACGGCGCAGACACCGTGTTTCTCCCACATGACAACATCGTACTCGCGCAGCTGCTCGACCGTAGCCTCGGCAAGCTCGACGGACGAGGGCAGCTTGTAGGGTACGATGCCCAGACCCTTGGGGCAGAAGGCCCGCGTCTCGGGTATCATGCTCCAGAGCAACCGTGTTAGCACGTCCTTTTCGAGGAAGGGGGCGTGGTGAGTCATGGCTATAAGGTCGATGGGGTGGGTGTGGATGGCCGCCTTGTAGCCGTTGCCCGAGGTGATCATCTGCTCGTGCATGGCAAGGTGCGAGGCCAGCTCGGAGGTGGGCCTGACGGGTTTGTCGGCGATAATCTCGTAGTGGGCGCAGTCGTCGGCGATGCGGATTACAGAGCCGTTGTCCATGGGCCGGCGGGCAAGGTCGCGCATGCGGCGGTTGGTGCCCTTGCAGAAGAAGTAGCAGCCCTTGAGACCCGGCAGCGTGGTGCCGATGGCGTAGGGTTCGCTGATGGGGGCCATGGAGCGTATACTCTCGTCGGCGAACTCGGTGATGTTGATGGTTATGTTGCCGCCGTTGCGCTCGGCCCAGCCGCGCTGCCACAGATAGCCGGCAATCTCGGCGACCTCGCCGATTTTGACCTCGAGCTCCGGGCGGTTTTCGAGAATCGATTTCATAGTCAGATGTTTTGGAACAGGTTGGGGAATACGAGCGAGAATATCAGCAGGGCGAGTCCGCAGACAAGCACCGCGACGGTCTTGCGCGAGACGCCGTGCCACTCGCGGAGCAGTATGCCCCACACGTTGGAGAAGGTGACGTTGAGCGCCATGAGTATGCACCAGGCGAAGGCCGCCAGAACGGAGCCCTCGGCGAAGAATCCCTTGCCGATGCTGAAGCCGAAGAACTGCGAGTACCACAGGCCGCCGGCCAGAGCGCAGAAGACGATGTTGTTGAGCCAGAGCGAACGCTTGCCGTAGTCGGCGAAAGAGCCGTTGCGGCTGTTCTGCCAGAGGCAGTAGGCAGCGTTGGTGGCAAAGCCGCCGAGGGTGACCATGAGCGTGGCGGGCAGCGAGGCGAAGAGCGGGTTGGCTCCGGCGACCACCAGCGGCGCACCGGCCTCGAGGCCGAGGTTGAAGCAGGCGCTCATGACGCCCGACAGAAGTGCCACGACAAGTCCCTTGGTCAAGGCGAAGTCCTTGACTGCGGCGCGCTTCTGCTCCTCGGACATGTTGGCGGCGCGCAGCGAACCGGCGTAGCCTATCACGGCGATGCCGGCCAGCGTGATGCAGACGCCGAGCAGCAGAATCAGACCGGCGCCCGAGAATAGATTCTCGCCCTTGAAGAGCGCAGGAAGCAGGGTGCCGAAACCGGCGCAGGTGCCCAGCGCGATGGATTGTCCGAGGGCGACACCCAGGTAGCGCATAGACAGTCCGAAGGTCAGACCTCCGATGCCCCACAGCACTCCGTAGCCTGCAGCCTTCAGCGCCGCCGAGGGGTCGGTGGCAAGTATGGCTGCGAGCGAGGAACCCGAGGGAACGGCCAGCAGAGCGCCCAGCAGCGGGAAGATGAGCCATGCGAATATGCCCTGCACGAGCCAGAAGCTCTCCCACGACCAGTCGCGCACGCGGTTGATGGGTACGTAGGAGCTGGACTGGCAGAAGCTGCCGACGGCTATGATGAGTAGACCGATGAGTATTTCCATTTTTTTTGACGCTTTAGTTTATGCGTGCGGCCGGCGGCCTGACGACACTCGGCAATGCCGGAGTATCGTCAGGGGCGGATGCTGCAGCGGATTATGCTCGTTTGGATGTTACGTCGCGTTCGTACTTCTGCACCTCGGCGATGAAGCTCTCGCCTACGGGCACGCCGTTTCTCAGGCAGAACATGTCCCACACGGCGTTCCACGGCAGCGACTTGGACTCCTCAAGCAGCGCCAGACGCTCGAAGCCCTTGTCCTCGGACTCGTACTGACGCAGCTGTGCCAGCGGTTCGAGCAGAGCCTGCATCAGGCACTTCTGCGTGGCGCGCGAGCCGATGACGTAGGCACCAATGCGGTTAATCGACGCGTCGAAGTAGTCCAGACCGATGTGAACCTTGTCCAAAGCGTCGCAGCGGACAATCTCCTTGCACAACTCGAGCGTGTCGTCGTTCATGATGGTCACGTGGTCCGAATCCCAGCGGACGGGACGCGACACGTGCAGCATCACCTCGGGAGTGTAGAGCAGCAGCGACGAAATCTTGTCGGCAACAAGCTCGGTGGGGTGGAAGTGGCCCGTGTCGAGGGTGACCATCTTGCCGCGGCTGGCGCCGTAGCCGATGTAGAAGTCGTTGCTGCCGACGGTGTAGCTCTCAAGGCCGATGCCGAAGACCTTCGATTCGATGCAGTCCTTCATGTTCCTGTACTCGGTCTCGAAAATCTTGTCCAGCGAGTCGCGCAGCAGTTCGCGGTAGTACATGCGGTTGACGGTCAGGTCCTTCGAGCCGTCATGCACCCATACGTTCATGATGCAGGGGTCGCCCTGGGCCTTGCCCATCTCCTCGGCCACAGCGCGGCAGCGCTTGGTGTGCTCGATCCAGAAGTTGCGGATTGCAGGGTCGGGATTCGACAGCGACAGGCTGCCCGACTTGGGGTGCGAGAACGAAGTCGAGTTGAAGTCGAGCTTCATGCCGTTCTCCCGTGCCCACTCTATCCAGCCGGCGAAGTGTGCAGGCTCCACCTGGTCGCGGTCGACGAAACGGCCGCCGAATTCGCCGTAGATTTCGTGCAGGTTCAGACGGTGCCGGCCCGGGATGAAGGATGCGGCCTTGAGTATGTCGGCGCGCAGCTCGTCGATGTTGCGTGCTTTGCCGGGGTAGTTGCCGGTGGCCTGTATGCCGCCTGTCAGGTCGCCGCCTTGATTCTCGAATCCGGCGACGTCGTCGGCCTGCCAGCAGTGCAGCGACAGTGAGATGTTCTGGAGGGCTGCAAGAGCCTTTTCGGTGTCGATTCCTATTTCGGCATAGCGCTCGCGGGCGACCGCATAGGCCTTTTCGATAAGTTCGGTTTTCATGATGCGATTATAGTTTTAGTTTTTTGTCTTTGAGTTTCGGGGCAAGAAGGTTTCGGTGTCGACCGAGCGGCTGATGAGCTCGCGCATGCCGGCCAGCGAGCCGGCCTGTCCGTCAGTGCGGGCCTGAACCATGATGTTGCCCAGAGCCGTGGCTTCGGCGGGTCCCGCTATGACGGGTATGCCGCAAGCGTCGGCTGTCATCTGGTTTAGCAGCGCGTTACGGGCGCCGCCGCCGATGATGTGCAGGCACTCGATTTCGAATGGCGCAACTGCGCGCAGCTTGTCGAGAACCTCGGCATATTTGGCGGCCAGGGAGTCGAATATGAGTCTTGCCATGGCGGCATCGTCGGCCGGAGGCGCGATGTTGCGTGATGTGCAGTAGCTGCGGATGGCTTCGGGCATGTCGGCCGGTGCGGCGAACTCGGCGGCGTCGGGGTCGACGAGGGCCGAGGAGCGCGGCGCGGAGAGTGTCATGCGCATGATGTCTTCATAGGAGTATTCGCGGCCCTGCCGGCTCCACGAGACGCGGCACTGCTCGAGCAGCCACATGCCTGTGATGTTCTTCAGGAAGCGGACTGTGCCGTCGACGCCGCCTTCGTTGGTGAAGTTCTGACGGAACGACTCGTCGGTGATGACAGGCTCGGTAAGTTCGATACCCATGAGCGACCATGTTCCCGAGCTGAGGTAGGCGAAATTGCGGTTGCGGGCGGGTACGGCAGCTACGGCCGAGCCAGTGTCGTGGCCTGCGACGGCTACGACCGGAACCTCGCCCAGACCCGTGGCGCGCGCAATCTCAGGCCGCAGGCGTCCGGTGGTTTGGCCCGGCATGACGATGCGCGGGAATAGAGCCGGATCGATGCCGGCGGCGCGCAGCAGCTCGCCGTCGATGCTGCGGGTGCGGGGATTCATGAACTGCGAGGTCGAGAGAGCCGTGTATTCGCATACGCGCTCGCCCGTGAGCATGTAGGCTATGGCATCGGGCATGAAGAGTATGGTGCGGGCGTTGTCGAGAGCCGACATGCCCTCTCTGCGACCGGCATAGAGCTGGAAGAGAGTGTTGAAGTTCATGATCTGTATGCCCGTGCGCTCATAGACCTCGCGGCGTGGTATGAGCTTGAAGAATTCCTCGGGAGCCCCGTCGGTGTAGGGGTCGCGGTATGAGCGCGGCAGACCGGCCAGCGAGCCGTCGGCAGCGATGCAGACCACGTCGACGCCCCACGTGTCGATGCCTATCGAGCGGATGTCGAGGCCGCGCTGCGCCGCTGCGGAGAGTCCGCGGAGAATCTCGTCGTAGAGCGACAGCAGATTCCAGCAGTACTGACCGTTGAACTCGATGATGCGGTTGGGAAAACGGTGCAGCACGTCGAGTTCTATGCCGTCGCCGGTGAGTGTTCCGGCTATGACGCGGCCGCTGGTGGCGCCGAGGTCGACGGCGATATATGTCGATGTCTTCATCGCTGCGCTGCGGGTGCTTCGAAGTTGCAATTCTCGACCGTCAGGGCGTCGGGCGCCTCTATCGAGAAGTCGGAGAAGCTCCAGTCGCGGGCATATTTCAGCGAGCCGGCCGCGGCGCCCTCGAACGATACGTTGTCGAAGGTAAAGCCGTCGACGGTCGACGACTCGATGCCCACAGCCTTGATGCAGGTGCCGGCGCCGGTGGCCTTGACGTTGCGCAGATGTATGTCACGGAACTTGGGCGTACCCTGCTCGGGCGATACTTCGGCGAGCATCTTGACCCAGTGTTCGGGCAGCTCCTTGCCCTCGTATTCGGCGGGTAGTCGCGAGGTGCTGTAGGCGGGATTCCAGTTCAGGTCGATGATGAAGGGGTCGCGCACGCCCTGCATGTCGATATTCCAGAGGTGGATGTCCTCGATGGTGCCGCCGCGCTGGCATGTCGACTTGAAGCGCAGTCCGTATTTGGTGCCCAGGCCCTTCATGTCGTAGGCGGCGATGTGGCGGATGGAGCCCGAAGTCTCGCTGCCGCAGGTGAAGAGTCCGTCGCCGTGGCCGGCCACGCAGTTGCGGATGACGACATACTCGCAGGGACGGTTCACGCGCAGACCGTCGCTGTCGCGGCCCGCCTTGAGGCAGAAGTTGTCGTCGTTGCAGTTGATGTCGCTGTTCTGGACCAGTATGTGGTGCGACGAGTCGATGTCGATGCCGTCGGTCGAGGGGCCGCGGCCCTCGATGTTGTTGGATATGATGACGTTGTCGACGGTGATGTAGGAGGAGTAGAGTATGTGCAGCGACCAGAATCCAGGCTGGTAGAGCACTATGTCGCGCACGGTGACATTTTCACAGTCGGAGATGAGTATTCCGCGCGGACGCTCGCAGTCGTAGTCGACAATCCAGCGCAGACCGCGCGGGTCGTACTCCTTGCGCATGTTCCAGTATTTGTCCCAGAATGGTTTGCCGCGGCCGTTGATGACGCCCTGGCCCGAGATGGCGCTGTTCTTGACGCCTGTCATGTTGATGAGAGCCGCGGGCCAGTTCATCTCGACGCCGGCCACTCGCGTGCGGATGTTGCGGTAGTCGTCTATATCCTGGCTGCCGGCGAGCATCGTGCCGCGCGGAATCTCGAAGTCGGTGTTGTCGCCGATGAAGACCGAGCCGGTGAGGTAGATGCCCGGACGGAATGTCACGCGGCCGCCGCCGCTGCCGGCGCAGGCGTCGAGTGCCTGCTGGATGGCCTCGGTGCAGTCGGTCAGAGCGTCGCCGACAGCGCCGTAGTCGTTGACGCAGAATACTTTCTCGGTTGCGGGATAGCTTTTGGCTCCAACGCTCTGAATCCAGTCAAGCTCTGGAGCTGCACAGTCTGAAGCGCTGCCGCAGCCTGCAACGAGAGCCGCAGCGGCGATGATTGCGAATTTGATTCTCATACGGGTTCGTGTTTTAGATTTTTGCATAAGCAAAATTATTGAATCTTTTACGGCAAACGATTCTCTATTTGACAAAGCGACTGTGAAAAATGATACAGATATTTTTACAAAATTAAGTAAATAATTTTAATAACATGTGATTTATGATACGATATTTTGAACTCGAAGCATGTCGGTGTGATAATCTTTTGCATGATATAATAAATTGATAAAAAGTCACTTAATATCTAATATATGCAGTCAGTTTTATCGCTGCGTGTTGCGCTGACTGTAATATTTGACTTTCGGTTGTGTGCGCCTCCTCTCGGCCGACATGTTGTTTTTGATACGAAAAAAATGAATTGCCGGCAGATAAAAACAGCAGCAACGGAGGCTGGACTCCGTTGCTGCGTTGGCACTTGCCTGAAAGCAGTGCGGCCAATAGAGGATCAAATCCCGGGCTACATGCTTTCGCGCAGGATGTCGACAATCTCGGCGCGGGAGAGCTTTTTGTAGCTGCCGGGCATGATGAAGGTTGCCGAGGCGATACCTTCGAGCATATCTTCGGTGACGCCAAGCGACGAAATCTCGGTCGCGGCGCCTATTTGACCAATCCAGGCGCCGAGCGCCTCGATGCCGGCTTCGGCAAGCTCGCGCTCGCTCTTGCCCTCGGCGGGAATGTCCCACACGTTGCGGGCGAAGCGGGCGAATTTGGGCATGCCGGCCTCCATGATGTGGCGGTAGTAGGCCACCGATACGCCCGAAAGGGTCATGCCGTGCGTGGCGTCGGTATAGGCGCCTATGGCCTGGCCTATCATGTGCACCATCCAGTCCTGCGACTTGCCCTTGCCGATGAGCGTGTTGAGCGCCCACGTAGCGGCCCACATGATGTTGGAGCGGGCCTGGTAGTCCTCGGGGTTGAGCACGGCGGCGCGGCTGGCGGTTATGAGCGAGCGCATGAGGCCCTCGGAGAGGTAGTCGGAGGTGTTGTCGTCGGTGCCCGAGAAGTACTGCTCCATGATGTGGCTCATGATGTCGTAGATGCCGGCGACCATCTGACGGTGCGGCACGCTGAAGGTGTAGCGCGGGTTGAGGATGGCGAATTTGGGCATCACCTCCTCGCCGAAGACCTTGCCTATCTTGAGCTTCTGGGCGGGGTTGGTGATTACCGAGCCGCCGTTCATTTCGGAACCCGTGCCGGCCATGGTCAGCACGGCGCCCACGGGGATGATTTTTGCGCCGGACTCAGGGTTGGCCTGTCCGACCCAGAAGTGCTCCCACGCATCGCCGTCGTAGCCGGCAGCCACGGCTACGCCCTTGGCATAGTCGATTGTCGAGCCGCCTCCGACAGCCAGAATCAGGTCTATGCCGTTCTCACGGACGGCCTTCACGCCCTCGGTCAGCTTCTCGACCGTGGGGTTGGGCATGACTCCCGGGAGCTCGACAACGCTCTTGCCGGCAGCCTTCAGAGCGGCCGTGACGTCGTCGTAGATTCCGTTTTTCTTTATCGAGCCGCCGCCGTAGGTCAGCAGCACCCTCTTTCCGAAGGGCTTGAGCGCCTCGGCCAGATTTTTCTGCGCCTGGTCGCCGAAGTAGAGCTTCGTAGGGTTGGAATAGATGAAATTTCCTAACATTGCTTGTTATGGTTTTAGTGTTTCTTACGCAGTAACAAAGTTAATGCTTTTTCGCATTCTGAGGCTGCCGGAAATCGAAGCGGGAGATTCGGCTGCATATTTTTTTCTGAAAAGAGTGTTGCCTGAAGCTGAAAAATGGGAGGCGAAAAGTTTGCGTTTTAAGAAAATAATGACTAAATTTGAAATCGAATGCAAATAGCGACAGATATTTATTAACCTTTATAATTTAATAATTTTTATGGCTTACAAAATCATAGACATTCAGGGCATCGGCCCCGTCTACGCTGAAAAACTCATCGCCGCAGGCGTCGAGACCGTTCCCCAGCTGCTCGAGAGAGGAAAGACCCCCAAGGGCCGCAAGGAGCTTGAGGATACCACCGGCATCCGCCACGACCTGATTCTCACGTGGGTCAACCATGCCGACCTGTTCCGCGTTAAGGGCGTCGGCCCGCAGTTCTCGGAGCTGCTCGAGGCTGCCGGCGTGGATACCGTCAAGGAGCTGGCGCACCGCAATGCTGTCAACCTCGAGAAGACGATGATCGAGGTCAACGAGAAGGAGCACCGCACCAGAAGAGTGCCTACGGCCGGCGAGCTGCAGAAGATGATCGACCAGGCCAAGGAGCTTCCTGGCGTGGTTACATACTAAATCCTGCGGGATTGTAGAACACGGGGCCGGTCGCTTTTGACCGGCCCCGTTGTTTTGCGGGTATGGTGCAGCCGGGGGTGTTTGCATCTTGGAAAATAAGTTCTAAATTTGTGCGGAAAACAGATAAAAGATTTGCCTATGAAGCATTAGCGTAGTTTGATGCGCACATTTTAACATATTGGAAAGAGGCGTTTTTGCTTTGTTCTTATCCCTAAAACTTCGACACTTTTAGCATCCGATAAAGAAAAAGCAGTAACGTTCACGTTTTCGCGTGGACTTTACTTGTTTATTCTGTCGGATGGGTAGTCGAAGACCTTAGGGATGGATATTAAAGTTTTGTCCGCGCGTTCTTTTTTTGTGCGTATTGTCAAAATATTTGGGGACGACCATGTGAAGAATGATTAAAAACTCGAAAAAATGAAAAAGTATCTATTATTGGCAACGATATGCATCGCTGCATTTTGCAGTTGCGAAAAAGGGGAGCCTGTCCCGACTAAAGATATTGAGATTGTGTTTCATCAGGATAGATTAGAGCAGATTAGGGAAGGTGCAATACAAGAAATATTAAATTCAAAAGGCGCCAACAATATTCGCAATATTTATTTAATCCCCGAAGAAGGTACGTGGGCCAATTTTTCTCTTGTACAAGATATGCGTCTTTTTCTTCTGCAACCAGCGCTCGAATTGTCGCCAAAGGTAAGAGGCAAAGGCGATTTTAATTTTTACCGCGGCGCGGCGTCAAAAGTTCCCGAAGACAGTCTGTGGTATGTGCAGCACGGCTGGACTATAAACAAGCGTTTTATAGAGAACTGACGGATGCAAATAAATCGGCCTGGATGAGGGCCGATTTATTTTTGCCATGGAAATAATTCGTATCTTAGCGCCTATAAGCGCCGAGGCGCAGATAGTGAATCGATAATGGCAGAATTGTGCAGTATGAAAAAGAGTTTGTTTTCGGCCCTGCTGGCTGCGCTGCTCGCCGTGGCATGCAGCGCTGCAGGCGATGAGTGGCAGCTGGTGTGGGAGGAGAATTTCGACCGCGACGGATTGATAGACGAGGCGGTGTGGAGCAAGATTCCGCGCGGAAGTGCCGACTGGAACAACTACATGTCAGACTATGAGGGGTTGTATGACGTGCGCGACGGCAATCTGGTGCTCACCGGAATGGTCAACCCGGGAATAGAGGGCGACAGCGTGCCCTACATCACCGGAGGCATATACACCAAGGACAAGGTGGATTTCGCCGACGGCAAAATCGAGATTCGCGCCCGCTTCGAGGATGCGCGCGGTGCATGGCCTGCATTCTGGATGCTGCCCAACGACGGCACGATGTGGCCGCGCGGCGGCGAGATCGACATCATGGAGCGCCTGAATGCCGACACGATGGTCTACCAGACCGTTCACTCGTACTATACCTACATCCTCAAATACGAGGACGAGCCGCCCCACTATGCCACAGGAGCCATAAACAAGGATGATTACAACACATTCAGCGTGGAGCTATATGCCGACAGCCTGGTATTTGCCGTCAACGGCCGCCGCACATTCGCATACCCGCGCATCGAGACCGACAAGGAGGAGCAGTTCCCGTACGACAGACCCTACTACCTGATGCTCGACATGCAGATTGAGGGCTCGTGGGTGGGGCCGGCTGCGCCGGAGGATTTGCCCGTGTCGGTCTATGTCGACTGGGTGCGGTTCTACAAGAAGCGCAAAAACAGACATTAGCACGATGGACAGAGTGACGATACGCAAGGCTGCAGAGAGCGATGCCGACGCAATACTGGAGGTTTACGAGGCCTCGAGACGCTATATGCGCGCTACGGGCAACCTCACTCAGTGGAGCGACGGCTATCCGGCCCGGGCGGACGTCATGGCCGATATAGCTGCCGGAAACTGCTATGTGGGGCTCGTCGGAGAGGAGATTGTCATGGCCTTTGCCTTCATCATCGGCGACGATGCCACATACCGCATAATCGAGCAGGGCAGCTGGCTCGACGACAGACCCTACGGGACGATTCACCGGCTGGGGTCGACCGGCAGGCAGGGCGGGATGCTGGCGGCATGCGTGGAGTTCTGCTTCACGAAAATAGACAACCTGCGGCTCGATACCCACAGCGACAACCGCCCGATGCTTGAGGCTGTCGGGCGGCTGGGATTCGAGCGCTGCGGAATAATCTACTGCCGCGACGGCTCGCCGCGGATAGCGTTCCAGAAGAGAAAAACAAAAATAGAGAGGAATTCCATTTCGGACAAATTGTATTAATTTTGCGCAAAACGCAAAAACAATGACTACGGAAGAGTTTTTAGAGATAATGAACCGCGGCGAGGTGATTCCCGCAGGGTCTCCGGTGCACGAGGCGATGCACCGCCTGAGCCAGGAGGCGATACGCATAACGATGGAGATAAACAATAGCTATCATACGCACGACGAGATAGTTGCGCTGTGGAGCGAGCTGACGGGACAGCCCGCAGATCCTACCTTCAATATGTTTCCGCCCTTCACGACCGACTGCGGCAAGAACATGCACATAGGCCGCAGAGTGTTCATCAACTCGGGCTGCCGTTTTCAGGACCAGGGCGGGATATATATCGGCGACGACGTGCTGGTGGGGCACAACTGCGTGATTGCCACCATTAACCACATAGAGGAGCCCGACCGCCGCGGCGACATGGTAACGGCGCCCGTGCGCATAGGCAGCAAGGTGTGGATAGGCGCCAATGTCACTATCCTGCCGGGCGTTACGGTGGGCGACGGGGCCATTCTGGCGGCTGGCGCCGTGGTGACGAAGGATGTCGAGCCGCGCACGGTTGTGGGCGGCGTGCCGGCAAAAGCGCTCAAGAGAATCTGACGGTTTTGCGGGAATAGCGGCGCCGTTGATTGCAGATGAAAAAGAGCGATGACCTTGCGGGTCATCGCTCTTCGGTTATTTGTCCTGGATGAAATGCGTGCGCAGAGGCGGTTCGTAGTCGTATGAATCTTTTCCGGACAACGACGGATGCCGGTACCGCCATTGCTCAGAATTTTCCGGCCAGAGCTGCCGCCCCGCTCGGAGTACCGCATAACGGAGCTGGGAGCTTCGCTGCTGCCCATCATAGACTCGATGCTGCGCTGGGGCGAGGAGCATATAGCGCTTTTCGAGAAGAAATATGCCTGCCAGAAGACGGTAAAATAGCTGTTCGACTGAAGTCTGAGAGCTCCTGTCGCAACTATGCGGCCGGCGGTCGCTACCGGACAATCGTGACTATGCAGTCGACATCCGCATCGTGCTCGGGAAGCGATATCTCGAGTGTTGCGCTGCGTTTGTCGTAGTGCCACTGAGACTCTCTACCGTCGAGAAGCCGGACCGAACGCGGCCGGCCGGAGAGCGAGACGGTGAGGCTGCGGGCCGTGCGGTCGAGAACGTGCAGATAGAGCGTATTGCCGCTGCAGGTCGACACGCCCCAGTGGCCTGAGAGAGACCCGCCCGAGGTGTTGCGGATGCTATGGCCGTAGCGGCGCATCCATTGGCCTATGCCGCGCAGGCGGTCGAGCGCTGCCGCGGGGAGCTCTCCGTTGGGTTGCGGGCCGATATTAAGCAGCAGGTTGCTGCCCTTGGCCGCTGCGCGGACGATGAGCGTGATGAGTTCGTCTGTAGACTTGTATTTCGTGTCGCTGACCTTGTATCCCCACATGCCGTTCATGGTCTGGCACATCTCGAGCGGCAGACGGCTTATCTGCTGGCCGGCCGAGAAGCCAGCCGTGTTCTCGCCGGGCAGGTCGCGCTCGAACATCTGGAAATCCTCGCCGTCGATGGGCGCGACGTGGTGGTTGTTGCCTATCAGCAGCTCGGGACGCAATGCATGAAGGTAGCCGTAGAGTTCTGTCATGCGCCAGTCGAAGGGCTCGGCCTCATCTTTGTGGTCCCACCAGCCGTCCAGCCATAAACCGCCCACCGGTCCGTATTCGGTCAGCAGTTCGTGCAGCTGACGTTTCATGAAACTGAAATAGCTGTCGTAGTCGCCCGTATCGCGGCCGGCGCGGCGGCCTGTGCGGCCCGCAGGGTAGTCGTCGCGAATCCAGTCGAGAAGCGAATAGTAGAGGTGCAGCCTTATACCCTCTTTTAGGCACGCCTCGCAGAGCTCTTTCAGTACGTCGCGGCCGAAGGGCGTGGCGCGGACGATGTTGTAGTCGCTCTGACGGGTATCCCACATCGAAAAACCGTCGTGGTGGCGCGTGGTGAAGGTTATGTATCCCGCTCCCGCATCCTTTATGGCCTGCACCCAGGCGTCGGCATCGAAGCGGTGGGGATAGAATGCATCGGCGGCTTTGGCATACTCCTCTTTGTCGAGCCCGCTGCTGAGATACCACTCGCCCTGTGCGAAGGTGCTGTAGATGCCCCAGTGAATGAATATTCCCAGGCGGAAACCCTCGAATTCGGCCCGACGCTGCAGATTCTCTTCCGTGGGTATATAGCCTGTCTGCGCAGCTGTTTGTGCGGGGCTGTCGGCCGCCGGTGCGGCGGTTTCGAAGCTGCAGATGCGCCCGTGCGCGGAGGCTGCGGCGCTGCAAAACGTCAGCATTATGGCGGCCAGAAGTTTGGTGTTCATAGCGTGTCGTAGTTTTTTAAGATATTAGCTATTCGTTGCGGCGGTGCATTTCAGGCCGACTCGATTGTTTTGGCTATCTTCTCGATGTTGAGGCTGCGCGCCGAGGCGTCGATTATATCTTTGTAAACGCCGCCCTTCTTGTATACCTCGTCGGGGTCGCCCGACTCCTCGACGCGTCCCTGCTGCATCGAGTAGACCATTTCGCTGTCGATAATCTGCGAGATGTTGTGCGAGATGATTATCACGGTGCGGTCCCGCTTTATGGCGTCGATGCTGTTCTTGATTTGCTCCGTGGCGATGGCATCAAGACTCGCTGTCGGCTCGTCGAGGAAGATGATAGGCGGATTTTTCAGGAACATGCGCGCTATGGCTATGCGCTGCTGCTGACCGCCCGACAGATCCGAGGCTTTGTTGTCGAACTGCTTCGGCAGAGCCATGATCTGGTCGTAGATGTAGGACTTTTTGGCCGCCTCGACTACCTCCTCGTGCGTGGCGTCGGGCTTGCCGTAGCGGATGTTCTCCTCGATTGTGCCGTCGAAGATGTGGTTCTTCTGCAGCACCAGTCCGATGTTGTCGCGCAGGTATTTGGTGTCGTATTCGCGCAGGTCGACGCCGTCTAAAAGAATGGTGCCCGACTGCGGCTCGTAGAACTTGTCCAAAAGGTTGACAACGGTGCTCTTGCCCGCGCCCGACAGACCCACCAGCGCCGTTATCTTGCCCGGCTCGATGGTCAGATTGACGCCGAACAGAGCCTGCGTGCCGTTGGGATAGGAGAAGTCGACGTCGCGCATCTCGAAGCGGCCGTGAATCTTTGCAGGACGGTATGTTCCGCTGGCTTCGATCTGGTCGTCGGAGTGGAGTATGTCGAAGAAACCCTCGGCATAGATCAGGGCGTCGTTCACGTCGTCGAATATGCGCTGAAGTTGGGTGATCGGGGCGATGACGTTGCTGAAGAGCATCACGTGGTACATGATTTTACCGATGCTCATGCCCGGGTACTCGATAAGCACCAAATAGGCCGTCAGGATGATGACCAGCACCGTG
The DNA here is from genome assembly GCA_022511345.1 of Alistipes sp. Classification (GTDB taxonomy): domain Bacteria; phylum Bacteroidota; class Bacteroidia; order Bacteroidales; family Rikenellaceae; genus Alistipes. The sequence continues at coordinate 104,921 of JAFLRR010000008.1, forward strand.
CCCACCTGCTTGACGAAGCTCTTGACTCCGCCATAGTAGAAACTCACCTGACGCGTCTTCATCTGGTTGTCGGTAACCTGGTTTTGCAGCTCCAGCTGCTTCTGCGCCTCGATGGATTCGCGGTTGAACGACTTGATGACATTTATCGAGTCGACGATGTTCTTTATGCCCTGACTTTTCGATTCGCGATAGGAGCGCATCTCGCGCCGCCAACCCTTGAGCCGCTTGGCCTGCCGCCACGTAATCCAGAAATAGACCGGCACGATGCTCGTGGCAACCAGACCCACATAGAAATTGGCGGCGAACATCAGTATCAGTGCCAGTACGGCGCTGGTGAACAACGGCAGCAGGTCGATGAAGAAGTTCTGCACCGTGCGCGATATGCTGCTCACGCCCTGGTCGATACGGGCCTGTACCTTGCCGGTGGCATTGTCGTCCGAGGAGAAGTAGGCTACCTTGAATGTGAGCACCTTCTCGATGACGCTCTGCGACAGGTCGCGCGAGACGAAGATTCGCATCTTCTCGCCGTAGTAGCTCTGCGCGAATGTGATGACGGCCGACAGCACCTCCTTGCCCAGCAGTACGACGGATATGATTGTCAGTATGCGGGCAGCCTGCGGCCACGAAAAGTCGGTTCCGATGAGCGAGTTTATGGCATCGACAGTGCGGTCGAGCACTATGGCGTTGACCTGCTGCATGAGCGACCCTATGAGCGTGAGTATAAGCGTGATGGCTACCAGCAGACGGTAGGGTCGCACGAATGGCGCGATGTTTCTGAATAGTCCGAAGAGGTTCATTGCCTTGTGTTTTTTAGTAGTCGTTTCTGTCGGGAAAATTTATTGCCGGATTATGGTTGCGCCGATTATGTAGTAGTGCGGCGAATCTTTCAGAATCTGTGCCGTCAGCTGCGGGTCTATCTCCTGTTCGCCGCAGCAGCGCACCACGCCGGCCTTGCGGTCGTACCAAAACGAACAGTAGAGTACCAGCGGAATGAACTCACCCTCGGCAAACGATTCTATTTTGAACGGACGCGAAACATATCTGTATATGGGTCGTGGATAGAGTTCGTTTTCAACAGGTTTCAGGTCGAGCCGCAGCGTGGCGTCGCCTATGTTTGCCACCGACATTCGGCACTTTACCGCCGATTCGTCCGCCAATGGCACGAATCCGATCGTAATCCTGTCGCCGAAGGCAAATATGCCGCCGTCGAAATCGTAGGCCTCCTCTTTTATCTGTGCGACCTCGTCGGGAGTGTAATCCTCGGGCTGGAAGTCGTCGAGCATGACACGGTTTCTGATACTGCTGCTCGGGTTCGACGATACGAGCTCTCCGCCGGCATACTCTCTGACATCGAATACTATATCGTAGGTGGCATCGGTCAGGTCGTTAAGAGAGAATGAATAGGCCTGGTAACCGCTTGTCTTCAGCAGCTCGATATAATCTTCGGCCGAGGCCTCGACGGATCGGATCTGCTGTGCCTGTGCCTGAAGGCAGGCGCAGGCGGCAGCAATCGCGAATAGGACAAAGTACTTCATCTTTAGCAACTATTTTGTCGTGTTTTCAACCAGCCGGCAGCCAAGGTCGTAGCCGCGCTGCAGGTCGGTCGGAAAATGTTCGTCGCGGTGACGGCGTTTGGCCGCTTCGTCGAACATCCCGGCGGCATAGCGCGAATAGTCGTTGAACTGGTAAGTGTCGCAGACGTACAACCCTTCGCAGTGACCGAAATTATGCTCCATAATCTTGACGCTCGTGCCCAGCAGTATGTCGTATTTCCACTGTTCCAGAGCCGGCTCGGGGATGTTCATGGTGAAAATCATAGCCGTCTGCTTGCGCAGGCGCGGCGGCAGACGGTTGCCGTGGGCGTCGAGGTCATAGGAGAAGTTGGGGAATACGAAACGCTCGATAAACGAGCGCGTCATGCCAGTCACGTCGCTGAAGTAGACAGGCGTGCCGATGATGACTATGTCGGCCTCGACAGCCTTTTCGAGTACCGGCTGCAGAGCATCTCTGACGGCACATATGCCGTTGGTTCTGGCATCTTTTAGCTTGCATGCAAAGCAACTCGTGCAGCCGCAGTATTGCAGCTCGTAGAGGTTGACCGTTTCGACTTGGGCGCCTTTGGATGCAGCACCCTCGGCCGCTTTGGCCAGCATCTGGGCAGTATTCTTGTTTTTGCGCGGGCTGCCGTTTATCAGCAGCGCCTTGACGGTTTTGTTTTCCATGGCGGTGTGATTTGTTGTTACAAATATACGAATATTGCAATCGGCGTACAAATTTTATTGCAACTGTGCACTATGCTATTCAGCTATTTATGGTTATATTTGCAGCAGTAAGCAGTGCGGAATTGTCACATGAGCGTCAGGAGTTTGTTTGCCGGTGCTGGCCGTGCCGTCAAAGAGCGGCTTGCGAAGTTGTCGTTTCGCACGGGAGTGATTGTGCTGGCTATGTGCATACCGCTATATATCATCTCTTTCGCGCAGATGGCTCTTCCGATAAGCGCTTCGGCCAAAGGCGTGCTCTGGGCGGTATTCTTCGGACTGGCCAAGACGGCTCAGTACGGCGGACTGACAATCCTCGGAGCCGAAGGGGTCAGGCGTATGAAAGCATACTGGAAAAGGAACCAATAAAAATAAAGGAAGGATGAAAAGATTTATTTTGATGTTTGCGCTGGCCATTGTGGGCTTTTGCGCTGTGCAGTGCTCCCATGCACCGCAGAAAAAGACGCTCGTAGCGTACTTCTCGGCTACCGGTACGACGCGCGCTGCGGCTGAAAAGCTGGCTGAGGCTCTGGGTGCCGACCTGTACGAAATCACGCCCGAGAGTCTCTATACGGCCGAGGATCTCGACTGGCGCGATTCGTTGTCGCGATCGTATGTCGAGATGCACGACAAAAGTTCGCGTCCGGCAATTGCTGGTACGGTCGAGAATCTGGACGACTACGACACGGTTTATATCGGCTATCCGATTTGGTGGAATGCCGCACCGACGGTAATCAACACCTTCATCGAGTCGAACGACCTGACGGGCAAGACTCTGGTGGCATTCGCAACCTCGGGCAGCAGCGATGTGGGCGATTCGTGGCTCGCGCTTCGTGCGGCCTATCCCGAGCTGACGTGGGCCGAGGCGGCTCTGCTTCTGAACGGCATCGGCACCGCCGAAATAGAAGAACTGGTAAAATAGCTGAGGTTTGTCTCAAGACGGCACCGACACCGCTGCTTTTGGCAGTGCCGGTGCCGTTTAATATTATTGATGCGGACAGCCTTTTTATAGACCGATTTTATTAAATTTGCATCAAATAAAAATGATATTATGGATTTAATGACATGGTTAAAACGCATCTTTTCGGTCGGAACCATTTCGGCCATCATAGGATTGTTCTCGCTCATTCTGGCTTATATGGCCTTTGTCAGAGATTCTCCTGGTGAATTGACTCTGTGCATGTCAGGACAAACATTGGGTAAATCGGTCAGGTGCATATATCTGTTTGCAGATATTAAAAACAATAGGATAGATTTTCTTAATGCCAACAATCATCCATATCTTGGTAATTTATCCCAGAAGGCAGTAGAGGATTGCTCCGTAGTATTCAGTTTCAACGACAAGTATCAGTATGAAAGTTTCCCCGAATATACTGTAATAATTGATTCGACGAGCAATAGATCAAGAACTGTCGAAATGCTGCTGAAGGAAGATAGACTCGGTTACATGGCCTCAGTTAATTTTCCTCTCGGGTACTTGTATACCGATACCTGCGAGCAGATTGTCGAGGTGTTTAACTGGTACTATATAACGAGAGGCATGAAAGACGTTGTAAATTATAAAATACTGGTTGTCGGACTTGATTCGGAGTCGATGTCGGCAGAACAGACTGAGCAGACATTTATAAAAGCAATCAGACCGTTGCTTCTCGAAGAGACAGATTTCAAAAAGATTGTTATAGCTTTTCGCGACCATATTGTTGAGAATCCGAAACATACTGGCATATTAAGATCTGCGGATATTTCCCATATTAAGGTCAAAGACTTACAATAGCATGATGAAATTTGTATTATATATCCCGGTTCTGATTTTTGGTATGGCCGGCTGTTGCTCATGCAGCGGCAAAAATAGTTGCCGGATTGATGATATATGTTTCGTGTCGAACCAAAGGGTGCTTGATAATGAAACTTCGCTCATAATATGTGGTTTTACGTTTTCAGGCGACGAAGTCGATTTAAGAGCTATTAAATATCTGCCAATTATATGCAATACATCGCAGTATGGCCGAGATGATTTTTTGTTCTCCGTTGAAGTGTATAGCGTGGATTTTCCGGTCGAAATAAATGATAGTTATGATATTGCCGATGCGTCAATAGACAAGGAATATGGTTATAAATACACGTTGTATTATAATTACAAAAACAGTAATAAAATGCATATAGGGCCTTTTCAAGAGTTGCCATTTCCTGTGACAAAAATCCCGGCGCAGCAAAATACTATCACGATTCCCATGATAATTCGTTATGGTTTTCCTGATAGTCACAATGAAGCACGTTTATGTCTGGTCGGTTTCTCGGAAAAGCTTGCGGAAGGCAAAGGTCCTGATAAAATACAACAGCAGTTTCTGTATTTGGTGAGGGGGCTGATAAATGGAATCAATTCTTCGTGCATAAGCTTGATTTTCAATGAGTCTGTAGTCTCTCCAATACGCAACATAAAGCCGCTTATGAAGCAAGATATTGCAATAGACAATATTCTGGAGTTGCAGTAACAGGATGACTCCATAAAATGACAAGGCAAATAAGCAATAAATTGCTGTGAGATTCACATTATTGCAGTCGCCGGAGTTCGTGCAGATAGCGAGATAGCGGCACCGGTCAAATATGGCAAAAAGGCCTGCAACTCAGTTGCAGGTCTTTTGATTATAGAGAATCCGCAGATGAAATCGAGGATTTCGACCGGATGTTCGGCGAAGACCTTTAATCTATTCCGTCTCGGCGGGCAGGTCTACCCATGTGGCGGTGTGGCCCGTGGCCGGAATGACCTTCTTGAGCAGGTCGGCGAGCGACAGGGCGACCGATGCCGTATTGACGCACGGGTGGCAGGCATAGCGCTCAGTTGCCGATAAATCGCGGTCGACAATCAACCTAACGCAACAATCCTTGTCGTGAATCAATCCCAATGGCGAGACGGCTCCGGGCGCGATATGCAGCAGTTCCGACATAGCCTCTGATGATGCGAACGAGAGTCGCGCGCAGCCGAGCTGCGACGACAGATATTTGGTTTTGAAAGGTTTGTCGGCGGGAATCATCAGCAGGAAAAAGAGTGTCTGCTGCTTGTTGGTGAGGAAAAGGTTTTTGAAAACGGGCGCGCCGATGGCCTGGCGGACGGCCTCGCACTCCTCCATTGTAAATGCTGCCGGATGGCACAGCGTAGTGTATGCGACGCCCGTGGAGTCCAAAAAGTCGTAAACAGCCGTCTCGGCCGCCGTGCGGTTTTCGTCGCCCTCCGTCGGGCGACCGGTGTATATTTTTGCCTGCGATTCCATAAGTTTACAATCTTTTCGCAATATCCTCCAGCACCGAAATATCGGCTGGCAGCCACTGAACAGAATGCAGTTGGTCTTTGCCGAGCCAGCGGGCGGAGGCGTGCTCGTTGAGGTGGAGCGATTCGGAGGCCAGCGCACACCAGTAGCAGTGCATCGTCAGGTGAAAAGCAGGGTAGTCCCACTCGACGGTGCGGATTAATTCGCCGATTTCGATTTCAGCGTCCAACTCCTCGCGTATTTCGCGCGTTAGAGCCTGCTGTGGCGTTTCGCCCGCCTCCATCTTGCCGCCCGGAAACTCCCACCAGCCTTTCCAGTCGCCGTAACCGCGCTGCGTGGCGAATATCCGACCTCCGCGGCTAATTACGGCCGCGACGACCTCGATGCGCTTCATTCGGTCAGATGTTGCGCCCCAATTCGTATGCCTGCTGTCCGTAGGCCGTCTGTTGAATGTCGCCCGCAGCCCATACACCCGGCACGATAATCTGACCGCAATCCTCCCAGTTGAGGTAGGCCGTCATCTTGTCGTACATCATCTTGGCCGAGTCGCCGACCTGAATATTCGGGTTGCCCATAGTGGCGATGAAGACCGACTTTTTGCCGCCGATAACGGCATTTATGGAGTAGAAACGGTCGATGACGGTTTTGAGCTGGGCACTCACGCCGAAGTAATAAATCGGAGTCGCCAGCACTATCGCATCAGCCGCGAGCAGCTCCTCGCGCAGGGGCGCAAAATCATCCTTCTGCACGCACGGGCCGTTCATCCCGCATGCGTTGCAGGCTAAACATCCGCCCACCTTGTGCCGCGAGCAGTCGAACTCCGTGACTTCGTGTCCCGCCTCGGCGGCGCCTTTGATGAACTGGTCGGCCAACCAGTCGGAGTTGCCGCTCTTGCGCGGACTGCCTTTCAATACTACAATTTTCATATCGTCATGTTTGGAACGACAAATATACAGATTATTGTATTTATGATATTTGTACATTGGGAAAATAATTCTAAATTTGCAGTATAAACAAGCCGAAAGGAAATATCAAAAATATCAAACTTATGAAAGCGAAAAGATTTTTTTCAGTTTTAGTAGCCGTACTCGCTGTTATGACCACATATGCAGCTTCGCCCAATCTTCAAGATATTACTTTAACGAATAGTAATGGCGAAACATTGGATTTCTATGCTGACAGAAGCAACAAAGTTGTATATGCTGCTCCAGAAACAGGAATTTCTCGTGGAGGCACATTTTATCTTGGCCAATTTATAAGGTCATCTAATGGAAATGTAGAAGCTAAATTCTCGATAGAATTGCCAATGAGCTATGGTGTAAAAACTCTCTCTGGAACAATCTATTATCGTAATTCTGATGGTTATGTATATAATGTAACATTAGAGGGTTCAATGTATAGGCCCGCATCCAGGACTGTAGTGTCGAGAAGATAATTTGTAAGCCCAATTCGACAAGTCAAATACCATAAAATCATCTCTTGATTTTCTGTTTGCTCGCCTTGCTGACACTCATTTCAGCAAAAGGCAAAATGGCAGCGATTAATGCGAATAGCCATCCTGCCGAAGCAAAAGTCTTTATTGATGATTGTGCTTATGAGCCGGTTCTATCTATTTAGAACCGGCTTTTTTATTCATATTCAATTCAACCGCAACACCGCAATACCCGCCATAACGCAGAGCAGGCCGATATACTGCACTGCCCCGACGGGCTTTTTCTCGGCACCGAGCAGTCCGTATTTGTCGATTGCGAGGCTGCATGTCAGCAGGCCGCAGATGCTCGTAACCAACAGCAGTCCGACGCCGATCTTAGCCGCGAAAAATGCGAATCCCGTGACGAACGTGCCGCCGATAATGCCTCCGAGCCACGACCACCACGGACGGTCGGTAGAGAATATCTGCGGCAGATGCCGGCGGTCGTTCAGAAGCAGCACAATCACGAACAGCACCGCCGTAGCCGACAGAAACGAGAAGAATGCCGCATGAACCGCCGATGCGAGTTCCGCCGAAAGCAGGCTGTTCATGGGCGGCTGCATGGCGAAAATCGCACCGCCGCTCACTCCGACCAGCTGCCACGGCAACAGATTGCCGCCAGCCGATTTCACGCCCTTCTTCATCACTACCATGCAGATGCCTGCCAGAATCATCGCCAGCGCCGCCGGCCGCAGCCACGTGAAAGGGTAGGCCGCCGAGCGGAACCAGCCGAACGAGTCGATAAGCATGCCCATGCCGATTTGCCCCAGCATGGGCATCAGTGCCGTTTGCACGCCTCCCAGCTTTGGAAAGATTAGAATGTTGACAGTCAGTCCGTATAGCCCGCATACGCCGCCCAGCCACGCCCACCACGGCAGGTTGTCAAAAGCATCGGCTGGTATGCCGAGCGAGCCTTTTTGGATAAGCGTTGCGACAATGAGATATATTGTTCCGACGGAGAATGACACAAGCGACGCCACGAGCGGCGAACCGACCGACAGCCGCAAATGAGAATTGGCTGCAGTCTGCACTGGCGTCAGCATTCCCAGCATGAATATCAACAGCAGATAGAACATATCTTTGTGGTCTGTAAATCAGTTTCAGTTCAGCTCTGCAAATATACGATATTGTATTTATGGTATTTGTACATTGGAAAATAATTTCTAAATTTGTAATTGTAATAACGAAAATCATTTGCCTATGAAGCATTAGCGTATCGGATACGCACATCTTAACATATCGGAAAGAAGCGTTTTCTTTAATCTTGCCTTTGAAACTTCGACACTTTCAAGACAATCAAGAGTGAAACAAGCGCTCATGTCGTTTACGACGTGGGCTTTACTCGTTTATTTGATTGTCAGGTAGTCGAAGACCTCAAAGGCAGATAATAGAGTTTTGTCCGCGTTTTCTTTTTATGTGCATATCACTAATATTTCAGGACAATCTAATAAACAAACAATAACTAACAAACTCGAAAAAAATGAAAAAGTATCTATTATTGGCAACGATATGCGTCGCTGCATTTTGCAGTTGCGAAAAAGGGGAGCCTGTCCCGACTAAAGATATTGAGGTTGTGTTTAATCAACGTGACTTCTCCCCAATAAAGCTGGATGCTATTTTGGAAATATTAAACTCTAAAAAAGCAGCAGAAATCCGCACTGTATATCTGGTGGCAGATGGTAACTGGAGCGCTCAAGGTTCTGCGGAGCTAAATTGGCTTCGGTGCACGTATCTGGAACCGGCTATAAATCTTTCGCCTAAAGTTAAAGGCAAGGGCGACTTTAATTATGCAGTCGGTCAAGCCTCAAAAGTTCCCGAAGACAGCTTGTGGATTGTGCAGCACGGCTGGACGATAAACAAGCGTTTTATAGAGAATCCGGAAATGTAATAATAAAATCGGCCGTTAAGGCCGATTTTATTATTGTATAGTGCATATTAATTCAACCTTAATACCGCAATCCCCGCCATAACGCAGAGCAGGCCTATATACTGCACCGTGCCGACGGGCCTAAATTTGTCGATGCAACACATTCACATTTCTGACAGCCAGCACTTTGCTGTATAAATCGGTACGAGGTGCCTTCCGGAATGTGGGCAGAAAGTAACGGAAAATTCACATCCGTGATTATTTCGCCGTTAAAAGTCTACTCGTACCGCCTCTTTTTGCCTGTTTCCTTGCCGTAGCTCCGTAGTGCAAAGATAGCTATAAATGGTTAATAAACAATCTAAAAAGAGAAACTTTTTTGAAAAAAATAGACTCCTGTGAACGTCATTGCGATAGTTGCGTTACGATAATTATGTAATGGTGAAAATTGCAACCAATAAGAGATTCAAGCGAATGGTGCAAATAGAATAATTTTCAATATCTTTGTGGAAAGATAAGAGTAAAACAGGTTGCTATGAAGTTCAGATTATTTGCTGCGGCGGCACTGACGGTTGCCGCGCTGTGCGGTTGCTCGACCTCCGCAGAGAAGACAAAGACGCTCGTGCTCTACTATTCGCAGACGGGCGCGACAAAGGCCGTTGCCGAAGAGTTGCAGAGCCAACTCGACGCTGATATCGCCTGCATCGAGGCGGTCGAGCCTTATGACACGGACTATGCCGCTACGGTGGCGCGGTGGCGTCAAGAACGCGAGGCGGGCGTCAAGGTCGCCATTCAGCCACTGACGGTCAATCTCGACCAGTACGATACGATTTTCCTTGGCTTCCCCGTCTGGGGCGGAACGGTTGCATCACCCGTGGAGACCCTCCTCGCCGACAACTCGCTGGCCGGCAAGACGGTCGTAACCTTTGCCACCTTCGGAAGCGGCGGCCTCGACTCGGCGACGGCTGATGTGGCTGCGGCTCAGCCTGATGCAACGGTAGTCAAGGGCTACGGCGTGCGCAACGCCAGTGTAGAAAAGGCACCTGCCGAAATCTCACGCTTCCTCATTGAAAACGGATATGTCGAGGGCGAGATAGTTCCGCTGCCGGAGTATGGCGAGGCTGTGCCGGTAACGGAGGAGGATGTGGCGGTGTTCGACGCTGCCTGCGGCGATTATCAGTTCCCGCTCGGCACGCCTGTAACGGTTGCCAAGCGCAGCTATGACGGAACGGAGGATTACCGTTTTGACGTAAAGTCGCAGACGCCCGACGGCAACGAGTCCTCTTCGACCATCTATGTCGTTGTTCCGCAGGGCGGCACACCAGAGTTTACGCAGGTTGTTAGATGAGCCAGCTGTCAGTAATATAGCAATAAGTCCTGCCGTCAAGCAGGACTTGTTTTGTTTACCCTAATTTTGATTATCTTTGCACCAAACCGATTGAAAGATGGGATTTTGGATTACGATATTGGGTGCGATAATCATCGGTGTGGCGTTCTCGTTTACGAGCGGCGGCAATGGTCATGGCGGTGCGGGCAATGGAGGCAGCAAAACACCTCCGCGCCGAAAATCCGACTTTCGTGAGAACGAGTTTGATGACGAGATAGAGGACTTCGACCGATTTTTCGACGACGATCTTTAATTGACTCCGTGGCGATTACTTCCGTCAGGCGTCCGCTGATTTCATTGATGTTGTTTCCATACATCATAATTGAGTTATCCGCCCCATCTTCATCTCGCCTTTGAGAATCTCATAAACATATGCGGAACTTTCTATATATAGCCCCGTGGATTCGTCAGACAATTTGGCGAATGTCTCAGAATTGTAAAAAAGACTGATTGCCGACGAGATGTCCATCTGGTTATCTTCCATAAGGTATACAATGATATCATTTGTGATACCACCAATGAGATGTAAAGATTTTTTATTCGTCTGTCCGTGAGGCGAGTATTCAATGCCACCGCCGTTATTGTTACAAACTCGTGTCAAGTCCTGTGTACTGTCGTATAAAGACAATTGGTGTTCCGCTTC
>JAFLRR010000009.1 GCA_022511345.1 Alistipes sp.
CGCCGTTGTCGTAAGCGAACTTAATCATTTCTCGACTCTTCTCGTAATCGAGCGTCCATTGCAGGAAGTCCTCCGAAGGCACTCCGTAAGACATACAGCCTGCACAAATGCGGGAAACCTTTATCCCGGTATTCCCCAATTCCGTGTATTTCATCATTTTGTGTTTTTAGTCTGTTCTTGAAGGATTAGAATCCCAATCCGTTCAGCCAGCGCGTTACGCTCTGCTGTGCGGAAGTCTGATTCGTCTGGGCGACCTTGCCCTGCACCGCCAGCCCCTTGCCGACGGCGACCGTCGCACCCTCGCAAGCCTTGGCGATATTGCGGTCGGTGCCACTCATACCGCTGCCCTCGTGGGTGATGAACGGAATGACCGTCTTGCCTGTCCAGTCGTGCTTCTCGATAAAGGTATAGACACACATCGGCACTTCGCCCCACCAGTTGGGATAGCCGATGAAGATGACATCGTAATCCTCGATGGCGATGTCGCCCCTCACAGCCGGACGCGCACCGGCCTGCAACTCCTTTTTGGCCACGGCGATGCACTCGTTGTAATTGTGCGGATAGCGTTTTTCGGGGGCAATCTCGAAACGGTCTGCACCCGCCGCATCGGCAATCATATCGGCGATGATGTGAGTATTGCCTTTCTCGATGACACCCACGTTGTAGTTCTCGCCCGTGTGCGAGAAGTAAACCACTAATTTCTTTCCTTCGGTATTCATATCTTTGGTCGGTTGCGCCGCCTGCGAGGTTGCACCGAGCAGTGCGCAGAGTCCCGTCAGTGCGGCAGTTATAAAGTTCTTTTTCATACGTTATTTGTTTTTGCAAAGATAGGACCTTATTCCGACGCTTCGCTTTCACTAATTTCGGACAATTTTTCATTATTGTCGCATATCTGCTCCGAATTTGCAGAAATCACCTTATCTTTGCCGTATGAGCAGGAGCACAGATACAGAAATCGTATTCTCGGAGTCGTTTGCCGAGATAAACGCCGAACGATTCAACGGATGGATTATCCATTTGATCTGTCTTTCGGGCAGCGGCTCGTTCCGCTACAACGACCGTGTTACCTGTATCGGGAGCAACGAGGTCGCAGTCCTGTCGCACCCCGAATTGGTGAGCGAGATTCAGTCGAATGATATCCGTGTGGAGTTTGTCGCCATAAAGACCAAGTTTATCTACAACCTGCTGCCTGCCAACCACTACGGCGTGGGCGGGGGCATCAGTCTCTTCGAAAATCCCGTAATGCCGCTTTCGGCAGATGATGCCGTGCGGTTTCTCTCCGATATACACCGCATCCGCGAACGGATGAACGACACGCACTACCTTTTCTACGACGAACTTATGGGTAGTCTGACGCTGACGATGGTGTACGACCTCTTCGAGTTTCACGCCAAACTCTATGACGGCGTGGCGGCAAGCGAACGCACGGCGAACATCGTCCGCCGCCTGTTGTCGCTGCTCTCGGCAGGACGCTGCAAACGCTATCGCAAAGTGTCGTACTATGCCGAGCAACTGAACGTATCGGCTAAACACCTTTCGGAGACGGTCAAGCACAACACGGGGCGCAGCGTATCGTATCTGATAGACCGCCAGACCGTGCCGATGATAGCCGACTACCTGAAAAACAGCGACCTGTCGCTGACGCAGATATGCGAGGAGATGAATTTTTCGTCGCTGTCGTATTTCAGCCGCTATGTGCAGAAACATCTCGGTATGTCGCCCAGCGAATACCGCGCAACCCACTCGCCCGTGAAGCGGAGATTTGATTAAAATATCAGCAGACCAACGAACTACGGGGACATAAAAAGAGAAACGAGACGGATAATTTCTTATCTGTCTCGTTTGGTACCCCCCTCAGGGGGTTGGGTGATTATCGCAACTTATAAAGTATCAAATCTTTATAAGGCTCAATAGGCATCTCGGTAACATAGAGGTTACACGGTTTTTTCGTATTATGTCGTAACCTCTAAATTTCCGGTTACAAAGGTAAATGTTCCAATAGTAATATTATAAAAATCTCATTTGAACAGGTCATCCATAGTTATCTGACTCTGCACCATTCCGGAGTAGGGGTTCTCCTTGATTCCGTATGTCGTAACCATCGTAAGGTGCAGTGCCTTTCTGGTCTTGGTCACGGAACGGAACAGTTCCCGACGCTCCTGCAGCTCATCATTATAGCGTTTGGTGATTTCGTATTCGCCCGTCGAATACTTCATCTCGCACAAATTGATAACCTGATCTTTGCGGTCTATCAACAAATCAATCTGCGCTCCCTTGTGATTCTCATCCGCTGCAACAGTCCAAGAACAAACATCGCTCTGAATGCCACTGATGCCGAGTTTGTTCTTTATTTGCGGAATATGGTGCAGGCACAACTGCTCGAATGAATATCCGCACCAAGTTCTGCGCTCCGGGGCATCAATCATATTCGACCACAAATGTTCATCGCGACCGTTGCGGTTCTTCACAAACCGCAGATAGAAGAGCGTGTAGAGGTCGGTGAGTTGATACAGAACATCGCGTTCCTTCTTGCCGAATGCCGAGTATTTGCGGATAAAATCGCAGTTGCACAGGTTCTCCAATATGTCGGAGAATGCTCCGCCTTCAGGCTGTTTGAGTGCCTTCATCATCTCTGCACGTGTCATTCCTTTCGCCCTCTTGCTCAACAGTTCGACCGTCGCCCGATAGATGGCGGAATCATTGAACAGTGAGCGGAACAGAAAGTCGTACTCATCGCGTAGTTCGGCATTTTCGGAGAAAAAGAGATAGTCGATATTCTGCGAAAGACTATATCCCTTTTGTAACATTTGCAGATAATAGGGCGTGCCTCCCAATATCATATATGCCTCGGCAATTTGATAGCGATTCCAGACAATTTGCTGCGACTTCAGATAGGCTTCTGTTTCGGCCAGCGTGAACGGCGACAACTTGATTCGTCGGGTTACGCGGTTATGCAGTCCTCCCTTGCTGCCCAAAAGATGCGAAATCATCCAAGTCGTTGCCGAGCCGCAAACCACCAGCTTGATTTTCGACTGATCGGCGGCCCAGCTGTTCCAGAACAACTCGAATGCCTTTGTGAAGCGTGAGCGCGGAGTGTCCAGCCACGGCAGCTCATCTATAAAGATTACCACCTTCTCCTTTTTGATGTTGGAGATATAGTGCTTTAACTGGTCAAAGGCATCGAACCAGTTGTCAACCTGCGGATATGGCACTTTGGAATATTCGCACAACTGTTTGTTGAAGAATTGCAGCTGTTCGCTCTTTGTGCCTTTGTATATGCCCGTAGTGTAGAAGTCGAACTTGTCTTTGAAAAAACTCTTCACAAGAAATGTTTTTCCGATGCGCCGTCTTCCATAGACTGCGATAAGCTCCGCCTTGTCCGATTTATAGCAGTCTCCGAGAATCTTCTGTTCCTGACCGCGACCGATGATTGCTGTTGCCATATTTCGTTATTATTACTCCGCAAATATATAAAAAAATCGGTTACGGAGTATATTTGTCTGTTTTTATCTATCCGTAACTCAAATTTTACGCCACTTAAAGAACCGCGATACAGATACAGCGAATGCTATTTACGTAAACAACAACTGTATAATCGGCTATCAATGAGCGTTTTAGTTGATGCAAACATAACATCGTTTTCCGGTAGTATCAAGTCTTTCGGGCAGAATCTGCAAGAGGTTTTCAAAATATCTGTAACCGTTTTTCGCAGTGCGTGAGTATAGGTTACGGATAGGTTACAGAGTTTTGCAGCAGAAGGCCGTTTATGGTGCTGTTTGACGGCGGCGGGCTACGGCGGCAGGTGTGACAATGCCCCTACAAGCGCGTCTGTAAGGGTTTAAGAATAAAAGAAAAAGCGAAAATCTTTCGATTTTCGCTTCCGTACCCCCTCAGGGGCTCGAACCCTGGACCCCAACATTAAGAGTGTCGTGCTCTACCAACTGAGCTAAAGAGGCATGCAATTTTCTTTATTGCGAGTGCAAAGGTAGGTGATTAATTTTACATATGCAAATTTTTCGGATGCAAAAAATTCACCATCCCGCAAAAAAAATTCTTCACACCGCCATTCGCACCATCTCCCCGCGCCAGTCCGCCCGCAAAAAAGCAACCCCGGCCTATCGCCGGGGCTGCTTCTGTCCGTCGCAACAGCCGCACCTGCGGCCGCTGCCCTACTTGACCTTTATCTCGCGAATGAGCATGCCGGGATAGAAGTCACCGCCGCTCACCTTGCGGAATGTCGTAGCCTCGAGTTTCGAGCCTTCGGCATTCTCCTCGAGCGCCATGTAGCGGTTGTCCCAAATCTTGCCTTTGACGGGCTGAATCACGCCCACGCGGCGATACTTGGTGCGTCCCTCCTTGTCGACATACTGCTCGAGCACCTCATACTTGTTGCGCTCCGATATGCCCTCCTTGAGGCCCACCTTGGCCGTGATTGCGGGGGTTACCGAGAATACCGGAGTCTTGATTTTGAACTCGTCGTATTCGCGCTGCAGAGCCACTATCGACTCGTCGATTGCGCGCGTACACACCTTGCGAATCATCTGTATGGGGTCATACGAGCTCACGCCCCTCATCGATATTTTTCCGCTCGTCGACTTGTGGCTTCCGACATACTTGAGCGAGTAAGCCTTCGACTTGGCGAAAGCCTCGGCCTTTTCGGGGGCCTTCTCGCCGCGGGCCACATACTGGCTTGAGTAGAACTCGTCGGCCACCTCGTCGTTCCACTCCAGGCGGTAGAGGTAGCTTGTCACCGACACGCCGAAACCCTTTATCTCTTCGGCCAGGCTTCCGAGGCTGTTTCCCAGATCCGAGAATCCCGAGTTTCCGCTGGCGGCGCCAGCAACGGCACCCACCATCTTGATTATCGAGCCGAATATTCTCGAAGTCTTCTGCTTGTCGGTGTAGCGTATGTCGTTCACCAGCACGAACGTGTTGCCTATGAGCTCCTCGCCGGCATCGGCCAGCACTCCGAAACCGCGCTGCGACATTCTCGCAGCCTCCACGTCGAAGTACGACGCGTCATACAGACCGCGGTTCATCACCAGCTCCATGTCGCACTCGCCGGTCTGCGGGTCGCGGTCGAACCAGCGGGCCACCATTCTGCGGGCCACGTCGTTGTTTTTGAGGAATGCGCTGACATCGTTCTCGTCCACCTTTTTCTGGGCGCTGTTGACTATTTTCACGCTCAGGTCGTGGTTGTCGAACTTCTCGGGGATCGGTATCGACGAGAAGACCTCCTCAATCTCCTTTGCATATTTGGTCTGGTTGTGGCTCACGAGCATCGAATATAGGGCGCTGCGCCGGTATTTCGACTCTTCGGGCTGCTCCTGCGCCATGACTGCCGCCGCAGCGCAGAACATCAACAGTGATAATATATACTTTTTCATCTCAACCGGTATTAATAGTCCCAATATTCGTTATCGATAATCGACTTTATGTTGAAGTGCTGCTCGAGATTCTTCTTGCGTATGTTGAACACCTGCACCTGACGCTCCGTGAGCGGTTTGCAGCCTCCGGGGACATAGACCGTCTCGACAATGGCGTTGTAGTCGTCAGAGCTCGACAGCAGTGCGGGAATCACCAACTCGCCCTGGCGGTTCACACCGCCCCAGCCCGTGTCGGTCATCACGCCTGCCACATCCTCCTTGAACTGGAGCGACACATTCTTATATTTGTGCTCTATTACGGCCTTTCCGCTCTTGTCGATGAAGCCCCATCCGTCGCTCGTCGAAGCCGGCGCCAGTCCGTCCACGAACCTCGTTGCGGCCGTATAGGTGAACGGAATGGCCACCTCGCCGTTCATGTCCAGGAATCCCCAGTTCGAGTCGCTGTTTCTGGCCACTATCAGCCCCTCCGACGAGGGCACGTTGTTGATCTTGGTGTATACGAAGTCGGTCAGCGCCTTTCCTTCGGTATTGATGAGTCCATACTTTCCGGCATCCTTTCGGCCGCGCACGCCCGTTGTCGAGAGCTCCTCGCCGCGTTTGTTCACCGCCGCGTCGGCATCGCTGACCATCACCCACGCCACTCCGTTGTCGAACTGCGTAGCCTCCAGCAGCGAGAACGGCGTCAGCTCCGTGCCCTGCGAGTTGACATATCCGAGGTTCGAGCCTATGCGGCACACGGCTATTCCGTCGACCACCGTACCCACGCCGTCATACTTCAGGTCTGTAATCTCGCGTCCTGACATATCCACGAATCCGAACTTCGACACCGAGCGGCTCTTGGTCTTCTTGTCGTAAATCGAGGGGGTCTTCACCGCTGCGAAACCCGATATGAACGGGCGCGCCTCGGCATACTTCATCTCGGTAATCTCGTTTCCCTGCTCGTCTATGAATCCGCAGAGCGAGGTGTTCTTGTCCACCGCTTTCCACACTACCGCGCGGCCGTTGCTGAAGTCGCCAGCCTTGTCATATAGGAACTTGCTCACCGCACGTCCTTCGGTATCGACATATCCGTACTTCTTCTCGAGCACCCATGCCCTGTTCTCGACAAACGCGTTCGCCGTCTGGGCATACTTCACAGCCACTATCTCGCGGCCCGCCTTGTTCGCGAATCCGTACTTTCCGCCCGACACCTTGCGGCCGAGCACGTCGACCTTTCCGCCCGTTATGGCGTTCTCCAGATCCTCGCGCATCTGCGCCAGCTTCTTGGGATCCTTTTCACGTGCAGCGTTGCTCTTCATCTTGGCCTCGACATTCTTGTCCGATGTGAAGATCTTTCCGCCCTTGTTCACCCAGCATATTCCGTTCTCGTCCAGCTCGCCTATGAAGTCATACGAGGGAGCCAGCAGTTCGCGGCCCTGGCTGCTCACATATCCGAACTTTCCGCCGGTGCACTCGCCCGCATCGTCGGCGCTGCCGCCCACGTTGGCCCATGCTATTCCGCGCTCGTCGAACTCGCCGATGAATGCATATTTGGGCGCCACGAGCACCTCGCCCGAAACGGATACGAATCCGTTCTTTCCGCCGGCGAAGTCGCCGTTCTTGTTCACCGAGCCGCCCTCGTTCACTATGGCCACGCCATAGTCGTTGAAGGTGCCTATCGAGGCGTATTTTACGGCTATCACCTCTTTTCCCGAGAGGTCTATGCAGCCGTACTTTCCGCCGCTGAAGAGGCCGTATTCATCCTCCTTGCCGCCGTTGTTCACCATGCACAGGTTGTTGGCGTCGTAGTAGTCGGCATGGTCGTAAGCCTTCGAAATCTCCTTTCCGGACGTATCTATAAGGCGGTATTTCTTGCCCTTGACCACGCACGCCACGCCCTCGTAGAAGTCGAAGTGCACGTCGTCGTACTGCGGCTCTATGACGAACGCGCCCGATGCGTCGACAAAGCCGTACAATCCGTTGTCGCCCTGCTGCGACACGAGCGACTGAGCCCTCAGGCCCCACGCCGACCACAGCAGAAACGCGGATATCAAAACAACTCTCTTCATATGTCAAAAACTATAATTCGAATACATAAGCCGACGCCCTTCCGCACCATACGTCATAGAGCGATGTCGTCTCCTTGATGAACACCGTCACCGCGCCGGTTCCGCGCGTCTCGACATTTTCATCCTGGAACTCGTAGTAGGCTCCGCCCATCTTGGGCTGGTGCAGCACGGTGCAATGGGGCATCACGCCGTTGAACTTCTCCTTTTTGTGTTCGTACGATGTGCTCCACGTCGACGACTTGTAACCTGAGGGCGGGTTGAATCCCAGGGCTGCGCCGGGTATGCCGCAATCCTCGAATCCGGGCGTGCTCTGAATGGTCTCCTTGACCAGCTTCTTCAAATCGCCCCCCTTGACCTTGCAGTCTTTGCCTATGCCGCCGTTCAGGAATTCGTGAATCAACGCCAGCTCGGCATCTCCCGGCAGGAACCAGCCCTCGCCGATCTTCTTGGCATGTGCAATATCCGGGAAATATTTATCCATGTCTATACCCTTCTCATTGCAGAACTCTTCGATCGCCTCCATGTTGCGGGCACCCGACTCGCCGAGTCTGTCGCTCACCTCGAGCATATATGCCTTGCGGTCCTCCTTGAGTTTTTCGACATACTCCTTGTACTGCTTTTTGTCCATATTCATCGAGTCCATGAATCGCTTCGTTTTCTCATTGGCAGCCTTCAGAGCCTTGTATGTACCGTTATCCGCAGCATTCTCCGCGAGTTTGAGCAGCAGAGCACGGCCTTCGTCGCTGACATGTATCACTATCGCTCTCACGCCGTCATTGTCGACCAGATCGCCGACATTGTGCTGCGCCCGCGCCGCGAATCCCGCCGCCAGAGCCATACACAAAACAAAAAACTTTTTCATCATCTCTTAAAAATTACTGTTCATTCCAAATTCGCGCTAACCGACTAAAACTCGTGTACTGCAGCCACACTGGCCGCTTCGAGATAAGTCGTGAGCAGTTCGTATCGGAATACTACTTTCATCATTTTGGAATCCATCGTAGAGGCGAGACAGTGGAAATGGTAATCCACGTTCATGTTCTTGGGCTTCTTCTCCATTGTCGACGACCACACTGCCGTCGGCAGGTTTATCAGCTCGAAACCGGGCGTCTCGTGCAGATGCGCATTTGCCGCCAGCGACATATTGAGCACCTCTTTTGGGCCCTTGCCCTTGTACAGGTCGATACCCACGCCGCACGCTATCACATACGAGTACATCTCCAGCTCTCTGTCGCCGGCCACATACCACCCTTCGCCTAAGCTCTTGGCCCATGCATAGTCGGGGAACAGCTCATTAATATCCAGACCGTTGTCGCTGCAGTATGCCTCCACGACCTTCTGATTGTTGCTGCCTTCGGCCGTAATCTGCCCGTACACAGCCTTCATGTGCGGCTGCAGCGCCATGATTTTCGTGCGCATGCTGTCCACTTTCTCCTTCTGCTGTGCTTTGGCATCCTTCATCGTCTGCTTGCTCACGGGATTTTCTTTTCGTATCTGCTTGGCCGCGGCGCGCATGTCCTTCACGTTGTCTATGTTGCCCACCGCCATCATGCGCTCAGCTATTTCGGCATCTACGCCGGTTGGCATTGCCGACACACGCTCCAAGCCTTTGAACACCATGAACAGGCCGTGATTGCCGCCTTCATCGACCGATATTACAACGCCCTTTATTCCGTCGGATTCATATGCATCTCCGACGGCATACTGGCCGCGAGCGGTAAACGATACCGCCGCAGCCAGACATATCATAACAATCTTTTTCATCTTCCGTCTGTCAAAAATCAATGTACGAAATTGGTCGTCTCGGGCTGCTGGTGGTTGCCGTATGCCACACCCACCTGTCGAGCGGCGTCTATACGCTGCTTTTCGAGGCTCACCGAGTCGTTATACTGCTTCAGCGTCAGGGTCCACTCCTCGCCTATGCGCGACTGAATCTCCTTTCCGAGCGCCTCGGCCGATGCGCGGCACGATGCGTCGGGGTCGATTTCAGCCAGCAGAGCACCGGCCTCGGCAGCACCCTCGCGGTCCTGCTTGGCAGCCCATATCGAGCGGGCCTGCGCCAGCAGCTTCTGACCGTTGTAGTCTACATATTTCTTATATATGTCGGCCATTGCGCTCTGCGCGTCGGCATACACCGAACCGCACGACGAGGGCACGGCAGCCAGCATGAACAGCGCGCGCTCATACTCGCGCTGCGAGGCCAGCATCTGCGCCTGACGGATTATCACGCCGCCCTGCGAGGTGTAGTAGTCTATCACGCGCTTGCGGCCGTCCTCGACGAACGCGCGCACCTTCGGGTCGTTGATGTTCATGCGGCGGAAGGCGTTGATATACGCCTTGGTCTCGCTCTCGCCCACTCCGCGGGCGTTGAATGTCATGCTCGAGTGGAGCTTGCCGTCGATTATGTCGGCCAGATAGAGCGTAACGACCAGATTCATCGAGAACATCGCCGGGGCCGAGCCCACTATGTCCTTCGATTCGGTGAATGTCTTGGCCGTGACATAGAACTGCGAGGTTCCGTACTCCTCCACGCCGGTGGCGTGACCGGTTACCAGCATCATCAGACGGTTCTGCAGATAGTTGGCAGCCTCGGCGGGCATTCCGTTCTCTGCGGGTATTATCACGCGCAGCGGCGTGTCGGTATTCTGTGCGGCGGCGCCGAGCCACAGCATCGCCGACAATATTACGAGATACTTTTTCATTCTGTTAACACTTTATTTTTCGCCTATAATCAGCAGTGCGCGGCCCAGTCCGCGAGCCACGAGCTTCGACGGTATGTTATGCTCCGAGGAGAGGTACCGGCGCAGGTCGCGCAGGAAGTATTCGGCATCCATACCCATTCCGTTGGTGCGGTAGAGAGGTATGCGCACCTGCTCGTAGTTTGCATACGTCTCCGTCGCGTCGGCCTTGTTGAACATGTGGTTCACGGTGTTGTCGGCGAACCAGTCGTCGATTATCTCGGCCAGTTCATATCCTCCGAACTCCGTCTCGAGGTCTATTCCCGAGCCGTTGTCGAACACGCGGATGTCGATGTTAACCTCGCGTCCGTTGTTCTCCAGGTCCTCGAAATACTTCTGCAGGCGGTCCGCAAACTCGTCCATGTGCACGCTCACGGCCTCCTCTATAAGCACCGGAATCTCGGTCGAGAACGAATTCGTTCCCGTACCCTGCGCGCCGGCAATCTGCACATCGGTATATGCATCCAGACCCTGCAGCGTGTATGTCACCGACTTCTTGGGTCCGGTTGTGTTCACCGACCAGGTGAGCGAGAGAATGATGTCGGCACGGGCCGTGCGGCGCAGCACGTCGATAGGGTTCTCGGCTATCGTCGCACCCGAAGTGCGGCTTGTCAGCAGGTTGTCCTCGGCGCGGTTTCGTTCGATGTTCTTCATCACCGACTCGAGGTTTCGCAGCGGGAATCCGCGGTCGGCCATGAGCATGTTGATTCGCGCCACGGCAGCCACGAGCGTGGGGTCGCTCTGCAGTGCGCGGCGGTAGTCGGGCACGAGCTGCTTCACGCCCTGGTTGTCATATTCAGACATGCAACCGTTGGTGTTGCACCACACGTCGCTCGGCACTACCATCAGCGAGGGCTTCTTGACCTGAGCGCTGACTATGCACGGCACGAACAGGGCCGCGCATAAAATAATGAGAATGCGTTTCATAGCTATTTCTTAATTATACCTTGTTCAATCAGATATCGACGCAGCTGCGGGCGCAGTACGCGGAGCGTAATCTCCCACTCCACCTGCTTGCCGCCCTTGGTCTTGGAGTTCGACAGCCAGCGGCGGTCATCCATGCTGGTGAATTCGAGATACTTGCCGCCGTCGGCGAAGAACTCGTACATGAAGTCTGCATACTTCTCCTCGGCATTCACCTCGAATACCAGCGGACGCGATATGTCCGAGTTGGCGTGACCTTCGACCTTCACGCCCTTGAATATCACGTTGTACACGGCATTTTTGCGGGCCTGCTCCTTGGCATCCAGTCGGTTGCGGCCGGAGCCCGATACGCGCACCGTAATCGAGCCGTCGAGCTCGACGTTCATGCACCTAATCGACGAATAGGGGGCGCCGTAGCTTTGAGCCTGTGCGCCTGCGCCGAATGCCATCACGGCGCAAATCAACAAAAGGAATCTTTTCATAACGTTATGATTTTTTGGTTTTCAATCAGTTGAACATCGACCCGAGCTTCTCTACCACTCCCGCCTGCTCCAGGTCCAGGCGCAGCTTGCGCTTGTCCACGGCCACCGTCGCCTCGACGCGGTATCCCTTTTTCATCTTGGCAATCTTCATCGAGCCCGTGGCCACCTGCGGCACATATTTTTTCCAGTGCTTGCCGTCGAAAATCCCGTCCAATGCCGTCTTCTGCCCGTCGGTCAGCTCTTCGCCATTGAACAGCGGCGTCTGTGCGGGATTTGCTCCGGCCGCGGCCGTGCCCTTGAATATCACGCCGTGAACGGCGCATGCCGAGGCGGCATCGGCAGCCGCCGGCGGATTCTGCGCCGTGCATGTCACCTTGTAGAGGAATGTGCCGTTCGCGCCGGCTCCGGCCGATTCTATTTCGTAGCTGAACTCTCCGGCTCTGTACTCCGGACCGGCCGGGAAGGCGGCCGCCGAAATCATCAGACATGCGACCGCTGCGGCCAATTTTCTAAGACCTAAAGACATCTTTCGAGGTTTTACTTCTCAATCTGCACATAAATCTCTTGGAAAGAGATGCACGATGAGACGATGGCGCTGCAGATGAGCCGGTTGCAGCGGCGGTGCGGCTTTTTTGCACGGCACTTTGACTCAGTGCTGCAGGAATGCCGACTTTTATAGTCGTTTTTTTGTCCCCGTTTGCCGGATTTTGCATATATTTGCAGCAAAATACAATCTCTTTCCAAGAGACGCAGCAAAGGCCCTTTCGACAGCCTTTTGCCTCGGCTGCCGAACCGGTCTGGAGTAATCGTGGCAATTATTCGTTAGAATTGTTAAAAAAGGCGGGGCCGGGTCGTATGCGCATCACTGCGAATACCGTGTGCAAACAGAAAATAAACAGAAAGATGTGTAAACATATCAAAGATAAAAGAATCAGTTACCTTTTATCCCGGCCCTGCCGCATCTGACAACTGCAACAAATGTGCCGCACGGGCCATGCCGTAGAGCTAAAAGCGCCGCCGCCATGCTCCGACGACCAACCTTGCGCCTTCAGTTCAGGCGCCCTGTCCGCTGCTCGGCCGGGCCTTCCGTTCGTCTTCAGCTCTATTTTTTCCTTGACGGCAGATGCTCAGCGCACTTTCTGCCGTATCTGACCGGCCACCCTACCACGCATTCGCACACCCACAGCAACATTCTGATTATCAGATAGAGCGCGCATGACAGCACTGCCGACGACAGCAGAAACGCCACCGGTATTACAACCGCTATCTCCAACAGCAGCAGCACCCAGTGCCCCACTGCTCCCCAGAACTTCCAGCGCCAGAAAGCCCCGCCGTCCATCTCCAGCGCCCTGTCGAGCTGCGTTTCCAGCCGGCGGTACCAGCTGCGCGGGCTCGTCACCCACTGGGGTATTCGGTGCTGAATATCCACCGTTATTGCAATCTGGCCCACGTTGTCCGTGAACCACGCGTCGCGATGCTGCTTGAAGTAGTTTTCGAACTTTTCGCCCGCTATGTACATCACATTCTGCTCCGGGCTGTAGCTGAGGTCGAAGTCGCCGCTGTCGAGCATCTCCCTTATGCGCTCCGGGTCCCTAATCGGCTCGCTGCAGTCGCAGTCGCCGTAGAGCGCCTTGTAGCGTTCCGTGTTTCTTCGGGCATATATGCTGATAACCGAATCGTTCAGATAGATGTCGTTCACGGCCACATGCAGCGTTCCGCTCTCGTTGACCGTGCGGAAGCCCTCGCGGCGCGTCTCCAGTTCGTATATTCCGGCCTTCTGCTGCAGCAGGCGCGCTATCCGGCGTCTTGTGGTGCGGTCGGGCGCAGCCTGTCCGCCGCTCTGCAGCGACGAGTTTTCGTATATCTCCATCCCGCCTATGATCGGCATCCAGTCCGAGCGGCAGGGGTCGGCGTCGGTGCGAATCTGGTACAGCACTGCGCCGAACTTCGCTGCGGGCGACAGACAGAATCTGTCATTGTCTGCCAGCCGTTTGTAGAAAGCCGAATCGCGCACTATGTTCCGCCACTCGGCCTTTCGCAGATTGCCGCTCACCCACGCATATTTTGGTATTCTGTTCTTCTCGGTATCCTCTACCAGCTCGTGAATCGAGCTGTGGAACGACCCCGAGGCCGAGATTTTGATTTTGTCGCCCTTCTGCAGCTGTATTCCCGTATCGGCCCACAGCTCCGAGGTGTTGAACATGAATATCGCCTGCTCGCTGTCGCACGCCTTGCGGGGCATGAATGCTCCGGCGCGGCTGACCACAATCTCGTTCTCGAAGAATATTACGTCGTTAATCAGAAATATGGCGAAGTTGATTATGAACAGCAGGCTGCATATTGCAAGCGCCAGCACCGTGCAAAACCCCGTCATCGACCTCTTGTCGGCGTTGCTGCTGAGCGCATTGAGCAGGTCGTCCGATTCGACGGCTATTTTGTCCGCGCGGCGGTTTTGCGACAGGACCTTCAATATTTCATCCTGAAATTTCATCGCTGCGTCATTTATCGTTGTTTCTGCGCTCTATGACAATCAGAAACGAGCCCACATTGTCATCGAACCATGCATGGCTGTAACCCTTCCGGCTGTAGAATGTCATCTCGTTGTCGGTCCACTCGTTTTCTCCCGACTCGCCGCTGGGGCCGAACGAGTAGCACTCCACGTTGTAGCGTCCGTAAATATCCTTCAGTTCGGCTCTATTCTTCAACTCCTCTATCAGCTCCTTATACTCCCCTTCCGGTCTTGTGTTCTCTCTTTCGAACTGCTCTCTGAGGGCCTTTATCGCCTTGGCCCGGGCCGTGCCGTTCACCGAGTCGGCCTTTTCGGCCATCTTCTCCGCATTGTCGAGCATCATGCCGTATATCACCTTCTGCGTGAGCACTATGTCGTTGACCGCGAAGTGCATGTAGCCCTCGGTGTTTATGTGCAGCTCGGTCCGCTCCTTGCCTATGTAGTATATGTCGTTTTTTCGCTCCGGCAGTCCGGGGTTGTCGGCCGTCAGGTAGTCCGTGCCTATCAGTTTTCCGCGCGCCGAGCTCTCCGAGGCCGGAATCACCTGCATCACCAGCGCATCGTGCGGGCGGTTTGGGATTATTCGCCAGCCTGCGCGCAGCAAATCCTTTGGCGAGAGTTTGTAGTCTATTCCGGCCGTTCCGCTCCACGGCTCGCGCAGCTCCCGGTTCAGCTCGGCATCCTGCACCAGGTGGTGTATTGCCGTGTGCGACAGGCCCGAGGCGCGGATGTTCAGAATATCGCCCTCTTTGACATATATTCCCGAGTTCGCCCACAGTTCCGAGGTGTTGAACAGCCAGTAAATCACATCCTTCTTTTCGTCCTTTATGGTCGTGGCGCCCACGGCGTTAGTGCGTATGTCGTTGTACGGGTAGACCCGCTTTACGGTGAGCGTTATGACCAGCAGACCGATGAACACCAGACATGTCACCAATGTTATCAGCAGCGCCACGCGCGCCATTCGGTTTATGTCCGAGACTATGTCTATGAACGGCTTGTAGCGCGTTATCTCTATCGTCAGTCTCTCCTCTGCGTTTTTTTCGCGGCGGCGGCCGCGTTTCGCATTTTTTGTCTGCAGCTGCTCCTCTGCGGCATGCAGCTCTTTGTTCTGCTGGTTCATCTCAAGGGTTGTTAGTGCGCGCCTGTTTGGCTTCGGACAAAATTAGCTATTAAATCTCTATCCACCAAACCCTCCGCACCAAAAATAGAGAGCCGGCGGTCTATAACCGCCGGCTCCTTGGTTCACATCGAAGAATTAACTCCTCAACTGCACATCCGCTGCGAAGATGTCGTGAAGATAGGCGTCGAGAAACAATATCTCCGCATCGCCTTCGACCACCCCGTCCATGAACAGCTCTTCGTCGGACATGCCCGATGCTTTTTCGTTGTCCAAATCTTCCATAGGCTGCGTTCTGTTTACTCACATAACGTCGTGCCCCGGGGTAATATTGCGTGCCGTCAGCTCAAAACGAGATTTTTCTCCTTAATCATTCGCCTGAGGTTTATCAGTGCGTAACGCATGCGGCCCAATGCCGTGTTAATGCTCACGCCCGTCTGCTCGGCTATCTCCTTGAAGCTCAATCCCGAGAAGTAGCGCATAACCACCACTTCGCGCTGCTCTTCCGGCAGCGCCTCGACCAGTTTTCGCACGTCGGCCTCGATTTGCGCCGAGACCATTTCGTCCTCGATGCTGTCTTCGGCCATTCGCAGCGAACCGAATATGTCGTATCCGGCCTCTGTTTCGTTTATCACGCGGTTCTGCTTCTGCGTTCTGAACCGGTCTATCACCTGGTTGTGTGCGATTCGCAGAATCCACGAGAGAAATTTGCCGTTGTCGGTGTAGCGGCCCGAGTCTATGACGCGGACAGCCTTTATCAAGGTCTCCTGCAGGATGTCATCGGCCAGCTCGCGGTCCTTGACCAGCATGACGATGTAGTCGCGGATGCGGCGGCTGTGACGCTCGATGAGTTGGGAAATGGCACTGCGATTACCCGAAAGATAGCTATTAAGCAGCATCTTGTCGCTTAATACTTCTGCGTTCATACTCTTTTCTCCTTTTAGTTACAAGAGCACAAATTTTTCGATAGGCAATCCGTTTTTCAGTTGTTAATAATTCAATGCTCCGACCCGCCGGCTGCCGTACTGCGCAACCGCTGTGCGTGTCGTTTACGGATGCAAGGTAGCGACTTTCGGCCAAATATCCAAATTCGTCCGTTCGGACCCCGGCCGGCATTTTCGCGCCGCATCCGCGTCCGAACAGAACAAAATCCGTGCCGCAATGCGTTGTGGCTGCGTTTGGCAGTCGCATGTCATGCCCTTCCGCTCCCGGGCGAAACGGAATTTTTGACCGGTGAACCGCCCCATCCGTCTGTGTCATTCTGAGCGAAGTCGAAGAATCTCACTCAATAGAATTTTGTGGAACGCAATATTATTTCTATATTTGCATTGCGTTCTGTGAGGGACGCATACATATACAATAATAAAGCATTGACTTTACTTTCGATTGAAGAAAACTTGGCGGTTTTTTATTGCGTAGAAAGGGGCAAGGTTAATGTTCACGTCGTTTTTAGGCGTGAGCATTTCTGCATAATCTTCTACGCGGGTTCGCCAAGACCTTCTTCAGTGATGATGTTAGCATTGTTCACGCTTTTTTATTGTTTGATTGCGAAAAACTATTATTAACCAATTAAACAATAAATATTTATGAAAAAACTTTTATTAATCGGCCTGATTGCCATGCTCGGCATATCGACCGCAGAGGCGAAAAAGAAACAGATTAAAACACAGAAAATTCGCCAAGCAGTAACAGTTACCAGCTTACCTGACGGAGCTTCGGTCTATGTGGACGGAAAGCAGGTTCTGGCTAGGACTCCGGGTGCTGTTGATATTGAATTTCAGGGCTTTATCACACCTGACAAGAAAAATATGGATGCCGCTTACAAAGAGGCCAAACGTCTTAGCAGTGTTACTTTGACAGTTGTTAAGGATGGGTATATTCAGAAAGACGTTGTACTTGAACCGAGTATTTCGATGCAGAAAGTTTTAACAAAATCCATATATATTTTTGATTGGCCGAAAATAGTCAACGTTGACCTTGAACCGGCACGAGGCGGCGCATACGATAAAGACACAAGTATGCGGGCCGGCGAAGCTGGAAATGTTGTCAATCGCGACCGTCCGGGTCAGACTGCGTTGGAGCGCACGATTATCCGTTGGTATTTCGAATCGGCACCGCAGGGCGCACGCATCTTCTGGCGCGTGATTTCGAGCGTGCCCGACCAGGTGAAGAACACCAACGAAAACTGGTTGGGCAACACTCCGTTCGAGGAGACGCGTTCGTTTAATATTCAGGGGCTTACCTACGAGAATTCGCGCGACGTGCAGATTGAAATCAAGGTTCGCCGCCCGGGATATCTCGACCAAACCAAACGATTCAATGTCCGTCAGGCCATCGACCAGCAGGAAATCAGCAGCTTCTTCGATATGATAAAAGCTGATTAACTAAAAACCTCATTTTCGGAATCGACGTGCAGCCTGCCCCGACGGCAGGCTGTTTTTTGCGTGGCGTAGCAATACGATATATTGGAATTTTTGTTAATTTTGCGGCGGAAAAACAAAAGAATCATTATATGGCAATAGAACTCAAAGACCTGACCAAATCCGAAGACAACTACTCGCAGTGGTACAACGATTTGGTGGTCAAAGCCGGACTGGCCGAGAACTCGGCAGTCAGGGGCTGCATGGTGATAAAGCCCTATGGATACGCCATCTGGGAGAAGATGCAGGCGGCGCTCGACGGAATGTTCAAGGCTACGGGCCACCAGAACGCATACTTCCCCCTGTTCATCCCCAAATCGTTCTTCTCGCGCGAGGCTCACCACGTCGAGGGCTTCGCCAAGGAGTGCGCCGTGGTTACGCACTACCGCCTGAAGAACGACCCCGAGGGCAAGGGCGTGGTCGTAGACCCCGACGCCAAACTCGAGGAGGAGCTCATCGTGCGCCCCACCTCCGAGACAATCATCTGGAACACCTACAAGAACTGGATTCAGTCCTACCGCGACCTGCCCATCCTGTGCAACCAGTGGGCCAACGTGGTCCGCTGGGAGATGCGCACGCGTCTGTTCCTGCGCACGGCCGAGTTCCTCTGGCAGGAGGGACACACGGCCCACGCCACCCGCGAGGAGGCCATAGAGGAGGCCATGAAGATGGTTCACGTCTACGAGGATTTCGCGCAGAACTGGATGGCGCTGCCCGTGGTCGTGGGTCACAAGTCGCCCAACGAGCGATTCGCAGGCGCCGAGGATACGCTCACCATCGAGGCTCTGATGCAGGACGGCAAGGCTCTGCAGAGCGGCACGTCGCACTTCCTGGGTCAGAATTTCGCCAAGGCTTTCGACGTGCAGTATGTCAACAAGGAGGGCAAGCAGGAGTATGTGTGGGCAACGTCGTGGGGCGTGTCGACCCGTCTGATGGGTGCGCTCATCATGGCCCACTCGGACAACAACGGTCTGGTGCTGCCGCCGAAACTCGCCCCCATACAGGTGGTGCTGGTACCTATATACAAAGGCGACGAGCAGCTGGCCGACATGCGCAGCCGCCTGAACCGCATAGCCGACGAGCTGCGCGCCAAGGGACTGAGCGTCAAGGTCGACGACCGCGACAACGTGCGTTCGGGCTTCAAGTTCGCCGAGTATGAGCTCAAGGGCGTGCCCGTGCGTCTGGCCATGGGTCCGCGCGACGTGGAGAACGGCACCATCGAGCTGGCGCGCCGCGACACGCTGACCAAGGAGACCGTTCCGCAGGAGGGTCTGGCCGAGCGCTGCGCAGCGTTGATGGACGAGATTCAGAAGAATATATTCCAGAAGGCGCTGACATACCGCAACTCGATGATTACCAAGGTCGACACCTGGGACGAGTTCGTCGAGACGCTCAACACCAAGGGCGGCTTCATCTCGGCACACTGGGACGGCACGGTCGAGACCGAGGTGGCAATCAAGGATGCCACCAAGGCCACCATACGCTGCATTCCGCTGGATGCCGAGGACGAGGATGGCAAGTGCATATTCTCGGGCAAGCCCTCGAAGCGCCGCGTATTGTTCGCCCGAAGCTACTGATCGGGCGCCGAAGATGTCAGAGGCCGGAACCGGAAAGGGTTCCGGCCTTTGTCGTAAAGTGCCGCGGGTTCGCAAACAGGCATGCCGGCGTGCGGGCGTGCGGCAACGGATGCGTACAAGCGGCGGATGTGCGGCTGACGGGCGTCAGGCATGCCGGCGTGCGGGCGGCCGGGGTGCAGCAAACGGGCGGCCGGGGAGATGCCGGCAAGAGCGGCGAAAGATATAATAACGGTCGAAAATATGTTATTTGCGAAAAAAAACTTATCTTTGAAATTCCGCGGCCTGCGTTTTGGAGCGGCCGGCGGAGAAAGAGTCAGTAATTTTTAGTGTACGATATGAAAAAAGCCAGACTGCTGGCATTTCTGCTGCTGGCGTGCTCAGCCACCGCCGAGGCGCAGAAGATGACCGACGCGGAACTATACCACAGCGACAACCGCCGCCGCAGCCGCCTGCGCACCGAATGGAGCGCTTCGGCAGGCGTGTCGTTCGCCGACTACACGGCCGACGGCAGCCAGATAAGCATTTCGCCCAAGACGGGATACCATGCGGGATTCTCGCTCGGACTGCTGTTCGGCAAGCGCATGGCACTGATTCCCGAGCTGCGGTTCACCCACTCGGCATTCTCGATGACGGGCCGCGCGGGCGGAAAGGCAAGCATAAAGACCAACTCGATAGACTTCCCGCTGCTGTTCGAGTACCGCATACTGGCCGGACGCCTGCGATTCAGCGCCGGCCCCTCGTTCACGCTCATGAACAAGGGCCGCTACACATACGGCAGCCACACCGAGGACGGAATGCGCTTCCGCCCCACGGTGACATATGCCGTGGGCGCCACGGGCGTCATAGGGCGGCACCTGATGATAGGCGTGAGGTTCAACGGACAGTTCAACCGCACGGAGCAGATTATGGGTTTCAGCCGCGACGACGCCGACTACGAGTCGTTCCGCCTCGGGTCGCGTACCATATCGGCGGGAATAGGATATAAATTTTAGCGTATGGAGAGCCAGCCGACAAACAGTGAGATAGCCGTCAGCGGCGTAGACCCGCGCGAGTTGTACGGTCCGCGAAACGAGTTTCTGGAGCAGATTCGCGAGCTGCACCCGCAGCTCAAAATCGTGGCCCGCGGCTCGATGCTCAAGACCATAGGCCCCCAGGCCGAGGTGAGCAGATTCGAGCGCCGCATGCTGCAGCTGATTCAGTACTACTCGAAATACGGCCACATATCACAGGAGGTGGTGGCGCAGTGCTTCAGTGGCGCGGCGGCCGTGGAAGAGGCCCCTACGGACCGCGACACGATACTCTTCGGAAACAGCGGCACGCCCATACGCGCCCGCACGGTAAACCAGCGGCGCATGGTCGAATCGTTCGCACAGAACGACCTGCTGTTCGCCGTGGGACCCGCCGGTTCGGGCAAGACATACACAGCCATAGCGCTGGCCGTCAGGGCTCTGCGCGAAAAGGAGGTGCGGCGCGTGATACTCACCCGTCCGGCGGTCGAGGCGGGCGAGAAGCTGGGATTTCTGCCCGGCGACATGAAGGAGAAGCTCGACCCCTATCTGCAGCCGCTCTACGATGCGCTCAACGACATGATTCCGGCCGCAAAGCTGCAGAAATACATCGAGGAGGGGACGGTGCAGATAGCCCCGCTGGCATACATGCGCGGCCGCACGTTAGACAACGCATTCGTCATACTCGACGAGGCGCAGAACACCACGCTGCCCCAGATAAAGATGTTTCTGACGCGCATGGGCCGCAACGCCAAATTCATAGTCACGGGCGACGTGACGCAGATAGACCTGCCACACCGCAGCGACAGCGGCCTGACGCGCGCGATGGACATACTCGGCGGCATGGAGGGCGTGGCGACCGTCGAGTTCGACAAGCGCGACATAGTGCGCCACCCGCTGGTAAAGCACATAGTCGACGCCTTCGAGCGCCACGACGCCCAAGTGCGCCAGGCGCTGCGCAGCAAGGATGAAAACAACAAAATCAAAACAATAGAACCATGAACAAGAACCTTCAATCGCTCTCGCCCGCCCTCGTGTGGAAGCACTTCGCACGCATAGCGGCAATACCCCACCCCTCGTCGCACGAGGAGCGCATACGCGAGTATATAGTCGAGACCGTCAAGTCGCTGGGCCTGGAGTGCAGCGAGGATGCGGCGCACAACATACACGCATTCAAGCCCGCAACAAGCGGCATGGAGAACCGCAAGGGAATAATCCTGCAGGCACATCTGGACATGGTGCCGCAGAAGAACAACGACAAGCAGTTCGACTTCCTCAACGACCCGATCGAGGCATACATCGACGGCGACTGGGTTACGGCCGACGGAACAACGCTCGGCGCCGACAACGGAATAGGCGCCGCGGCGATACTGGCCGTGCTCGAGGACAAGACGCTGGTTCACGGTCCCGTAGAGGCTCTGTTCACGGCTACCGAGGAGACCGGCATGGACGGTGCCTTCGGACTCGAGGCGGGAGTGCTCAAGGGCGAGATTCTGCTGAATCTCGACTCCGAAACCGAGGGCGAGCTCTATGTAGGATGCGCCGGCGGAATGGATGCCGACATAAGGCTGCCGTATGAGGCGGAGAAGGCTCCGCAGCAGGGTTACAAGGCTCTGAAAATCGACGTCAAAGGACTGAAGGGCGGACACTCGGGAATACAGATAGTCTGCCAGCGCGCTAACGCCAACAAGCTGCTGTTCCGCCTGCTGCTCGAGACCGAAAAGTACGGCGTGCTGCTGGCATCGGCAGACGGCGGCGGCCTGCGCAACGCAATACCGCGCGAGGCTTCGGCCACGGTGCTCGTGCCGCAGCAGCATGAGGAGCGATTCGCCCTAACGGTAGAGGAGTTCGAGAAGACGGTGCGCGCCGAATTCGAAGGCATAGAGGATTCGATTGCAGTCACGGCCGCAGCAACCGCGGCCCCGGCAGAAATCATACCCGCCGCAACGACGGCAAAACTCATACGCGCGATTGTCGGATGTCCCGACGGCGTGCGCAAAATGTCGCCGGCAATGGAGGGTCTGGTCGAGACCTCGACCAACCTGGCACGCGTAGTATCCGACGGCAAGTGCATAGCCGCGCAGTGTCTGCTGCGCAGCTCGGTGCGCAGCGAGAAGGAGGAGCTGGGCCAGGCCATAGCCGCAGTGTTCGAGCTGGCCGGCGCAAAGGTCACGCTCTCGGGCAGCTACGACGGCTGGAACCCCGACATGCAGTCGCCCATACTCAAGGCGATGCGCGAATCGTACAGCGCACTCTACGGCCGCGAGCCGCAGGTGACGGCAATACACGCAGGTCTGGAGTGCGGAATCATCGGCAGCAAATATCCCGGACTGGACATGATATCGTTCGGCCCGACAATCTGCTACCCCCACTCGCCCGACGAGAAGGTAGAGATTGCATCGGTGGGCAAGTTCTACGACTTCCTGCTCCACACGCTCCGGAATGCACCCGTAAAGAAGTAGTACTCAGAGTTGGTAAAGAACATTAACGTCGAACCCGCCAAGTGGTTCGCAATAGTCAACCCGGTGGCCGGCGGAGGGCGCGGACTGGACAGCTTCCCGCAGATATCGAAACTGTTGCGCGACAACGGAATATCGAGCGAGCCCGTCTTCACCGAGCACAAGTGCCACGCCACGGAGCTGACAGTAGACGCCGTGAACAGGGGCTATCGCCGCATACTGGTAATAGGCGGCGACGGCACCCTGCATGAAACGGTCAACGGATTGTTCATACAGAAATCGGTGCCGCCCGAGCAGATTTCGCTGGCCGTGATAGCCGTAGGAACGGGAAACGACTGGGTGCGCATGTTCGGCATACCGGAGCGATTCTCGGAGGCTATAGCCGCAATACGCGAGGAGCACACATTCCTGCAGGATGTGGGTTGCGTGAGCTATGAGGAGGCACAGTTCCGCCAGAGCAGATACATGGCCAACGTGGCCGGAGTGGGATTCGACGCCAGGGTCATCGACCGCTACAACCACCTGAGAAACAAGGGACGGCGCAGTCCGCTGCTGTATGCCCGCAGTCTGCTCAAGACTTTCTTCGGATACAAATCCACCGGAGTGAAGGTCACAGTCGACGGAGTGCAGGTCTACAACCACCTGCTCATGAGCGCCGCCATAGGAATATGTCAGTACAACGGCGGCGGAATAAGGCAGCTGCCAAAGGCCGTGGCGGATGACGGCCTGCTCGACATAACGATGATAAAGCCGGTGCACTGGTGGAACGTGGTATTCCGCCTGCGCAAGCTATTCAACGGAAACATATATACAATAGGACACGTGATTCACGCCCAGGGGCGCAACATCAGAATAGAGTCTATACCGGCCGTGCAGCTCGAGGTCGACGGAGAACTGCTGGGGCACACGCCCGTAGAGTTCTCGGTGATAAAGCGAGCCATACGGGTGGTAGTGTCGAAATCGTTCATCGACAAGCGGCGCAACGGGTAGCTAATCGCGGCGCATGCGGTAGTAGGTGCCCAGCGGCAGTCGCTTGCCGAACGAATCGGCGAAGCAGAGCTCGCCGGCCTGCTCGCGCGACGGCTCGCCGAAGAGCTGGCGCACGGCCGTGCAGGCTATCGTCGGCGACAATCCCATAGAATAGAGATTCAGCACAAGAAACGAATCGCGGGGCGCAAGCAGCCCGGCGCAGGCGGCAAGCATCTCGCCGATGTTCTCCTCGAGGACCCACTTCTCGCCCGCAGGACCGCGACCGTAGGCCGGCGGGTCGAGGATTATGCCGTCGTAGCGGTTGCCGCGCCGCAGCTCGCGGCGAACGAACTTCAGCGCATCTTCGACAATCCACCGAACGCCGTCCAGGCCGCTCGACTCCATATTCTCGCGTGCCCACGAGACGACCTGACGCACCGAGTCGACATGGGTCACGTCGGCGCCGGCAGCACGTGCGGCAAGGGTCGCGCCGCCCGTATAGGCGAACAGGTTCAGAACGCGCGGAGTGCGGCCCGCGGCACGAATCGAGAGGCACTCGTCGTGGATGAAGTCCCAATTGGCGGCCTGCTCGGGGAAGATGCCCACATGCTTGAAGGCAGTGAAGCCCAGGCGCATGCGCAGCTTCATGGCTCCGTGCGAATAGTCGATGTGCCACCGTTCGGATATGCGCGGCGACGAGAAGCGCCACTCGCCGCGCTCGTCGCTGCGGCCCTCGCGAAGAAAAGATGCGTCGGCGCGACGGCGCCACTCCTCCTCAGAGAGGCTCTTGCTCCACACGGCCTGCGGCTCGGGACGCCGCAGGGTGAGGCTGCCGAAGCGTTCGAGTTTCTCGAATCCGCCCGAATCGAGCAGTTCATAGTTCTGAAACGATGGTGTAAGCTGTTCAAACATTGTCACTCCGATTTTTCGTCATAAAGGCTCATCTCGCAACGCCGGCAGTCGAAGGCAAGGCGGTAGCGGCTCGAGCCGTGTTCTATGTAGAGGTCGCCGCGAAGGCGCGGATTTTCACGCAGGCACTCGCCGATTTCGCGGCGGATGCAGTAGGCCGAACGCAGCACACGACGGCCGCGGGTGGAGGATTCGAGCTCCAGCGAAGGAGCGATTTCACAGACGCCGTGGCGGCGGTAGAACTCGGCAGAGAGGCGGTTGGTGACATTATCCTCGGCCGAAAGAGCGCTCTCGGGAAAGCGCGCCGAGGGGTTGTCGCCGACGATGCGGCGCTGCACGGGCCACGGCATGGCGGCAAGGCGCTCCAAAGCCTCGCGGCGCATGGCCGTCATGACCGAGGCGGGGACGAAGTATCCGGCGCCCTCGATTTCGACGCCGACGACGCGAAAGGGCGTATCGCCGCTCTTGGAGACACAGGAGCCGATGGAGGATTCGCTGGCCGCGGCGTCGTTGGCGGCAGAAAAACGGCCCTCGCGCACGAGCGACACCGAGGCTCCGTCGTCGCGGCGCGTGAAGGTAAGCTCGGCCCGGTCGCTGCAGATGCGCACGCGGGCTTCGGCGTCGAGGCGGCGACGCGTGCGGCTGCGGTCCAGAGCCCGCGAGAAGCGCAGGTCGCAGTTGCGGAATATCTCGGTGCCGGGGGATATGCCATCCATGCGGTTGGGGGTGATGCGGCGGCCCGAGACGGCGTTGACGTTGGTGCCAGAATCGCCGAAGCAGATTCCGTCGCCGGGAGCCAGGTCGGCATCGCAGTCGAGGGTAAAGTCGCGCGAGGTGACGCTGAGGACGCGCCCTATCCTCTCGCCCACCGCCTTGGGCGTGTCGAACGAGGCAACGCCCGCGCGTCGGCCCGAGAAGAAGTAGTCGGTCTGGCCGCGGGTGAAGCTCTTGGAGGGGTCGGGTTCGAAGTCGAAGTCGCTCTGGCCGTATGACGAGCGGGCCGCGTCGCTGCGCGAGGCGATCAAATCGTCGACAAGACGGCGGTAGAAGGCCGTGACGTTCTTGATATAGCGCTCGTCCTTGAGGCGGCCCTCGATCTTGAACGACGTGGCGCCGGCATCGACAAGGAGGCCGAGGTGCTCCGAGAGATTAAGGTCGCGCACGGAGAGCAGATGCTTGCCCGAGAGGTATTTGCGGCCAGCGCCGTCGGTCAAATCGTAAGGCAGGCGGCAGGGCTGGCTGCACTCGCCGCGGTTGCCGCTGCGACAGCCGCGCGAACGCGACAGAAAGCAGCGGCCGCTGTAGCCGACGCATATGGCTCCGTGGATGAAACACTCGATGTCGGCAGAGGTGGCCGAACTCACGGCCCGAATCTGGTCGAGGGTAAGGTTGCGCTCGAGAACGATGCGCGAAAAGCCGCACTCGCCGAGGAAACGAGCCCGCGAGGGCGACATGTTGAACATCTGGGTGGAGGCGTGAAGCTCGACTGACAGAGACATCGTGCGGTAGGCCATGTCCTGAACAATCAGGGCATCGGCTCCGGCGGCAACCACCTCGCGGGCAAGGCGTTCGGCCTCGGAAAGCTCGTGGTCGAAGAGCAGCGTGTTCATGGTCACGTGGAGCTTGGCGCCGAAGCGGTGGGCATAGTCGGCCGCACGGGCTATGTCGTCGACGGTGTTGACGGCGGCAGCGCGCGCACCGAAGCGCGCACCGCCCATATAGACGGCGTCGGCGCCATAGTCTATGGCGGCGTAAACGGCCTCGAGGTTGCGGGCCGGAGCGAGTAGTTCGATGCGTTTCACGGGCTCGGCAGACCGACTCCATGCGGGCAGAGCCGCCCGAAGGTCGGTTTTCGGAGACAAAAATACAAACAATTCGCAAATAATTTTATACATTTGCATTCCGAAACGGCCCGCAGAAAACGGATGCCGCATAGATTCCGGAATTTGTAAAAAAGAGATAATCATGCTCACTATCAAGCAACTGCGCAGCGACAAGGAGCTCGCAGCAAGACGCCTGGCAAAAAAAGGCGTCGACGCGACCGCTGCAATCGAAAACATCGAGCGTCTGGATGACCGCCGCAAGGCCCTGCAGACCGAACTCGACAACTGTCTGGCCGAACAGAACAAGGCGGCAAAGCAAATCGGCGCCCTCATGGGCCAGGGAAAGCGCGACGAGGCCGAGCAGGCGAAGCGTCTGGTGGCCGACCTGAAGGCAAAGTCGGCGGCGCTCGCGGCCGAGTCGAAGAGCGTGGCCGACGAGCTGCAGGCCGTAATAGTCACCCTGCCTAACTTCCCCGCAGACATAGTGCCCGAAGGCAAGACGGCCGAGGACAACGTGGTGGTCAAAATCGAGGAGTCGTACACGCCGCTGCCCGAGAACGCTCTGCCCCACTGGGAGCTGGCAAAGAAGTATGACATAATAGACTTCGACCTGGGCGTGAAGCTCACAGGCGCCGGATTCCCCGTATACAAGGGCAAGGGCGCACGTCTGCAGCGCGCGCTCATCAACTACTTCCTCGACTGCAACACCGCCGCCGGATATCTGGAGGTCGAGCCGCCCGTGATGGTAAACGAGGCCTCGGGATTCGGTACGGGTCAGCTGCCCGACAAGGAGGGTCAGATGTACCACGCCACGGCCGACAATTTCTATCTCGTCCCCACGGCCGAGGTGCCCGTGACCAATATCTACCGCGACGTGATTCTCGAGGAAAAGGATTTCCCGGTAAAGATGACCGCATACACTCCCTGCTTCCGCCGCGAGGCCGGCTCCTACGGCAAGGATGTGCGCGGACTGAACCGTCTGCACCAGTTCGACAAGGTGGAAATCGTGCAGCTCGCACTGCCCGAAAAGTCATACGAGGCGCTGGACGGAATGGTGGCCCATGTGGAGAGCATCGTCAAGTCGCTCGGCCTTCCGTACCGCATTCTGCGTCTGTGCGGCGGCGACATGTCGTTCACCTCGGCTCTGACCTACGACTTCGAGGTATACTCCGAAGCGCAGAAGCGCTGGCTGGAAGTGTCGTCGGTGTCGAACTTCGAGTCGTTCCAGGCCAACCGCCTAAAACTCAGATACAAGGACGCCGACAAGAAGACACAGCTGGCTCACACGCTCAACGGCTCGTCACTGGCTCTGCCGCGAATAGTGGCCGCGCTGCTCGAGAACAACCAGACACCGGAGGGTATCAAAATACCCGAGGTGCTGATTCCGTACACTGGTTTTGCAATTATCGAATAAATCATTATATTTGCAAAAAGAGAGCACACACTTTAACAAAACAATAAACTAAACTTTTACTGCAATGGCTTACAAAATCAGCGACGCGTGCGTTGCATGCGGAACATGTATCGGCGAGTGCCCGGTAGAGGCTATTTCGGCCGGTGACATCTATGTAATCGATCCCGACAAGTGCATCGACTGCGGCACCTGCGCAGGCGTCTGCCCCAGCGAGGCAATCGCACCCGAAGCATAATCGGCTTCAATATCGGAAAACGGACTCCGCCTCAAATGAGGCGGAGTCTTCGTTTTTGTGGCGGCCGGCAGCTCAGTTGGAGAAGGTCAGGCCGCCGGGTGAGGCATCGACGCTTATGGGCCGGCTGCGGTCGACCTCGCCAGCCAAAATGCGCTTCGACAACTCGTTCACTATCTCGCGCTGGATGACTCGCTTGACGGGACGCGCACCGAACATGGCATCGAAGCCCGCGTCGGCTATCCACGACCTCGCAGCATCGGTGTAGTCGAGAGTTATGCCGTTGCCGGAGAGCATCTTGCGGATAGTGCCCATCTGGATGTCGACAATGCGCTCGATATCCTCGCGCGTGAGCGGCTCGAACATAACAATCTCGTCGACACGGTTCAGGAACTCGGGCTTGAGCTGCTGCTTGAGAAGCTCGATGACCTCCGCACGCGTCTGCTCGACCAGCTCAGCGGGCAGGCGGCGGCCGTCGGCAGCCGAAGCGAAGCGCTCCTGAATGATGTGCGAGCCCATGTTCGAGGTCATGATGATGATGGTGTTGCGGAAGTCGACAGTGCGGCCCTTGTTGTCGGTAAGGCGGCCGTCGTCCAGCACTTGCAGCAGGATGTTGAACACGTCGGGGTGAGCCTTCTCAATCTCGTCCAACAGCACCACCGAATAGGGCTTGCGCCGCACGGCCTCGGTCAGCTGGCCGCCCTCGTCGTAGCCGACATATCCCGGAGGCGCGCCCACAAGACGCGAGACGCTGTGGCGCTCCTGGTACTCGCTCATGTCGATGCGCGTAATCATGTTGTCGTCGTTGAACAGGAACTCGGCAAGCGCCTTCGCCAGCTCGGTCTTGCCCACGCCCGTCGTGCCGAGGAAGATGAACGAGCCTATCGGCTTGCGCGCATCGTTCAGACCCGCACGCGAGCGCCGAACGGCATCGGAGATGGCGCTGATGGCCTGCTGCTGACCCACCACGCGGAGGTGGAGCTCATCCTCCATGCGCAGCAGCTTCTCGCGCTCGGAGGCCAGCATCCGCGAAACGGGTATGCCCGTCCAGCGCGAGACGACCTCGGCGATATCCTGGGAGTCGACCTCCTCCTTAATCATCGAGTTGTCGGCCGACGAGGCCCGGAACTCCTCCTGAAGAGCGGCGATGCGCTGCTCGGCCTCGCGAATCTTGCCGTAGCGAATCTCGGCCACACGGCCGTAGTCGCCCTGGCGCTCGGCCTGCTGGGCCTCGATCTTCAGCTGCTCGATTGCATCCTTGTCCTGCTGGATGCGCTGCAGCATGTCGCGCTGACTCTGCCAGCGGGCACGCATCTGCGAGTCGCGCGCCTTCAGCTCGTCGATATCGCGCGAAAGGGTCTCGACTCGCTCGGGGTCGTTCTCGCGGCGGATGGCCTCGCGCTCGATTTCCAGCTGGCGGATGCGGCGGTCGAGGCTGTCGATCTCCTCGGGCACCGAATTCATCTCAAGGCGCAGGCGCGAGGCCGCCTCGTCGATGAGGTCGATGGCCTTGTCGGGCAGGAAGCGCGAGGTGATGTAGCGGTGAGACAGTTCGACCGCTGCGATGATGGCCTCGTCCTTGATGCGCACCTGGTGGTGGTTCTCGTAGCGCTCCTTAAGCCCGCGAAGGATGGAGACAGCATCGTCGGTAGAGGGCTCGTCGACCTGGACCTTCTGGAAGCGGCGCTCGAGGGCCTTGTCCTGCTCGAAATATTTCTGGAACTCGTCGAGAGTCGTGGCTCCGATGGTGCGAAGCTCGCCGCGCGCCAGCGCAGGCTTGAGGATGTTGGCCGCATCCATGGCGCCGGACGACTTGCCCGCTCCGACCAGAGTGTGAATCTCGTCGATGAACAGAAGTATCTCGCCGTCGCTGGCGATGACCTCCTGCACCACGGCCTTCAGGCGCTCCTCGAACTCGCCCTGGTACTTGGCGCCGGCAATCAGCGCACCCATGTCGAGCGAGAAGATGACCTTGGATTTCAGATTCTCCGGAACGTCGCCGTCGACAATGCGGTGGGCGATGCCCTCGGCGATGGCGGTCTTGCCGACACCGGCCTCGCCGACCAGAATCGGGTTGTTCTTGGTGCGGCGCGAGAGAATCTGAAGCACGCGGCGAATCTCCTCGTCGCGGCCGATTACGGGATCGAGCTTGCCGCTGCGGGCCTGTTCGTTAAGGTTGACGGCATACTTGCCCAGAGCGTCGAACTCCTGCGAAGCCGTGGGCGAATCGACCGTGGCCCCGCGACGGAAGGTGCGGACGGCCTCGACAAGCTCGCTCTCGACAGCTCCCTCCTGCTTGAGCACATCGGAGGCGGTGCCGCGTTCGCTGACAAGCGCCAGAAGAAGGTGCTCGACGGAGGCATAGCGGTCGTTGAAGGTTTTGGTGAAGTCGACGGCACGCTGTATGACGCGCGTAGTGTCGTTGGAGAAATAGGGGTCGCCACCGCCGGAGACCTTGGGCATGGAGTCCTCAAGACGCTTCACCCTCTGGCGAAGCGAGGCGAGATTCACGCCGCAGCGGCCCAGAAGAAAGGCCGAAAGCGAGTTGTCGTCGGCAATCATGACGCCGAGAAGATGCAGCGGCTCGACGGCCTGCTGGCGATTCCCGGCTGCGCGCAGAGATGCTGCCTGCAGCACTTCCTGCGCCTTGACGGTTAAAGAGTTGATGTTCATATCGAGTATTGTTTTTCGTTATTTCCGTTTCAGGGCCCCGCTCACCGAGCCCGCACGACGGGTCGATGCGCAAAACCCCTGCCAGGAGGCGGACCGTGACGGAGTGGCACCATTTGTCAGACGGCGAATGTCAAAGAGCGACAAAGAGTCCGCACGGCGGCAGAGAGCCATGACAAAGAGTCGCATTTTCTGCCACATGACAAAAAAAGAGGCAGCGAAAAAAACGATATACGGATATTTTTCATATCTTTACGTTGTTTTTTAATCGCGAAACGCTCAAAAACTTATGAAGACTCTCGGAATTGACATGGGCTCGTCGTCGGTGAAGGTTTCGCTCATGGACGTCGAGACCGGACGATGCATAGCCTCGTCGACAAATCCTTCGGTGGAGATGCCAATAGACGCCCCGCAGAGCGGATGGGCCGAACAGGACCCCGAAATGTGGTGGAGGTATATCTGCGACGGAATAAGGGCCGTGGGCGCAGAACACCCGCTCGCGGATGTGGCCGCCATAGGCATAACCTATCAGATGCACGGCCTGGTGGCAATAGACAAAGCGGGAGAACCGCTCAGAAAAGCCATTATATGGTGCGACTCGCGCGCAGTAGCTACGGGTGCCGAGGCTTTGGAGGCGCTCGGGCCGCAGCGGTGCCTAAAGCACCTGCTAAACTCGCCGGGAAACTTCACCGCCTCGAAGGCCGCATGGGTCAGAAAGAACGAGCCGGAGATATTCGCGAAAATAGACAAGTTCATGCTCCCGGGCGATTATGCCGCATACCGCCTCACGGGCGAGATTTCGACAACCGAAAGCGGATTGTCGGAGCAGATTCTATGGGACTTCGCCGAGAACCGCCGGGCTGATTTCGTGGCCGACTACTACGGCATACCGCACTCGATGATACCCCAGGCCGGAGTGTCGATAGGCATCCGGTCGCGAACGAACGCCGAGACCGAGAGGCTCTTCGGAATACCGGCAGGCACGCCCGTGTCATACCGCGCGGGTGACCAGCCGAACAACGCATTCTCGCTGAATGTGCTCGAGAAGGGAGAAATAGCCGCCACGGGAGGAACGAGCGGTGTGGTGTACGGCGTATCGGACACGCCGAAGGCCGACCCGCAGTCGAGAGTCAACACATTCCTGCACGTGAACCACTCGGCCGCAGCGCCGCGGTACGGAATACTGCTCTGCATAAACGGAACGGGCATAATGAACTCGTGGCTGCGCCGCAACATTGCCCGCTCAATGAGCTACGACGAGATGAACCAGGCGGCTGCATCGGTGCCGGCAGGCTCCGACGGGCTGCTGTCGATACCATTCGGCAACGGCGCCGAACGGGTGCTCGGGAACCGTTACACGGGAGCCTCGTTCTCGGGGATAGACCTCAACAGACACACCACAGCGCACATGATACGCTCGGTGCACGAGGGAATAGCGTACTCGTTCAGGTACGGAATAGACATAATGCGGCAGACGGGACTGGTTCCGAACGTCATACGCGCAGGCAGGGCGAACCTGTTCCTGTCGCCGGTGTTCCGTGAGACGCTCGCAACCCTCACGGGCGCCGAAATCGAGCTCTTCAACACCGACGGCGCGCTCGGAGCGGCCCGCGGAGCGGCGCTCGGAGCAGGGCTATACTCCTCGCGCGAGCAGACGTTCGCATCGCTCGAGAAGCTCGGCTCGG
Organism: Alistipes sp.; assembly: GCA_022511345.1. GTDB lineage: Bacteria > Bacteroidota > Bacteroidia > Bacteroidales > Rikenellaceae > Alistipes. Next base: position 32,371 of record JAFLRR010000009.1, read on the forward strand.
TGCGGCCGGTGCCCGAATGGAAAGAGGCGCTCGAGCAGGGTTATGCCGAATGGAAGGCCGAAGTGGAGAGTCGGCTGTCGAGGCATTGAAGCGTATGCTGGAGCAGATTTTAATTAACCGAAAACCGATAACAATCATCAAAAAAACTAAAAGCTATGGCAACTAAAGAGTATTTTCCCACAGTAGGAAAAATCCCCTTCGAGGGCAAGGATTCCAAGAATCCGATGGCCTTCCACTATTATGACCCCGAGCGCGTGGTGCGCGGCCGCAAAATGAAGGAGTGGTTCAAGTTCTCGATGGCTTGGTGGCACACCCTGTGCGCCGAGGGCGCCGACCAGTTCGGCGGCGGAACGAAGAAGTTCCCCTGGAACCAGGAGGCATGCCCCGTGGAGCGCGCAAAGGACAAGATGGATGCAGGTTTCGAGTTCATGCAGAAGATGGGCATCGAATACTACTGCTTCCACGACGTGGACCTGGTGGACGAGGCTGCTACGGCTGAGGAGTACGAGAAGAACCTCAAGGAGATTGTGGCATATGCAAAGCAGAAGCAGGCACAGACCGGAATAAAGCTGCTCTGGGGTACGGCAAACGTATTCTCGCACGCACGATACATGAACGGAGCCTCGACAAACCCCGACTTCGCAACAGCTGCGCGCGCAATGCTGCAAATCAAGAACGCCATAGACGCCACGATAGAGCTCGGAGGCGAGAACTATGTATTCTGGGGCGGCCGCGAGGGTTACATGTCGCTGCTGAACACCGACATGAAGCGCGAGAAGAGCCACATGGCCACCATGCTGCGCATGGCTCGCGACTATGCGCGTTCGAAGGGATTCAAGGGTAATTTCCTCATCGAGCCCAAGCCTATGGAGCCCATGAAGCACCAGTATGACGTGGATACCGAAACAGTAATAGGATTCCTGCGCGCAAACGGCCTGGACAAGGACTTCAAGGTAAACATCGAGGTAAACCACGCAACCCTGGCAGGACACACTTTCGAGCACGAACTGCAGTGCGCAGTGGATGCCGGAATGCTCGGCTCTATAGACGCAAACCGAGGCGACTACCAGAACGGCTGGGATACGGACCAGTTCCCCGTAGACCTCTACGAGATGGTGCAGGCCATGCTGGTAATACTCAAGGGAGGCGGCCTGCAGGGAGGCGGAACCAACTTCGACGCAAAGACACGCCGAAACTCGACCGATCTGGAGGATATATTCATTGCCCACATCTCGGGTATGGATGTGATGGCCCGCGCGCTGCTCATAGCTGCCGACATACTCGACAACTCGCCATATGAGAAGATGCTCAAAGAGCGCTACGCTTCGTATGACTCGGGCGAGGGAAAGGATTTCGAGGAGGGCAAGCTCACCCTCGAGCAGGCGGCAGAATACGCCCGCAAGAACGGCGAGCCCGCACAGCACAGCGGAAAGCAGGAGCTCTACGAGACCATTGTAAACATGTATATCTAAAAAAGATTCCGATGCCGGCGCCCGCTTTTGCGGGCGCCGGTGAAATCGGCCAATCCGAAACGCCAAACCTGAAATGACAAACACAGTACAACAACAGGGAAGCCGAAGCTATCTCTTCTCGATAGTCCTCGTGGCTATCATCGGAGGTCTGCTCTTCGGTTATGACACGGCAGTGGTGTCGGGTGCCGAAAAGGCGCTCCAGACATTCTTCCGCGACGGACTCGGGGCTCTCTACACCCCCGGACTTCACGGCTTCACAGCCTCGAGCGCACTGATAGGATGCGTCATAGGAGGTGCAATATCGGGATTCATGGCCTCGCGCCTGGGTCGCAAGCGCTCGCTGATAGCAGCCGCGCTGATGTTCTTCATATCGGCCGTGGGCTCGTGGTGCCCCGAAAGCGGAATACTGCCATACGGCGAGCCGTCGATGACGCTGCTGGCCGTATTCAACATATACCGCATACTGGGCGGCGTGGGCGTAGGTCTGGCATCGGCCGTATGCCCGATGTACATAGCCGAAATATCGCCCGCAAGGATTCGAGGAACGCTCGTGTCGTGCAACCAGTTCGCCATAATATTCGGAATGCTGGTGGTATACTTCGTAAACTACATGATTCGCAACAACCTCGGCGAAACGGCCGAAGCGATACAGTCGGCAATGGTCAGCCTCGGCTGGCGCCGAATGTTCCTCAGCGAGGCATTCCCCGCAGGAACGTTCTGTCTGCTGGTGATGCTCGTGCCCGAAACGCCGCGATATCTGGCACTGCGCGGAAACGAGTCGAAAGCTTTCTCAATTCTCGAAAAAATCAACGGCACGGCCGAGGCCAAGACAATACTCGGCGAAATAAAGGCCACCGTCAACGAGAAGCGCGAGAAGATTTTCACATACGGAGTGACGGTTATAGTAGTCGGAGTGCTGCTGTCGTTCTTCCAGCAGGCCGTGGGAATAAACGTGGTGCTCTACTATGCGCCGCGAATATTCGAAAACATGGGCGCCTCGGGAGATGCTTCGATGGTGCAGACCGTGGTGATGGGTATAGTGAACATAGTATTTACGGTGGTGGCAATATTCACCGTGGACAAGGTGGGACGCCGGCCGCTGCTCATAATCGGCTCGATAGGCATGACAATAGGCATGGCGGCGCTGGCCGTACTGTCGTTCACCGACTCGATAGGCGTGGCGGCGCTGGTGTTCATAATAATATACACCGCATCGTTCATGATGTCGTGGGGTCCCATATGCTGGGTGCTCATAGCCGAAATATTCCCCAACACGATACGCTCGCAGGCCGTGGCCATTGCCGTGGCGGCACAGTGGATATCGAACTTCCTGGTATCGTCGACATTCCCGTCGCTGAGCGAGTGGAGCGTGGGCGGAACATACTGCATATATGCGCTCATGTCGCTGCTATCGGCACTCTTCGTATGGAGCCGCGTGCCCGAAACCAAGGGCAAGACTCTCGAGGAGATGTCGAAACTGTGGAAAAAATAGACTCCGCAGCCCAGAGCATTGCAAAACCGGGGCCGGCTGATTGCCGGCCCCGGTTCGTTTCTATTCCATGCGGCGGCGCAGAAGCCGGCCCGCACGGCAGTCGAGCGTCAGCTCGCGGCCGTCGGCAAGACGAACCACGCAGCGGCAGTCGCGAGGCGAGAGGAGCGTGAACTCCACTACCCTGCCGTCGCGCCAGCGGCAGCCAACCTCGACGCCTCCCTGAGCCACAAGGCCGCCGTATGCGCCGTCGGGCCATGCCGAAGGGAGCGCCGGGAGAAGCTCGATGGCTCCGTCATGGCTCTGAAGAAGCATCTCCATGATGCCGGACGAGCCGCCGAAGTTGCCGTCGATCTGGAAAGGCGGATGGGCGCAAAGCAGGTTGGGATAGGTGCCGCCGCGATGGCGCCCGTCGGGCATGATTGCAGGCTGAAGCAGGTTGCGCAGCAGACTGTAGGCGCGCTCGCCGTCGCCCGTGCGGGCGCGGAAGTTGACCTTCCAGGCGCGCGACCAGCCCGTGCCCCCGTCGCCGCGGCGGTCGAGAGTCACGCGGCACGCCTCAATAAGTTCGGGGGTGCGGCTGCGGGTGATTTCGGTGCCGGGATGCAGGCCGAAAAGGTGGGATATGTGGCGGTGCTGGACTTCGGCCTCGCGGTAGTCCTCGAGCCACTCCATGAGGTAGCCACCCTGGCTGATGCGGTTGGGCGGCAGGCGCAGAGCCGCTGAACGAAGACGGCCAGCATAGTCTGAATCGCGGCCGAGGATGTCGGCGGCCGACGCCACGGCGCCGAACAGCTCGCGAACAATCTGGGAGTCCATGGTGGAGCCCATGCAGACGTAGGTCACGCGGCGGTCGCTCTGGTCGTAGAAGCCGTTCTCGGGCGACGAGGTGGGAGCCGTGACAAGCATGCCCGACGGCTCCTCGACAAGTATCGAGAGGAAGAAGTCGGCCGCACCGCGCAAAACGGGCCACACCGAGGCGAGCCACTGCTCGTCGAGGGTGTAGAGGTAGTGCTGCCACAGGTGAAGCGCAAGCCATGCGCCGCCGGTATTGGTAGCTCCCCACGAGGGGTCCTCGGAGGGTGCCGAGAAGTTCCAGGCATTGGCAAGCACGTGGGCGCACCAGCCGTCGGCACCGTAGAAGCTGCGGGCGGTGCGGGCACCCGACTCGGCAAGGCGGCGCGTGTACTCGAGAAGGGGTTCGTGAAGCTCGGAGAGATTGCCCTGCTCGGCAATCCAGTGGTTCATCTGGACATTTATATTAAGGTGGTAGTCGCCGCACCAGGGGGTTTTGACGGTATTGGCCCAGATGCCCTGAAGGTTGGGAGGCAGCGAGCCGCGGCGGGCCGAGCTGATGAGCAGGTAGCGGCCGTACTGCATGTAGAGCGCAGCGAGCGAGGGGTCGGGCTCGCCGGAGGCGAAGCGCTCGAGGCGGTCGTCGGTCATCATGCCGCTCATGTCGGGACCCTCCAGCTCAAGCCATACGCGGCCGAACAGACGGCCGAAGGCCTCGCGGTGGGCACGGACATGTTCGTCGAGACGGCTGGCGCAGGCCGCCGCAAGGCATGAATCGACCCGAGAGCCGTAGTCGTCACGGCCGCCGTAGGAGGTGGCGGCAGCAAGGTAAACAATGGCCTGGTCGGCACCCGAAACGACAACGCGGCCGTCGCGGCTGCAGAGCGTGCCGCCGTCGCACAGGACTCGCGCACGGGCCATGTACTTCACTCCCCCGACGCCCGGCTGGCCGCTGTCAAGCTCGCCCGACATGGTGATTGCAGAGCCCTCGGCCGAAACAGAGGCGCGCTCAGGCCTGTCGAGGCCCACGGAGAAGTCGAGAGCGCCGCGCTCGGAGGAGCGGAGGCGAACGACGACCACATCGGAGGTCATGGAGACGAAATATTCGCGCGTGAACTCCACGCCGCCCTTGCTGAAGCGCGTGTAGGCCTCGGCATTGCGCAGGTTAAGGCCTCGCTCGTAGCCGCTAAGCTCGCCCTCGGGCAGAGTGAAGCGCAAATCGAGGTTGCCGAGCAGCTGGTAGCTGCCGTAGGCCGCCGAGGCGGATCCTCCGCCCGCGCAGACGAAGCGCCGGGCGACCAAATCCTGAGCCTCGAGATTGCGGCCCTCGAGAAGCAGCCGCCGAATCTCGGGCAGCGAGGCCAGGGCGTCGGGGTTGGAGGTGTCGTACTCGGAGCCGCTCCACATGGACTCCTCGTTGAGCAGGATGCGTTCGTGGCCGATGCCTCCGTCGGGCATGGCGCCCAGACGTCCGTTGCCTAAAGGAAGGGTTAGCATCCAGATGTCGGCTGGTTCGTCGTAGCGCAGGACCAGGTCGTCGGGCCGCGCCGAAGCCTCGCCGCTGCAGCCGAACAGAAGCACCGACGAGAACAGAAGTATGAATGTTTTGGCGTGCATAGTGCAAAGATAGGCAATTGCGGATAATTCGCCGCATAAGAGTTCGCGTTTTGATTAACTTTTCATATCTTTGCACCACGAGCAGATTTTATGGAAAAGTTCATCGTCAGCGCACGAAAATACCGTCCCGCGACATTCGCATCGGTCGTAGGACAGAAACATATAACTTCGACGCTCAAAAATGCAATAGAGCGCAACCAGCTCGCGCACGCATATCTGTTCTGCGGCCCGCGAGGCGTGGGAAAGACGACCTGCGCGCGAATATTCGCCAAGGCGATAAACTGTCTGAACCCAACGGGCGCCGAGGCTTGCAACGAATGCGAATCGTGCCGCAGCTTCAACGACGGCCGCTCGCTGAACATACACGAGCTCGACGCTGCTTCGAACAACTCGGTAGACGACATCAGAACGCTCATAGAGCAGGTGCGGATAATCCCGCAGTCGGGCCGGTACTCGGTATTCATAATCGACGAGGTGCACATGCTCTCGGCGGCGGCATTCAACGCATTCCTCAAAACGCTCGAGGAGCCGCCCGCACACGCCATATTCATCCTGGCGACAACCGAAAAGCACAAAATAATACCGACGATTCTGTCGCGCTGCCAAATCTACGACTTCAACCGCATCAGAGTCGAGGATTCGGTCGAATATCTCAAATACATAGCTGCACAGGAGGGAATAACATCGGACGACGAGTCGCTGAACCTCATAGCGCAGAAGGCTGACGGAGGTATGCGCGACGCGCTGTCGATGTTCGACAAGGCCGTATCGTTCTGCGGACAGACGCTCGACTACCGCGAAGTGGCCAAAACGCTCAACGTGCTCGACTACGACACCTATTTCAGAATAACGGACCTGCTGCTCGGCGGCGACTACCGCTCGGCGCTGCTGGAGTTCGACTCGGTGCTCGGCCGCGGATTCTCGGCGCAGACATTCGTGACGGGATTCAACAAGCATCTGCGCGACCTGCTGGTGGCCAAAGACCGTGCGACGCTCCATCTGATGGAGATGACAGGCACGCTGCTGGAGCGATACTGCTCGCAGGGCGGGCGATGCGAGGCGGATTTCATATTCGGCGGAATGTCTCTGCTGACCGAAACGGACGGAAAGCTGAGGATGTCATCGAACCAGAGACTGCTGGTGGAACTCACGCTGATGAAAATCGCCGGCATGGGTCAAAAAAAAAATAGCGGACCCGACCTCCCGTTAGCGGATTTCACGGCCGAACAACCTCGCAGACAGACTCAAAGCGAATCGCCACAGGCTCAGGAGGCAGCACATGTTAAGGCTCAGGAGGCGCCGGTTGCAGAGACGGCGGCGCTGAAGGCTCAGGCTGTGCCGGCTGAGGCACCGGTTGCGGAGCAGGCTGCAGCGAAACCTGCAGAAACGGCGGCCACGACGGCTGTTGCGGCACCGGCTGCACAGGTACAGGCTGCGACTCAGTCTGCCGAAACGGCCTCTGCGACGGCGTTGCAGGCGGATATAAAGGCCGAGGAGTCGCGGCAGCAGAGCACGGCAGCCAGGGCGGCAAGACGGCCGTCGGTGTCGGGAACGTCGATTTCGTCGCTGCTGAACATGGCTCCGGCCGACAGCGACAACGGCAGCGACAGCGAGCCGAAAGAGGCGGCGACGGTTGCACTGACGGTAGACCCGCAGGCCGGACAGAAGCTCGCGGCGGCCCGCAACACGATATATGAAGAGATAAGGCGCAAGCGGCCGCGCTTCACGGCTGCATTCGAGAATATGGCATTCGACGGCAGCGTAATAAAGCTCAGGGTGCCCTCGCAGGCGCTGTGCGACGAGATACTGCGCACCAAGATGGAGCTGCTGACGCGCATAGCCGAGATGGCAAAAGTCAGCGGCTCGCTGGAGATGGAGGTGACTGTCGACGAGAGCATCAAGGCCTCGAAACCCATAAAGCTCGAGGACAGACTGAAATACATAACTGAAAAGAATCCGCTCGTGGCCGACCTGCGCAAGGCACTCGACCTGGACATGGAGTAGAAAAAAATAGATGAAGAAAAAATGAAAATATGGCAAACAAGGATTTCATAAAGGAACTCGAATGGCGCGGCATGATTCACACCATCATGCCCGGCGCCGAGGAGCAGCTCGAAAAGGGCATGACCACGGCTTATCTGGGAATAGACCCCACGGCCGACTCGCTGCACATAGGTCATCTGGTGGGAGTGATGATTCTGAAGCACTTCCAGATGTGCGGCCACAGGCCGCTGGCATTGGTGGGCGGCGCAACGGGAATGATTGGCGACCCGAGCGGAAAGTCGCAGGAGCGCAACCTGCTCGACGAGGCGACGTTGCGTCACAATCAGGAGGCCATCAAACGCCAGCTCTCGAAACTGCTCGACTTCGAATCGGACGCTCCGAACGCCGCCAAGATGGTCAACAACTACGACTGGATGAAGGACTTCACATTCCTGGACTTCATTCGCGACATAGGCAAGCTCATAACCGTGAACTACATGATGGCCAAAGATTCGGTCAAAAAGCGCTTCAACGGCGAGGGTGACGGAATGTCGTTCACCGAGTTCACATACCAGTTAGTGCAGGGATACGACTTCCTGCACCTCTACCAGACCGAGAACTGCCGCATTCAGCTCGGAGGCTCGGACCAGTGGGGAAACATAACCACCGGAACGGAACTCATACGCCGAAAGCTGGACGGCGAGGCTTATGCCATAACCTGCCCGCTCATAACCAAGGCCGACGGTACCAAGTTCGGCAAGACCGAGAGCGGAAACGTATGGCTCGATGCCCGATACACGTCGCCATACAAGTTCTATCAGTTCTGGCTCAATGTAGGCGACGACGACGCCAAGCGTTACATCAAGATATTCACGCTGCTGGACCGCGAGACGGTCGAGAAGCTCATTGCCGAGCATGAGACGGCACCCCACCTGCGCGTGCTGCAGAAGCGTCTGGCCGAGGAGATTACCACCATGATTCACTCGCGCCAGGAGTACGAGAAGGCGGTCGAGGCGTCGCAGATTCTGTTCGGCGGCGCGACCTCCGAGGCTCTGCACCGTCTGGACGAGCAGACGCTGCTGCAGGTGTTCGAGGGAGTGCCCCAGTTCACCGTGGCGCGGGAGGAGCTCGGGGTGTCGATTGTCGACCTGTGCGCCTACAAGACGCAGATATTCCCATCGAAGGGCGAGTGCCGCAAGATGATTCAGGGCGGCGGCGTGGCCCTCAACAAGGAGAAGGTGGCCGACCCGATGCGGTCCGTCACCGAAGAGGACCTCATAGCAGGCAAATATCTGCTCGTGCAGCGAGGAAAGAAGAACTACTACCTGATAACGGTCGAGTAAAATGGAGTATGTCATAACGCTCTCGGAGTGCGAGTTCCGCGCACGCCACGGCTGCTACGAGCTGGAGCGCAAGGTGGGCGGAAAGTTCATCGTGGACCTGAAGATAACGGCCGAAATGGGCCAGGCCGCAGAACGCGACGACGTGAAGGCTACGGTGAGCTATTTAGAGGCATATGAGGTGGTCAGTGAGCAGATGCAGATAACGCAGCACACCATAGAGCGCGTGGCGGAGAACATAATCGGAGCGTTGTATGAGCGTTTCCCGCAAATCAGGGCAATATCGTGCACCGTGGCAAAGGTAGCTCCGCCGCTGGGCGGCAAGGTGGCTCGCGCGGCGGTCACGCTGGAGATTCAGAACCCGAAATCAGGGGCCCGGAGCTGAGCGGCCGGGTACAGATGAAAAAAGGTCTGCGCAATGCAGGCCTTTTTATTCAATTATTGTATCTTTGCAGCGTGTTATGTCGCAAAAGACACGAACGGTTACAAAATTAGGTTATTGAGAAAATGGTTGACAACTCCAAACGTGCCACATTCGGAGGCAAACTGAGCGCCGTGCTCGTATCGGCCGGAGGAGCCGTAGGTTTGGGAAACATCTGGCGATTCCCATATGTGGCGGGCGAAAACGGCGGCGGAGCCTTTCTGGTTTTATATATCGTATGCGCCATACTGATAGGTCTGCCGATAATGCTCGGCGAGTTCTCGATAGGACGGCAGACAAAGAGCAATCCCGTGGGCGCATTCCGCTCGCTGAACAAGAGCTGGCGGTATTTCGGATACAACTGCATTGTGACATCGTTCCTGATTCTGGGATTCTACAGCGTGGTGTCGGGATGGACCATAGAGTACACCGTACACTCGGTAACGGGTGAAATAACCCGCCACGCATCGGCCGGAGAACATGCCGCATTCTTCTCGTCGTTCATCGAAAACCCCTGGAAGCCCGTGGTATACACCTCGATAGCGATGCTGCTGACACACACCGTAATAGCACTGGGCGTGCGCAAGGGAATCGAGCGCTGCTCGAAGATTCTGATGCCCGTGCTGCTGCTGATGCTCGCGGTGCTCGCGGTAAGGTCGCTGACAATGCCCGGAGGCGCCGAGGGTGTGAAATTCTTCCTGATGCCCGACTTCTCGAAGGTGACGGCCAGAACGCTGCTCGACGCAATGGGTCAGGCATTCTTCTCGCTGTCGATAGGTCTGGGTACGATGGTAACTTATGCGTCATACTTCAACGAAAAGACCAACCTGCGCACAACGGCGGTGAATGTGACAGTCATAGACACGCTGGTGGCCGTGCTGGCCGGACTGGTGATATTCCCGGCGGTGTTCTCGGCCGGAATAGAGCCCTCGGCAGGTTCGTCGCTCGTATTCATAACGCTGCCGGGAATATTCGCCTCGATGCCGCTCGGAATGGTGTGGTCGTCGCTATTCTTCCTGCTGCTGACGGTGGCCGCCCTCACGTCGGTCATATCGCTGCACGAGGTGGTGACGGTATACATTGCCGAAGAGTGGCACATGAGCCGCAAGGCCGCAACGCGGCTGGCGACACTGTCGGTGATAGCCGTGGGCTCGCTGGCATCGCTGTCGCTCGGAGTGATGAAGCACTGGACCATATTCGGCAAGACGATATTCGACGCGCTCGACTATGTGACGGCAAACATAATGCTGCCGCTGGGCGGCTTGATGACGGCCATATTCGTCGGCGTGGTCATAGACCGCAGGGTGCTGCACGACCAGCTGACCAACTTCGGCAAGCTGCAATGCCACCAGGAGCGGACTGTAAGATTTCTGCTGAGATATGTCTGCCCCATAATGCTGGCGTTGATTTTTATAGACAATCTGGGGCTGCTGAAGTGGATTTAGGCGCTTGTACAGAGCCAGATGCCGGGGCCGGATGCTGCAACATTCGGCCCCGGCGTTTTGAGTTGTCGGAATAATTGCGTATATTTGTCGAAATGGAGCCCGCACGCGGGCCACGGACTGAAAAACAAACAAAAACCGAGACAAATATGTTAAAGCAACCCAAAGGTTTGATTGCAGCCGCGCTCGCCAACACCGGCGAACGGTTCGGCTTCTACACGATGATGGCCATCCTGACGCTGTTCCTGATGTCGAAATTCGGCATCGACGGCGAGCAGGCCGGCAAAATCTACTCGTTCTTCTACACCTCCATTTACATCCTGGCTCTGGTCGGAGGTCTTATAGCCGACCGCCTGCGCAACTACAAGGGTGTAATCACGGCCGGAATAGCCGTAATGACGCTGGGATATGTGGTGCTGATGATTCCGTCGATTCAGTCCAAGGCCGCAATCATCGGCGCACTGATGATCATAGCCTTCGGAAACGGCCTGTTCAAGGGCAACCTCCAGGCGCTCGTGGGTCAGCTCTATGACAACGAACAGTATGCCAAGCTGCGCGACACGGGATTCCAAATCTTCTACATGTTCATAAACATCGGCGCAATGGTGGCTCCGTTCGCCGCTGTCGGCGTACGCAACTGGTGGCTCCGCTCGCAGGGATACCTCTACAACTCCGACCTGTCGGCTCTCTGCCACCAGTATATCGGCGGCGGAATGTCGACCGAAGTGGCCGAGGGACGATTCGCCGACCTGGCGGCTCAGGTGAGCCTGAACGGCGCCCCGGCAGACCTGTCGGTGTTCGCGACGGACTACCTCAACGCATTCAACACCGGATTCCATTACGCATTCGGCGTGGCCATAGCCGCAATGCTCTTCTCGCTGGTGATATTCCTGGCCAACAAGAGCAAGCTGCCCGACCCGAAGGGTGCCGGCGCGGCAGGCAACGGCGTGACCAAAGAGGAGGTGCAGCAGTCGGCACGCGAAATAAAGCAGCGTCTGTATGCACTGTTCGCAGTATTTGCGATAGTTATCTTCTTCTGGTTCTCGTTCCACCAGAACGGATTGACGCTCACGCTGTTCGCACAGGATTACACGCATCTCGAAATATTCGGCATACCCATCTCGGCCGAGATTTTCCAGTCGGCAAACCCGATTTGCGTAGTGGTGCTCACACCCGTTATCATAGGCATATTCGCTGCACTGCGCCAGCGCGGCAAAGAGCCCTCGACCCCGCTCAAAATCGCTATCGGCATGGGTATCGCGGCATTCGCATATGTGCTCATGGCTGTCGGCTCGCTCGGACTGCCGAAGCTGGCCGAGGTGCAGGCTCAGGGCGGTCTGGCCGACGCGGAGCGAGTGACTCCGTGGCTGCTGGCGGCGACCTATCTGATTCTGACCGTGGCCGAGCTCTTCATCTCGCCCCTGGGTCTGTCGTTCGTATCGAAAGTGGCTCCGCAGAAGCTGCAGGGACTCATGCAGGGATGCTGGTTAGGCGCCACGGCTCTGGGCAACGGACTGCTCTTCCTCGGCCCGATTCTCTACAACAACATCTCGATTTCGGCTACGTGGTGCGTATTCGTTACCGTCTGCGGAATCTCGATGGTGGCGATGCTCGCCATGGTAAAGTGGCTCGAGCGCGTGACGGCATAAGAAAAAGAAGTCAGACAAAACACGGCTCTCCCCAATGCGGGGAGGGCCGTGTTCGTATTAAAGGACAGCTTCGGATATTAGTTAGGATGCTGTCCGAGGCCTTATAGGCAGGTGATTACGGTAAACCGCCCGGAGCAGCATCAGCTGCTCCGGGATTTTATTTGCTCGCATTCAGGCTCGCAGAGGATGCTCAATGAACCGCTGGCCGCAAAGCGGCCGTGAGGACATGTTAAAAAGATATTAAAAATCGGGCGGGCGTATTGCGCAGACGGAATATTTGAATTATCTTTGCGACCGTTAAGAGCAGAGTCTGCGACAAATTGTGTTATGCTTATGATTGCGGCAAATAATGGTATGGAGAAGCGCCGATATTGCAATGTTGCGATGTCGAGCAAGTTCCGACGCCGCAATTGCGTGTACACGCTTGTTTAATGAAATAAGAGAGGGAGCGCCCGCGTTAGGGTCGCTCCCTCTCCACTTTTTCGCCGGGGTGAAAAAGGCCCCGAAAAAAGGATGAGGCGGCAAGTCCGAATCCGGGCGGAAAAGCAAGGAGAGCAGGACGATGCCCGGATGTTGGATCGATTGGAATGAAACGGACAAACTTTATTTATTAACTTAAAAATCGTATTTATGAAGAAGCTTTTTGCTCTGATTCTCTCGATTTTCGCCGTCTGCACGGTATCGGCGCAGGTGACCAACTCGGGTATGAACGGTACGGTTACTGACCAGGACGGACAGCCGCTCATCGGCGCGACCGTCATAGCAGTACACACCGCATCGGGTACCGAGTACGGAACAGCGACCGACCTCAACGGCCGTTACTACATTCAGGGTATGCGCCCCGGCGGTCCCTACAAGGTGACCATGTCGTATGTGGGCTGCCAGAGTGTAGAGTTCACCGACATTACCCTCCCGCTCGGTGAGACCGTGACCCGCAATGGATACCTCAAGGCAAGCCTCGACATCGACGAGGTTGTCGTAGTGGCCGAAGGCCGCAACAGCTCGATGAACGTGCACCGCTCGGGCACCTCGACCAACATCTCCAAGGAGATGATGGAGCTCATTCCGTCGGTGAACCGCAGCATGAACGACCTGATGCGTCTGGCTCCGCAGTCGAGCACTACTACCAACGGTTTCGCTGTCGGCGGCGGTAACTACCGCCAGTCGTATGTGACCGTCGACGGTGCCGCATTCAACAACGCATTCGGTATCGGCCAGAACCTGCCCGCAAACGGCTCGCCCATATCGCTCGACGCTCTGGACCAGATTTCGGTGTCGGTAACCCCCTATGACGTTCGTCAGAGCGGATTCACCGGCGGCGCTATCAACGCCGTGACCAAGTCGGGTGACAACGAGTTCCGCGGCTCGGTATACACCTATCTTAAGAGCAACAGCCTGCGCGGTACCAAGGCCGGCGACCAGACCATTCCCGTAGAGGAGGCTCACTCGTACACCTACGGAGCAAGCTTCGGCGGCGCGATTGTCAAGAACAAGCTCTTCTTCTTCGTCAACGGCGAGTATGACGACGAGGTAACGGCCGGCCCCTCGGGCATATGCCGCACCTCGGAGGATCAGGCTTTCGGCCAGAACGGCGTGAAGCGTCCCACGGTGAGCGACATGGACATGATGCGCAACTTCCTCAAGGAGAAGTACAACTACGACCCGGGCCGCTACAGCGGATACTCGCTCAAGACTCCCGGTTACAAGCTGCTCGCGCGTATGGACTGGAACATTTCCAACGACCACAAGCTCAACGTTCGCTTCTCGCGCACCCACTCGAAGGATTCGAGCGCTCCCTCGACCTCGGTGAACCCGCTGACCGCAAACTCCATATATCCCGGTAACACCGATCTGAACATCGGTAAGGGTCAGTCGATTACGTCGAACTATGCGATGTACTTCGAGAGCCAGCGCTACTACACCATCCGCGACTTTACGTCGGTGGCTGCCGAGCTCAACTCGCGATTCCTGAACGGCCGCATGAACAACACGCTGCGCTACACCTTCTCCTACCAGGATGAGCCCCGCGACAACGTGGGCGGTATGTTCCCCACCGTACATATCCTCAAGGACGGTGCTCCCTACATGGCATTCGGTCCCGATGTGTTCACCGTCGGCAACCTCCGCCAGGTGGCTACCCACGTCATTACCGACGAGGTGACCTACAACTCGGGCGACCACAACATCATTGCCGGTCTGCAGTTCGAGAGCAACGACGCTGTCAACGGCTACCAGCAGGGCGGCGCAGGATTCTACGTGTTCAACTCGATGGAGGCATTCATGAACGGCGAGAAGCCGTCGGCATTCGGCATTACCCACTCGAACTCGGCCGACCTGAAGCAGTTCCAGTCGAGAATGCAGTATCGCCAGCTGTCGTTCTACGTGCAGGATGAGATGAACCTCCACCAGAACTTCAAGCTCACGGCAGGTCTGCGCTTCGAGGTGCCCATGTATCCCTCGCTGGCAAACAACTACAACGCTGCATATGCCGACCTCGACTTCAACGGCAAACACTACTCGACCGACCAGCTGCCCAAGGCGCGTCTGACCGTTTCGCCCCGAGTTGGATTCAACTGGGATATGACCGGCGAGCGCAAGTATGTGCTGCGCGGCGGTACGGGTTACTTCATCGGCCGCATGCCCTTCGTATGGCTCGTATCGGCAGTAGGTAACTCGAACGTGGGCCAGACCAGCTACTACTACAACGACGCTGCAACGGCTACCGGCCCGCAGCCCGACTTCCACACCAAGGTCGAGGATATCCTCAAGGACCTCTACCCCAACGGTTTCGACCCGCAGACTCCGGTCGCTCCCTCGAGCCCCACGATTCTCGACAAGAACCTCAAGATGCCCGCAGCTTGGAAGAGCTCGCTGGCAATGGATATCAAGCTCCCGGGCAACATCGACTTCACAATGGAGGGCATCTACTCGCGCGACTACAACCCCACGGTAATCTCGAACCTCAACTACATGCCCGCAGGCACTCCCGAGGAGATTATCAAAGGCTCGGGCGACATGCGCGGCAAGACGCAGGGTACATATACCAAGTACAACAACTTCTTCATCACCAACGGTGACAACGGAGCTTACTCCTACTCGGTGACCGCTCAGCTGCACAAGCGTTTCAACTTCGGTCTGGATGTGGCATTCTCCTACACCCACGCAGGCGCCCGCAGCTACGGCGACGGTATCGGCGACCAGGTGACCTCGGCATACAAGACCAACACCTACTCGCGCGGAATGGTCAACGAGCATGAGCTCGGCTACGGTACCTATGTGGCTCCCGACCGCATACTGCTCTCGCTCAACTACCGCAAGGAGTATGCGAAGCACTTCGCAACCAACGTGGGTCTGATCTACGAGGGTTCGCAGCACGCCTTCATCGGCGGTTACTCGTACACCCGCTTCTCGTACACCTTCGACGGCTGCGTGACCGGTGACGGCGGCGCAAACAGCCTGCTCTTCATCCCCGCATCGCGCGAGGATCTGGACAAGTGGAACTTCCTGGGCACCGAAACCTACACGGCCGAGCAGCAGAAAGACGACTTCTGGGCATACATCAACCAGGATTCCTATCTGAAGACCCGCAAGGGCAAGTACACCGAGCGCGGCGGCGCTATCATGCCGTGGCACCACCAGGTAGACCTCCACTTCGGTCAGGAGTTCTTCATCACCACCAAGAGCGGCAAGCGCAATACGCTCGAGTTCGGCGTGGACATTCAGAACCTGCCCAACCTGCTCAGCAAGAACTGGGGTACCTACAAGCAGATTCGCAACACCTCGCTGCTCAAGCTCAACAGCGACGGCTCCTGCCAGTACAACATGGTCAACAACCAGCGCAACACGACCACCTCGCAGACATACAGCAGCCTGTGGTCGACGTATCGCGTGATGTTCAACGTTCGCTACCGTTTCAACTAACGAATATGGTTGCCAACGCTCCCACGGGACAGACTTTAGGGTCTGTCCCGTTTTTTTGCGCCGGTAATTTTGGTATTCGGGAAAATAATCGTTAAATTTGTTTAACGGAACAATTCCGGCAACCGAAGTTCAACCAAACAACCCAAACACCATGAAAGAGACTGTCAACGACATTCTTGCATTCAAGGATTCGCGCGAAAAAAGAATCCGAGAATTCATCCACAAAAAGACAACTGTAGGAAACATAGCGATTTACAAAATCGCGGTTGCATCGTTATTCTTGCTGGCACTGCTAATCATTATGTACTGCATCGGCAACACGGAAATTTGCAAGTGCAGCTTTTTGAAATTAAAATGCGTAAGGATGTGGTTTAAGATTTCAATGATGTTCATATCGGTTATATCTGCTGCATCGGGAGTATATACCTATAGGTCGCATTATATCAAAATCTATATTTACAAATGCAATGTTATTTTGATAAAATTCGAAAAATACATCTGTCACTATGCCGAATTATTCGCTTTGCGTGAAAGGCTTAAAAATGTTGAAAAAGAGATAGACGATATAGATGTGGATATGGCAATATCAGATTTGAAGAAGGATATGGCCCATCGTATTTATTATTCGCATGTTGATAAACTTAAAGAAATATCTGATTTGTTACACAAACGCGAACAAGATATAATGAAATTGTTGGAGAATAGCGATGCAAGCGAAAAATATACTCTGAATACGGAGTGCAAGCAGCTGTTCAAAGACAGAATAGAAAATGTTGAGAAAAAGCACGATATCAGAGAGCAGCATTATCGGGATATATTCGAGTGCGAGTCTGAGGAGCTGAAAGCAAAGAAGAAAGCAGAGTCACTCAAGATAGAGAAAAACGAGCTGGAGACAAGAGAAAAAGAATTTGCCAAGGAAATACAAGAAGTTTACAAAATCGACAAGATATCATTCGAAAATTCATTCGACAAGATTTATGATAAATTCCACGATGAAATCATCAATGGAATAGATGAAGCAAGACTATTATGCACAACTAAATCAGAGCTGAAGATTCTTTTCAGCGAACTGATACAGAAAGCTTCGCAGCTGAAGAATCCGGATATGCAATTTTAGCGGCGGCACTCCGGGCGGGAACGATTCCCGCCCGGATTCGTTTGGCGGACCGGGCTGGCCGCAGCAAACAGGCAGAAATGACGATATGCTTCAGCAAGAGGAGCGCAGAGCGATTTTCGGCGCGGAATTTGGCGATTCACGAAAAAAATCATAACTTTAGAATAGCGAACGGCTAACATTAATTAAAAAATATTAGAATTATGATTATCGGTATTCCTAAAGAGATCAAAAACAACGAGAATCGCGTGTCGATGACCCCCGCAGGCGTGAGCGAACTTGTAAAGCGCGGACACACGGTCTACATACAGACTTCGGCCGGAGCGAACAGCGGATTCCCGGATGAGGCCTACACGGCTGTGGGTGCACAGCTGCTGCCAACCATAGAGGAGGTATATGCCAAGGCCGAGATGATTGTCAAGGTCAAGGAACCGATAGCGCCCGAATATCCGCTGATACGTCCCGACCAGCTGGTATTCACCTATTTCCATTTCGCAAGCAGCGAACCGCTGACGCACGCCATGATAAAGAGCGGCGCGATATGCTGCGCTTACGAGACTGTAGAGCGTGACGACCGCTCGCTGCCGCTGCTCATTCCCATGTCCGAGGTGGCAGGACGCATGGCTACGCAGGAGGGATGCTACTTCCTGGAGCGTCCGCACGGCGGAAAAGGCAAGCTCATAGGAGGCGTGCCGGGTGTGCCGCCCGCGAAGGTATTCGTCATAGGTGCCGGCGTGGTGGGTACGGCTGCCGCACGCACCGCAGCAGGAATGGGTGCCGATGTGACCATATGCGACATATCGCTGCCGCGTCTGGCATATCTGGCCGACACGATGCCGCGCGTGAAGACGCTCATGTCGTCGGAGTACAACATACGCATGGCTCTGCGCGAGGCCGACATAGTAATCGGCTCGGTACTCATACCCGGAGCCAAGGCGCCCAAGCTGGTCACAAGCGACATGCTCAAAGAGATGCAGCCCGGCTCGGTGATGGTCGACGTGGCCATAGACCAGGGCGGATGCTTCGAGACCTCGAGACCCACGACGCACGAGGAGCCTACATACTACGTGGACGGAATACTCCACTACTGCGTTGCCAACATACCCGGAGCGGTGCCATACACCTCTACCCTCGCGCTGACCAACGCTACGCTGCCCTATGTGCTGGCGCTGGCCGACAAGGGATGGCGTCAGGCATGCCGCGAGCGTGCCGACCTGGCGCGCGGCCTGAACATCGTAAAGGGCGAAGTGGTATCGCGCTCGGTGGCCGAAGCGTGGGGACTGCCTTACAAGGAGTTCACCTGCTGACAGGCAAGAGTGCATGAGTAAAGAACCGCCGCGCGTGAATGTGCGGCGGTTTTGTTTTCGCAGCTGGCAACTTTTTGCTATTTTTACGGTTGAATCATCCGAACGGCACAATGAAAAGAGCGATACTGGCGGCCATGCTGGCCGCAGCAGCAACAACCGCAAAATCGAAGAGCTGGAGCGCAGCGGAGCAACGGTCATAAGGTGCGATCTGGGCCAGTGCGTGGCCGAGAGGGTCGTACAGGCCGGAATTGCGCCCGACATGGCATTCACGAGCGCTGCCGAACCCGACGACAGGCTCTGCTTCTTCCACCGCAGCACCGGCACGGCGGATATATACTTCGTCTACAACCATTCGGGCAGAGCGTTCGATTCACCCATAACGCTGCGCACGCCGTGCCGGAACGTCGAGGCATGGAATCCGCTCACGGCCGAGCGCACACCCGCAGAGGCTGCGGCAGGCACTCTGCAGCTGAAGCTGGAGCCCTATCAAAGCATGTTTCTGATTGCCCGAAAGATGTAAGCCGCAGTTAAGCCGTGATGAGGCGGCGGAAAGATTGTAGTTTAGCGGCTACGAGGCGGCGAGGAACTATCGCAGGCGAAGGTAGCTGCAGGACATCATGCTGCCGTCGTTGTCGCGAAGGTGCATGCCTCCGCCCTTGCAGTAGCGGAACATGCCGCATGCGGCGCACTCGTCACGGCGCATCCAGTCGCGGTCGCGGAACGGCCCGAAGCGGTTCTCCCAGACATCGTGGAAGCTGTCGCGGTAGATGTTGCCCTGCGTGAAGTCGGAGCGGACGCTCGTGCAGCCCGAAATGGAGCCGTCGACACGCACCGAGGCAACAGAAACGCCCGCAGTGCACTCGTAGAAGTGGTCGCGGACCTCGGTCTCGTAGCTGCCGAGAAAGCCTTCGCACGCATAGGAAAGGTCGAGGCCGCAGCCGCTGCGGCGCGTGTCGCGGATGAAGTCGAGGACGCGGCGGAAATCGTCGTCGCCAAGGACCAGCGACGAGTCGTTGCGGGCGCGGCCAGAAGGGAAGATGGAGAATATGCGCCAGTAGCCTACCCCCTCGCTGAGAAGAAAGTCGCGGAACTCACCCAGGCGCGGAACCATGGCGGGAGTCACGCACGTTATGACGTCGTAGGCAAGGCCACGGACGCGGACGATGCGCCGTATGGCATCGACGGCTCGGCGCCAGCTTTGGGGATTGCAGCGGATGTAGTTGTGCTCGGCCTCGAAGCCGTCGAGGCTGACCGACACGGAGCGCAGGCCCGAAAGAAGCAGAGAGTCGAGGCGCCGCTGAGTCAGGGCCATGCCGTTGGTAACCATGCCCCACGGATAGCCGCGGCGGGTGACCTCGGCGCCGGCAAGCTCCAAATCGTCGCGAACGAGAACCTCGCCGCCGGAGAAGATTATCAGCACATCGGCCGGATTGACATAGGGCGTAACCTCGCAGTCGAGCACATGCAGGAAGTCGTCCAAAGGCATATCCTTAAGTGCCGGGTCGACACGGCAGTCGCTGCCGCAGTGGCGGCAGGCGAGATTGCAGCGAAGGGTGCACTCCCAGAAGAGAGTGTCGAGACGGTGAGCGGCGACCCGCTCGTCGCGAAGACGTGAGAAGATTTCAAGTCCCAGCCGTTTCCTGAGACCCGGGCGGCAGGACATGGGCTACTCTTTGGTATCCTCGCCCTCGCGCACGGCCTCCAGGCGGGCCTGGGCCTGTTTGAGAGAGTCGAGGTCGATGTTTTGCAGCGGAACACGAACGCCATACATCACCACATGGCCTGGAGCGGACATGCGCACCGTGTCGACGACATCGCCGCGAACAATCTCGACGGACGAAACGACAGAATCGGGCGCCTCGATGCGCACGGGACGGCGCACGCCGTACATGACATGGATGCGGGGATTGACAATCACCGTATCGCCCGCAGGCGCGGGTTCGCTCTTGGCGCTATTTTTAGCGCCCGAGCATGCTGCCGAGAATCCCAGCAGCGACAGAATCATGAGTTTGAAACTGCGGTTCATGGCCTTCGTCGTTTGTAACACGGCAAAGATAGTGATTTTTTCGCAAATCCGCCCTCTCGCGCCGGCAGAATCAATCGCCCGAAGCAACGGCTATGTCGGCCACGCAGGCGGCGACGAACGATATCAAATCGGCCGGAGCGATTTTGATTTGCAGGCCCCTGACGCCGGCGCTGATGTAGATGTGACTGTGCTGCTGGCAGCTCGAGTGGATGAAGGTCGGAAAATGCTTGCGCATGCCTATGGGCGAGCAGCCGCCGCGGATGTAGCCCGTAACGGGCAGCAGCTCCTTCATGGGTATCAGCTCGCAGCGCTTGTTGCCCGAGACGCGCGCCGCAGCCTTCAGGTCGACCTCGCAGTCGCCCGGAACCACGCAGACGAAGTAGCCGCTGCGGTCGCCGCGAAGCACCAGAGTCTTGAAAACGGTGCGGATATCCTCGCCCAGCTCGGCGGCCACGTGGGCAGCGGCCAGGTCTGACTCATCGACACGGTAAGGCACCGTTCCGTAGTCTATGCCGGCCTTTTCGAGCAGGCGAACGGCATTGGTTTTGGTTATTTTGTCGTTTGCCACGATGACATATTGTGTTAGAGCCGCACAAATTTACTAAATAGGAGAATAAAAAAGACAGGACTGCCGAATTTTATATATTTTTGCAACGCAGTTATGTTAATGAGAACCTCGATAGCCATAATATTCGCGGTGATGAGCATTGCCGTACAGGCACAGCCTACACGTGTGCGCGGCCGGGTCACCGACGCCAACACTGGAGAGCCGCTGCCATTCGTGAGCGTCATATTCCCCGGCACGACCGTCGGAACAACCACCGACGACGAGGGTATATACTCGGTCGAAAGCCGCGAACAGGCAGACTCGGTGCAGGCAATATACATAGGATACAGGACTCAGACGCTGCCCGTGCAGCCGCACCGGTTCAACAACATAGACATCAGATTAGAGCAGGAAGGCTTCAGCATAGACGACGTGGTGGTACTGTCGGGGCCAAACCCGGCGCATCCGCTGCTCGACAGCGTGAACCGATACAAATACAGGAACGACCCGGCCAATCTGGACAAATACTCGGTGTCCACATACACCAAAATGCAGCTCGACCTGTCGAACATAAAGCGCCGCAGCTTCAAGAACAAGCGCATGCAGCGCAACTTCGGATTCATATTCGACCATGTGGACACCTCGGCAATGACCGGACAGAGCTATCTGCCCGTGATGATTTCGGAGTCGGCAGCAGACTACTACCACAGCAAGAACCCCGCTGTATCGCGCGAAATAATACGCGCCAGCCGGACCTCGGGATTCTCGGACAACTACACCATAGCCCAGTTCACCGGACAGCTATATGCCGACGTGAATCCATACGACAACTACATAGAGCTGTTCAAGATAAAATTCGCCGGACCGCTGTCGGGACACGGGCGAATGATATACAACTACTTCCTCGTGGACAGCATGAATATAGAGGGCCGCAAGACTTACAAGGTGAGATTCCACCCAAAGAGCCTCGCCACGCCGGTGCTGGACGGCGAGATAAACATCGACTCGGCCACATATGCCCTGCGCTCGGCCCATATGCACATGCCCAAGGGAAACAATGTCAACTGGATAAGGCATCTGCAGATAGACAACGAAAATAGGCCGGTGAACGACACATTATGGTTCCGAAAGAACGACCGGCTGTCGGCCGACTTCTCGATTGTCATGTCCGACTCGTCGAAGCTCACATCGTTCATAGGCACGCGCGAAATAGCCTACTCCGACTTCCGCCCGGGAGCGGAACTGCCGGCAAACGTGCGGGCCATGGACAACCGGATAGTGGTCGACGAGGATGTCACGCACAACGACGAGAAGTTCTGGGACAGCATAAGACCCTACGAGCTGAGCCAGAAGGAGAAGTCGATATACCGCATGGTGGACTCGGTGCAGAGCACTCCCCTGTACCGCAATATATACACGATAATAAACACAATAATAGGCGGTTACTACAACACCAAATATGTGGGCATAGGACCCTACTCGCGAATATTCAGCTTCAACAAAATCGAGGGCGCCAGATTCCAGATAGGCGGCCGAACGACCGAGAACCTCAGCAACCGGGTGCGACTGTCGGGATATGCGGCATACGGCACGCGCGACGAGGCGTTCAAGGGCGGAGTCGGAGTGGAGCTGATGTTCCGCCGCTCGCTCACGCGCAAGTTGGAGCTGCGATACATGCACGACATGCAGCAGCTCGGCGAGAGCGACAAGGCAATATCGTCGGCGAATCTGCTGGGGTCGATATTCTCGCGCGGAAACAAGCGCATGAGCATCATAGACCGCGCCGACATAATCTACGAACACGAGTGGCGGCACGGATTGAGCAACTTCCTGGCCCTGCAGGGACAGCGCATACAAGCCAACGCCTTCGTGCCGATGATTCGCCCCGACGGCCGAATGATGGAGTCGGTGGGCAACGTCTCGCTGCGGGTGGGAATGCGCATGTCGTTCAACGAGACGATTGTGCGGCGGCCATTCGACAAGTATCACCTCAGCTCGAAATACCCGATAGTGGGAATAGACTTCACGACGGGATTCAAGGGACTGCTGCACAACGATTTCGAATACTACCGATTGGAGGGCGAGATGCGTTACAGAATCCCGGTCCCGCCGCTCGGTTACTCGACCGTAACGCTACAGGGAGGACACATATTCGGGCATGTGCCCTATGTGCTGCTGAAGCTGCCCGAGGGCAACGGCACATATTTTTACGACTCGACGGCATTCTCGTGCATGGATTTCTATGAGTTTGCGGCCGACTCGTGGCTGTCGCTATTCTATGAGCACCACTTCAACGGATTTTTCCTCGGACGCATACCCTTCATGAAGCGTATGAAGATGCGCGAGGTGATAACGTTCAAAGGTATATACGGCACTCTGTCGAAGGGCAATGACGGCTCGCTGCCCGACACGCAGGCCGTGCTGCTATTCCCAGAGGGCATGACATCGGTGTCGGACCCTTACCTCGAGGCGGGATTCGGCATAGAGAACATATTCAGGCTGCTGCGCGTGGACTTCGTGTGGCGCCTCACGCACCGCGACCGCACCCGATATGACAATGTTCAGAATTTTGCAGTAAATTTGAGCCTGAGAATGCAGTTCTAAAGATCAGACACGATGATAAAAGGTGTAATTTTCGACATGGACGGAGTGTTGGTCGACAACCGCGACATCCACTTCAGGGCCTTCGAGATATTCTGCAGCCGCTACGGCGCGGACGGCAGCAGCGAGAGGCTCGTGCCGCTGTTCGGCATGGGCAACGACGACATAATGCGAACGCTGATGCCGCCCGAAGTCGTCCAGGCCCGCGGAACGGCGGCCCTGTCGGATGAGAAAGAGGCCATATACCGCCAGATATATGAACCCGTAATAGAGCCCGTACGGGGCCTGCGCGAGTTTCTCGCATCGCTCAAAGAGGCCGGAATAAGGTGTGCGGTGGGTTCGTCGGGTTGTGCCGACAACGTGCGCTTCGTGCTCGAGAAGTGCTCCATAGGCCAATATTTCGACGCATGCATAAGCGGCGACATGGTAACCCGCTGCAAGCCCGACCCGGAGATATATCTCACAGCCGCAGCGAGCCTGGGGTTGCCCGCCGGGGAGTGTCTCGTATTCGAAGATGCGCTGGCGGGAATCGAGGCCGCCGAGAGGGCCGGAATGCATGTCACGGCAGTGGCCACTACCCTGCCGCGCGAGGTGCTCGAAAAGCGCGTAGGGACCGAGAATGTAATAGACGACTTCACCCAGACGAATGCAGCAAGAGTGGCTGCAATACAGTGATTAAAACGAAAAACCCGGACGAATATGTGGAGAGGAATATTGACAATAGTGCTGCTCGTATGTTCCAATGCGCTCATGACGCTGGCCTGGTACGGGCACATAGCCTTCAAATCGAAAACCGAGCGGCTGGGAATGGCTGCCATAGTATTGATCAGCTGGGGAATAGCGCTGTTCGAATACAGCTTCATGATTCCGGCAAACCGGCTGGGAAGCTCACAGCTCGGAGGTCCGTTCACCATATGGCAGCTGAAGGTGATTCAGGAGGTAATATCGCTGGCGGTATTCACGGTATTCGTGGTAGTGTTCATGAAGTCTGAAACGCTCAGGTGGAACCATCTGGTGGGATTCGCACTTCTGATAGCGGCAGTATACTTCATATTCAAGAAATAGCGCTTCAAGAAAAAAAGCAAAAAAAAGAATCCGGACGCAGCCGCACGGAAAAATTATCACCACCCCCAAAGTGCACGGCCGAATCGCCCGGATTCGCGGTATGTACCGAATGCCCGCAATCTTTTGAACCGCAGAAAGGTGAAAAAGAGAGGCGCAGGCATCGGACTTAATGATTCACGGTTCCGGCAAAACCGTTCGGTATCAAGTACGTATAACCTGCGCCGCCATTACTGCCGGAAATCCGATGCCGAATAAATCGGAGCGGATACACATACTTAATCACCGAATCAAAATATGCCGGATTCTGAATCGATTAAGGCAACCCAATGCGTCGGATTGCTCGACAAATATACACGTTTTTTTCATTACGGCAAAATTAGCCGAAAAAAAGTCGCGTCTTTTCGGCTGAAAAGACGCGAGATGATGTTGAACTGCCCGGATTCGAACCGGGAACGACAGAACCAAAATCTGCTGTGTTACCGTTACACCACAGTTCAGACCCTGCGCTCGAAAGCGCACGCAAATATAGAAAAAATTTCACAGACGCCCCAACGGCACGGATTTATTTCTCGGCCGACGGCTTAAAAGAGCTGTCGGCGGTAGACTCAGACGCAAAAAAACGGCGGCACCCGCACATGCGAATGCCGCCGAAGAAGATGCCGCAAGGCCTCAGAGCCCTGCCGCCGCAGGCGAGGTGAAGCGCTGCAGACGGTCGCTGTTCCACTCGCCGCCGGCCCCGTCGTAGATTACGGGGCGCGCATCGCCGAAGGATTTAAGGCGCAGATAGGTCTCATACAGCGCGATTCCGTTGGACGACTCCTCGGCAATGGAGAATGCCACAACCGAAGGATGGATTTTCAGAGTGTGGTATATTCCCTCGGCGCGGTCGACGAACGACTCGGTCCAGGTTGCGTCGTTGGAGGGATTCCCGCCAACGCGGCGCGAATCGCCCCAGCGCGAGGTGGAGACGGGGGACTGGGCGATGGCGTACATGCCTATCGAGTCGCACAAATCGAACAGCCGGCGGTTGACAGCCCCGGCGCGCGGGTGCAGCGCATTGTAACCCTGCTCGCGCAGAGCGACAATCTCGTCGGCCGAGATCGACGGGTCGACATCGGCGACGATGAGCGCCGTGAGGTTTCCGTTGACCGACACAAGGCCGCGCTCGGAAACGGATATGTTGCGCACTCCAAGACGGAACGTAAGGCACTCCTGGTAGCGGCCGGCATTGCGCGTGCGAACATCGAGGCGCAGCATGCAGGGGCGCCGCAGCCTCCAAAGGCAGCTGTCGGGAAGAAGTGTGGCAAAGCGCACGGTATCCTCGCCGCGCATGTCGAGCGTGAGCTCCTTATAGCCGTAGTGCAGACGGATGCTGTCGTTGACGAAAAGCTCGTAGTCGACGCGCGTGCTCTTGGGGTTGAGCATCTCGCTCTTGAGAACGATGCCGAACTCGGCCGAGGCGCCTCCGTCGGCTGAGATGACGGTGTTGGTGACTATGTCGCGCACCCTGACGGCTGCAGGCGACTGTACATAGCAGCGGCCGGTGGTGAACTCGTCGCTCTCGCGGCTCAGAACGCCGGCCATATCATCGGCAAAGGGGACCAGACGGACCTGGTTGCGGCCCTCCTTGACGAACTTGGTGATGACGAACTCTGACGGCAGCATGCCGCTGCGGGTGAAGCCGACACGGCGGCCGTCGATTTCGACGGCATAGCCGCGCGAGGCCGACTCGACATGCAGCACAACCTGGCGGTTGACCCACGCGAAGGGTACGGCGAAGTCGCACGTGCGCGCGCCGTCCGCTGCCACGCTCCACTCCTCGAGAGGACGGATATACTTGGATTGCGGGAAGCCTGCCGCCGACGATTCGGCGACCGTAGAACAGACGAGCATCTCGCCGCCGTAGGGGGCGCGTCCTTCGGATACAGCACCCGACGCCGCGGGAGGCGCCGCACAAAGAGCGGTGCAAGAAAACAGGGCCGCAATAAGGAGAATACGCTTCATAATTCGTATATTTGTCTCGGCAAAGTTACTCTTTTTTCCGGATATTATGACTCAGCAGCTGCCGATACTCGATTTCCCGCCCGTAAGGCTGCGTGCGCGCCGCAACGGCGACCGCACGGAGATATGGGACGCCGTGCGAGGGATGTATCTGGTGCTCACGCCCGAAGAGTGGGTGCGGCAGCATCTGACGGCATTTCTGGTGTCGCACTGCGGAGTGCCGCCCCACCGCATAGTGGCCGAATATCCCGTGCCGCTGAACGGTCAGCCGCAGAGAGCCGACATTGTGGCCGTGGACGACCGCGGAGAGCCGGCCATACTGGCCGAATGCAAGGCTGCGGATGTAAAGCTCGACCAGAGCGTACTCGCGCAGGCGGTGCGCTACAACTCGGTGCTCAGGGCCAGATACATAATACTCACGAACGGTCTGAAACACCGCTGCTACGAATATTCCGACGGACAGTACCGGCCGGCCGGATTTCCAGTGATGCGGCCCGGAGCCGAGCGTTAGGGCTGCTGAGGAAACACCCTGCTCACATAGGCCATGAAGGCTTCGCGGTAGTTGTCGCCCACCGGAAGCGGCTGCTCCACGCCGTCAAGATAGACGCACCCCTTGGCATAGCCGCTGATGCGGCGCAGATTGACGATGCACGAGCGGTGCACGCGCATGAACATCTCCGACGGCAGCATGATCTCGACATTCTTGAGACGGCACAGCGACATGATACGCGTGCCGTCCTGCAGCACGAAGCGGACATACTCGCTGTCGCTCTCGACATAGACGATGTCGGCGTGGCGCACGAGCATCACCTTGTGGTCGGCACGCACCGAGATGCAGTCGCTCTCAGACGACGGCTCGCGGCCCGGGCGGGTAAGCTCGGCCATGGAGCGGGCCTTCTCGGCCGCGTGCAGAAACTCGTCGTAGCTGAAAGGCTTGAGCAGGTAGCCCGTGGCATCGAGGCGGAAGCCGTCGACGGCGAACTGAGGATAGGCCGTGGTGAAGACCACCAGCGGGCGGTTCTCCTCGGGCAGGGAGCGGATGAACTCCATACCGTTGACGTCGGGCATGTTTATATCGGTGAATATCAAATCTATATCCTCGGTCTGCAGGACCTGCTGCGCATCGGCGGCGCTCATGCAGAGGGCTGCCAGTTCGAGAAATGGCGTCTTGGCTATGTAGGCGCGAATCTGCTTGAGAGCCAGAGGCTCGTCGTCAACGGCAATGCATCTAATCATGGAGAACGGGTATTGACAGATAGACTTCGTAGCGGTCGGGCTTCGAGTCGTCGATTTTGAGTGTGAAGTCGTCGCCGTAGATCAGCTCCAGGCGCTTGCGGGCGTTGTCCAGACCGATGCCGTGCTTGACGCCGGCAGGCTCGCGATGGCGGCTGTTGGCGATAAGGCAGCGAACCCTGTCGCCCTCGACCGCGATGTCGATATCGACGAACGACGGATGGCGGTAGCTGATGCCGTGCTTGAAGGCATTCTCGACGAAGACAATCAACAGCAGCGGCGGAATGACAATCTTGCGCCCCACGTCCGCAGGACGGCTGAAGCGGATGTCGACATCGTCGTCGTAGCGGATGCGCATGAGCCGTATGTAGTTGTCGATGAACTCCAAATCGCGTGTGAGCGATATGTCCTGCGACTCTGAGTCGTAGAGCACGTAGCGCATCATGCGCGAGAGGTCGATGACGCTCTTCTTGGCCATCTCGGCGTCGATGTCTATGAGCGCATGGATGTTGTTGAGCGTGTTCATGAAGAAGTGAGGATTGATCTGGTACTTCAGATAATCCATCTCGGTCTGCAGATTCTGACGCTGCAGGGCCTCCATGGCCTGCTCGTCGCGCATGGATTTGTACATGAATTTGATGGCCGCGTTCATTCCCGTCATGAAGAAGCCCAGCAGCACGTTCCAGTAGAGGGCCAAATCGGTGAACGACGCCTTGCGGTAGCCGATGACGGCCTCGGCATCGTCGACCGAGACAGGTGTCGAAAAATAGCGCTCGTAGGAGTCTATGACGGTGAAGATGACAACTATGGCCAGCAGATCGACAGCAAGATAGCGCACATACTTGCGCTCAAGAAGCAGTTTGGGCGCAATGAGCGAGTTATGGATGAGGAAGAGGATGAAGTAGGGGCATATCCTCCGCCACGCCTGCAGCAGGTCCTCGATGTCGACATGCAGCTCGGTGACCATCTCCGAGTTGAGCACGGGCACCAGAAAGATGGCCGACCAGACAAGAAAATAGAGCAGGTTCTCGCCGATGGTCTGTTTGCGGGGCAGGTTTACTTTCACGCTGTGCGACTATTTGGGTTGCAGGCCGTCCGTCAGCGGATGCGGTCGAGCGAACGGACCATTATCTCGTCGTGCATGATGCCGCGCGCAGCCAGCCAGCAGAAGAGGATGGCGGCGACGGGCAGGAATGCAGTGACGCGTATGCTCGAGGCATGGAACGCCAGCTCGGAGAACATGCGGTTGGCCAGAAAGCAGTAAATCAGCATGATGACCTGCGCCCCTACGAGCAGCACAATCTCGGCCACGCACAGGCGGAACTGGAGCATGCGGCGGTTGTAGAGGAAGATTATGACCAGCGGGAGCACGCAGGCCGCATCGAGCAGCATGGCCATATAGTTGGTGCGGATAAGAATCTGCCCGTCGGAATCTTTCAGTCCGTAGGCGCAGAGGTCGAACGACTCGGCGCCGGCGGCGAACTGGGCCAGCGGCAGGAATATCGACACGGCGCACATGGCCGCAGCGATAAAGAGGTAGAGAGTCTGAATGCGTTGTATCATAATGTTCAGTCTATTTTTTCGTCAACGGGATAGTCGTTGCGGCCAGGAGCCGCACGGTTGATCAGCTCGCCGATGAATCCGGCCAGGAAGAGCTGCACGCCCAGAACCACGGCCAGCATCGAGAGGTAGAACAGAGGCTGCTCGGTGACAGGGCGAATGGGCAGCGCGTGGGCCTGCTTGTAGAGCTTGGCGGCGATAATCCACACCGTGGAGAAGCCTCCGGCCAGGAACATCAGCGTGCCCAGGCCGCCGAAGAAGTACATCGGCGAACGGCCGAAGCGCGACAGGAACGATACAGTGATGAGGTCGAGGTAGCCCTTGACCATGCGTTCGATGCCGAACTTGGATTTGCCGTACTTGCGGGCCCGGTGGCAGACCTCCTTCTCGCCTATGCGGCCGAAACCGGCCCTCTTGGCCAGGATGGGTATGTAGCGGTGCATCTCGCCGTAGACCTCGATGGACTTCACTACCTTGCGGCGGTAGGCCTTCAGGCCGCAGTTGAAGTCGTGCAGGCGGATGCCCGAAACCAGCCGCGCGGTGAAGTTGAAGAACTTGCTCGGCCAGCGCTTGCCGGCAGGGTCGTGGCGGTCGCGCTTCCAGCCCGACACGAGGTCGTAGCCCTCGTCGACTATCATGCGGCGCATCTGCGGAATCTCGTCGGGAGAGTCCTGCAGGTCGGCATCCATGGTAAAGACCACCTCGCCCCGCGCCGCAGCGAAACCGCAGTAGAGGGCTGCCGACTTGCCGCAGTTGTAGGCGAAGCGTATGGCCCGCAGCGACTCGTATTCGGACTTCAGGCGCACGATTTCGGCCCACGAAGCATCCGTGGAGCCGTCGTCGACCATTATAATCTCATAGGCAAACGACTCGGCGCGGGCCACGCGGTCGATCCACGCTACCAGCTCGGCGAGCGACTCCTCCTCGTTGTAGAGGGGCACGACGACCGATATGTCGGGAGTCGTCTGCATAATCAGTTGTTGTCGTTGTTATCGGGGAACACCGGCGCCTCACGCTTGGTGAACGCAGCGATGAACAATCCGTAGAACGCGCCGCGCAGAGCTGCTCCCAGAACATTGGTCAGCACGACCCACAAGGGCGAGAAGAAGAGCTTCTCGTACATGCCGCTAAGGCCGCGGAGCATGTCGTCGGAGTAGATGCCCGTCTGGGCGACCACGGACAAACTGCGGCTCACCAGCTCGCGGTATTTCTCGGGAAAGAGGAAGTTGGAGGCCACGACCGAGTAGGCTCCCAGCAGAATGCCGGCGAATACCGACACGAAGAAGATGTATTTCCAGCACTGTCCGTAGGAGTAGCCTTCGGCGCCGTAGAGAGCCACGCGGCGCTTGGTGAACATGACCAGAAGCGTCACAATGACGACTATATGCACAAGCGACAACAGCCCGGACGGCTTCCAGGTGTTGAGAAGCTGAAATGCGGCATCAGCAAGGCCGAGGTATGCGCCGTAACGTGCGGCGTCCTCCCAGAATTTAGTCTTTACCATAAATATTCCAAAATTTATAAATTTCACTCGTTTACGCCTGCGGCACCCGCCTCAAGCCTGCCCGCAGCTGCCTGCGGCCGGTTCGAAATGCGGCAAACCGCGCTCCGAATTGATGCGCGCGGCGGGTGCGCACGAACACAATCGTACAAAGATAGTGAAAATTTCATTTATGCTATGCCGGCGTTTTTATTTAAGGTATTAAATAAGTATATTTGCACTCCGAACAAAGAAACTAATCGATATGTTTGAAAATCTTACCGACAAATTAGAACGGTCGTTCAAAATACTCAAGGGCGAGGGCCGCATAACCGAAATCAATGTGGCCGAGACCCTCAAGGAGATTCGCCGTGCGTTAATCGATGCCGACGTCAACTACAAGGTGGCCAAGTCGTTCACCGACGAAGTGAAGGCCAAGGCGCTGGGTCAGAACGTGCTGACGGCCGTAAAGCCCGGTCAGATGATGACCAAGATAGTACGCGACGAACTGGCGGCCCTCATGGGCGGCACGGCCTCGGACATAAAACTCGAGGGTACGCCCGCGGTGATTCTGGTGGCCGGTCTGCAGGGCTCGGGAAAGACCACCTTCTCGGGCAAGCTCGCCTCGTACATCAAGAGCAAAAAGGGCCGAAAGGTGCTGCTGGTGGCCGGCGACGTATATCGCCCGGCGGCTATCGACCAGCTCAAGGTGCTGGCTTCGCAGATAGGCGTGGACGTCTACACCGAGGACGGCAACATGAACCCCGTGGCCATAGCCGAAAACGCCATAAAGCATGCGCGCCAGCAATTCTACAACGTGGTCATCGTCGACACCGCCGGCCGTCTGGCTGTAGATGAGGCGATGATGCAGGAGATTACGGCGATAAAGGCTGCCGTGAACCCCTCGGAGACTCTGTTCGTGGTCGACGCCATGACGGGCCAGGATGCGGTCAACACCGCCCGCGAGTTCGACCAGAGACTCGACTTCGACGGCGTGGTGCTCACAAAGCTCGACGGCGATACGCGCGGCGGTGCCGCCATATCGATACGGTCGGTGGTAAACAAGCCGCTCAAGTTCATATCGAACGGCGAAAAGATGGATGCCCTGCAGGTGTTCCACCCCGAACGAATGGCCGACCGAATCCTGGGCATGGGCGATGTCGTGTCGCTGGTGGAGCGCGCGCAGGAGCAGTTCGACGAGGAGGAGGCGCGCCGCCTGAAGAAGAAGATTGCAAAGAACAAATTCGACTTCAACGACTTCATATCGCAGATAAACCAGATAAAGAAGATGGGCAATCTGAAGGATCTGGCCTCGATGATTCCCGGAATGGGCAAGATGCTCAAGAATGTGGACATACCCGACGACGTGTTCAAGCAGGCCGAGGCAATCATAGGCTCCATGACGCCCGCCGAGAGAGAGAATCCCGACATACTGAATGCCCGCCGCCGAGAGAGGATTGCCAAGGGAAGCGGCACGACGATGGCCGACGTGAACCGTCTGCTGAAGCAGTTCGAGGATACGCGAAAGATGATGAAGATGGTTGCCGGCGGCAACATGAAGATGCCCCGCGGCGGCATGCCTTTCCGCCGCTAAGGAGCGCATAACAAGCGTCTGAACAATGCACAAGGCCGGATTCGTAAATATCATAGGCAACCCCAACGTCGGAAAATCGACGCTCATGAATGCCCTGGTGGGCGAGCGGCTCTCGATAATCACTTCGAAAGCTCAGACCACCCGCCACAGAATAACGGGAATAGTCAACGGCGAGGATTTTCAGATAGTATACTCCGACACGCCCGGAATACTCAAGCCCGGATACAAGCTCCAGGAGTCGATGATGAAGTTCGTGCGCGGCGCGCTGACCGACGCCGACGTGATACTCTACGTCACCGACACGGTCGAGAAGAACGAGGAGCGAAGCGCCGGAATCGTGGAGCGCATACGCCGCAGCGGCATACCCACCGTGGCTGTAATCAACAAGATAGACCTGACAACGCAGCAGGAGCTGGAGGCTCTGGTCGACAAGTGGCGCGCCGAGCTGCCCGAGGCGGTCATACTGCCCGTGTCGGCCAAGGAGAAATTCAACCTCGAGACGCTGGTGCGGCTGATAGTCGAGCGGCTGCCCGAAGGCGAGCCCTACTACCCAAAGGATACGCTGACGGACAAGACGCTGCGATTCTTCGCATCGGAGATAATACGCGAAAAGATACTGCTCAACTACGACAAGGAGATACCCTACTGCTGCGAGATTGCCGTGGAGACCTACAAGGAGGAGCCGACAATAGACCGCATAGCGGCAACGATATATGTCTCGCGCGACTCGCAGAAGGGAATACTCATAGGACGCAAGGGCGAACGGCTCAAACGCACCGGAACGCAGGCGCGCGAAGAGCTCGAGCGGTTCCTCGGCAAGAAGGTATTCCTGCAGCTATTCGTCAAGGTGAGCGACGACTGGCGCAACGACGAGAAGCAGCTGCGCAGATTCGGGTACGAGCAGGACTAACCGACCGCACAATGCAATAAAAGAGGTCTGGCCACGTTAATGCAATGAAAAGAGGGATTCGGATGAGGAGATTTGTACTGCCCATAATCACGCTGGCGGCAATGTTGTGCAGCCTGTCGGTGCAGGCGCAGCACAACCGGGAGTACTACTTCTGGATGGGCCGCTCGCTGATGATGCGCAGCGACTACCGCGAGGCAATCCGAACGCTGAACACTCTGCTGCGCGTGGACGAAGATGCCTATGAAGCATATTTTCTGCGCGGCATAGCCAAGTACAACCTCGACGATCTGATAGGCGCCGAAGCCGATTTCTCGACGGCCATAGAGCAGAATCCGGTATTCACCAACGCATATACCTACCGCGCCATAACGCGCTCGCGTCTGGGCAACTACGACGACGCCCTCGGCGACTTCCGCGAGGCCATAGAGCTGCGGCCCGACCGTCCGGGGCCGTACTACAGCCGCGGCGTGACACGCCTGCTGAACCGTCAGTTCGACGAGGCCATAGAGGACTTCAACACATTCATTCTCTACGAGAAGAAGGTATCGGAGGCATATCTCAACCGGGGAATATGCTATCTCTATCTCAAAGATACGCTGCAGGCATACGAAAACTTCGACACGGCCATACGTACCAACCGCGAGAATCCCGACGGATACAACCGCCGAGGCTCGCTTCTGATGGAGCAGAAGCGTTACGCCGAGGCCGAGGCCGACTTCGACAAGGCCGTGTCCTGCGACTCGACCTATGTGGTATCGTTCTTCAACCGCGCACTGGTCTACTCCGACACCAACCGCCCGATGAAGGCTTTGGGCGACTTCGACCGCGTGCTGTCGATAGACTCGACAAATGCCATAACATACTTCAACCGCGCCATAGTGCGTGCGCAGATAGGCGACTATCACCACTCGCTCGAGGATTTCGACCGGCTGGCAGATTATGTGCCCGACAATGTGCTGGTATTCTACAACCGCGCCAACGTTCACGCTCAGCTGGGAAATGCCCAGCAGGCCGTGGCCGACTACTCGCGCGCCATAGAGCTCTATCCCGACTTTGCAAACGCATACATAAACCGCAGTTTCATGCGTGCGGCGCTAAACGACATGCGCGGCGCCCGCAGCGACCGCACCGTGGCCGACAAAAAAATCGCCGCCTACAAAGCGCGTCTGAAGAGCGACAGCACCTACTCGATTTATGCCGACACGGCCCAGCGCTTCGACCGTCTGCTGTCGTTCGACAGCAAATTCTCGGGCGCCGTCAAGCTCGACCGTCTGGCCCGCGGCGAGACCGGAGGACGCGAACCGGCCCTGCTGCCAATGTTCGGATTCACGCTCATGAAGCCCGACACGGCCGCCGTGGCCACACAGACATATGCATACCGCTCGCAGCGCGCCGACGACTTCATAGGCCGCGTGGGCAATCCGCTGCTGACGATAACGGCCGAACGCAGCAACATCGACACCGACTCGCTGCCGTCGGTGGACCGCGCCGTGGCTGAACGCATCAAGCGCGGCGACACGGAGTGGACGACGCTCTTCGAGCGAGGCGTGACGCAGGCGCTAATCAAGCAGTACACCAGCTCAGTGACCAGCTACACATCGGCCATCGATGCCAACCCAGCCAATCCGTTCCTGTACATGAACCGCGCGACCACGCGCGCCGAGATGATAGACTTCATATCGTCGATAGACAACAGCTACCGCCGCATAAGCATCGACTCCGACCCTGCAAACCGCCTGGACGGAGGACACCGCCGCACATACGACTACGAGGAGGCGATAGAGGATATGAACAAGGCCATAAAGCTGTATGCCGACTATCCCTACTTCTGGTACAACCGCGCCAACCTCCAGGCGCTCTCGGGACGTCTGCCTGAGGCATTCGCCGACTACTCGCGCGCCATAGAGCTCAACCCCTCGTTCGCCGAGGCATACTACAACCGCGGTCTGGTGCAGATATTCATGAAGGACACCCGCAAGGGAATACTCGACATATCGAAGGCCGGCGAGCTGGGCATAGAGAGAGCTTACGAGGTGCTGAAAAACTACTCGCAGATAAAGCACGAGTGACGAAACGAAAAACAAACTTAAAAAAACGATAAAAGATGACAGAAGTATTACAGAAAAAACTGAACGACTCGGCAGCCGTGAGATGGACGGCGCTGATTCTCATCGCGCTGACGATGTTCTTCGGCTACATGTTCGTCGATCTCATGTCGCCGCTGCAGAGCCTCATCGAGGTCGAGCGCGACTGGACACCCGACGTGTTCGGAAAATACGGCTCGTCGGAGTTTATACTCAACGTCTGGGGATTCCTCATTCTGGCGGGC
Source organism: Alistipes sp. (assembly GCA_022511345.1). Classification (GTDB taxonomy): domain Bacteria; phylum Bacteroidota; class Bacteroidia; order Bacteroidales; family Rikenellaceae; genus Alistipes. The sequence continues at coordinate 68,267 of JAFLRR010000009.1, forward strand.
ATAATACTCGACAAGATGGGCGTGCGATTCACCGGAATGCTCTCCGCATCGCTCATGTTGGCCGGCGCCTGCATCAAGTACTACGGCATCAGCAGCAGTATGATAGGCTCGGGTCTGGACCAGTGGCTCAACTCGTGGTGGACGACCATGCCGTCGAGCGCCAAGCTGGCTTGCCTGGGATTCATGATATTCGGCTGCGGAATGGAGATGGCCGGAATCACCGTCTCGAAGGCTATAGCCAAATGGTTCAAGGGCAAGGAGATGGCTCTGGCAATGGGCCTTGAGATGGCCATAGCCCGCGTGGGCGTGTTCGCCGTATTCTCGCTCTCGCCCTGGCTGGCCAACCTCGGCACGCCGACCGTAGTGCGTCCGGTGGCATTCTGCACGCTGCTGCTGCTCATCGGATGGGTTACGTTCGCCGTATTCTGCATCCTCGACCGCAAGCTCGACAGACAGCTCGGCGACATCAAGGACGAAGGTCCTTCGGAGGAGTTCAAGGCCAGCGACATAGGCAAGATTTTCAGCAGCAAGGTGTTCTGGATAGTGGCTGCGCTGTGCGTGCTCTACTACTCGGCAATCTTCCCCTTCCAGCGCTTTGCGACCAACATGCTCGAGAGCAATCTGGGCGTATCGGCAGCTACGGCGGCCAACATATTCCGCTGGTTCCCCATGGGTGCCGCGGCAATCACTCCCCTGCTCGGCAACTTCCTCGACCGCAGAGGCAAGGGCGCGACGATGCTCATATTCGGCGCACTGCTGATGATTGTCTGCCACATGACCTTCGCGCTGGTGCTGCCCGTATGCAAGAGCACCGCGCTGGCATATCTGGCAATCGTGATTCTCGGCATATCGTTCTCGCTGGTGCCCGCGGCGCTGTGGCCCTCGGTTCCCAAAATCGTCGAGGAGCGCTACCTGGGTTCGGCCTACTCGCTCATATTCTGGATTCAGAACATAGGCCTCTGTCTCTTCCCGCTCATCATAGGCCTTGCGCTGACCGCATGCAACCCCGGTGTTGCCGAGGCTATCAGGGCCGGCGAGGAGGGTGTGGCATACAACTACACCGTTCCGATGCTTATATTCTCGGCTTGCGGCGGCGCAGCGCTGCTGTTCGGTCTGTGGCTGAAGCACGAGGACAAAGTCCACGGCTACGGCCTCGAGGAACCCAACATCAAGCAGGAGTAAAAAGAAGTGCATACATACGGCAGCGCCTCCGCCCGAAAGCGGAGGCGCTGTCTTTTTCATGAGGCAGGCTAAAGAGTCATGCGGTAGACCTCCTCGAGGCGGTCGCACATCTCCTCCCACGAAAAACGACGCTTCTCGACGGCGAAATTGCTGCGCAGCATCTCGAGCGTATCGCCCGACCAGAGACGCTCGACGGCATCGGCCACAGAATCGGCATCGGGGCGGCATACTATGCCTGAACGGCCGTCGGGCACTATCTCGGGAAGACCGCCGACATCGGTGACAATCATCGGCAGGTCGAATTTGTAGGCTATCTGCGTCACGCCGCTCTGCGTGGCCGTACGGTAAGGCAGAGCGAGGGCATCGGCCGCCGAGAAGAACCAGCGCACCTCACCGTCGGGGATGAAGCGGTCGCAGAGGATGACCTCGTCCTGCAGGCCGTTGTCGGCGATGAGCTTAAGGTAGGGCTCCTTGGGGATGTAGAACTCGCCGGCAACGAGCAGACGGCGCGAGGGGGCGATGCGGCCCTCGCGGCGCAGGCGGGCCCACGCCTCGATGAGCATGTCGAGGCCCTTGTATTCGCGAATCAGTCCGAAGAAGAGCAAGTAGCTGCACGCAGGGTCGAGGCCCAGCATGCGGCACGCCTCGCTGCGGTCGGCCGGTTCGCCGAAATTCTCGAACATGGGATGCGGCGAGAATATCGACGGTGCCGAAGTGTAGGCTGCCAACTCGCGGCCCACCTGCCCGGACATGTAGACGAAGCCGTCGACAGAAGAGAGGTAGTAGCGGTTGAACATGCGGTCGAAGAAGTGGTGCTCGTGCGGCTCGACATTGTCTATCTGGCAGATTACGCGCGTGTGGCCGTTGCCGCGGGCGATGCGGGCGATGGTGCCGAAGCAGGGCGCCATGAATGGAGTCCAGTACTTCATGAGGATGATGTCGGGACACGCTCGGCGCAACTGACGGCCTACGGAAATCCAGTTGAAGGGATTAACCGTATCGACGCGGCGCTCGATTCGCAAATCGCCCGGAGGCGGCGTGTCGACCGTCTGGCTCTTTCCCGGAAAGAGAAATTCGGGATACTGACGCGAGAAAGTCAGCATGTCGACCTGGTGGCCGCGCCGGCTGTAGGTGCGCGCCATGGTCTCCATAATCGAGGCCAGACCACCGCGGTAAGGGTGTGCAGGGCCGAGAAGAGTGATTTTCATAATTCAAATATACGAATTTTCCCGCGACAATCAGCCTTGCGGCCCACGAAAAAAAAGCCGGCACGAGGCCGGCTCAACACAACAGATATGCTCAGCGGAGGATTACTCGCCCTCCTTTTCGTGCTGTTCGTGTATGCGGTGAAGCTCGCGGGCTGCCTGCCGGCTGCCGGCAACGGACTGCATGGCCAGGTAGTCGGCGCCGTAATCCTCGAGATTCTTCAGCTCGGTGCGGAAGGTGTCGAGGTGCTGCTCCTCCTCGGCTATCAGGTCCTGGAACATCTTGTGAGTCACGGCATCGCCGTACTCGGTGGCCAGCCGCGAGGCTTTGTTGTAGCTCTCGATGGTTGAAGCTTCGAGCTCGGCAGCCATACTCAGCATCTCGCGCGGGTCGGTGACGCGGCGCGTGCGGAACGAGGGGTTCATATCCACGTCGCCCTCGAGGTAGAGTATGCGGTCGGCAAGCTCCTCGATGTGGCGCATCTCGGCTATCGACGTCTCGCGCATGATGCGCGACAGATAGAGGTAGCGCGAGTCCTCGAAATGGGTGTGGAAGTACATATACTGCAGCGATGTGGCAATCTCCTTGCCTATGGCATCGTTGAGCAGCTCGACGCTGGCGGCATAGCGCGCGGCGGCCTTTTTCTCTTTGGTTTCGACTCTCTCCATAGCAAAATGTTATTTTTTCGAGAGAGTGAGCCTGCAAATCGCGGGCCGCTAATTAACCGATGACGGCGGCGGGCCCGCAAAAGGTCCGCCGCCGTCATTGATAGCCCCGTTCAGTCTACGGGTTCGAAATCGCTCTTGTCGGCGCCGCACAGAGGACATGCCCAGTCGGCGGGGATATCCTCGAACGGAGTGCCCGGAGCTATGCCGCTCTCGGGGTCGCCCTCGGCAGGGTCGTAGACCCAGCCGCATGGAATGCAACGGTATTTTTTCATAGCAACAACTCTTTGTCGCCCTGCCCCGCTGCAATTAACATACCGTTCAGACGGCAAAACTTATGGCTGCCCGCAGACACTCCGCACCGTCGGCCGAGACGGCGAAGCGCCACTCGCCATCCTGCTCGGCACAGCCGAGCGTGAGCATCTGTCCGTAGCGCGACTCGCGCAGGAAGTTGACGTCGAAACGCACGCCGCGGTCCGAAGCGACCAAATCGACGGGCAGCATGTCGAGCATCAGCTCGATATAGCGCATGGTGTTCATGTGTCGGTTGAAGTCGATGTCGCTGTAGGCCACACGGTGCTCGGATGTCAGAGCCGCATCGCCCAGCGGGCCGATTTTGCGCGGGCGCTCCGCCGGGGGCGGCGCATCGACAATCCACTGTGCGTGCATGCCGGCCGTGGAGGTCATGTCGACAGCCGTGCGGGTGGTCAAATCGAGCATGCACCACTGCGACACGGCGCGGCCGAAGATGCGGCCGTCGCTGCCGGTGAGGGTGAAGTTGCGTGTCGACATGAGGCGGTTGTAGTCGCTTATCCACGTGGCGATGACGTAGCTGCCGTACTGCTCGGGGCGGCTGTCGAACTCCATGGCGAAGCGCGACAGCACCCACGAGAGGTTGCTGCGGCCCAGAACATCGACGCCAAAGCCCTTGGTCTGCGCGTCGGTGCCCGCAATGTTGAGTATGCTGCCGCCCAGCGAGGCGAGGGTTGCGCGGAGCGTGAAGTCGACATCCTGCGGTTCGACGCGAATGTCGTAGAGTGTCTTGTCGGCCATAGGCTTCAAAAAAATAGATATGCGGATACAAAAATAATCATTTTCAGGACAAATCGAAATCCCGGCCGATGCGTGGCAGCACATCGGGGAAAGATCGAATAATATCGTTTTTCGATAAAAAATATTTGTTTTTCGGAAATTTGTTTTTATATTTGCAGACAGCAAACACAACATCATCATGGATAAAAAAGACAAGCAATCGCTCAACCGCAGACTTCTGCTGATATATGTCTGCTACTTCGTGGTCATAGGATTGGGGTTCTTTCTCAGCTACATGCCCGTATTCTCGCGCGGATTCGCCGCAGGGATGGACGCCGCCCAGCAGGAGATAGAGTCGTCGAGCCATGGAATCGAAAAGCGATGGTATCTCTTCTCGGTACACCCCTCTCTATTCTCGGAACACAGCATCGCCATAGACTCGCGCTACGAGAACATCGGAATAGAGCTCAGCGGATACGACGCATTGGCAGCGGTGACCGTCAGCAGCACCGACCCGGACAACGACCCGGCATTCGCAATGGTCTCGCGCAACTACACCAAGACCATGTTCATCTCGATGGGCATATCGCTCTCGTGGCTGGCGATTCTCATACTCATAGGAGTCATTATCAACTCGCTGCGGCGCAGCATACGCGACCAGCGCCCGCTGCCCGACAGCAATATACTTTACATGCGAATCATCGGAATACTGATAATAGCCAGCGAGCTGCTCAAGGCCTTAGCCTACCACATAGGCCAGCAGACCGTGCAGCAGATAGCAGACCGGACGATGTCGTTCATCAACTCCTATCCCATCGAATACGGAAACATAGTGCTGGGTCTGCTGGTGCTCTTCTCGGCCGAGGTATTCGCCATAGGCGTGCGGCTCGGCGAGGAGCAGAGACTAACGATTTAGAACACGCCGCCGGCAAGCCCGAGGCGGACCGAAGGCTTGAAAACAGCGGTTGAAAAACGCCAAGATTATGAAACACTATATGATACATATACCCGAGGGGGGGGGTAAGCGATGCCTATAATAATAAACATAGACGTAATGATGGCCAAGCGCAAAATGTCGCTCGGCGAACTGTCGGAGCGTGTAGACATAACCCCTGCGAACATGTCGATTCTCAAGAACGGCAAGGCCAAGGCCATACGTTTTTCGACACTGGAGGCCGTATGCCGCGTGCTCGACTGCCAACCCGGCGACATAATAGAGTACCGCCCCGACGGCGAAGATAAGTCAAATCAATAAAAATCAATAAAAACCAATAACAAACAATTTCGTATTATGAAGCGATTTCTGATTTCGGCGGCAGCGTTGCTGACAGCAGCAACCTCCGTCCTGGCGCAGAATGCACCGATTCCCCTCGACCCTGCCGTCCGTTACGGCAAGCTGGAGAACGGCATGACGTACTACGTGCGCCACAACGAGAAGCCCAAGGGACAGGCCGATTTCTACATCCTGCACAACGTGGGCGCCATTCAGGAGAATGACGACCAGCAGGGTCTGGCCCACTTCCTGGAGCACATGGCATTCAACGGAACCAAAAACCTGCCCGACAAGATGCTCATCGAGTATCTGGAGAAAGTGGGTGTGAAGTTCGGCGCGAACCTCAACGCCGGCACCTCGTGGGACTACACGCTCTACAACATGAGCGACGTGCCCACCACTCGCGAAGGCATAATCGATTCGGCGCTGCTGATTCTGCACGACTGGTCGTCGTTCATAACCCTCGCACCCGAGGAGATAGACAAGGAGCGCGGCGTAATCATGGAGGAGCTGCGCACGCGCGACGGCGCGCAGTGGCGCTCGACAATCCAGATGCTCAAGGCTATAGGCAAAGGCACCAAGTATGCCGAGCGTAACCTGATAGGCTACCTCGACGGTCTGAAGTCGTTCGGTCACGACCAGCTGGAGGCTTTCTACCACACGTGGTACCGCCCGGACTACCAGGCCGTTATCGTCGTGGGTGACGTGGATGCCGACGCCGTTGTAGGCAAAATCAAGACGCTCATGGCCGATGTGCCGGCTCCGGCGGCAGACGCCCCGCAGAAGGAGGTGATAGTAGCGCCCGTCAACGAAGAGCCCATAGTCTCGATATTCACCGACCCCGAGATGATCCGTTCGTCGGCCTCGCTCTACATCAAGCACCAGGCGATGCCCAACGAACTGAAGGGCACCATGGCCGGATATTCGGTCAACGTACTGACCAACTACATCGGCATGATGGCCAACTCGCGCCTGCGCGACATAGCCCAGAAGCCCGACGCGCCCTTCCTGGCAGCATCGCTGCGCTACGGCAGCATGGGCATCTGCCCCACTGCCGACATGCTGACGCTCGGAGTTGTTACCGAGGACGGCAAGCTCATCGAAGGTTTCGAGGCCGCTTATGCCGAGCTTGAGAAGATTCGCCGCTACGGATTCACCGACAGCGAGTTCGAGCGCGCGCGCAACGAGATGATGCGCTATGCCGAGCAGGAGTATGCAAACCGCAACGACCGCAAAAACGAGTCCTACGTACACGACTACGTGTCGCACTACCAGTCGAACGACCCGACACCCGACGCCGAGACCATGTGGAAGATAGACAGCATGCTTATCAGCTCGATACCCGTCGAGGCAGTCAACAACATAGCCTCGCAGCTGGTAACGCCCGAAAACCGCGTGGTAATAGTCAACGCCCCCGAGAAGGAGGGTCTGGTAAATCCCACTGCCGAGCAGCTTACAGCCGTGCTGGCCAAGGTCGATGCCGCTGAGCTCGCAGCTCACCAGGACAACGCCGTAAACGAGCCTCTGATTGCCGACGAGAGCCTGCTGAAGGGTTCGCCCGTGGTGAGCGAGAGCAGCAACGAGGCATACGGCACTACGGAGTGGACGCTCAAGAACGGAATCCGCATAATCGTCAAGCCCACAAAGTTCAAGGCCGACGAGGTGCTCTTCCAGGCCGAGTCGTTCGGCGGAACGTCGGTGCTCGACAATGTCGACTACTACACCGGAAAATACATCTCGTTGTTCGAGTCGACCGGCGGCGTGTCGAAATTCTCGGCTGCCGACCTTCGCAAGATGCTCTCGGGCAAAAATGCCAACGTGATGGTCAACGCCGACGATTACAGCAGCTACATGTCGGGCTCCTGCTCGCCCAAGGATATCGAAACCATGCTTCAGCTGGCATATCTGCGCTTCACCGAACCCCGCTTCACCGAGGACGACTTCGCAACCGCCATGAAGAGCATGCGTTCGCAGACCGCCAACCTGCGCGCAAACCCCATGTACATCCTGCAGGACCAGTTCTACAAGACACTCTACAACGACAACTTCCGTCAGCAGGTGCTGAGCGACGATGTGCTCAACATGATAGACTTCACGCGTCTGGGCGCCGTTCATGCACAGCTCTTCCCCAGCGCCAACAGCTTCCTGTTCACCTTCGTGGGCAATGTCGACACCGAGACGCTCAAGCCTCTGGTCGAGAAATACCTCGGTTCGCTGCCCACAAGCAAGGATTACCTCAACTTCGCCGATGACGGCGTACACAAGGTAAGCGGCATTGTCGTAAACGACTTCAAGACCCCGATGCAGCAGCCCAAGGTGAGCGTGCTCTATGCGTTCAACGGCCCGGCTGACTACACCATCGAGAACCGTCTGGCCATGACGTTCCTCTCGCAGGCACTCTCCTCGCGCTATTTAGAGTCCATCCGCGAGGAGAAGGGCGGCACCTACGGCGTACATGTCAACGGAGGCATCTCGCCGCTGCTCGACCGCCGCTACGACATGATAATACAGTTCGACACCAACGAGCAGATGGCTGACGAGCTGTGCGAGATAATCATGGAGGAGTTCGAGAAGATTGCCGCCGAGGGTCCCCGCGACGACGACTTCAACAAGACGCGCGAATACCTGCTCAAGGAGTGGGACAACTCGCTCGAGGAGAACCGCCGCTGGGTAAGCCGCATCGGCGAGTACAACTTCTACGGTCTGGACTACATAGCCGACTACCCTGCCGAGCTGAAGGCCATGAACAAGGAGAAGGTAGGCAAGCTGGCCCGCACGATTCTCGACAACAAGAACATGGTCAAGATAATCATGCGCCCCGAGGCTGCCGCCGAGTAGCGCACGGCCATAAAGCAAAACAAGGAGCGGACCTCTCGTCGAGGTCCGCTCTTTCGTTTGCGGCAAGACTATCGCTTGTCGGTCTTTCTGGTGTACTGGTTAATCCCGGTGGGATTGTTGCCGTGCGACTTGGTCTGCGACGAGGTCGAGGCTGTGGTTTTGGATGCGGACTTGCTCTGCGAAGTGCGGCCGCATGTCGAATTCTTGGTAGACTCTTTCATGATTCAACCGATTTTTTTGTTTAACATTATTTACAGCGCCGGACATGCCGGCCGGTGTTGTCAGTGCTGTTCGACGGGCTGGCGCTTAGTGCGGCCCGGCTGGCGCTCGTAGTCGCACCACTCCTGCGCGCCCTCGCCTGTAACGGCGCGACGAATCTCGCCGCTGCGCTCACGCGCAAGTTTGCGGTCGGCGGTGCGCACCGAGGCCAGCGTGCGGTCGGAGCCGGTGACCTTCAGTTCGGTCAGGCCGTCGGTGGCGAGCACTTGCTCGCGCGGGTTGTCGACATACTGCCACTGCTCGTGCAGCTGCGTGCTCTCGCCCTTGCACCAGGGTGCCGAAGTAGTATCCGCAGAGCCCTCGCAGCCCGCCGAATGGTTGGAGTAGAGATTGCTGTAACGGGGGTCGGACTGAAGCACTCCCGGCGGGAAATTGGGTCGGATGGTACAGAGCGCCGCCTCGAACTGCTGGTAGTGCGCCACCTCGCGGGTCATCAGATAGTTGAGCGTATCGAGGACCCACTTGTCGTCGGTAAACTGCATGAGATATTCGTAGACTATCTTCGCGCGCGACTCCGAAGCCAGATTCGAGCGCAGGTCGACAGTCAGATCGCCGTTGGCATTGATGTAGGTCGCCTGCCACGGTGCGCCGGCGCTGTTCACCAGCATGGGACCGCCGGCCGAGATGGTGCCGAACTGCGGGTTGACGCAGAATGCCGAGTGGATGAAGTCGTCCTTGCAGAACTTCTCGCCGAAGACGTCGTTGGTCTCGACGGCATCCTTCATGTTGCCGTTCACGCCGGCCAGAAGCATCTGAATAGTTGCGCCGACAATCTCGAGGTGGCCGAGCTCCTCGGCAGCTATATCCATGAGCATGTCGTATTTGTCCGGATAGGGATTGTGGCAGGCGAAGGCCTGTACGAAATACTGCATCGAGGCCGACAGCTCGCCGTTGCCGCCGCCGAACTGCTCGAGCATAAGAGAGGCGAAACGCGCGTCGGGTCGCGATACGCGGGCCTTGAAATGGAGCTCTTTGGAGTGGTAAAACATGGTCGTTACTCTTTTTGTTAAACATCCCGCTGCAAGTCCCAGGCACGCAGCAGCCGGCAGAGGCCGCATAGCAGTGCCTGTGGAGCGTCAGAAAGCTCCCGAAAGACCGCAGCATGACGCATTCGAGCAAAAGGCTTGCCAAAAAAAGAGCCGCGCACTTGTCAAAACAGAACAGGACAGCTGCCGCCGCCCCGCAATCAGCCCGATGCCGCGGGCATCGTCCTGCCTTCGGCACCGGCTGGCAGAAAACAAGCCGAGGGCCGGACTGCGCGGTCCGGCCCTCGGCTCAGTTATCTTGGAATCACTACGAACCGAAGTTGTCGTAGAGAATGTTCTCAGGCGGCACGCCGAGGCTGTCGAGCATCTTTACCACCGACGAAATCATCATCGGGGGTCCGCACATGAGGTAGATGCAGCCCTCGGGGTCCTCGTGATTCTTGAGATAGTTCTCGTAGAGCACGTTGTGAACGAAGCCCGCCGTATACTTCACGCCTGCGGCATCGGCCTCGGGGTCGGGACGGTCCAGTGCCAGGTTGAACGAGAAGTTGGGGAACTCGGCGCCTATCTCGGCGAAATCCTCCATGTAGGGAGCCTCCTTCAGGGCGCGGGCGCCGTACCAGAACGATACGGGGCGCTTGGTCTTCTCGGTCTTGAACAGGTGCATGATGTGGCTGCGCATGGGAGCCATGCCGGCACCGCCGCCGATGAATATCAGCTCCTGCGTATCGGGCAGGTTGTCGGGCAGGAAGAACTCGCCGTAGGGACCCGAGATGGTCACCTTGTCGCCCGGCTTGCGCGAGAAGACATAGGACGAGCAGATACCCGGGTTGACATTCATGAAGCCGCCCGTAGCACGGTCGAACGGCGGCGTGGCGATACGTATGTTGAGCATGATGATGTTGCCCTCGGCCGGATGGTTGGCCATGGAGTAGGCACGGAACGTAGGCTCGGGGTTCTTCGTCACCAGGTCCCACATCTTGAACTTGTCCCAATCCTCGCGGAAGCGCTCGTCGATATCCATGTCCGAGAATTTGATTTCGTCGTACTTCGGGATGTCGATCTGGATGTAGCCGCCGCTGCGGAAGTTGAGCGTCTCGCCTTCGGGAAGCTTGACGACAAACTCCTTGAGGAAGGTCGAGATGTTGCGGTTGGAAACAACCTCGCACTCCCACTTCTTAACGCCCAGGACAGCCTCGGGAACCTTGATTTTCATGTTCTCCTTGACCTTGACCTGGCAGCCGAGGCGCCAGTGCTCCTTGGCCATCTTGCGCGAGATGAAGCCGGTCTCGGTGGGAAGCAGCTCGCCGCCGCCCTCCATTACCTGACACTTGCACATGCCGCACGCGCCGCCTCCGCCGCAGGCCGACGGCAGAAATACGCTGTTGTCGGCAAGCGTGGCGAGCAGCGTCGAGCCGCTCTCGGCGGTGAGAATCTTTTCGCCGCCGTTGATATCGATTGTAACGGCACCCGATACGGTGAGCTTGGCTTTAGCCACCAGCAGCAGAGCCACCAGCAGCAGTATCACCACGAGAAATGCCGCAATCGCCGCTATTATAGTTGTCAATTCCATTTTCGTAAATCGATTTGAAGATTAGAATTGTATGCCCGAGAATATCATGAATGCGATACCCATCAGGCCCGTGATGATGAAGGTGATGCCGGGACCCTTGAGTGCGGCCGGGATGTGCGAGTAGGTGATTCTCTCGCGGATGGCAGCCATCATGACGATAGCCAGCCACCAGCCCAGGCCCGAACCGAGTCCGTAGACTATCGAGTGCCAGCACGACGAAAGCTCGCCGCCGTCGACCTTCTGCTGCATGAAGAGCGAGCCGCCCAGTATGGCGCAGTTAACGGCGATAAGCGGCAGGAAGATACCCAGCTGCCCGTAGAGTGCCGGAGAGAACTTCTCGACCACCATCTCGACCAGCTGCACGAATGCCGCGATGGTCGCAATGAAGACGATGAAGGTCAGAAAGCTCAAATCGGTATCGGCCAGACCAGCCCACGACAGTGCGCCTGCCTTGAGCACGTACTGGTAGAGCAGATAGTTGAGAGGCACCGTGGTAAGCATGACGAACGTCACGGCGGCGCCGAGGCCTACGGCCGTCTTCACGCTCTTCGACACTGCGATGTAGGAGCACATTCCGAAGAAGAATGCGAAGACCATGTTGTCGATGAAAATCGACTTGATGAATATATTCAGCGATTCCATACTCTAATCTCCTATTTTTCCTGTAAATCCTTTTTCCACGAGCGGTGCACCCAGATGATGCAGCCCACGATAATCAGCGCCATCGGCGGGAAGAGCATAAGTCCGTTGTTGCTGTAGAAGCCGCCATCGGCAGCATACCAGCTCTCGGGAATTATGTGCAGACCCAGCAGCGAACCCGAGCCGAACAGCTCGCGGAAGAACGCCACGATGACAAGTATAAGGCCGTAGCCCAGACCGTTGCCCAGACCGTCGAGGAACGAGGGCCAGGGCTTGTTGCCCAGACCGAAGGCCTCGACGCGGCCCATGACTATACAGTTGGTGATAATCAGACCAACGTAGACCGACAGCTGCTTCGAAACGTCGTAGACGAAGGCCTTGAGAACCTGGTCGACGAGAATAACCAGCGCCGCGATGACCACCAGCTGCACGATGATGCGGATGCGCGAAGGCACGCCCTTTCTGAGCAGCGACATGACCAGATTGGCGAAACCCGTAACCACGGCCACGGACAGAGCCATGACGATGGCGGGCTTGAGCTGCACGGTGACGGCCAGTGCCGAGCAGATACCCAGTATCTGCACTATGACGGGGTTGTTCGCCGAGAAGGGACCCGTCAGATATTTCATGTTTTTGGCCGAAAACATCGGCTCCTTTTCATTATTACCCATTGTTTCCGACTTTATTCGTTAGACTCTGCATTATCTTCACCATCGGCCGGGCAGGTGCACTCCTCATGCTCGGCAGCGGCACGCTTGCCGGCAAAGAAGGGAATATAGTTCTGCAGGCTGTTGCGAAGCATGGCCGTAACGCCGTCCGAAGTCTTGGTGCCGCCCGATATGGCGTCGACCTCGTGAGCCGCATCGACCGCTCCGCCCTTGCGCAGGCGCACCGAGGTGAACTCGTCGCCCTCGAAGATGGTCTTGCCCACATACTGAGCCTGATGTTTGGCCGTGGCAATCTCGGCGCCCAGGCCCGGAGTCTCGCCCGAGTGGTCGAAGACTACGCCGGCGATGGTGCTCATGTCGCTCTCAAGAGCAACATAGCCCCAAATCGGTCCCCAGAGGCCGTTGCCGGTGACGGGAACCACGACGCGGCCGTCGCTGGCCTCGAAGACGGGATAGGTGCCCGCCTCGAAGGCGCCCTTCAGATCCTCCGTCAGAGCGAATATGTCGGCCACCTGGACACGCTGGCCCGAGGCATCGACGGCATAGGCGTCGATATACTCGTCGAAGTTGCGGTCCGAAGCCGACAGCGACGAGAGTATCGACTGCTTCTTTTCGTTCAGACGGTTGTTATTCTGCCGCTGCTGCAGCGACAGCGCCGTTACCGACAGCAGCACGGCCACGATGACGACCATGACAACCGAGTAGACGACGATATAGGTATTGCTGTTTTTGTTCATTGTTCCGTCCTCCTTACTTTACGTTTGCAGCACGTCTCTTGCGGCGTGCGATGCTCGCCTCGACTACGAAGTGGTCGACGGTCGGAGCCAGTGCGTTCATAAACAGTATTGCCAGCATCATGCCCTCGGGGTAAGCGGGGTTGACCAGGCGGATGAGCACAGCCAGAGCACCCGTCATGAAGCCGACGATATATTTGCCCGTGTCGGTCTGAGCCGAGGTCACGGGGTCGGTAGCCATGAAGACGGCACCGAAGGCGAAGCCGCCCACAATCAGGTGCCACCATGCGGGATAGTCAGTCAGGCCGCACAGCTGGAACAGGTAGCCGACAGCAAGTCCGCCGACGAACACCGAAACCATGGTGCGCCACGAAGCTATGCCCGTGAAGAGCAGTATGGCGCCGCCGATGAGTATGGCCAGCGTCGAAGTCTCGCCGAACGAGCCGGGCATGAAGCCCAGGAAGGCGTCGAGCGCCGAGTGCGACGAGGCATAGGCCGACAGATTGTCGAGTGCCGTAGCGCCGCTCACGCCGTCGACCTGCGCGCCCATCATGGTCCAGTCCGAATACCACACCTTCTCGCCCGACATCGAGGGCGTGTAGGCGAAGAATACGAACGCGCGGGCTACGATTGCCGGGTTGAAGACATTCATGCCCGTGCCGCCGAGAACCTCCTTGACGAAGATTACCGAGAAGGCCGTACCGAGCGCCACCATCCACAGCGGCGTGGAGACGGGCATAATCATCGGGATAAGCAGACCCGTTACCAGGAAGCCCTCGTTGACCTCGTGCTTGCGCATCTGGGCGAAGGCGAACTCGATGGCCAGACCGACGAAGTACGAAACGCACACCATCGGCAGGATGCGCACCAGTCCGTAGAAGAATGCCTGCAAACCATGCAGCCCCACCTGCAGACCGGTGTTGTAGCAGCCGAACAGGAATGCGGGGAGAAGTGCGCCGACGACCACTATCATCGTGCGCTTCATGTCGTTGCAGTCGCGTATGTGCGAGCCTTTGGCCGTGGTCGTGTTGGGCACGAACAGGAAGGTCTCGAATGCATCGAAGGTCGATGCGAGGAACCCGAACCGTCCTCCCTCGGAGAAGGCGGGCTTTATCTTGTCAACATATTTGCGAAGTCCTTTCATCGTCAGGCCTCCTTAATCATTAAGTTAATCGCATCGCGGATAATCTGCTGCATCTCGATTTTCGAGGGGTCGACGAACTCGCACAGCGCCAGGTCCTCCTCGACTACCTCGTAGATACCCAGATTCTCCATCTTGTCGATGTCGCCCGCAAGACATGCCTTGAGCAGGTACATCGGATAAATGTCCATGGGCAGATACTTCTCGTAAAGGCCCGTGACAACGAACGGACGCTCGCCGCCGTTGAGATTCGTGTCGAGCACATAGCGGCGGCGAGGGAAGAGCCACGAGAAGTAGGCTCTCGAAACCGAGAACTTCTTCAGGCGCGGCATAGCCCAGCCCAGGAACTCGTAGTCGTCACCCTCGGGGATGACGGTAAGCATGTTGGCATAGAAGCCGATGTAGCCATCCTTCGGGGTTTTGGTGCCGGTGAGCACGTTGCCCGAGATGATGCGCACCGAGCGGCCCTCGGCCTGAGCCTTGACATTGTCGGCGAGTATCGACTCGACGGGGGCTCCCGAGATTATGCGTTTGTAGGCCGGAGCCTTGACCTCGGAGCCTGCTACGGCCACGATGCGCGTCATGTCGACGCGGCCCTCGTTGAACAGGCGGCCGATGATAGCCACATCCTGAATGTTGACCGTCCAGACCTTCTCGCCCTTGTTCACGGGTGCGATGTGGTGAATCTGCACGCCCACATTGCCTGCGGGGTGCTTGCCGGCGAAGGTGTGGAGCTCGACGCCCTTGAGCGATGCGCCCAGCGACTCGTGACCGGCCAGAACCGACAGGTGAACCTTGCCCGAGGTAAGGCGCGAAAGCACCTCGATGCCCTTCTGGAGGTTCTTGCCCTCGGAACCGAGCACGAATTCGTAGTCGGGAGCCAGCGGTGCCGTATCGAATGCCGAGATGAATATGTCGCGCGGCGTATCGTCCGGGCAGGCGATGATTCCGTAGGGACGCTGTATGAGCATCGGCCATAGGCCCGACTTGAGGAGCAGGGCCGTAATTGCAGAGCGGTCGGAGGCGTCTGAGACTTCGAACTTTTCGAACGACTGCTCGGCATCGGCCTCGACAGTCACCGACAGTATGCGGCGCTTTTCGCCGCGGTTCACGGCGCTGACCTTGCCGCTCACGGGCGAAACGAATATCACGCGCTCGTCGTACTTGTTGAAGAAGAGCGGTGTTCCGGCCTTCACGCTGTCGCCCTCCTTAACCAGCATTTTGGGGGTCACGCCCTCGAAATCGGGCGGTGCCACGGCATAGAGAGCAGCGCGCGGCGCATCGGACACCTCCCGGAGCGCTTCGCCCTGCAGTCTTATGTCGAGACCCTTGCGTAGTTTGATGATTTTCGACATAGAAGTTAGTTAAATATTTGATTGTTTTGTTTCGTTCTGGTTTGCGCCGCGTCTGTTATAATTATAACAACCGACTCGGGCGCGAAGATACTACTTTTTTTGCAGAATAGCTAATCGGCGGGGCAACTTTAGGGCGCTGCGAGGAATTAATTTTGAATTACCGATTTTGAGCCTTAAATTTGTCTTGTGGAAGCACCCTATGTGAACATACACACCCACCGCCCGACTGGCCGCGGAACGGAGCTGCGCAGCGCGGGAATACACCCCTGGGATGCCGGCAAAACCGCGGCGGCAGATGCCTCGAGTCTGGGCTTGCTGCTCGCACAACAGCTATCTGCGGCACAGGCTATAGGCGAAACCGGGCTCGACGCCGCGTGCGGCGTGGATATGCAGGCGCAGGAGCGGCTGTTCAGGGCGCATCTGGAGCTGGCCGGGCAGTTGCGGCTGCCGGTGGTAATACATTGTGTCAGAAGATTCGAGGCGGTGATGAGCATACTCGGCCGATACAGGCTGCCGGGCGTGATATTCCACGGATTCATAGGCTCCAGGCAGCAGGCGCTGCAGGCCGCCGGCCGCGGATACATGCTCTCGTTCGGCCGGCGCTCGCTCGCGTCGCCCCGCACAGCTGAGGCCATGAGGGCGCTGCCGCCGGAGTCGATGTTTTTAGAGACCGATGACGACGATACGGCCATAGAGGATATATACGCCGCAGCGGCGGATGCCGTCCAAACGGATATAGCGACCCTGCGGGAGAGGATTTACGGAAACTACAAACGACTCTTTACAGATGGACAACTGGACTGAGCGCACCGAGCTGCTATTCGGTGCCGACAAACTCGACATGCTGCGCCGCGCCAACGTGCTGGTCGTGGGGTTGGGCGGCGTGGGTGCCTATGCTGCCGAGATGATAGCCCGTGCCGGCGTGGGACGCATGACCATAGCCGATGCCGACACCGTTGCGGCGAGCAACATAAACCGCCAGTTAGTGGCGCTGCACTCCACCATAGGGCAGCCCAAGGCCGAGATTCTCGCGGCGCGCCTGCGCGACATAAACCCCGAAATAGAGCTCACGGTGGTCAACGAGTACATCCGCGACGAGAGGACATACGAGCTGCTCGACTCGGCGCGCTTCGACTATGTGGTCGACGCCATAGATACTCTCTCGCCCAAGATGGCTCTGATAGCCGCCGCGCTCGAGCGCGGATATCCGCTGGTCAGCTCGATGGGCGCCGGCGCCAAAACCGACCCTACGCGCATGGAGATAGCCGACATATCCAAGACCCACCACTGCCCGCTGGCGCACATGCTGCGCAAAAGGCTCCACAAGTTAGGAATACGCAGCGGCTTCAGAGCCGTATTTTCGGCCGAGCCGATTCGTGAGGGCGCGATGACAGTATGCGACGAGCGCAACAAGAAGTCGAACGTGGGCACGGTGTCATACATACCCGCCGTGTTCGGCATAGGCTGCGCCTCGGTGGTCATACGCGACCTGTTAGGAGAGCTGTAGCGCCACGAGGCGGCCGTAAACAAGAGACAAGAGAACAAAAAAACGAGACATCATATGAAACCGAACATAGTCTTTCTGGACCAGTACAGTCTGGGCGGCGCCGACCTGTCGGCAATACGCTCGCTCGGCAACTATACAGGATACGAGACCACGCAGCGCGGCGAGATTCTCGACCGCTGCCGCGAGGCTGACATAGTAATTGCCAACAAGGTGCCATTCGACCGCCAGACGATGCAGGCGCTGCCGCGGCTGAGACTGATATGCGTAGCAGCCACGGGAATGAACCAAATAGACCTTCAGGCAGCCGAAGAGCTGGGCATCGAGGTCAGGAATGCGGTGGGATACTCCACGCACGCCGTGACCGAGACCACCATAGGCGCCGCGATAGGACTGCTGCGCCAAATCGGCTACTACGACCGCTTTGTCAAGAACGAATACGCCGGCAGCGAGCGTCAATTCCACTTCGGGCGCACGACATGGCAGCTGCACGGCAAGACGTGGGGAATAATCGGGCTGGGAAACATAGGCCATGCCGTGGCGCGCGTAGCCGAAGCGCTGGGATGCCGCGTCGTCTACACCTCCGTCTCGGGTGTCGTGCGCCAGGAGCCCTACCCTGCCGTGCCGCTCGCGGAGCTGCTGCGCACGTCCGACGTAGTGTCGATACATGCGCCGCTCACGCCACGCACACGCGGGCTGATAGGTGCCGCAGAGCTGGCGCAGATGAAGCCCTCGGCGATTTTGGTCAACGTAGCCCGCGGAGGCATAGTCGACGAGAAGGCGCTGGCCGAGGCGCTCGACGCCGGCACGATAGCCGGCGCGGGACTCGACGTGTTCGTCAACGAGCCCATAGAGCCTGGCAACCCGCTGCTTGCGGTGCGCGAGCCGGACCGGCTGCTTCTCTCGCCCCACAACGCATGGTCGCCCGTCGAGGCGGTCGAGGTGCTCATAGGGTGCATTGTCGAGAATATCCGCACCTTCTGCGCGCAAGGGAATCAGTCGTTGTTTTGTGCTGATTAAAAATAGATGAGCAGCCACTGCTCGAGCAAAAAAGTCCCGGACTGCACAGTCCGGGACTTTTTCATCGACAGAGAGTCGGATTATTTCAACTCCACAAGCGACTTGCCGGTCATGGCAGCAGGCTGCTCGAGGCCCATAAGAGCCAGCACCGTAGGCGCCACGTCGGCCAGAATGCCGTCGTGCACGGCCTTCACTCGGTCCGAGACCACGACGATGGGCACGGGGTTGAGCGAGTGGGCCGTGTTGGGCGAGCCGTCGGCGTTGACGGCATTGTCGGCATTGCCGTGGTCGGCAATCTGAACCACCTCGTAGCCGTTGCGCTTGGCTGCCTCGACAACCTTGGCGACGCACTCATCGACAGCCTTCACGGCCTTGACGATGGCCTCGTACATGCCAGTGTGTCCCACCATGTCGCCGTTGGCGAAGTTAAGACAGATGAAATCGTATTTCTGCGAATCGAGCGCTTCGGCCAGCTTGTCGGCCACCTCGTAGGCGCTCATCTCGGGCTGCAGGTCATAGGTCGCGACCTTGGGCGAAGCGACCAGAATGCGGTCCTCGCCCTCGAACTTCTCCTCGCGGCCGCCGTTCAAAAAGAATGTCACGTGGGCATACTTCTCGGTCTCGGCGATGCGCAGCTGCGACAGGCCGCATTTGGAAACATACTCGCCGATGGTGTCGGCAACGTTCTCCTTGTCGAAGAGGATGTGCAGACCAGTGAACTTGGCGTCGTAGGGGGTCATGCAGCAGTAGTACAACGGCAGCGTGTGCATGCCTGCATCGGGCATATCCTCCTGAGTCAGAGCGATGGTCAGCTCCTTTGCGCGGTCGTTGCGGTAGTTGAAGAAGATGACCGTGTCGCCGGCCTTGATGCGGCCGACGGGGCGGCCCTCGGCGTCGATGCGGACCACGGGCTTGATGAACTCGTCGGTAACGCCGGCATCATACGAGCGCTGCACGGCCTCGACCATATCCGACGAAGCCTCGCCCACGCCGTCGATGAGCATGTCGTAGGCCACCTTCACGCGTTCCCAGCGCTTGTCGCGGTCCATGGCGTAGTAGCGGCCGATAATCGAGGCTACCTTGCCCGTGGACTTGGTCTGCATATGGTTCTGCAGAGTCTCCACAAAGCCCTTGCCGCTGTGCGGGTCGGTGTCGCGGCCGTCCATGAAGCAGTGAACGAACGTGTTGTCGATGCCGTATGCGGCAGCTATGTCGGTGAGCTTGAGCAGGTGGTCGAGCGACGAGTGCACGCCGCCGTCAGAGACCAGACCCATAAGGTGAACCGATGCTCCGTTGTCGCGGGCGTGCTCGAAAGCCTTGACAACCTCGGGGTTCTGCATGATGGAGTTGTCGCGGCAGGCGCGGTTGATCTTCACCAGATCCTGGTAGACCACGCGGCCGGCGCCGATGTTGAGGTGTCCAACCTCCGAATTGCCCATCTGCCCCTCGGGCAGGCCGACGTTTTCGCCGTCGGTGCGCAGCAGCGCATGAGGATAGGCGGCCGTCATGGCCTCGATATATTTCGGGTGTACGGAATAGATCACGTCCGAGCGCGAGTGGTCGCCGCGTCCCCATCCGTCGAGAATCATCAGTAAAACTTTCTGAGACATATCAAATCAACATTTTTTAGTTTTTCATCTTTGCCGAGATAATCTCGACCGCCTTGTCGACGGCAGCCTGCAGAGCCTCGGGATTCTTGCCACCGGCCGTAGCGAAGAACTTCTGTCCGCCGCCTCCGCCGTTCATCACCTTGGCAGCCTCGCGAACCACGGCTCCGGCATCGACGCCGGCAGCCACGATATCGTCGCCCAGGGCCACCGTAAGGCTCGGCTTGCCGCCATTCTCGGAGCCTATGACGGCCACCATGTCGGAATGACGCGAACGCAAATTGTGGGCCGCTTCCCTAATAATCTCGGGCAGGCGGTCGGTGCGCACGGCAAACAGGCGCATGCCGTCGCGCACGGGTGCAGCCGCATCTATGCGCTCGGCCCACTCCGCAGCCTGCTCGCGGCGCAGGGTCTCGAGCTGCGCCGAAAGGACGTCGCTGCTCTCGACAAGACGCTTGACGGCCTGGACTATCTGCGGGTTGCGGACATACTCGCCGATGGCGTTTATGGTATCCTCAGCAGCATAGAGCAGATTCTCGGCGGCCTCGCCCGTAACGGCCTCGATGCGTCGCACGCCGGCCGAAATGGCGCTCTCGGACAATATCTTGAAGAAGCCGATGCGGCCCGTCGACTGCGTGTGCGTACCGCCGCACAGCTCGACCGACGTTCCGAAGCGCACCATGCGCACACGGTCGCCGTACTTCTCGCCGAAGAGCATCATCGCTCCGGCTGCCTCGGCCTCCTCCTTGGTGGCGTTGCGGTTCTCCTCTAACGGATAGTCGGCCCTCACGGCGCGGTTGACCAGACGCTCCACCTCGCGGAGCTCCTCGCGCGTCATCTTGGCGAAGTGCGAGAAGTCGAATCGCAGCGACTCGGGCGTGACCATCGAACCCTTCTGCTCGACGTGCGTACCCAGCACCTTGCGCAAAGCCTCGTGCATGAGGTGCGTAGCCGAGTGGTTGTTGGCAGCCGACTGGCGTTTTTCGGGATTCACCACGGCCGTAAATTCGGCCTCGGGATTCTCGGGCAGCTGCTGTGCTATATGTATGATAAGTCCGTTCTCCTTCTCGGTGGCGACGATGTCGATGCGTTCGTTGGCGCTCTCGATATGGCCGATGTCGCCCACCTGACCGCCCGAATTGCCGTAGAAGGGCGTGCGGTCGAAGACTAACTGGTAGGTGGTTTTGCCCTTGGAGGTCACGCGGCGGTAACGCGCTATGCGCACCTGCTCGGTGAGGGTATCGTAGCCCGTGAACTCGCTCTGCACGCAGGGGAAGAGCTCGACCCAGTCGTCGGTGTCGACGGCTGCGGCGTTGCGCGAGCGCGCCTTCTGGGCCTGAAGCTCGGAATCGAACTCCTTAAGGTCGACATCCACGCCCTGCTCGCGGGCGATGAGCTCCGTGAGGTCTATGGGGAATCCGTAGGTGTCGTACAACACGAAGGCATCCTTGCCCGACACGGTGCTGCCGCCGGCCTCCTTGGTGCGGCGGATTACTCCGTCGAGCAGGTTGATGCCCGTAGCCAGGGTGCGCAGGAATGCCAGCTCCTCCTCCTCGATGACCTTGGTCACCAGCTCCTGCTGGGCCTTCAGCTCGGGGAACTGTCCGCCCATGCGCTCGACAAGACCCGGCACAAGACGGCAGATGAATGGCTCGTTGAAGCCCAGGTAGGTGTAACCGTAGCGCACGGCGCGGCGCAGGATGCGGCGGATGACATAGCCCGCCTTGACGTTCGAGGGCAGCTGTCCGTCGGCTATCGAGAAGGCTATGGCGCGCAGGTGGTCGGCGATAACGCGCATGGCGATGTCGCACTTCTCGTCACGGCCGTACTCCTTGCCCGACATGCGCGAGATGCTCATGATGGTGGGCTGGAAGACGTCGGTGTCGTAATTCGACTTCTTGTTCTGCATGATCATGCAGAGGCGCTCGAAGCCCATGCCCGTATCGACGCTGCGCGCAGGCAGCTCCTCGAGCGAACCGTCGGCCTTGCGGTTGAACTGCATGAAGACCAGGTTCCATATCTCGATTACCAGCGGAGAGCCCTGGTTGACCATCTCGCGGCCGGGAATCTTGGCGCGCTCCTCGTCGTCGCGCAGGTCGAAATGTATCTCGCTGCAGGGGCCGCAGGGGCCGGTTTCGCCCATCTCCCAGAAGTTGTCGTGCTTGTTGCCGCGGATGATCCGGTCCGCAGGCAGATGCTGCGCCCAGTAGTCGAAAGCCTCCTGGTCGAAGGGCACGCCGTCCTCGGCCGAACCCTCGAATACGGTGGCGTACATGCGGTCGGCCGGCAGCTTGTAGACCTCGGTCAGCAGCTCCCACGCCCAGTCGATGGCCTCCTTCTTGAAGTAGTCGCCGAACGACCAGTTGCCCAGCATCTCGAACATGGTGTGGTGGTAGGTGTCGTGGCCGACCTCTTCAAGGTCGTTGTGCTTGCCCGATACGCGCAGACACTTCTGCGTGTCGGCCGCACGGGGATATTTGCGGGGCGCGTTGCCAAGAAATATGTCCTTGAACTGATTCATTCCCGCGTTGGTGAACATCAGCGTCGGGTCGTTCTTGACAACCATGGGTGCCGAGGGTACGATTGCGTGCTGCTTGCTCTCGAAAAAGTCGAGGAAAGCCTGACGGATTTTTCCTGATTCCATAATCAATATATCAATTCTCTGTTTTCTGACGTTATATACCGGGTTGCAAAATTACACAATTTACACTAATTTCGCACTCGGAACACTTTATTTTTATGCAGGAGGAACGATTTTCCGAAACGGAGCGCACGCGCCGCCGGCGCACTTCTGACGGTAAGACTCTCTACCGTCTGCGGATTTATCATCTACTGCGCAAAGCTCTCATAGGATTCATCCTCGTTTCGATGGTCAACGTCCTGTTCTCCTATTTTTTCTACACCCCAAAGATGTATGCCATCAACCGCGACAACCGCGAGCTGATGATAAAATACGGCATCCTGCGCGACAGGATAGCCTCGGCACGCCGCAAAATCGAACAGATAAAACACCGCGACGACAACATCTACCGCCCGCTGTTCGCCGTGGACACCATAACAGTCGACGGTGTCTATGCTGAGTATCCCGAAAGCAAATACGCGCCAATGAGCGACGACAGGTATGCCGATGTGATGATACCCGCATGGTACGACATCGACGACATGGCCCGCCTGCTCTATCTCGAATCGGTGTCGATGGACGAACTGCAGCAGCTCTCGAAGGACAAGGAGCAGCTCTCGTCGACAATACCGGCAGTGTGGCCCATCGAGCGCACGCAGCTCACGAGCATCGACCACTTCGGCTGGAGGCATCACCCCATATACCACCGCACCATATACCACAAGGGAATAGACCTCGGCTGCGCCGTGGGCAACGTGGTCTTCGCCACGGGCAACGCCACGGTCGAGGCGGTCGACAACGGAATGCGGTACCGCGGCTACGGACGACAGATTCTGCTCGACCACGGATTCGGATACAAGACGCGCTACGCCCACCTGAACCGCATACTCGTAAAACCGGGCGACAAGGTGGTTCGCGGCCAGGTCATAGGTGAGACAGGCCGCTCGGGAGGCGTCACGGGACCCCACCTCCACTACGAGGTTTTACGTGCCGGGCAGCCCGTGAACCCCATCAACTATTTCGACAGAAACATGACATCAGAGGAGTACGTAGACCTGATGGAGAACATCCGCCGCGTGAACCTCGAAAAATTCGATGACAGCGATGACAGCAGATAACCGCAAAACAGAGCGCCGCAGGGCGCGCGGAGGATTCAGACGCAATCTGCTGCGTTTCATAATCCAGCTGCTGGTGTGGCTGGGCGTGGCCGTGCTCTACTACTTCGTCATATCGCTATTTTTCGATACGCCCCTCGAGTACCGCATGAAACACTCGACGGACAGGCTCAAAGAGCAGTACGAGGCCCTCTCGGTGCGATACGACTCGCTCGAAACGGTGCTCGGCAACCTCGTCGAGCGCGACCGCAGCGTGTTCCGCACGCTATTCGAGTCGGATCCCTACGACTTCGACACCGAAGCCGACGAACGGCGACTGACAGCATACGAGCAGCTGCTGGGCAAGAGCACCCGCAAGCTGACCAAAGAGCTGGCCGCACGCGTGGAGCGCATGGAGAGCGGTCTGTCGGCCCTCAACGAATCATATCTGCTCCTGCAGGAGCGAATCGACGCCGCGGGCGAGGCCAAGCACTCGATTCCGGCCATACAGCCCGTAACCAACAAGAAACTCTCGCTTCTGACCGCCTCCTACGGTATGCGCATGAACCCCTTCTACAAGACGATGCAGATGCACCAGGGCGTGGACTACACCGTGCCCGAGGGTTCGAGCGTGTTCGCCACGGCCGACGGCAAAGTCAAGAGCGTATCCACGCGCAGCTCGACATCGGGCCGCACGGTGGTCCTCGACCACGGCAACGGATACGAGACTTCGTACAGCCACCTGGGCAAAATCGAGGTCTTCAAGAACCAGCAGGTACGACGCGGCGACATCATAGCCCGCACCGGCAACACGGGTCTCTCGCTGGCTCCGCACCTGCATTACGAGGTGTGGTACAACGGCATGAGAATCGACCCGATACACTACTTTTTCATGGAACTGACGCCCGAAAACTACCAGCGAATCATGCAGATAGCCGAGTCGGGCATGCAGTCGTTCGACTGATGGCAATGGCTCGTATAAAGCTCATAATACTCGATTTCGACGGCACGCTCGCCGACACGCGCCAGGCCAACTACCACGCTTATGCCGTAGCGCTGGCCGAGGAGGGTTTCCGCCTCGGCGAGGAGGAGTATTTCGGCCGCTGGTTCGGCATGCGCTGCCCGGAGTTTCTGCGCGAGGCGGGATTCACCGACCCGGCAGTAATCGACCGCATCCGCCGCCGCAAAATCGAGCTATACCCCACCTTTTTCGACACCGTGCGCCTGAACGAGCCGCTGTGGAACTTCTGTCTCGACTTCCGCCGCCAGGGCGGACGGGTGTGGATAGCCTCGACCGGCCAGGCCGACAACGTGCGCAACGCCATGCGCGCCCTATCGCTCGACGAGGGCATCGACGGCATAGTCACCAGCAATGACGTGCAGCAGAGCAAGCCTTCGCCCGAATGTTTCCTGAAAATCATGCAGGCCGAGGGCGTATCGCCCGACGAGACGCTCATATTCGAAGATTCGCCCGTGGGCCTCGAGGCCGCCCGCCGAAGCGGAGCGGGATATTTCAAGGTGACGCTCTGAGTCCGACGAGGGGAATTTTCGGCGCTTCGATTTTGCGAATCGGCTATTTTTCCGTATATTGGTGCGACAAAACGAATGAACGGAATCATGATATGAAACGAATCATCCTCACTTTTGCGGCGGTTGCGGCACTTCTGTCGGCAGCCGCACAGGACACATCGTCGAACCAGTGGCTGCCCGAATTCACCGAGGTGAAGGTCTCGGCGGCAATCGACATACGCTTCGTGCGCGCCGACGCATCGGAGGCTCCGCGCATAGTCTACGACACCGGCGGCTCGGACGAGGGCAAGTTCCGCGCCGAGGTCAAGAAGGGAGTGCTGACCATATCTGAGAAAATCACACTCGACAAGCGCAGCAACACATCGGCCACAGTCTACTACCACTCGCTCGAGTCGATATCATTGGCCGGCGCATACGCCCAGGCGGAGGGCACGCTCGCCGAGAAGATGTTGACACTCAAGATGAGCGACGGAGCCCGTCTGGAGGCCGACATTGAGATCGTCGACCTCGAAGCCGAGCTCTCGGGCAAGGAGTCGCAGATGAAGCTCTCGGGCAGCGTCCGCTATCTGGAGCTCGACGCCTCGAGCGGCCGCATAGATGCCGCAGGACTGGATGTAACCGACGCCGAAATAACCGCCTCGCACGGCGCCAACGTAACCGTCACGGTGACCGAGCGGCTGAAGGCCTCGGCATCGACCTCGGCAACGCTCATCTATCACGGCGAGCCGCAGATAATCAAGCAGCAGCGCTCGGCGATATTCGGCGGCAGCATCAAGGCGGCCAAGTAGCCATGCAAGGCTTTCTGAACGAGACGGCCCGCGACCTCTACGACCGTTTCGGCGATGCGATATCGTCGCTGCACATAATGTTCCCCTCGCGGCGCGCGCGCCTATTCTTCACCGACGCGCTGGCTGCGATTGCAGAAAGACCTCTCTGGCAGCCGCACTGGATTACGGTGGACGAGCTCATGGAGGAGGTATCGGGATTGCACTCCGCCGACCGCATAAGACTCATTGCCGAACTCTACAAGGTCTACTCGCGCTACCACGACGAGCCGTTCGACAAATTCTACTTCTGGGGCGACATGCTGCTGGCCGATTTCGACACCATCGACAAATACATGGTCGATGCGCGAATGCTCTTCCGCAACATAGCCGACATACGCGAGCTGGAAGCCGACATGTCGTATCTCACGCCCGAGCAGCTGCGCATAGTGTCGTTCTGGGGCTGCTTTGCCGACGGCGAGGAGCTCTCGCGCGAGAAGCGCCGCTTTCTGGAGATGTGGCGCACGCTGGGCGACATATACACGCAGTTCCGCGAGGCTCTGGCTGCGCAGGGCATAGCCTACGGCGGCATGCTCCACCGCGCCGCCGCCGAGAAGCTGCGCGACGGAACGGGTTCGTTCGCCGCGGAGCGGACATACGCCATAGCCGGATTCAATGCCCTGTCCGAGTGCGAAAAGCAGCTCTTCCGCTCGCTCGAGGCCACGGGCCGGGCTCTGTTCTACTGGGACTACGACTCCTACTACCGCGACCGCAGCGAGCAGGAGGCCGGCATGTTCCTGCGCGACAACATACGAATGTTCCCGCCGGCAGGCGACATATCCCACGACAACATGCTTGCGACCAAGCGCAGCATGACGGTCGTGGCCGCCTCGTCGGATGCCGTGCAGTGCAAATATCCCGCAACGATTCTCGACACGCTGGCGCGCATGGCTCCCGGCGGCGAGCTGGGCAAGGAGACGGCCATAGTGCTCACCGACGAGGAACTGCTGCTGCCTGTGCTGCATTCGCTGCCCGAGTCGGTCGGCCGGGCAAATGTGACGATGGGCTATCCGCTGCGGCGCACGCTAGCCTATTCGTTCGTCGAGCGCCTCATAGAGCTGCAGAGCAGACAGCGCACCAGGCACGGCAAGCCGGCATTCTACCATGCCGACGTCACTGGGCTGCTCTCGCACCCCTACATTGCCGACAGCGATGCCGACACATGCCGCAGGCTGATTGCCGACATAGCCGACAACCGCCGCATAGACGTCGATGCCGAGATGCTTTCGGCCAACGAACTGCTGGCTTCGATATTCAGGCCCGTCGCCGGACGCGCGGAACTGGAACGATATCTGGCCGATGCCGTGGCAGCCGCAGCCAGAACGCCAGGCCAGGACGACGAGGCCGACCGCCGCACGGAGTTTCTGGCAGTCATTGCCGAGGAGATAGCCAAGACCGGCAACTCGCTTGCCGGCTGCGGAATAGACATAAGCACGGCAGTCTACACCTCGCTGCTGCGCCGGCACCTGCAGACGCTGCGCATACCCTTCGAGGGCGAGCCGCTCGAGGGCGTGCAGATTATGGGTATACTCGAGACGAGAAACCTCGACTTCAAGAATGTCATAATACTCTCTATGACCGACGACAACTTCCCCGGTGCAGTGTCGTCGCGGGCATCGTTCATACCCTACAACCTGCGTGCGGCCTATGCGCTGCCTACGCACGAGCACCACGAAGGCGTCTACGCCTACTACTTCTACCGACTCATACAGCGCGCCGAGAATGTCTGGATGCTCTACCGCTCGCATGCCGACGAGAAGAGCACCGGCGAGCCGAGCCGATACATACGCCAGTTGGGATTCGAAAGCGGACTGAAAATCGGACGCACGGAGGTGGGCGTGGACATAGTGCCGGCGCACGACAGCCGTCTCGAGGTGGCCAAGGAGGGCCGCACGCTCGAAAAACTCGGCGAGTTCACCGGTCCCGCGCGGCGGATGCTGTCGCCCACGGCCTTCTACCGCTATGTAGCCTGCCCGATGCGTTTCTATCTGGCCTCCATAGCGCGCGTGAATGTCGACGACGAGCTCTCCGACGACATCGACTCGCGCATATTCGGCAACATACTCCACGCCTCGATGCAGATACTTTATGAGCGCATCCGCGGCGAACACTCGCCCGGCGACACGCTCCGGGCGCTGCTCAAGACCGATGCTCCGGAGCAGGCCGTCGAGCAGGCCATACGCGAAATGTATCTCAAGGACCCCGACGCCGGACGCGAGGACTACACCGGCAATCTGACCCTCGTGCGCGAGATAATACTGCGCTACATACGCAGCAGCGTGATACCATATGACGCCGCCCACGACGACTTCTCGGTTCAGGGACTCGAGCAGCAGGTCGAGATAGACTTCCCGTTCGAATCGGCTGGACGCAGCCTCTCGGTTCGCCTGGCCGGAACCTCGGACCGCATAGATTCGCTCGACGACGGATCGCTGCGCGTGGTCGACTACAAAACCGGCAGCATGAACACCTCGTTCGATTCGCCCGAGGAGCTATTCAACGGACCATTCTCGTCGAGGCACTCGCACATAATCCAGACTCTGCTATACTCCATGATGCTCTCGCGCTCGAAGGGCCGCGAGGTGACGCCGGCGCTATACTACGTGCGGCGCATGCACGAAGAGACATTCAGCCCACTGCTCAACGACCGCAGCGGCAAGCAGGAGATACGCTACTCGGACGTGGCCGAAAGATTCGAGAACGCCGTGCGCGACACGCTCGCTGAGATGTTCGATGCGAGCATACCATTCAGAATGTGCGAAGACACCGACACGTGCCGCTACTGCGACTACCGGGCCGTCTGCAACAGAACAACCGACCAGAAGCAATGAGAGCCGTGATAATGAACGCGAGTGCCGGTTCGGGCAAGACCTACCGCCTCGCATACAAATACATACGCGATGTGATTGCCGAGCCGCGGCTCTACCGCCGCATTCTGGCCGTGACATTCACCAACAAGGCCACCGAGGAGATGAAGAGCCGCATACTCGACGAGCTATACCGCCTGTCGACCGGCACGCGCAACTCCTACATGCAGAGCCTCTGCGAAGAGCTGGCGACCGACCCCGCCACGGTGGCCAAACGGGCCGCTGCAGTGCTGTCGGACGTGCTGCACGACTACTCGCACTTCACGGTCCTTACAATCGACAAATTCTTCCAGCGCATACTGCGGGCATTCATCCGCGAGCTGGGTATAGACCTCGACTACAACATCGAGATAGAGACCGCCTCGGTACTCTCGCAGAGCGCCGACGCACTGGTCGAGAGCATCACGGCCGACGAGCAGATGCGGCAGTGGATGTCGGAGTATGCGCGCGAGCTGATCGAAAGCGGCCGGCGGTGGGACATACGCGAGGAGATAAAGAGCCTCGGCGGCGAGATTTTCAAGGAGAGCAACCGCGAAGCCCTGCAGGCAGCCATGCCCAAGCAGGAGCTGGCTGCAATGATAGCCCGCCTGACAAAACGTCTCGGCGAGGTTGTCGGCCAGTATTGCGCCATAGCGCAGCAGGCTCTGGCCATAATGCACGCCTCGGGAGTGTCGCCCGACGACTTCAAGGGCAAGAGCAAGAGCTTCGCCCACTACTTCACCCGTGCCGCCGCTGAACTGACGCCCCCGACGGCCACGGTGCTCAAATGCGCCGCATCGACCGACGGCTGGTGCAGCGCCGATTCGCCCGCCGCGCCGCTGGTCGCGCAGCTGCAGCCGCTGCTGGCCGGGCTGTGCGACAGCTACCGCAGCGCAAGCCGGCTGTCGGAGTCGGTCAAGGCGCTGCAAAAAAATTTCCGCGGATTCGCACTGCTGACAGACCTCTATGCCAAGGTGCGCGAATTGTGCGAGAAACAGAATACCATGCTGCTCTCCGAAACCAAGCACGTCATAGCGCAGTTCATACACGACAACGACGCGCCATTCATCTATGAAAAGGTCGGCAACCACTTCGACCGCCTGATGATAGACGAGTTTCAGGACACGTCGGCCAAGGAGTGGGACAACTTCCTGCCGCTGCTGCGCAACGCCATGGCGCAGTCGGCCGACACGTCGGTATTCATCGTGGGCGACGTCAAGCAGTCGATATACCGCTGGCGCGGAGGCGACTGGCGCATACTGGCCGATAGGGCCGGCAGCGACCTGGGACACAACGATGTCGAAACCATACGCCTGCGCGACAACTACCGCTCGCTGCCGCGCATAGTCGAGTTCAACAACGCCGTCATAGGCCGCGTCGTGGCCCGCGACAACGAGCTGCTCTCGACGCGTCTGGACCAGGCCGTGGCCGATGGAACGCTGACGGCTGAGGCCGCCGACAGCATGCGCGGGATAATGTCGCAGGCATATGACGCCCACGACCAGAACCCGCGCAAGAGATGCGAGCGCGAGGGATATGTCCGCGTGGAGACATACGGAGCGGAGCCGCCTCTGGTCGAGTGCATCAAGGGCGTGCTGGACGACGGTTTCCGCCCTTCGGACATAATGATACTCGTCAGCCGCAACCGCGACGGAGCCGCCGTGGCCGACACGCTGCTCGAGTTCAAGAGCTCGAACACCGACCCCCGCTACCGCTTCGACGTGATGACGCAGGAGGCGCTGATAATAGGCCGTCTGCCGGTTGTGCTGTTCGTAATAGCCGTCATGAAGCTCTCGGCCGACAACGGCGACGGAATAAGCCGCACGGTGGTCAACAGATTCACGGGCCGGCCGCTCGACGAGCCGCTCGACGAACAGCTGCTCGCATTCCTGGCTTCGATACGCATGCTCTCGCCCGAGGAGGCCTTCGAACAGATTGTGATGCATACCGACATAGGCAGCCGTGCCGACTGCACGGCCGGGCTGCAGGCTCTGCACGAACAGATAATAGGCTACTGCAGCAACCGAATAGCCGACATTCCGCTATTCGTGGCCTGGTGGGAGGAGCACGGACGCGAGAAATCGCTGTCGGTGGAGCGCAGCGAGCAGGCCATAGAGATAATGACCGTACACAAGGCCAAGGGACTCGAGAAGCCCGTGGTAATCATACCCTACTGCAATTGGCGCATGGAACCGCTTGCCGGCCACCTCATATGGGCCACGGCCGGCGACCCCGAGATTGCCGAGGTCGGGGCATTTCCGGTCAACTGCAGCAAAACGGGGACCGGAACCTCGCACTTCTCCGAAGGATACTACCGCGAGAGCGTCTACGCCCATGTCGACAGCATGAATCTGCTCTATGTGGCCCTCACGCGAGCATCCGAGGCTCTCTACGCATTCATCCCGGCCGATGTGCGCAACGACCGCATAGGCCGCCATCTGCTCGAAGCTCTGCCAGGAATCGACGGGGTGAGGACAACCGAACTCGACGAGGGGCTCGTGCGATTCGAATACGGCACGCAGGCTGCGCCTCTGCCCGACGGCCATGGCGCGGCAGCGGCCGAGAGCATAAAGCTCGAGCGCTATCCAGTCTCTTCGGTCGGCATGCGTCTGCACCTGCCCTCGCAGCGCTATTTCGAGGAGGGCCAGAGCCGCGAACTCTCGCCGCGCAACTTCGGAATACTCATGCACCGCGCATTCGAGAACGCATCCGATCAGGAGGACATATTCAATGCCGTGGAGCGAATGCACACCGACGGCACTCTCGATGACCAGGCGGCCGACACGCTGCGCGGCATGCTTCGAAAGGCGCTCGCCGAGCCGCTCGTGCACGAATGGTTCAGCGGCTCGTGGAACGAGGTTCGCAACGAGTCCGACATAGTCATACCCGGCAGCCGCTCCGTAAAGCGTCCCGACCGCGTGATGATACGCGACGGCCGCGCCGTGGTGGTCGACTACAAGTTCGGCGGGCACGACAACCCCGCATACCGACGCCAGATTGCCGGCTACATGCGTCTGCTGCAATCCATGGGCTACCGCTCCGTCGAGGGCTACATCTGGTACGTCCGCTCGGGCCGCATCGAGCAGGTGGAGCTGCAGTGATTCGCCTCGAAAACGGGCCCCATGCGGGATATTCTGTCATAAAATTTGGTTAGTCTGAAATTTTGCAGTACCTTAGCCAGGCGTGCCGCGAAGCATGCCTGAATCAGAAGCAACGACTATGGAGAGCGAAATACGTGACATACTGAGTCGTGAAATCAACGAACTCGAAGAGCTGATATCGAAGCGGACAGCCGAATGGAAGCATATGAAAGAGCAGCACGAGCTGCGCTGGAAGTATCGACGCGAGAAT
This sequence comes from Alistipes sp., assembly GCA_022511345.1. Classification (GTDB taxonomy): domain Bacteria; phylum Bacteroidota; class Bacteroidia; order Bacteroidales; family Rikenellaceae; genus Alistipes. The sequence continues at coordinate 100,234 of JAFLRR010000009.1, forward strand.
CCTGAGCACGACTCCGACGACGAAATCGAGTGGGAGCAGAGCAGCAGCATCGCCACCTACTACTCGATGTATATCGAGCCCCTCGAGGAGCAGCTGGCCGAAAAACGCCGCAGCCTCGGGATGTTCGACTGAGATTTCCGGGCTGCCGGCAGGCCCGGAATCTCACATATGCTCACATGTGGCTTCGCGGCAAATCGCCGCGAAGTTCTCTTTTTCAGCGGCTTAGCTACATTATTATAGGCAGAATGACACAATTACGTAAAAATATGTATATTTGCGGCATCGATTAGATTGTATTCATCATACAGTATGGTTGATTTTACAAAAAAGAGTCTTCTTAATCTTATTTTGTTACTCGTGCCGATACTCGGCGCAGACAAAGGCTATTCACAAAACGCAGCCCACTTCCGCATCCGCTACGTCATCAACCGCCCGGAGGTAGACACGACCTTCGTAGACAATACGAGCCGCATCGGCGACATGCGTGATTTCCTGGATGATTCCCGGCACGATTCACTTCTTCGCATCACTGGCGTCCGCTTCCGCGGCACGGCGTCGCCAGACGGCGGCTACGACTTCAACGTCTGGCTTAGCGAGAACCGTCTTCGCACATTCAAGGAACTTGTTTACAGCTACATCGAGCTACCCGACAGCATCATACGCTCGAATACGAGCGACATTCCGTGGGACGGATTCCGCGAAAAGGTTGCCTTGTCGGATCTTGAGTACCGTGATGAGATTCTGGCCATCATAGACGAGGGACCGAGCCTTGTGC